>NZ_JANRKL010000202.1:0-70166 GCF_033763495.1 Haliscomenobacter sp. | reverse complement strand
AGCAACTTTTCAACACTTCAACTTTTCAACCTTCTTAACTTAAGAATTTATTCGTCTTTCTTCTTCTTCCCATCCGAGAAGAGCTCATCCTCTTTTACCTTGCGCACCACATCTCCTTTTTTGAGTTTGCGGGCTACAACGGAATAAGGTCCAGAGACTACCTCGTCGCCTTTTTTAATACCGGATAATACTTCGATGTAGTTGTCATCCTGAATACCGGTTTTGATTTCAGCGATGCTCACCGAATCTCCTTTGCCAATGACAAAAACTACTTCCTTGAGGTCATCTTCTGTAATGTCCTCAATCACTTCATCCTCGCCGCTGCTATTGCGTACCACTTTGGCTTTGCTTTTGTTTTCATCCTTTTCACGGGTGGTTACCGCTTGAATTGGGATGGTCAGCACATTATTTTTGGTCATGGTGTTGATCTCTACCGAAGCGGACATACCTGGACGGAATGGGTAACGCTTGCGGGGTTCAACCAAATCTTTATACGAACTTGGATCAATGCCAATGCGCACTTCAAAGTTGGTGATTTGATCACTCGTCAAGGCGGCAGCGGCGGAGTTGGAGGAAGAGTTGGCAATTTCGGTTACCCGGCCTACAAACTTACGACCAATGTAGGCATCCACCTCAACATCAACCATATCGCCCAGTTTTACCCGGGGAATATCGTTTTCGGTCACATCCACCCGCACCTCCATGTTGTTCAGGTTGGCAATGCGCATCATTTCGGTACCTGCCATTTGAATGGTACCTACCACCCGTTCGCCTTTTTCCACATTCAACATTGAGATGATGCCATTGGTAGGAGAATAAATGGTGGTTCGCTTGAGGCTGGTGCGCAGTTGTTTGAGGGTTGCTTCCGAGCTTTGAATCGAAAACCGGGCACCATTGGCACTTTCCTGTGCTGATTTGATACCAGCGTCAGAAGCTTTTAGGTTGGCTTCCAAAGCACGCATATTGGATAGGGAAGCCTGGAAATCAGCTTCAGAGATGACCCCATTTTTGTACAATTTTTCATTGCGTTTGTGGATTTCTCTTGCATTTTCCAGATTGGCCAGGATTTGCTCCCTTTGGCCACGTTGGCTTTCAATCTGGGCCCGCGCGTTGGCTTCTTGTGCTTTGGCCTGATTGAGTGAGGCCATGCCTTGTTCTACCTGAGATTGATATACATCGGCGTCAATGCGGGCCAAAACCTGACCTACGCGCACCGAGTCACCTTCTTTGACAAACAATTCTACAATTTCCCCTGAAACGTCGGAACTGATTTTTACTTCCGTTTGTGGAAAAACCTTGCCGCTGGCGGCTACCACTTCCTTGATGGTGCGTAGTTCGGCTTTTTCGGCGGTTACTTTTTCGCCTTTGGGCTTATTGCGGGCTTGGATGGCGGCAACAACTACCAGAACGACCAGGAGGGCGAGTAATCCGTAGATGAGCCAATTATTGCGTTTTTTCTTTGCCATGATTTTTCGTTGTTGAGGATGTTGTGCTTGTCCCACGGCTAAAGCCATGGGTTGTTTTTTAGTCCCACGAATAAATTCGTGGGTTGTGTTTTTTGGTGGCTCCCTCGGTTAAAACCGTGGGTTGACTTAGTTCAGGGTGATTTGACGGCCTTGGTAGAATTCAACCTGCTTGAGATTGAAGATGTATTGAAACTTGGCACGGGTCAGGTCCATCTGGGCCCGGGACAGGTTGTTGCGAGCAGTGTTGAAGTCCAGTTGATTGGCTGCACCGATGTCGAAGCGCTGTTGAGCATTCTCAAAAGCCAGTTTGGAGGCTTCCTCAGCTGCTTGGGCTGCGATGTAAGACCGACGAGCAGCGCGGGCATTGGCAATGGCCGTTTGGATGTCGGTTTTCAACTGTTGTTTGGCTTGCTCATTGTTCAGGTCAACACCAGCAACGTTGATCTTAGCCCGCTCCATATTGATGCGGTTGCGGTTGTTGTTAAAAATGGGAATGGACAATTGCATCCCGATACTTTGACCAAAGTTTTGATTGATCTGGTCCGTCCAGGCTTGTTTGCCCAATTGAACTGGAATTTGGGACTCAATTTCAAAGGAAACGGGTTGGCCGTTAAAAAAGGCGGTCTGGCTGATCCTTTGGCTTTGGAAGCTGTAATTGTAGGCGCGGCTGGAAGCGTAAGAGTTCAGGTTACCAAAAAGGGATAAAGAGGGCAACATCCCTGCTTTAGCCAAATCAATACCAATCAGGGCACTTTCGCGGCGTTTTTGTCCCGCCAAGATTTGAGGTTGAGTGCCCAAGGCGCCATTGTAAATGTCTTCAATAACAAAAGCATCGGGGTTGGCGTTGGCTGGAATGGTAATTTCCGGGCGCTCGATCAATAATTCCTGAGCAGGATCGAGCAGCATCAATTGTTTGAGGGCGAGGTAACGGAGTGTCACCTGGTTTTCAGCATCAACAACTGTTTGTTCATTCAATGCAACCTGCGATAGTGCATCCAGGCGCTCATTACGTGGGCGGGAACCTGCTTCGATCAACTTTTCGGTTTGCGCCAATTGTAAGCGCGATTGATCCAGTTGAGTCTTGGCAATGGCCAATTGTTCCTCCGCCAGCAGCACATTGAGGTAATTAGCAGCTACGTTCAGCGCCAATGTATTGGCTGTGGTAGCAGCATCGTAACGGATGGCCTCCATGTCAATGCGGCTTTGGGTAATGCTGTTTTTGATTTGCCCACCACTATAAACAGGAATGCCGCCCGAAAGGGACAAACTGTTACTGGTAATGTTTTGGGAGTTAAAGGAGTTGGTGGTAGGGTCGATGGTGCGACCGAACTGAATCCCGCCACTGACCGAGGCATTGACTTGAGGTAGTCGGTTGGCCTGGTTTTGCTTGAGTGCAAGTGCAGCAGTATTGATTTGGTTTTGGGCTTGTTTGATGGAAATGCTGTTTTTGGTGGCATATTCCACACACTGTTGTAGGCTCCAGCGCTGTTGCGCGTTTAGACCCGTACACAGTAGCAATCCCAGGATTCCACCCAAGCTCAGTTTGGCGAAGTTTGACATGATGCTTTTCTTAAAAAATTTAACACAATGCAATACTAGAAAAGCACCCGCGAAAGGTAGAAATTTTTATATAAAAAGGCGGTTATTCTAGATTAGCGAATGCCGGACTGCACTTGGCCCATTCCAATGACCCGATCGTAGCGCTCGCCAAAAGGTCGGTAATAGATGATTATAGTGTACACATTTTCGGTTTCCCACCAATCGCCGTCGATTGGGCTGAGGCTCGCTGGAGCAGTATTGACATTGCGTGGTTTGGTCGCGTAAGCATAGTTGTAATAACCCTGTTTCAGGGGGGTACGTACGGTATAAGCCTGTTGCACCTCGTCAAATGTCATTTTGTACTGGGGCATCATTTGCCAATCGTTGAATCGACCAACGAGGTAAACATCCTGATTTTCGATGGGTTCATTCATGCTCAGTGAAAACTGCACCTCCGCATAATCACTACCCACCGCGTTGTTGAAGTGGTTGGCATCGTTTTGGGCCAAATCCCTCCAGTCCGCAGGGCTTGGCTTGGCTCCTTCCACCTGGTTGCTGCGGCGTTGCAGGTTCTCGTCGAGGCGCATGCCGCGTTGGTCAGCGTTGCCAATGACATAATCACCATTGAGGTCAAAAATTTGGAAGTACTGTGAACTTTCAAAAACCTGATCCTCTTTCATGATGATTTCATACCGATTGTTGACGCGGTTGATGGTGGCAATTTGAGAACCATAGATGAACAAACTGCGCATGTCCAACCAACGAAACTCCTTTCCTGCCGGAAAAACGACCTTGTCTTGGTAATCCCATACCAGGTTATTGCCCCGGTTAAAATTGGGGATGACCCCGATTACCGCATTGTCCCAGCGGTTGTTTTGCAAAATGGTAGCCTTGATTTCCTGCTGCATATTGCCAATAGGCAATTTGTTAACACTTACTTCAAAATCGATTTCCTGATGGGTTTTAAATTTGCCCACTGCTGCAGGGGGAACCAGCTTGGCGTTGATAAAAACCTTGTTTTCCAACACGATAAAACGCCGTGTCAATACCGTTACTTCTTTATTGAGGCTTTCGTACACCTGTAAAATGTAGTTGCCTGAGCGGGTAATGCGGGTATTCTCATTGGGTAAAATGAGGCGGTAATGCGAAAAAGAAGTCGTCGCTTTAAAAGAGTTGTGGTACTCCCGCAGCAGATCATTGGCGTATCCATCAATGTAATCCAACTCAGAGAGGGGAGTGGGTTTCCAGTTGATGTCGCATTGAATGACGCGATAGTAGTAGGACTTATTGTCCGCTTCCATGTCGTCAAACTCCAGCTCCAGAAGGTCGGTTCCATCCAATACCAGAATGGGCTGACTAAGGTAGAGTCCTTTTTGTGTAAATTTGACCGATTTGATGTGGGGTTGGTACACAAAATCTTCATAACGCAGGGCCGGGTCCTGGGCATGAATGCTTTGTAGGAGTACAAAAGCGCAACAAAGTAAAAGCATTGAAAACCGCAACATATTGAGCAGGGTTAATATTTACCCCAAATAACGCAAAAAAGCGTTGAACTAAGGTGAAGACCACATATTTAATTCATTTGCATGGAAAAGGCTGACGATACAACGGGCATCATAATCCTCGCCGCTGGAGCTTCAACCCGGATGGGCCAAGCCAAACAATTGCTGCGTATTGCGGGGGAAAGTCTGATTGAAAGGGCTGTAAAAACGGCCTTGGGTACAACTTTTCGCCCCCTTGTGGTGGTTTTGGGGGCCAATCGGGAACTAATTGAACCCGAACTTTTGGACTCAGAAGCTTTGAAAGTATTTAATCCAGACTGGCCTAGCGGGATGGGGAGCTCCATTGCGACAGGTTTGGTTTTTTTATTGGAACAAGCCCCTACAATTCAACAGGTATTGATTCTGGTTGGGGACCAGCCTTTGTTGGAAGCAAATACATTGTATGCCTTGGTGGAATTGCAGGCAAGGACCCAGGCCCCCCTGGTGGTTTCCGGATACACGGATACTTTGGGTGTGCCAGCTTTGTTCACCAGTACCCTTTTTGCCGAATTGGCTGCATTACATGGGGCGCAAGGAGCAAAAAAGTTGATTGAAAAATACCGGGATCAGGCAGTTGTTCTCGATTTTCCGGAAGGGGCGTTGGATCTGGATACGCCGGAGGACTGGGCGGCTTTTTTGACAAAAATCAATGTCTAGAAGTGGAAAATTGACCTCCCTGGAGACTTTGAATGTGTATTTTTGTTCCACTAAAGGGCATTTTTGTTTTTCAGACGCAGAGGACATCAATAGCCCCTGGCTTATGAAGTTTTTTGAAATAACCGATCTCAAATTCTAGACTCGAAGCGCATGAATTGCCTCCAGCTTTAGCTGGTGGATAAGCAGTAGTCTCTAGTTTTGGGCTTTAGCCCTATGTACAAAATTGAGTTTTGGGCTAAAGCCCATTCAAGTTCTGGCCATTGATCCACCAGCTAAAGCTGGAGGCAATTCAATCGCCAGGGTCTAAGAACGGTTATTTCAAAAAACTTCATTAGCCTAGGGGTATTGAAACACCCTATTGATTCGGCTTTAGCCAAGCCTTGATTTCAAACGAGGGCTAAAGCCCGATGTCATTGACTTAAGAAAAAAGGTGCATTCAGTGCAAAATTGTGCTGAAGTCTGCCAACCCCTAAAGGGGAGTACATTTTACGTATGTTTAAAATTTTGGCCTCCAGTTACAAAAGGAGTAAATCTTAAGCTAACGTAGGCTGGGCTCCCCTTTAGGGGCTGGGGGTTCTGAGGCAAGAGCACAATGTTAAATTTAATCCAAAAATCTTAAGTCAATGACATTGGGCTAAAGCCCGATCGGAGGGTATTACGCCTACCCCAGGCTAAAGCCGGGGGCTATTGATGTCCTCCGAGCAAAACGTCCAGTAGTATGATCTTTACTGGGTTCTTTTTAACAACAACTATTCTGTCATGATAAAAAATGTAGCTGACTTACGGCAGGAATACACCGCTGCCACACTCGATATCGCTGATACAGCAGCTGACCCTATTCATCAATTTGAGCACTGGTTTGCCGATGCCATCCGGGCCGAAGTAAAAGAACCCAATGCCTTTACCCTCGCAACTACCAATGCTGAAGGGAGGCCCCGAGCCAGAGTGGTTTTGCTCAAAGGTTTTGATCAGAATGGGTTTGTTTTTTACACCAATTACAGCAGCGCCAAAGCGGAGGAACTATTGGCTCATCCTTATGCTGCGATGAATTTCTTTTGGTACGATCTGGAACGTCAGGTACGGATTGAAGGCAAAATTGAGAAAGTAAGTGAAGAAACCTCTCGAGCATACTTTCAAAGTAGGCCTAAAGGCAGTCAAATAGGTGCTTGGGCATCGCCCCAGAGTAAAATCATTACCGACCGAGCTGTGTTGGATGCTGAGATGGAACGCTTGAGTCAGCAATACGCCAGTGAAGAGGTACTGCCCCTGCCACCTCATTGGGGCGGATATTTGATCCGACCAGATTTGATTGAATTTTGGCAAGGTAGGCGCAGCCGCTTGCACGATAGGGTAAGGTACCGCCTGGAGAACGGCCTGTGGCTGAAAGAATTATTAGCACCCTGATCTTTTGGCGGTTATTTTTATAAAAACTAGCTATCTTTGCCCCGCGAAATCAAAAAATTAATAAAAGTACATACACATGTCGGTAGCAACTCAATTGAAGTACAAAGTAAAAGACATTGCACTTGCCGAATGGGGGCGCAAGGAAATCACTCTTGCAGAAGCAGAAATGCCAGGTTTGATGGCGCTTCGTGAGAAGTATGGCCAATCCAAGCCATTAAAGGGTGCACGCATTGCCGGGTGCTTGCATATGACCATTCAAACGGCTGTTCTGATTGAAACCCTCAAGGAGCTGGGCGCAGAAGTGACCTGGTCTTCTTGTAACATCTTTTCGACCCAAGACCACGCTGCTGCCGCAATTGCTGCAGCCGGAATTCCCGTTTTTGCCTGGAAAGGAATGACTGAAGAAGAATACGAATGGTGTGTAGAGCAAACTTTGTACGCTTTTGAAGACGGACAAGGGCTCAATATGATCCTGGATGATGGTGGCGACCTGACGAATATCGTTCTGGACAAATTCCCCGAACTGGTGAAAGACCTCGGTGGTATTTCCGAAGAAACCACTACTGGTGTGCACCGTTTGTACGAGCGTGTAGCCAAAGGCACTCTGCCAGTACCTGCCATCAACGTGAACGACTCTGTTACCAAGTCTAAGTTTGACAACAAATACGGCTGTAAAGAATCTTTGGTGGACGCTATCCGCCGTGCCACCGACATCATGATGGCTGGTAAAGTAGCTGTAGTGGCTGGTTACGGTGACGTAGGTAAAGGTTCTGCTGCTTCTCTGCGTGGTGCAGGTTGCCGGGTGATCGTTTCTGAAATCGACCCAATTTGTGCGCTGCAAGCGGCCATGGATGGATTTGAAGTGAAGAAGATGATCAATGCGATTCCTCGCGCCGACATCGTGGTTACTGCCACGGGCAACTGCCGCATCGTTGGTCCTGAGCACTTCAAAGTGATGAAAGACAAAACCATCGTGTGCAACATCGGCCACTTCGACAACGAAATCGACGTAGCCTGGTTGAAAGACAACTACGGTCACACCAAAGATACCATCAAGCCTCAGGTAGATTTGTACAACATCGATGGCAATGACATCTTGTTGTTGGCTGAAGGTCGCCTGGTTAACCTGGGTTGTGCTACTGGTCACCCATCTTTTGTAATGTCTAACTCTTTCACCAACCAGGTATTGGCTCAATTGGAGCTGTACACCAAAGGTGACAAGTACGAAAACAAAGTATACATGCTGCCCAAAGAATTGGATGAGGAAGTAGCACGCCTGCACCTGGCCAAGATTGGGGTTGAACTGGAAGAACTGACAACCGAACAGGCTGAATACATCGGCGTTGAAAAACAAGGTCCGTTTAAGCCCGAGTACTATCGGTATTAATCGAGTCCGAGTTTTCGCTTCGAAAACAGGGAGTCCATGTCACCATTTTGGGGCATGGACTTTTTTATTTTATCCATATACCGCCTTAAAAAAGGCTTCCAATTTCACTGGATCCAAATTCCCATTTGTCCGCACGCTACTGCACAAATCGAGTCCCCAGGGCTGCACCGCATCCATCGCCGCACGTACATTTTCCGCTTTGAGGCCTCCAGCCAAAAAAACGGGTTTGGGCGCTTGTTCTACGATTTGGCGACTCAGTGACCAATTGTGTACCCGCCCAGTTCCGCCCAATTCCTTTACGGCCAAATTAGGGTTCCCAGAATCCAGCAAAAGGGCATCCACTTGTGGCGCAATTTGCAGGGCCTCTTCCACACTCCGCTCATCGATGACGTGAATCACCTGCACAATCGAAATGCCGGGTAAGGACAGTCGCAAATCGGCGTAAGACCCTTCACTCAAAGCATCTACAATCTGCACTGTATTGGTTCCCACTGCCTGCTGATGTGCGGCAATATCCGTTGCATTGGTGCGGCTGGTGAGCAAAAAACTGGCAATGGGAGGAGGCACGCTGGCTGCAATTTCCTGAATGAGTTCATCACTGATGGGGCCAGGGCCACTGGGCATTTTGGCAACCAGGCCCAAGGCCGATGCGCCATACTCAATGGCCAATTTGGCTTCTGCGAGGCTGGAAATACAGCAAATCTTTACTTTTGGAAACATTTCTTTAACGCTTTTGGTGCTTCAAATCACCCATTAGGGTGAGGACATGCGTTGGGAACTGGACTAATTTTGAGGTATCTAAATACCAAAAAACACCTCAAGATTATGAAAAAGAATTGGAAAATCACCTCAAAACTGTTGTCGCTGTTCTGCGCCCTGTGTCTCTTCAACGCCTGTGATAATGAAGAACTAGTAGACCCGGGGGGCAATGAGTTGACTGCTCAAAAACGCATCGATCATACCCTGAACGTAGATGGAAGGGACCGCGAATTCATCGTGTTTCAACCCGCTGGGATTCAAGTGAGCTCCCCCGTTCCAGTGGTGTTTATGTTGCATGGCACTTCTGGAAATGGAGAGAAGTTTTACAACATTTCTGGCTGGAAAGAAAAAGCGGCAAAGGAGAAATTTTACGCCATATTCCCTTCATCGCTTTCCTATTGCATCACGGAGGATGGTGTGAAATCCACAACCACGAAATGGAACCACTTTGACCTGGATTCCATTGCTTGTCCTGGTCAAAAGTTGTACGATGATGTGAAGTTTTTCCGGGAAATGCTGAAGTTCTTACAAACCAAATACCCCATTGATCCCAAACGGGTTTATGTGAGCGGCTTTTCCAATGGTGGGCAGTTTACTTTCCGATTAGCGGTAGAAGCTTCGGATGTAATTGCGGCGGTAGCACCTTTTGGTACCATTTTTACCAATCAAAACAAGGTGCCCCTATCACTCATTCCAATTTATCACGGTTTTGGAAACCTAGACGATCGTTTTTTTCCCTTGAACAACGGTCAGCCTTTACCCATGGGTGCAGCACTAATGAACCTTGGAGGGATGAAATTGTCTACGAGCACGATATGTAATGCTTTTGGCCTGACTTATGCCAACACTTTGAAGGAAACCGCCAATGCGGCCTTTTGGACCTTTAATACACCCACCAAAGGTAACACCAACGTGTATTACATTCATGAGTTCAAAGACATGACTCATGAGTATCCCAATGGAGATAATTACCCAATTGCAGCTACGGAGTTGTTGTGGCCGTTTTTTAGCAAATACAGCAAATAAGTGAAAAGTGAAAAGTGAAAAGTGAAAAGTGAAAAGTGAAAAGTGAAAAGTGAAAAGTTAGGAAGGCATTTCAACCCTTTCCAAACTTGGGTAAAAAAAACAAGGAACACAGTTGAAAAACAACTGGTGAATTATTTTTCACTTTTCACTTTTCACTTTTCACTTTTCACTTAAATTATCCCCTAAAACTAATCATGACAAACACTACAATCCCTACCACTACTACCGACATCACCACGTCCCAGATGCTATAACTAGTACGGTTGTCCGCTTTTTGTTGATCCGTCATGGTACCGTAGGTAAGCCCGGTAATGCTCTCAGGCGCGGGTGGAGGTGTGAGCAAGCTCACGGTAACACAAACCAACACGGAAAACAAGAAGAACCAGGCTGCAAAAGTGAGGAAGTTCATCGCGCCAAAGCTGTGCAGCAGACTACCTGGAGTCAGAGAGTCTCTACTCAATTCCAGCACCAAGCGCAACAAAGCAACCCCCAAACCCGAAATCAAAGTAGCCATCGCGCCTTTGCTATTGATGCGTTTTGAAAAAATACCCAACAGGAATACAGCTGTAATTGGTGGGGCAATGTAAGATTGCACCGATTGCAGGTATTCGTACAATACGCCAGAGATGTTTTGCATGATGGGAATCCACAAAATCCCCAGGATGACAACCACTGCTGTGGCATAACGACCTACTCCCAGGAGTTGTTTTTCCGGCGCGTCTGGGCGCAGTTTTTTGTAGATGTCTACTGTAAACAGCGTGGAACAAGAGTTAAACACCGAAGCCAGCGAACTCATCAAGGCTGCCAACAAACCAGCGGCGACCAGGCCTCGCAAACCAACTGGTGTTTTTTCCATCAACAAAGTAGCAAAAGCTTGATCTGCTGAATCCCATTGCAGTTCGCCCCGGTTTTTGAGGGCTAATGCAACCACACCCGGGATGAGGAACAAAAACACCGGAGTCAACTTCAAAAAGCCACCAAAAATAGCACCCCGACGGCCAATGGTGATGTTTTTAGCCGCCAAACCCCGTTGAATGATGTATTGGTCGGTACACCAGTACCAGGTACCTACGATGGTACTCGTAATCACCAGACTGGGCCAGGGGAAATCAGGATCACTCGCTGGGCGCCACATGTTGAGGTAGCCAGGCTCCAGAGAAGCCTTCATGCCACTCCAACCACCTACTGCGTTCAACCCTACAATGGTCAGTGTAGCAGCACCCAAAACCAACACCACGGTTTGCATTGCCTCGGTATAAACCACTGCCCGCATCCCGCCAATTACAGTGTAAGCTCCGGTCAGTACCACGGTCAGCAAGGCTCCGAACCAAAAATCGATGTGCAACAAAGAGGAAATCACGATCCCCCCGGCGTACACGGTTACCGAAACTTTGGTCAGTACATAAGCAAGCAGAGAGAAAATACTCAAAAACCAGCGCGTTTGAGCATTGAAGCGTTTTTCCAAAAACTCAGGGGTGGTGAAAATACCACTGCGGATATAAAAGGGTAAAAATACCCAACCCATCGTAACTACCAGCCAGGCGTGTAGTTCGTAAATCAACATCGGGATTTTGCCACCAGCCCCAGCCCCGGCTAAACCCACTACGTGTTCTGATCCGATGTTTGAAGCAAAAATGGAAGCTCCGATGACGAACCAACCCACATTCCTTCCAGCCAGAAAATAATCCTCGGTGGTGTCGGTTTTCCGCGTCATTACCCAAACTGCAATCCCTAGCAGCAGTACAAAGTAGGCACCAATGACCACCCAATCCAGTGTAGCAAATTGACTCATACGTTATTTTGTTTGTTTAATAGTTAACGAATCAAGGGCGATGAACAGCTTTGGCCAAATCGAGTGCCTCCAGAATTGCTGTAGTGTAAAATTCTGAATCATTGGCCAGCCAAATGATGCTCAAATCGCGTTCAGGAAACCAAATCAAGTGGGCCATAAAGCCTCCCTGGCTCCCGGTATGGCCGATACTTTTATTGGCCACCCCTTGTGGGTTCTCTTCTACAAACCAGGACAAACCCAAAAATGGAGGATCGGCGCTATTCCAGGTAGGCGATTTCCATACTGTTTGGGATTTTTGGATGGTAGCACAGTCCGCAAAAGTACAGGCTTTGACTGCCTCAAGGTACTTATGCAGTTCCTTGACTGAAGACCACACTCCACCATTTCCTGCTGCACAAAAAGTGGGGTACTCGCCATAATCGTATTCATCAAAACGGTTTTGGTAAAAACGATAGCCGTGTGAAACACCACTTTCCGGGAATGCACCATCGGTGATCACACTCCGCTGCATACCCGCTGGTTTAAAAATTCTTTCCCCAATAAACTGCTGCCACTTTTGGCCGCTGACTTGTTCAATGATCAATGCCAAACCGTTAAAAGCTGGGTTGGAGTACTCAAAACGGCTTCCAGGCTCGAAATGTAAGGAATTCGTTCTTTTTAACGGTGCAAAATTTTCCAAATCTTTTGCAGTAAGGTAGAAAACGCTGTCTTTGTCTACGTTTCGGTTGTCAGGTAAGCCTGAAGAGTGGGTTAGCAGATGCCGAATGGTGATTTTTTTGACCACTTCCGGGTGTTCAAAATCGGGAAAGTATTTCAGGATGGGATCTTCGATAGATAGTTTACCTTCTTTTTCCAAAAGCAATATGCCATAAGCGACGAAGGTTTTGGAGATTGAACCCACGTTGGCTAAAGTATTTGCGCTGAATTTTTCACCAGTTTTGAGGTCAGCCAAACCAAATGATTTGGCGTAAAGAACCTTTTTGCCTTGTTGGATCAAAAAACTACCGCCGGGTTCATTGGTTTTGATGCGGGATTCTAATAGGGCATCGAGCCTGCGGCCCAATTCTTTTTTATCAATACTCTGTCCTTGAACAAAAGATATAAAAAGTAGCGGCAAGAAGAGGAGTAACAGGGTACGCATAGATTATGAATTAGAAGTCTGCACAAAAAAAGTATTTTCTGAGAACAAAGTGGATTTTATTTGAACACCTTAGACAGCTTAGGGCACCTCAGGATTTCTAAGGTGCCCTAAGCTGTCTAAGGTGGTTCAAATAAAAAACTGCACGAAGCGTAACAAAACAGAGTTTTCCTCAAAATTGTGTAACTCCCATAGGGGCAAAGCTCGTCTCTATTCATCTACTACCAAAAGCGAATTGCCATGCTGCACAATTACCTGACGATTGCCCTGCGCAACCTGCGCAAACACAAAACCTTCAGCTTTATCAACATCATGGGTCTGGCCATCGGGATCGCTGTTTGTTTACTGATCCTGCTTTGGGTAGTGGATGAACTGAGTTACGACCGCTGGAACGACAAATTCGATCGCACTTATCGCGTAGCAGGTGAAGTGAAATTTGGCGGTTTGCACAGCAGTTTTGCGGTAGCACCAGCACCAATGGCCGCAGCTTTGGTGGCCGATTTTCCAGAAATAGAAACAGCGGTGCGTTTTCGGCAACAAGGCTCTTTTTTGATCAAAAGTAAAGTACAAAACTTCAAAGAAGACCGCGTCATTTTTGCAGACTCCACCTTATTCAAAGTTTTTAGCCTGAAAATGCTGCAGGGCAACCCTGAGCATGCCCTGAATGCTCCTCAAACGATCATCATCAGCAAATCGATGGCCGAAAAATACTTCCCATCAGAGAACCCTCTCGGCAAATTCCTAACCCTCGACAACAAAACAAGGTACAATGTAACTGGTGTATTTGCGGACATGCCCACCAATAGCCATTTCAGGATGGATTTTTTCTGTTCCATGAGTACCCTGGAAGAATCCCGGGACCAGGTGTGGTTGAGTTTTAATTTTCATACCTATTATATTTTGCGCAAAGACGCAAATCCAGCCGCGTTTGAAGCAAAATTGTTTCCCCATCTGCTCAAAAAATACATCGACCCTCAATTGACCCAGATGATGGGAAAAACGTATGCCGAATTGGAAAAAGGAGGCACTTTGGTCAAATTTCACCTGCAACCCTTGGGCGATATCCACCTCAAGTCAGATATGGATGTAGAACTAGCCGCCAACGGCAACATTCAGTACGTCTGGATTTTTGGCATGGCTGCCTTGTTTGTGCTTTTGATTGCGGTGGTCAATTTTATGAACCTCTCTACCGCACGCTCAACCTTGCGGGCCCGGGAGGTGGGAGTACGTAAGGTGGTTGGCTCGCAACGTTCGGCTTTGGTTGGGCAGTTTTTGAGTGAATCGATGGTTTTGACCTTTTTTGCCCTTTTTTTGGCACTGTTGCTGAGTTGGGTGGCCTTGCCGTTTTTTGCACAAATTGCGGGTAAAAAATTCCTTTTCCCTTGGACTAGCCCCCTGTTTTGGCTTTCCGTAATGGGGGGAGGTATTTTGGTCGGTTTGCTGTCCGGGTCCTATCCAGCACTTTTTCTATCCGGTTTTCAACCCATTCGTGTGTTGAAAGGCCGCTTTTTTGATTCGGGGAAAGGCAGAAATTTGCGTTCTGGGTTGATCATATTCCAGTTTTTAATCGCCATTTTTTTAATCTCTGCATCCATCGTCATTCGTGGGCAATTGAGCTTTATTCAAAACAAACAGCTGGGTTTTAGCCGGGATCAGGTTTTGGTGGTCAACGACGCCTATGCTCTTGATAAGAACCTCGATGCCTTTAAAAAGAACCTCAAAAACTTACCCTTTGTACAAAATGCTACACTGAGTGGTTTTTTGCCAATTGAGTCCAGTCGCTCTAATGGTTCGGTTTGTTCTACTCCCAGTTTGCAGGAAGAAACCTGTCAAATCATGCAACAATGGGAGGTTGACGAGGATTATGTGCCTACTCTGGGAATGGAAATTGTCAAAGGACGCAACTTTTCTGCGGAAATGCCCGGCGATTCCAGCAATGTAATCCTCAATGAAAAAGCGGCAAAAGGATTTTTTGGTCAGGAGGACCCACTTGGAAAAACCCTCTATTTTCATGGTGACGTGGATGCGGAAGGCAAACTCTTGAATAAAATGTACACGGTGATTGGTGTGGTTAAAGATTTTCACTATGAATCCCTGCGACAAAACATCGAGACCTTGTGTTTAAAATTGGAGCGCAGTGCTGGCAACATCTCGATTAAACTGTCAAATACCGACTTGCCCGCAGCATTGAGCCGCATTGAGGGGGAGTGGAAAAAAATGGCGGGTGGTGCACCATTTTCCTGGCAGTTTATGGATGAGCGTTTTGACGAGATGTACCGCGCTGAGCTGCGTGTTGGCCGCATTTTCAACATTTTCACCATACTGAGTTTATTAGTGGCTTGTTTGGGCTTGTTGGGACTTGCTGCCTTTACAGCCGAACGACGGACTAAAGAAATTGGTATCCGCAAGGTCTTGGGGGCCACGACCCAAAGCATCATTGCCTTATTGTCTAAAGAAATTGTACGCCTGATCCTCATTGCAGCGGCAATTGCCATTCCGATGGCCTGGTGGGGGGCCGCCCAATGGCTGCACAATTTTGCCTACCGCATCCCGGTGCCCTGGTGGGGATTTTTTTTGGCGGGTGCGCTGGCTGTTGCTGTAGCCTTGGTGACGGTGACCTTACAAAGCATGCGCAGCGCACGGATGGAGCCAGTGAAGTCCTTACGTTCGGAGTGAAATTGCTTTGGTGATTTTGTTGGGAATTGGGGGGATAAATAAAAAAACCGATCTTGTGCATCCACGACAGCTTGATTGATGTCTGTAAAGCTGTATCCTGGCACTTTTAATGTTTATTTATTTCCCCTAACTTTCCCTCTCCAAAATCCACCATGATGAGAATAATCCTGACACTTTTATGCGCTGTACTGTTTTTGCAAGTACACGCCCAGTTCAAACCGATTCCCCAGCGCAGCACCAGCACTGGTCCAAAGGAACAAAATACCCATATCCCAATCAAAGCTTTGCCGCGTTTTGCGCAGAACAACAGCGCTTCTAATCAAAGCAGCATCAATTACAGTAATTTACCTAAGCTTAAATTGAGCCTCCGCAAACCCATTCCGGGCCCGCTGATGGTACGGGATGAAAAAAGTAGCCTGCCCATTTTTATTGAAGGCGAGGTAGAGGGTTTGCCCGAGTTGCGCGACGCGCCCAATAGTCAAAAGGCCATTCAGTACCTCGATCACTTTAGCAAAGACCTGCGCATTGCCAACCCTGGGAAAGAATTTGTGCTGGTCAGCCAATCCACGGATGAGCAACGACAAAACCATCTACGTTTTCGACAGCAGTTTCAGGGGGTTGAAGTATATGGAGCTGAAGTGCTGCTGCACGAGAAGGATGGTAAAATTCTCCTCTTCAACGGTCGTTACTTCCCCACGCCGGCACTGCGCTCGGTAAAACCTGCAGTGGACGCGCCTCAAGCCATTCAAGCAGCCTTGGCTGATGTGCAAAAAAAAGAAACCTTACGCCCGCTTTCCGCCGCTGAAGTAGATATGGTGGGTGAACAAATCGCCAAAAAACAATTGGTCATTCTGCATACCGGTCCGGATCAAGATGTACCTAAACTGTGTTGGTATTTGGAAATTGCGCCCAATTTGCACGCCCGTTGGGCTTATTTTATGGATGCTGAAAGTGGAGCAGTATTGAAAAGTTACTCCCTCCTGTGCAAATTGAAGCACCAAGGCGCAAATAAAGCGAACACTCCTGCCCATTTCCACACTCATGAAAGTATTGCTGAAGTACAAACCAGCGCCAAACTTCCCATGCTCGACGGCAATGCTACCGCCAAAGCCAAAGACCTTGGGGGGGTAGAACGCACCATTAATACTTACCTGATTGGTAACACTTATTTTTTACTGGATGCCAGCAAAGACATGTTCAGTCCCACTACTTCTGATTTGCCACAAGAGCCCAAAGGAGCTATTGTCACGCTGGATGTGCGCAATACCCTTAAAGCTGACGGTAGTTTTGATGCTTACTTTTTTACCAGCAGCAACAATACCTGGGCTGCTGCTAACGCAGTGAGTGCCCATTTCAACTCCAGTGTAGTGTACGATTATTACCGGAATACCTTCGGCCGCCAATCCATCAACGGCACAAAAGGCACCATTCGTTCTTATGTCAATATGCCGGATGATGATGGCTCCTCACTTGAAAATGCTTTCTGGAATGGTGACGCCATGTTTTATGGCAACGGTGGCTCCTCAGTTCGCAGCTTGGCTCGGGCCTTGGATGTAGCTGGCCACGAAATCACTCACGGAGTCATTCAACATACCGCCAATCTGGAATACGAAAATGAACCCGGTGCGCTCAACGAGTCCTTTGCCGATATATTTGGTGCCATGATCGATCGTGATGATTGGAAAATAGGTGAAGATGTGGTATTACCCACCGCTTTTCCCACTGGTGCCTTGCGCGATTTATCCAATCCACACAACGGTGGAACAAGTTTAAACGACGAGGGCTGGCAGCCAGATAAGTATTCGGAACGGTATACTGGTACCGAAGACAACGGAGGGGTACACATCAATAGTGGCATCGTGAATCGCGCTTTTTTCCTCTTTGCCACCCAGGTGGGCAAGGAAATGGCCGAACAAGTGTATTACCTGGCATTGAGCAACTACCTCACCCGCTCCTCCCGTTTTGTGGATGCACGTCTGGCAGTAGTACGTGCTGCCCGTGAAAAAGGTGGCGAATCTGTGGCCAAAGCAGCAGAGTCTGCATTTGAAACGGTGGGTATCCGCGTAGGTGCCCCGACTGCACCCCCAGTGGACCTGAGTTTCAACCCTGGTACTCAGTTTATTATGGGCGTAAAAGCTGACTACCGTGGAATCGGCATTTTTAATACCAACAAAACCACCGTTTTGGAATTACCCATCGCCAATGGGGTGTTGCGCAAGCCCACTGTATCCGATGCCGGAGACTTTGTCATTTACATCAATGGCCTCAAACAGCTGAAATACCTGGAACTCGATTGGGCTAAAGCAATGTATGATACCGGAACACTCAGCAACAACCGGATTTGGGAAAACGTGTCCTTATCTAAAGATGGTTTGCGCCTGGCTGCCCTGGTGACTGGTAGGAAGGGAGAAATTGGCATCATCGACCTGACTCGGACCAGCAGCAATACCCGCTATTTTAAATTGTACAATCCTTCCTACACTGAAGGGGTGACCACTGGCGATGTGGTAGGAGGGGACGCTCTGGAATGGGACCTCAGCGGGGAAACTGTAGTCTACGATGCCAATAATGAAGTGCCTCTGAGTGGTTTTGGTACCTATAATTACTGGGACATGGGGCTGCTGAATGCCTGGAATAAAAAGACCAATACCTTTGGCGATGGGAAAATCGAAAAAATATTCACAGGTTTAGAAGAGGGGGAAAACATCGGCAACCCCAGTTTTTCCAAAAACACACCTTATATATTGTCTTTCGATTACGTGCTGGACAACAATGGCGATGGCCAGTTGGATGATACCGATGACTATGAAGTACTGACGACTAATATTGAAACGGGCGATATTGGTACTGTATTTGAAAACACTACGCTGGGGGCACCCAACTATGCAACCAAAGACGACTTTATCATTTTTGATGCTAAGAGCAATTCCGGCGACGATGTGATTGCGATAACCGCCCTTAAGGCAGACAAGCTCAGTCCTAATGGCGACCCAAGCATCTTTAAGTCGGGATACATATTGGGAACCTGGTTTGCCAACGGTCAGCGAATTTTGAGCAGCAATCGGGATGAAGCCTGGCCCGAAGCCAATATAAAGGTGTATCCTAACCCATTTGGCAACCAAACATTGGTGGAACTGGAACTGGAAGACAATCAAATTTTACGCATGGAAGTGCATGACCTCTTTGGGCGGATGATTCGGCAATACCAATGGCAAGTAGGAGCAGGAAAAACGCAACAACGCCTGGACTTGGCTGATTTACCAGCGGGGAATTACCTGCTCCGGGTTAGTGCGGGTCAAAAAAACACGACACGGAAGCTGGTTAAGTGGTAAAAGGGTTGAGAAGTTGAGGCTACCGCAAGAATGGGTGTGTGTTTGTGTGTGATGGTGTGCGTGTGCCAATGGTGTGTCTAAGTCGCTCGTGGTAGCCTCAACTTTACGAAATTTTTAGCAAAGCAACTTCTAAATTCTCCCAAAAGTGTTGTTTTATTACAAAAGCAGGCATTTTCCTGACTTCTTTTTATTTTTAAACTAAGCTAAAAAAAATTTTTATCGCTTCTGGCCATTTTGCATGAATTTTTATAGCTGAATTGGGCAAAACGGAAAATTATATTCTAAAATACCGCCAATATTAACCATAAAAGATAGAGGTGACAATAGTTGGGGTAAAATAGCATCAAAACAGATCAATTTTGGCGTAGCGCAGCGACCCGTGGTGGCGTAATTTTGTCATTGTAAACACCCAAGCACAACTTTTCGATTTTAACCCAAACATTTAGTAAACACAAAAACTGTTGTTATGAAGGACATTTTAAAAACTACCGCCCGTCTTGTACTGCTTTCGGTTTTGTTCGTACTGCCTTTAGCCATGCAAGCCAAAATTGAGGATCCTTTTATCTCCATCAATACAATTGGTAGCGAGAAAAAAGTAAGCCTGGTACTGAAGAACCTTAAAACTCCAACCACTATCCGCTTGGAGAGTGCACTGGAAGGGGTTCTGTTGGAAGAAGAAATTACGAACACAGAATACGCACGGGTACTGAACCTGAACGAATTGTCCACAGGTGACTACAAACTGGTTGTAAATACTGGAGTTCGTGAAACCGAACAACCCCTCTCCATCACCAGAACTGGTTTGAGCCTGAACATCAACGACCGGAAGCTGTTTTTTGCTCCTGTGGTTAGATCGACCGGACAATTGCTGGATGTGAGCCTCTTGAACAACCAACTGACTACCTTGAAACTCAGAATTGAGGATGCTGAAGGAGTACTGGTTTTCGAAGATGAGGTACGCAACGTAGTCAAAGTGGAAAAGCGTTACAACCTGAGCAAGTTACCTGTTGGTGAGTACACTGTGGTACTTAGCGTTGGTGACAAGTCTTATGTCAAAACAATCCGCAAATAATCATATTGCGTAAAACATAGGTTCCATTTTCGGGGCATCAGATTTGAAATTTTTTCCCGGAATCTATGTAAAGAACTTGCGATCTGATGTAGGTTAAGGAAGCTGCAATCTTCGGGTTGTGGCTTTACTTTTTTTAGGGACTATGTAGTGGGGCAAAATGAGCACTTATTTTTTTACTGTCCCTATCCAATCTGTCTCCAGATTTCTTTTCCATTCCTAAAGTCTATTTTTTACCTTTGCCCGCTAACCAACTGATAGTCCTATGATCAAAAAAATTGCCTTCAGTCTACTCCTACTGGCCGCTTTAAGCGCCTGTAAAAACGATAAGAACGTAAAAGAAGCTGTTCAGGAAGAATTGGCGGCTGAGAAAACTGCTGTAGCAACTCCACCCAAAGAGGAAGCTTACCAAAAAGCCGCACAAATGCAAGAGCTCTTTGGCACCTTTGTGACTGCCAACTATCCAGATAAAGGCATTTGGAAAAAGGTAAGCATCAAATACGCTGGCCCGGAACGGGTAAAAGTGGAGATTACAGGCAATCCGCTGGAGGATGGGCGCCCATCCTGTGCGATGAGCGATATCGGAATTTTTCGCAATGGCCGTATCGAAATTCCCATTGAAAAAAAGGAAGACATGGCTGATGCTGATCGTACTCTGATGTTGTTACAACTGACCGACAAAGACAATATTGCGCTGCGCTCGAAGGGCACTCGCGATCAATATTGGATTGTTTTGTCGTTGTTCTGCAATGTGAATACTACGCTGGCTGATAATTACAAAAGAATTGAGGAGTAAACCTAGGTGCATCACCAGTTATTCCAAAGCGACTTATTGGCACAAAGTACACCAAGAAAACACAAAGGGCACAAAGTTAGACGTTGACGTCGCTTTGTGCCCTTTGTGTTTTCTTGGTGTACTTTGTGCTACTAAAAATGTGGCTTTAGGATACTATTCATCGCTTTATTCCACAATCAACTTCTCCGTCCAGCTCAAGTTTGGTAATTTTACCCTTACCAGGTACACTCCTTTCTGGAACTGATCTACCTGGAGCCGGTGTTGATTGATTCCTTGCACCATTGGTACCGATAAACTTTTGCTTACCTCGCGGCCACTCAGGTCGAAAACCTGAATCAATGCTTGACCAAGCTGATTCGACTCATATTCCAGGAAAGTTTCTCCCCGGCTAGGATTGGGATACAAACGAGGCTGTAAGAGTGTAGGTTGTTCAATCACCGAGATTTCAGCGCCTGTGAAACCAAGCACTTTGACCAATTGGCAAGTGCTGGCAGTGCCACAGGGGCTGGTTACTGTCAGGCAAATGCGCTGTGGGCCATTGGGTAAATTCACGGTGTCCACCGCTCCGCTGGTAACGAGGCCACTGCCAAAGTCCCAGGTATAGGTCGCGCTATCTTGTGCTTGCGCAGTTACAATTATCCGGCTGCCACTTTTGCTTACAGTAAAGTTTGCATTGGGCTTAGCGCAAGCTCCTCCCTGTGTGAGCAGGACGGTTTGGGTTTCGCTACCACAAGTGAAGGTGAGGATTTCCTGCCGGCTGCCGGGATCGTCCTTCCGGATTACACTCACTTTGGTGCTGCCATTGCCGGTTCCAGCGCGAGGCGACAGTTCCACCCAACTTATGGTTGGGCCACTACTCCAGGCTTTTGAGGCTTTGATGGTCAGGGTTTGGGGGGCGCCATTTCCAGTGAAATCCAGTACGTTAGGCACTACACTCAGGTTGCAGGGCACGGGATCACAGTTGAAGCTAATGTGGTAATTTCCCTGAGTCATGGCCATGCGTGCATCTACAACTACGTAATAAGTGCCAGCAGGTAAATCTTCCAGGATGGTACGTCGATTGCTGCCCGTTCCAAATTCCGGGCTGCGTCCCAAACAGAATGGAGCTTCAACCTTATTGATGGTGCGATTTACATTGTCACAAATTTCACCTTTTACAAGAGTCAAATACATGTCCTGACCCGGAGTGAGGATGTTCATTTCTACGAACAACTTGCTGGCCTTGTCCAACTTGATTTTGTAGACCCGGTCATTGCCTTCCGCATCAAACACTCCGGTACCACAGGAATAATTCCACACGTCGTTGCGCCCACCAATGGTGCTTTGGTTTTGTAACTTTTCTCCACATTTGACTGAAACCGCTTTTGTACACAAGTCGCGGAAGTCACAATCGACATTCAGTGTAAAGCGACCCCGGTCATAGTTGGTTTGGCCGTCGATGACAATCAGATACGTTCCCGCTTCCAGCTTGGCCACAATTTTTCTTTCCTTGTGGTTGTCTTGGGGTATCCAGGCTTGAGCGATACAGTCCGTTTTCTCCACCTTGTAATAAGGATGTTGAGAATCACATACATCTCTGATCAAGAACATGTCCAGATCAATCCAATTGTCCAGAATTTTCATGTCCAGACGCACCTCAGTGTATTCGGTTACCTCCAGGCGGTATACTTTTTCACCACTGTACAAATCAGACTGGTAACCAGAACAATTGTACAAAGTGAGGCGGTTTGGTTCCAGATTGTTGTTGCTGCTGATGTTGCTACCACAGAAAATCTTGGGAATATTGATGTCACAAATAGTGCCCTGTGTAGGAGCTGTTTGTACTTGGAAGCATTGGCTATCGGTGGTGTTGACATTTAGGCCCCCATAGAACTTCAGGCAATAGTTTCCAGGGTAATTCAGTCCCTGAAATGTACGGGTGAAGGTAAAGGGCGTAATGGCCTGTACACAAGGACCCGCACTTTGGATCACATTGAAATAAAGATTGAGGTTGTTGTTCGCCGAAACCGTTGCACCCTGGTAGCTCAGGCTATAACAAGCGTTGGGGAAATCCCCTTTAAGCTTTACAGTAAAAGGCTGACCTGCAACGGGTTGTGCTGGGTTGATTTCAATTTCACGAATCGTTTGGGCGTTCAGCCATGTCAGGCTAAACAGGAAACTCGCGAAGGTAATGAGGGTAGCTAGTTTGTTCCGCATTGGATAGAATTTGGTGATTAGTATGACTGCGGAGGGATGCGGCACAAATATAGCATATTTTGCCATACATCCCAAAAACGCGAAAGTCTTTTGTTTGACAAAATAAGACGGGTACAACGGGGAAAGGGTTTGGGGATAGTCTTGTTTTTTAGAAAGAATAATTTCCGACTTCGTCAGGTTTTCATATGTACAGTATTCCTGAGGTGTCCCTTAGATGTCTTAGATCTGTCGATTACCCACAAAACCACAGATTAGTTTTTTTGAAGCAGCTTCGCCGCTTATTTTTTCACCATCTAAGACATCTAAGAGACACTTCAGGAACATTCATTTTTGAAGGAATAGGTAGATTATATTTCGCCAGCAAAGACCAGCTTTGCCGGACCACACAACCACACATTGCTAAATCCCTGCTCAGTCGCCGTAAAACGGATTGCCATTTCGCCGCCCTTCACTTTGATGGGCACTTCATTTGGCCCTGGCGCACCACCCTGTTTTAAATGGTAAGCCAGTGCCGCAGCGGTTACACCCGTGCCACAAGCCAGCGTTTCATCCTCAACCCCTCGCTCGTAGGTCGCAATGCTCAGGCCTTCATCAGTGATTTGGGTAAAATTGACATTGGTGCCTTCAGCCCGAAAACGATCGTTGTAACGAATCGCCCGGCCCGCTTGTACCACGTCAATATCGCCTACTTCTGCCACAAAAGCAATATAGTGAGGTGAACCTGTATTGAGGAAGTAAAAATCGCTGCCCTCTTCTACATGTGTCACATCGATCATTTTTAGTTCCACCCATTCCGGATTATTAATCACGGCATCGTGGGGGCCATCCACCGCCAGGAAGTGGCAGGTATTCCCAATTGCCCCCAACTGGTGGGCAAAAGCTACTGTACAACGGCCACCATTGCCACACATGCTGCCTTCCCGGCCGTCGGCGTTGAAGTAGATCATTTCAAAGTCGTAGTCTGGATGGTTTTGCAACAAAATCAGCCCATCGGCACCAATACCAAAGCGGCGATGACAGAGTTGTTCAACCAAAGCCTGGTCTTCCCGGGCAATCCACTGTTGATTGCGCTGGTCGATCATGATAAAATCATTTCCAGCCCCCTGGTATTTGTAGAAAGGAATGCCTTGCATGTTGCACATTTATTTTTTATAAGTTGCAAAAGTTGCTAAAATGTTAGATTTTGTGAAGTATAGCCACTAATAAAATCACCACATGTTTAAAAAATATCTTCCGACTGTACTGGCTTCACTGTGTAGCGCATTGTTGGCAGTCGCCATTTATCGTTTGCTGGAAAAACCTCGGGAAGTCATCATTCGTGAACCCAATGACACAATATTCTCACGGAGTGTTGCCCAAGATGGGATTACCACGGGTAATGCAACCAGAGCCCTTTCTGCCGCGCCTACCGAGTTCACCAAGGCAGCAGGTATTGCTACGCCGGGGGTGGTGAATATTCAAAGTGTAAGTAGTGGAGGTAGGGATGGCCTTTCTTTTGATGATTTATTCGGTCGGGAGCGTTACCACCAGCGGGGCGCTTCCGGTTCGGGCGTAATCATTTCCAAGGATGGATACATCGTGACCAATCACCATGTAGTAGCCGATGGAGATAAAATCAGTGTGTCGTTCAGCAACAATCGCGAACTAAAAGCCACCCTGATCGGCAGCGACCCTTCCACTGATTTGGCCCTAATCAAAGTAGAAGCGGACAACCTGCCCTTTTTAACCTTTGGTAATTCCGATTCGGTGCAGGTGGGTGAGTGGGTTCTGGCGGTTGGAAACCCTTTTGATCTAGAGTCGACGGTGACCGCTGGTATCGTCAGCGCCAAAGGACGCAGCATTGATGTGCTGGATGCCCAGGATAAAATTGAATCCTTTATTCAAACCGATGCCGCAGTAAATCCTGGCAACAGTGGTGGCGCACTAGTCAACACTGAAGGAGCGCTGATCGGCATCAATACCGCCATTTTAACCCAATCCGGGCAATACGAAGGTTATTCTTTTGCGGTCCCAGCCAACCTGGCCCGCAAAGTCATAGGGGATTTAAAAAACTACGGCATTGTGCAACGCGGGCTCATCGGCATTCGCATTGAAGATGTCAATAGCGAACTGGCCAAAGACTTAGGGCTCAATCAGGTAGAAGGCGTGCACATCACTGGCGTAACCCCAGGTAGTGGCGCCGCCGATGCAGGCTTGCGCAGAAATGACGTCATTCTGCGGGTCAACGGGGTAAAAACGGCCACTATGCCTGAATTACAAGAACAGGTAGGTCGCTACTCTCCTGGCAATGTGCTCAAAGTGGAATACGTCCGCAATGGCAAAAAATCTGTTGCCCGGGTAACCCTCAAAAACCGCAGCAACCGCACCAGCATTGTAAATGGGGAAGACCTAAAGTACCTGCAAAAACTCGGCATGGAAGTCCGCCCGTTGAATGCCCGGGAGCGCCAAATCCTGAAAATAGAAACTGGGGTGAAAGTAACCAGTGTTTTGCGGGGAAGTACCATCGACCGTACCAACCTCAAACCCAATTTTATCATCACCCAAGTCAATGGGCGTAGAGTGTCTACTGAAAGTGATTTGGTGGCTGCACTACAAAAAGCGGGCAAGGAAGTAAAATTGAAAGGGGTTTACGAAAATGTGGATGAACCCTATTTTTATGTTTTTCATGCAAAATAATCCATCAAACCAAAACAACTTGATGGACCTAGGAATACGTCCATCAAGTTTAACACCATCCAATATGACCCAAAAACTCTACTTAAGCCTTTGTTTTTTCTTTGTTCTGTGGAACACCCAGGCTCAAATCTCGCTGACCCGCAATGATTTTACGATTTCGAGCAATCGGGCAGATACCATCCTCACCCAGGCGATGCAGCGCAAGGGACTCCTGCTACCCAAAGGGGGAAACAATCAATTCTGGGATTATTCAAGCCTGCAAGATTCAGCCCTGGCGCCCAGTCGTTTTGTAACTTCTGTATTGGAACCCTGGGCCATTCCCTTTGATTTTCCAAATTCAACCGGTGCCTATACGGCCACCTACAGCTTTGGCCCATTTCGTGTTTCGAACAACTTCCAGTTTGAGCGCTACGGAGACGATGGTTACTCCATCCAGGGCACCATTTTTGCCGGGGGGCGTTTTCCATTGCAGAGTTTTACGGGTTTCGCAACGGACTCGGTTGTGTTGTTCCCCAAGGTGGACAATTACACGAACAATCCACTTTATTACTACAAATTCCCTTTGACTTCTACCAGCAAACAGACCTGGAATTACCGGAATGTGATCAATTTTCAATTGACTGTTGCATTGGTGGGTTTGAATCGGGCACCTGGTCAAGTAGTTACCAACGAATTCAAACGTGATTCTACCATCGGTTGGGGTACCTTGCGCATGCGCAATCCCAAGGGCGGTAGTGCGCTGGATTTTGCCGTACTTTTGGTGGAAACGGCTGAGGTATCCAGGGATAGCTTCTATCTCTCTGGAGGGCCAGCTCCCGGCCTCTTGTTAGGGGCATTGGACTTGGAACAAAACGCAGTGCGCCGAAATACAAGTTATAATTTTTACGGCGCTCGTTTTGCCTCAGCCATCTTGAGTGCATCGCTGCGCAATGATACCTTGGCCAGGGTAACCCGTAGCATCAACCCCGTGCGTGGCCTGGTTACGGATTTGCCGGACGTAAAAGAACTGAAGGTCCAAACCAAATTGTACCCCAATCCCAGCCCTGGTGAGTTTTACCTGGAATTTGACAAAACTGAAGCTGCTGATTGGGATATCCTGATTTACGATACACAAGGACAAATGGTCGCTTTGGAACGCATCAGTGCACCCAGTGGACCAATCAAACAGCAGATTCAACTCCAACCAACCTTGAGCAATGGAACCTATTTTTACCACCTACTCGACCAACGTTCTTTGATTAGGAGCAGTGGAATATTTATTTTAGCGAAAAGCGAATAGCGAAAATCGAAAAGTAGCTTGAACCATGGGCAAACTTTAATGTTTCGTCAAATTAGTTAATGGCGAAAGGCAAATGGTGAATTATTTTTCGCTATTCGCTATTCGCTTTTCGCTTATCACTCAAAAAATTACAATGAATTACTTCATCCTCTCCTCCCTTTCGGTTATCATGAGTTTGCTGACGGTATTTCAACCGATGCAGCGCCGGGTAGCCCTGACCAACCCAATGGAAATGCCCATGCCGATGTGCCACAACACTGGCGACGGAATGGCCGCATTTGTTGATGATCCCAAGTTTGTGGCCTTGCACCCGGCCCCGCTGCCGCTGGATTATGCTGAATTGGGCAGCAGTGTCAGCTTCAAAACGCCGGATGGAAAAACGGCAAACGGCTACATGATCAAAGCCAAGAAGAAATCGAACAAGTGGCTGTTTGTGTACCAGGAATGGTGGGGCCTGAACGATTACATCAAGCGCCAATCGGATATTTTTTACAACGACCTTGGCGGCTCCGTAAACGTGATCGCGCTGGACATGTATGATGGCAAAGTAACCGCTGACCCCAAAGAGGCTGGCACATTCATGCGTGGCGTACAGGAAGTGCGCCTGGAAAGCATCGTAAAAGGTGCGGTGATGATGGCGGGCAAAAAGGCCAAAATTGCCAATGTTGGCTGGTGCTTCGGCGGCGGCTGGTCTTTGAAGTCGGCCATCCTGGGCGGCAAACAAACAGTTGGTTCCGTGATGTATTATGGCATGCCCGTACAGGATGTTGAAAAACTCAAAACTTTGAACACCGATGTGTTGGGGCTTTTCGCCACGGAAGAGTACATCTCCAAAAAAGTCATCGAAGATTTTGCGGCCAATATGAAAACGGCGGGTAAAAATTTGACCTACAAAATTTTCGCTGGCGTGCACGGCTTTGCCAATCCGAGTAACCCTAAGTACGATGAGGCGCTCTCGAAAGAGGCGTATGGGATGGCGCTGGGGTACTTGAAGCAGAAATTCGGGGTGTAAGGACTCAAAGAACTATAAGTCATTTTAGCGTATTTCTGCTGTGGTGATTCCTTGAGTGCCTTAGGTTTCTTAGGTGGTGAAAGAGCTCCTTGCGGAGCAAGTTTTTTTCACCACCTAAGAATCTTAAGAAACCTAAGACTCACCTCAGATTATGAATCAAAAATATTGGGTTGTAAAGCGGGGGTGCAAAAAATTGAAATCATATCAACTGTTTCAATTCCCCCGAATAATCTCCTCGATTTTCTCCCAATTCCCCGCCGGATTCCCCGTCCAGCGCACCTTCATTTCCGAGTCCAGCAACACCGCATAAGGCACACTTTTTTTAGGGTTTAAAAAAGCATTGAGTAAATTTCCTGCATAGGCCTGGCTCCAATTCATGTTGTACTTTTTGATAAAACCTTCCACATGTTCGGCTCGATTGTCTCCTCTATTCAGGCTGATGACTTCCAATACCGCAGCATGTTCTTCTTGAAAAGCCCGCACTTTGGGCATCTCCCTCAGGCAAGGCCCACACCAGGTGCCCCACAAATCCAGGAGTAGGAATTTGCCCTGGTCTTTTTTGCTGTACAAATTAATCGGGGTTTTAGATTGGATGGGATAAAATGAAAAATCAGGCACGATCGGATTTTGTTCCAAAACTTTCCCTTGCAGGTGTTGATTCAGTCGTTCATCGGCATACTGCAAACTGTCGAGCGTACCAAAATCAAGACTGCGCAAACGCGGCAAAATGGGGGCAATAGGGCCTGGAATAATCCGGCGTAGGATCCGCTCAGTGCCTCCTTTGGGAGAGGTGTAGAGGGTTCTGAGGATCATACCTTGTGGCGCAAAAAGGGTATTGAGGTGATAAGGTAAAACTTGCTCCTTTGCATAAGGTATCTCTTCCGTGAGCCAATAAAGGTCGGTTCCGCCCAGTTCAGGATATGAGCTAGGAAGCTCATAGGCCATACACTTGTAACCCAGGATGTTTTCCTTCAATTTGGGCAAACGTTGGAGTTTGGAGTAGTCCTTTTTGAACCAGGAACTGACTTTGATTTTATCCCGCCAGTTGGGATCATCGGTATATTTTTCAAAAAGATCTTCAATCTCCTTGGTTTTGCCAAGAACCAATCGGCTTCCTTCCGCCAGGTTAATTACTTCTGCCTGAAATCCAGCTTGAAAATCGATATTTGATATTGTGGTTTCGTTGTTGTAATAATTTTCAGTCCAAACACTGTCGCCTTTGATGTAATAACGCAGGCGGAGTGAGTCCGCACGGAAGGGCTTGATGGTTTCTTCAGACCAGCCAAGGTTTTTAAATCCTTCCAGGGTCTTTTTGTGGTATTCAGGGTCGTGTTTAAAAATGACGGTGTACTCCAAAATTCCTTCAAAAGCCTGAGCACTCAAGCAATGGCTCAGCCCAACCATGATGCATACAATGGCTAATGTTCTCATGCTATTTATTTTAGTTTTTCTTCCAAAAAAGTGCGGATTTGCTCCAAGCTCAAATCAGGTTTGCCCAGCTGTACAATCTTGCGATCCCGATCCAGGAGCAACATTGCCGGATAGGCCTGTTCGGTGTTGATCAGGTCATGCAATTGGTGGGAGGCAAAGCCTTGAGGCCAGCCGGGTTCATGTTTATCCAGCACTTTTTGGACCTTGTTAAAATCGGTGTCAGCATAATTGAGGGATATGATTTCAAAACCAGGGAAATCATCCTTGAGTTTTTGTAGCTCGGGAAAGGCTTTGACGCAAGGACCGCACCAGGAGGCCCAAATGTCAATCAAGGTGTAGGCCGCTTTTGAACATATCGAATCGATCGAAATGCTTTGACCCGCATCAACGGAGCGAAATGCAAAACCGGACAACAACTGCCCTTCTCTCAAACTATCCTTGCTCAGGGTTTGGTTTTCGGGCAAATTGGCATAGGAGCGATTCAAGCCATTTTGGGTGGCCAAAAGTTCATTGATTTTTTGTTGGATGGAAAAATGATCCAGCGAATCGATGCGCTTTAATTCCAGGATTTCAGTGTGCTTAAACAACTGAGCGAAGTCGCTTTCAGTTTTTACAATCAGATTTCCCCAGAAAAAAAAACGCCCTTGACCAGGTGGAAGCGGGAATTTGACCTTCTCAGCGGGTAGCATCCAATGCCTGGCAGAGGAATTGTATTGCGGGAAAAATTCGTCCCAAACTTCACAAACATATTCCCCTACTTTTTCCTTGTTTTTTACTTTTTTGAGGTTTTCATTTTTTTTACGCCAATCTTCAATGGTGATTAAACCTTTGCCTAAACTATTGTCAACCGTTTTTTGCATGATCCGGAGATCCATAAAACTGGTTTTACCATTTTTTAGGTTGATAAGCCCATTTTTTCCCCCAAATGCGATGCCTACCTTATCTGAAAAAATGCCATCATGCCAGATCAGAGAAAGCGTAGAGTCCAAATGGAGATAGGTGACTATTCGTGAGGAGTCTGCGTAAATGCCTCGGATTAAATCCTCACCATCATCCCATTTACCAATTGTTGCCAAAGATTTTTCCTTGGCAGCTTGTTTTTCGCTTACCGAAGCAACCTGATTATGGCGAGTGTATTCAAAAACAAAGGTCTTAGGCGACACTTGGGCGCGTCCAGTCTGTAATATGCACAGTAGCATGCAGCAGCCAATAATTGTCTGGTATAATTTCATAGCATTGAAGGTTAAGTGTTTGTTTGATGTATATTGTTTTGGCAGTTAATTCAAATATACCAAAAACAAAATACTTTCGCAAGGGTTAAACACTTCCCTTCAATTTTTCAACATTTGTTTTGTGGGTTTCAGACTACCCTTACATCGGTTTTACCACATAAACCTTTCCCTTCTCCGTAGCAAAACTCAAAGAACCATCATCCAGTGATTGGGCCTTGACCTTTTTGCCATTTTGAGTCACCTGAAAAGCCCCTTTGCCTGGCAGCACCCGGCATTCCAAGCCAGCTTTTGACAAAACCTGCAATTCCTGTAACTTTCCATTCTGCCAGCTAAAATCCAGCTGGAAACCACCGCGGGCACAAACGCCCTCCATCCGGCCACTGGCCCAGGCAGTAGGTAAGGCAGGCAGGAGGTGAATCCGCCCTTCATGCGATTGCACCAGGGCCTCCACGACTCCCGCCGCAACGCCAAAAGAACCGTCCACCTGCATGGGGGTGAAACATTTGGCAAAAAGCTGCGGGTAAGCCTGGTCTTTCAGGTAGCCCTTGAAGATTTTTTCCAAACGATTGCCATCGTACAACCTGGCCCAAAGACACATTTTCCAGGCGCGTGACCATCCAGACGATTCATCGCCGCGCTGCTCCAGTACTTTTTTGACGGGTTCTACCAGGTTCGGGGTGCGCCAGCTCGAAATCACCTTGCCGGGGTAAAGTCCGTAAAGGTGGGAATAATGGCGGTGGGCTTTTTCCAGCTGGCCCCAGTCTTCGGTCCATTCCTGCAGGGCGCCGTCCTTGCCAATTTGGGGCGGCGGGAGGCGTTTGCGGGCAGCGGCGACTTTGGCGGCAAAGTCGGCATCCACTTGCAGCACGGCAGCAGCTTCCGTATAGTACCCAAATAAGTCGGACAAAATTTGCATGTCGATCGAAGAGCCGTAACAAATGGTGGTGCCGGGAAGGATCATCCCCGTCACTTCATCGTAATAAGGTTGATTGCCTGGGCTGGCCGGGAAGTTTTCGGGTGAAGTGGAAGGATTGGTCACCAACCACTTTTTATCCGGTGTTTCCACCAAAAAATCCATAAAAAACTGCACTGAACCCTGTATCAGCGGATACACCTCCCGCAAATACTCCCGATCCTGGGTGAAGAGGTAATGCTCCCACAAGTGGGTACAAAGCCAGGCACCGCCCGTGGTAAAGGTGCCCCAGGTGGGCCCATCCATAGGAGCGGCGACGCGCCAGAGGTCAGTGTTTTGGTGAAAAACCCAACCCCGGCAGCCATAATGCTCACGCGCGACCTGGGTACCTTGATCCACCAGTTCCTTGACCATTTTGGTGAGTGGTTCTATGCACTCGCTGAGGTTACCCGTTTCGACGGGCCAGTAGTTCATCTCGGTGTTGATGTTGGTGGTGTATTTGGAATCCCAGGCGGGGTTCATGTCGTTGTTCCAGATGCCCTGCAGGTTGGCGGGTTGGGTGCCCGGGCGTGAGGAGGCGATCAGGAGGTAGCGGCCAAAATGATAACACAAAGCGGCCAGGCTGGGGTCGGGCGCGGTTTGAATGCTGAGCATCCGTTCGTCGGTGGGCAAAAAGGATTGCTGAGTATTTTCCAGTTGCAGGTTGCTTCTTTGGAAGTATTGCTGGTGGTCTTTGAGTGCAGCGGCCTGGATTTGAGGATAGGTTTTGCCTTGCAGGTTTTTCCACACCGCTTCTACCTTGGCGTGTGGGTCGGCGCTGACGTCGTGGTAGTTGACAAAATTGGTGGCGGCGCTAAAGTAGAGGGTGACAGATTTGGCGTTTTCCACCCAAAGGTCGGCGTCGTCGGTGCGTACAGCCCCACCTTCGGCTACAACTTTGAGTTGGGCTTCGAAGCGGATTTGCCCGTCAATGCCCAGATAATCGGAGGATCGGCCTTTGAGCATGAGGCCATCCTGGCCGTTGGGGTCCATGGTGAAATAGTCGGTGCCGTAGTTGGAGTGAGCGGGATTGCGCACGCCGCGCAGGTTGGCTTTGAAGCTGATTTTTTGGTCGCTGGCTGTAATGCGCAGCACCATCACTTGATCGGGCGCCGATACAAAGGCTTCGCGGCGGTACGTTACATCCCCGATGCGGTAGGAAACGCCACTGATGCCGGTTTGTAAGTCCAGCCAGCGCTTGTATTCACTCATGGTGCCGTTTTCAGGAAAAAAGAGGTGCAAATTGGCCAGGCTCTGGTATTTCTGTTGCTCCACCGGGTAACCCATCAGGCGACGGCCAAAGAGGTTGTGCGCCTTGAGCATCTTGCCCGCAAAAACGAGTTGCTGGATTTCGGGTAAAACGGCTGCGCCGTTCTTCACTACGGTGGAATAAGGCCCACCCGTCCAGTATGTTTCTTCGTTGAGCTGGATACGCTCTTCGCCGTTTTTGCCAAATACCATCGCACCGATGCGGCCATTGCCAATGGGCAGGGCTTCTTCCCATTTTTGGGCCGGGGCGCTGTACCATAAGGTGGTGGCGGGGTTGAAACTGCTGCTTTCTTGGGCCGGAAGAAGCTGAGATACTAAACTGAAAAGGAGGATGAAGTGGAGAGAGTAGCGCATGAATTTGGTTTTTTGGTATGGAACCTAAAGCTAGGGTATTTGTGGGGAAAAAATAAATTGCGCTGGAATTGGAATGAGATAAATAATTTCCAGCATTCCGGTGCTCTGTACCTTGGAAATCGTGCTTTGGTTTTGGGCTATTGCCGTTTCGCGGCTATGCCGCTGGGCGGGGAGTAAAGTTGGTTAATTGGTTTTAGGGCTGCTTGAGGCCGAATTTCAATTGCTACGTAGGCTGGTTGGGTGGCAGTACGGATCAAGTAAGGAAAGATTGAAGCGGTAGAATGGAGCTTTGGTAATTACTCAGGCTGAGCGGACCAGCGGCGTAGCCGCGCAATGTCGATAGGGGGCTGGGCAGTGGGAGAGGTTTGAGGTGCCGCACCGGAACTTCAACCTTGATTGTAAACCTCATTTTTGTCGCAAGGTTTAAACTTGGTTACCTTCACCCATTCCTTTTATCAATATAATTCCGAATCCGCGCCGCGCTCTCATAATCCTCCTTTTCAATCACTTTTGCCAGCAGATCTTCCAACTCTTCCAGGCTGTATTCTGCCAGTGAACCCTTGCGTTGGTGCGGCAAAAACACTTCCGTCAAAAAACCGGCCTCTTCCACCACATTGTCGTAGGTGTAAATGGGTACGTTGCAACGCACCGCCAGGGCGATGGCATCGGAGCAGCGGGCGTCCAGCATAATCTCCACTTCCGTTGAAGACTTCAAGATGAGTTGCGCGTAAAAAATACCATCGATCAGGCTGTGGATCAAAACCTCTTCCAACTTCGCCCCCAGTGCAGTCAACATCGACACAAAAAGGTCGTGGGTCAGTGGCCGGGCCGGTTGCATTTGTTCCATAACAATGGCTATCGATTGCGCTTCCGCCGCACCGATGATCACAGGAATCCGGCGGCGGGTTTCCAAATCTTCCAGGATCAGGGCAAAATTTCCCGGGTGGGAGTCACTTGTTGAGAGGGCGGCTACACCCAGTTCGCGCTTTGTTGTCATGTATTGTTTTTCAAGCCATTTTTATAAACTGACACAATTCTTCTACACTGGCAAAAGGAGCAACCACCAGGCCTTCCGAGCGCAGCTTATAAATGCCATTGGCCTCTATTTCAACACTGTAATCATTTTCCAGTTCGAGAAACTTTCCATTGTCGGTAAGAACTACAATGCTCTGTTCCTGAAAAGCTTGCAACAATTGTTCTTTGGAGGTACTTGTTTCATTCATGGCTTCAGTTTGACATCAAGTTTTCCCAAATGACTTTTCCTCCCACAATCATACACAACAAGGAGGACAAAAGGGTAAAACGCCAGCGCCAAGGCCCCGCATCCGCAAGTTTTTGGGAAAAAGGCAGGCTGAATACCCCCGAAGCCAGCAGCATCCCGGCGATGGAACCCATCCCAAACACCAGCAGGTAGAGTACCGCGGGCAAGGCCTCTTTGATTTCGGTCATGACCAGTAAAACCAAGGCTCCACTTCCGGCCAGGCCATGCACCAGTCCAACGCCATAAGCCAAACGGTGGTCATGCGCTTGCAGGTGGTGGTGCTGGTCGGCGTGCCACTTCTCGTGTTCCCAGGTTTTGCGGATGCGCTGGACGCCCAGCACCACCAGCATCACCCCTACCCCAGCCTCGAAGAAATGAAAGGTTTGTTCGGAGATACCTAGTTTTGCCAAAATCATCAAAACGCCGATAATTAGGATGGTTGAAGTATGCCCCAATCCCCAATAAATTCCGTCTTTGAGAGCCTCCCAGATCGTTTTGCGCCGGGTTACAATATTGCTCACCGCCAACAAGTGGTCGATTTCAAAGGCATGTCCGAAACCAACTACTGCTGCAAAAAACAAAGGGAGTGCATTGATCATACGGGTCGATTTTAGCGTTGAGCAATTGAAGCATCGAGGAATTGAGCAAAAATAATCCGATGGTTCCCGGTATCTGCAATGGCCACTCGCTGCCCATCTACACTGATGGAAAAAGGCCAGTACAGGGATTTTTCCGTCCCAAATAAAGTATCCATGTTTTCACTGCCCATGTTGAAATGAGGCTTACCAATCAGGCTTTGCGCTTTGGCATTGTTTTCCGGCGGCAAAGCTTCAAAACAGAGCACCCGGCTGTTGCCGGTATCGGCCACCAGGATTCCTTTTTGGTAAAAAACGGCGTCATAGCACCAACTCAGGGTATTGGCCTGTGGAAATAATCCGTATTGGTTCATCCCATTGCTGTCCAGATCAGCTTGCCCAATAATCAATTCGGCTTTCTGGGACAACGCATTTTGCCAGTTCCGCCAAATCAATACCCGATAGTACTGTGTATCGGTGATCGCCATTTCGCCATTTGGGCCAATTTTGACGGCGTAGGGCCAGATGGCGTCCTGGTGTTCGTAGTCGCGTTCGTCAAAAGTCGCTTTGCCAATCACAGCGTCGGCAGCAGAATAATTTTCCATTGGGATTTTTTCAAAAAACAAAACCCTACGGTTACCCGTATCGGCAATCCATAGGCTTGCACCATCGCTGAATACGCCATAGGGCCAGTACAAGGATTGAGCAGTGGGCGCTGTGCCGATGCCTATGACGTTGGGTTGATTCTGAAAAAAATCAGGTTGGCCCAACACCACGTCAGCTGCTTGGCCGTCGTGTTGTGGCCAGGTATGCCAGATGAGTACGCGGTGGTTCCAGGCGTCGGCCACGATAAGCCGCTCACCATCAGACCAAAGGCCAGAAGGATATTGTAAGGTAGCAGCTGAAACGGTAGCGCCCGAGTTGCGCCCAGTGGCGTCCATGTCAAGTTGACCCAACACCAAATCTGGCTCCGCTTGCTCCGGCAATTGGCTGGCCTTGTGCCAGATAAAAACCCGGTTTTGCCCAGTATCGGCTACCAGAAGGGTATCTTTTACGAGGCATACGCCCCGTGGCGCCAGCAGTGGATTGTCGGGCGCGCCTTTGAACATGCGCTCATCCTGCACCACCGCAGGTACACTCGGCACATTGGTGGGCAGTCCGGTACCTGCCTTGAGGGTGATGTTCAGTGCGCCGTACTCCATGTCAACAAATTCGGGGCAATTGCTCGCCCAAAGGCATGTTCACGACCCTTTTACCCCCAATCGAACTGTGTAGAATGACTTGTTTCGGATGTGCTTCTACCACCTCGCCGATGATGGCCGCCTGCGCACCATTTTCATCTGCTCGCAGCATTTCCAGGGCAGCATCTGCCACTTCTGGTGCCACAAAGGCCATAAAAATGCCTTCATTGGCCACATACAAGGGATCGAGCCCAAGTAGCTCGCAGGCGCCATAAACGTCTTCAGCGACGGGTAGTTGTTTTTGCCAAATTTCTACACCCAGGCGGGTGTCGCGGGCCATTTCGTTGAGCACTGTGGCCACACCACCACGGGTGGGGTCGTGCAACAAGTGAATTTTTTCACCAAACCGATCCAATAAACGAGCTACGGTATGGTTGAGGTTGACGGTATCACTTTGAATTTCGCTGTCGAATTGCAGGCCTTGCCGCAAACTCAGGATCGCGATACCATGCGCGGCGATGTTGCCGCTGATGAGGATCCGGTCGCCTACCTGTACCCGGGATTTACTGATTTGAGCCTTTGTGTGTAAGGTGCCGATACCGGAAGTATTGATGAAGATTTTATCGCCCTTGCCGCGCTCCACCACTTTGGTGTCTCCGGTGACGATTTGTACACCAGCACGCTCCGCGGCAAATTTGATGCTGACCAGGATTTTCCAAAAGTCTTGCATCATCAGCCCTTCTTCGATGATAAAGGCCAGGGACAAATAACGTGGAATGGCACCACACATCGCCAAATCGTTGACCGTGCCGTTGACTGCTAGTTCACCAATATTGCCTCCAGGGAAAAAAATGGGAGAAACAACGTAGCTATCAGTAGAAAAGGCCAATGGTCCTTGCAACGTGAAGGTAGCACCATCGTGGTGCTGATCCAGGTATTCGTTTTTCAACAGGTCAAAAACCCCTGTCTCCAACAGTTTGTTGGTGAGCAGCCCTCCGCTGCCATGCCCCAGGGTGATCACCTCAAAGTCGAGCTGAGGCATAGGGCATTGCAATTCCATTTTAAGTTTTTCCATTGCGTTGTTATGCAGATACTTCTTCCATGGCCTGTGAAAAATGGTAATAGGCGGCACAGGCACCTTCGCTGGATACCATTGGTGCGCCCAGTGGCATCTGAGGTGTACAGCCGCGACCAAATTGAGGACATTCCTGCGGTTTTTTGATGCCTTTTAGCACCAGGCCGGCAATACATTCGTCACTCTCCGCGACTTTTTCGATGTTGACATTGAACTTGATGTTGGCATCATAAGCGACATATTCAGGGCGTACTTCGTAGCCGCTCATAGGAATTACGCCGATTCCGCGCCATTCCCGGTCTGCAATGGTAAAGACCTGCTGGATGACTTTTTGGGCTTCGGGGTTTCCTTCGGGCCTGACCACCCGGCTGTATTGGTTTTCCAACTGGTGTTCTCCTTTTTCCAATTGGCGGATGGTCATCAGAATGCCTTGCGCCAAATCCACGGGTTCAAACCCAGTCACAACTATCGGAATTTCATATCGATCTACCAAGGGGTAATACTCGTCAATGCCCATGATGGTACATACGTGACCTGCGGCCAAAAAGCCTTGAATGTTAGAATCCGGGTCGTTCATCACCGCTTCGATGGCGGGTGGGACCAACACGTGAGAAGCCAGAATTGAATAATTCGGTACTCCTGCGCGCTGTGCATGGATGACCGATAAGGCATTGGCGGGAGCGGTAGTTTCAAAACCTACTGCAAAAAAGACGACCTCTCGGTCTGGGTTTTCCTGAGCAATTTTGACGGCTTCAAGGGGCGAATACAAAATCCGGACATCCGCGCCACGGGCTTTGGATTCCAGCAGACTGCGCTTGGAGCCAGGCACCCGAATCATGTCGCCGTAAGAACAAAGGATTACCCCTTTTTCTTCAGCGAGGTAAACCGCTTTATCAATCAAATTGAGTGGAGTCACACAAACCGGGCAGCCAGGGCCGTGGATCATGCGCACTTCAGGGGGGAGCATATTGAGGATGCCATTTTTGACCAAACTGTGGGTTTGGCCGCCACATACTTCCATGATGGCCCAGGGGCGGGTCACGGTTTGCCGAATCTCTTCGAGATACTGGGCTACCATATCGGCATCGCGGTATTCACTGACGTATTTCATGGCTGTGGTTATAAGTGTGATCCTGGGACAAGTTCATCCAGTTCGCCAATTTCCTCGAGGTAGGCAAAGGTCTTTTGAGCTTCCTCTTCATCAACAAGGCTGATGGCTACACCCACGTGAACTAGGACGTAATCACCTTCCTTAGCATGAGGCAACATTTCCAAACTAGCTTCTTTTGAAATGCCTCCAAACTGCACCTTCGCCATGCGGACCAAGCCGCCGTATTGCATTTCAATGGATTTGATCTTTCCAGGTATTGCTAAACACATGCTGATTGGTTTTTGACTAGGCTAAAACGGTTGTTTTTGTTGACATTGCCTTCTTTGCAGCTACCCGATCCATTACCCATTCACACCAGGCATCCAAGCCTTCGCCGCTGGTGCTGGAGATGGTCAGGGTTTCGAGATTGGGGTTCACGTCCTGCGCATCTTTGATGGCCGCCTCGACCGAAAACGGCAAGTAGGGCAACAAATCGGCTTTGGATAAGAGCATCAATTCGCTGGTGAGGAACATGCGGGGATACTTTTTGGGTTTGTCGTCGCCCTCGGTAGTCGCTAGCAAGGTTACCCGATAATCCTCGCCCAAATCAAAGGATGCGGGGCATACTAAGTTACCCACATTTTCGATAAAAAGCAAGTCAAGGCCATCCAATTCAATGGATTGCATGGCCTGCCAAATCATTTGGGCTTCCAGGTGGCAAATGCCTCCAGTTACGATTTGTAGGGCTTCGATTCCGGTTTGGCGGATGCGGTCAGCGTCCCGCTCAGTATCCAAATCACCTACCAAGACTGCCATTTTCAGCTTGCTACTCAAGCGTTTGGCGGTCTCCTGCATCAGGGAAGTTTTGCCACTTCCGGCGGAGGAGGTGATGTTGATCAAGAGGATATTGCGCTCGGCGACCGATTTGCGAATGGCATCTGCTACAAAATCATTGGCTTGGAGCAGGTGCATGGTGGTGTTGTCACAAGCGACAGTTCCACGGGCATTTTTATTGGACTTCGGGACTCTCAAATGTTCCATGATCTGATGTATTTTGAATGGAACCGCTTACCCGTATACAAAATCAGGTAGGATTCTTGCGAAAGCTACTATTAAAAATCGAGATTAGAAAAAATTTTCTAAAAATAAAACTGGATTTACTAAAATTTTAGATGGGTAAGGAAAGAACTGGAGCTGTTTTAGGTAGCCTTCTATTTTTTCTCATCCGGCTTGGGATACGGCCGCCAGGTGTAACTTTTTTGTACAATTTTCCAGGAGCCCTGGTATTTCATCAGCAAAAAATAATCGGTAAAAATCCGCCAATTGGGCACGACGATTTCAGCTTTGGCTGAAGCAGCATCTTTTTCGTAATCGATCGAAATGATACGCCCAATGCGGTTGGCTTTTTCTCCTGGTTTAAAACCTTTGATGTAAGCTTCGCCAGAGCGCGTCATGAGTGTGTCGGCAGTAATGGTGTATAGATTGAAGTTGGGGTGAAAGGCTTTGCGCAGGCGTTCGGGCTCACCGTTGGCGGTGCCTTCGATGTAGTCCATGAGCGTGGCAGTGATTTGTTCAAATTCAGACTTGCTGTTTTCGGCTTGGGCTTGAGCGTTTAAGCCGCTACAAAGCATCAGGCAGATGGCCAGGATTGGGAGTGATTTCATCGTCGTGGTGTTTTGAATGGTACAATCAGTAAAAACTGTACTTCAAAATACAGCCCTAGCATCGAAGTACCTATACAAAGGTTGGAAAATAGTCAATTGAGGGGGTTAAAGGTGGGTTATTGCAATTTGGCAGGCTTATTTCGCTGCTCTAACTTGTAGCTCAAAAACAGCCACCTGCCCCAACGCCACCCCCTCATCATTCGGCGAAACCTCCTCATGAAAGTAAAGCTGAAACCCTGACAATTGACTCAACGCCAAATCCACCAACAGGTTATTCTGCCATACCCCTCCCGAAAAGGCAATGCGTCGCACCTGCTCAGCTACCGCCATTGTTTTTATAAGCTCAATCAGCGAAAAATGGAATTTGAAGGCGATGAGGTTTATGGGCAACCCAGCTTCTACATCAGCCTTGATTTGTAAAAGCAAATATTGAGGAGAGGGTTGAGTATCAAAAATATAACTATCCGGCGTAGGGTTATCGCCTTGCCAATACGTCCAGGCCAGTTCTTCCAGTCGCAGCGCCGCTTCTCCTTCGTAGGTTTGAACATCCATAATGCCCAACAGAGCTGCCACCGCGTCAAAAATGCGCCCCATGCTGGAGGTTTGTACCACATGCTTTTTCTGCCACAAAACCTGATAATTCGACCATTCCGCAGCGCTGAATTTAGGTTCCAGAAACGAATCCGGCCCCAAAATAGCAAATGCCGCCAGCCGGGGCTCCCGGGCCATTTTATCCCCCATAAAATACGGAAAGTATTGAAAGTGGCTTTTGCGCTGAAACTGCTTTTGCTGGTACACAAAAAACTCGCCACCCCAAATTTGGCCATCTTCACCCAGCCCTACCCCATCCCAAATGACTCCGAGCACAGGTTCCATTTTATCCAATAAATCATGCTCTGCCAAAACAGCTCCAAAATGCGCCAAATGGTGCTGAATCGGTACGACAGTTAGCCCTCGTGCTTCGGCCATTTCTCGCCCCAATTGACTGGAGGCATAGGCCGGGTGTAAGTCCACCAAAATATGTGTAGGTTCCACTTGCAGGGTGTTCAGCAAGTGTTGCAGGGTGAGTTGGTAGTTTTGCTGCGTATCAAAATCCTCCAAATCTCCCAGGTATTGCGAAAGGTATAGGTTGTTTTGATGGGTAAAAGCAAAGGTACTTTTGAGCAGTGCGCCCATGGCCAGGAGGCCATTTTGGGGTTGAAAATGGGGTAATAGCAAAGTAGGCGCCAAACCGCGCGAACGGCGAATTACAATTTTCTGCTGCTGCATGGGGGTAAAAGCCAACACACTATCGTCCTGCGGCACCACAATCTCGCGATTGTGCAAAAGTATCCCATCTGCAATGTCGCTTAATCTTTCCAGCGCCTCCTCATTGGTATACGCAATAGGGGTATGGCTAAGGTTGCCACTGGTTGCTACCAGAGGTCGCCCCAAAGCAGTACTGATCAACTCCAACAAGGGTGCATAAGGCAACATCACCCCTAAGCGGCGCAATCCAGGCGCAAGGAGCGCAACTTGAACCCCACTTTTGGGTTGTGATTGCAGGGGCAAAAGAACTATCGGTGCTACTGAACTTTGTAGGGCTGCCACTGCTTGCGGAGATAAGACCACATCAGATGCCAGGCATTCCAGGTTGGGATGCAACAAGGCAAAAGGTTTGCTGGGGCGTTGTTTGCGCTGCCGTAACAAATTGATCGTACTGGCATTGGTGGCATCAGCCAACAACAAAAAACCACCGATGCCTTTCACTGCAACTATTTTCCCAGCATCCAATGCGGTAATGGTAGCTTGAAGGGCCGCTTCATTGTTTTCCAGCGCCTCGTTTTTGCCCTCAACATACTTTAGCTGGATGCCACAAGTTGGGCAAGAATTGGTTTGTGCATAATAGCGCCGATTCAAGGGATCATCATACTCAGCCTGACAAGTGGGGCACATCTGAAAACCCCACATGGTTGTTAGTGGGCGGTCGTAAGGTAAACCTGTGATGATGGAATAACGTGGCCCACAATTGGTGCAGGTGATAAAGGCGTATTGGTAGCGAAAATTTTGAGCTTGATGCAATTCATTCTTACAATCAGCACACAAAGCAAAATCGGGAGTCAACAATAACTGAGGTGTGCTGAGTCTTTCGCTGGCGATGATGCTGAAATCGGGAAAGGTTTGCAAAGGTAAAACTTGCTGATGAACAGTGGTGATCCGGGCCAAGGCTGGCGCTTCGGCTACAACCCTTTGAGCAAAATGCTGAACGGTATCTAAGGCTCCACTCAACTCAATGTGCACCCCATCCACTCCATTGTTGACCCAACCTTTGAGCCCCATTTCCAGTGCCAGGCGGTAAACAAAGGGACGGAATCCTACACCTTGTACTTGTCCCTGAATGTGCAAGTGCAGCGCTTGTTCAGGCATAGGAGAGGAATCAATTGTTCAATTGTTTTTCAAATTGTACGGTGATGCTATCCTCCGTTCTGCAGTACACCATCGTTTTATACTCAGGTTCGGTTAATTTTTGCGTAAAAAAACGCTGTTCCTCAATTCTGGTGAAGAGATCGGTATCGTTTCCAAACGCAATATTGCGATACCCACCAACCGTCCTAAAGGCTACCGTTTTACCAAAAAAACTACCATTTACACTGCAATCATTCAGGTTTATTCTTCGGCTGGGATTGGTTCTATCTACTACGAATTCATCACCGATTACGACAATTCCCCCGTGTAAAAAATCTACTTCGGGATGAGCTTTTAAATATTGAAGTCGGCTCTCGATGTGATTGGGCAAGTAATAATCATCCGAATCCAGAATACACACATATTCTCCCGCGGCCATTGCGAGTGCTACATTCAGGCTCAGGGATTGCCCTCGATTGCTGTGTCGGCTATAGCGAATCCGGTTATCGGCGAGCAGGTATTTTTGGACTACCATCAGGGTCTCATCGCTGCTACCGTCATCAATGATGAGGTGCTCCCAGCTGTTGTACGTTTGCGCAATAACCGATTCGATACAAGTTGGCAGCAGTTTTTCACGGTTGAAGGTGGCCGTCAGGACACTGACTTCCGGAGTGGTAGATGGATAAACTTGTAGATTTTTCATACGTTATTCGCTACGCTGGGTTTCGGCAATGATACGCAGTCCTTCCAAAGTCAACATCGGATCAATATGCTGAAAATCTGCTTGCAAAGGAGTAAGAATAGAAGATAAACCTCCGGTGGCTACCGCAATGTACTGCTCCCCTACTTCACGTCGGATTTCAGCCAACATGTGCCGCACCAAACCAACATAGCCAATCAAAATGCCGCTTTGAATGGCGTGTTCAGTGTTTTTCCCAATTGGTGTTTGTGGAAGGGTAAGCGGCACTTCGGGCAATTGGGCCGTTTTTTGAAACAGTGAAGCAATGGCCGTTTTTAGCCCCGGAGCAATGGCCACTCCTAAAATATGGCCCTCCCCCGTGACAGTGGTAAAAGTAAGCGCGGTTCCAAAATCCACCACAATACAATCCTGCTGATACAAATGATGGGCCGCAACTGCATTGGCCAATAAGTCAGTGCCAATTTCATTCGGACGGTCAATTTGTAATTTCAACTTCGGGTAAATCGGCGGAGCAACTTTGAGGGCTGGCTGGCCAAAGAGATGTTCGGCGATGTGTAAAAAAGACTGGGTCAACTGGGGCACTACACTACTCACCACCACCCTTGGCCGAGGCCCCAGCAGCAGGCCCGCTTCCATCAACAGATCAGCCAATCTTTTTTCATAAAACAAAGCTGCATCTGCCTCAGTAATGGTGGGGATACGCCAGACCTGCGACCAGGAATTGCCATCGTGTAATGCGACCACTACGTTGCTATTGCCAATATCAATTGCAAGAACCATATTATACGTCTGCTAGGTTTTTCACAAAGCCCTGATATCCTGCCTGCGTCAAACGACTCTGCATGATGCTGGCTTCGTTAATGTTGGCATACGCACCTACCACTACTTTGTAAATTTGGCGGCCATTTTGATTGGCGACAACCACAAATACAGGTTGACCAAAATGTTGCTTCAAATTGGCCACTAGGGTGAGCACATTATCATAATTGCTGTATACCCCGATTTGTACACCCCAACCTGAGCTAGGCTTTTGGTTGACATTGACCTCAAACACACTGGAGCCAGCGCCAGAACTCACCACAGGCTGGGTTTGTGATTGGGTATTCGGCTGTACTTGTGGCGGAGATGGAGGGGTATTGGGCATCTGGGTAGGGGTCGATGTTCCTCTGCGACGTAGGGCTTCAGCTACTGCACGTTCGGCATTGACCATTCCGTAGCCATATTTGCGCGAATGGCCATTGATGTATTCACCAGGGTTGCCAATCTTATCAGCGGTCTGGATTAAAATTTGCTTTACTTCACGCGCAGTCAAATCCGGATTGGCCGTCAACATCAGGGCACAAACCCCGGCGACCAGCGGCGTAGCTGACGATGTGCCTCCAAAATGTTTGTACTGATTGCCTCTACTAAAACCATCGATCCAGTACCTTCTTTCGCCCTGTTCGCGGGGATCGCCCTGGTCCCACCAGGCCCGGGCAGCAATGATAGGCCAATCGCCGTTGGAGGGCGCACAAATGGTTACTTCCATCCCGGTATTGGAGTAGGGCGCATGAATGCCCTGGCTGGTACAAGCACCAACGGCGATTACATCCGGGTGTTGCGCATAAAAATTGACATAGTTCAAACTATCGTTGCCTACCGCATACAGGATCACACAACCACGTCCATTCCGGCCCCGGCGGGCAGCATTGGCGATGATTTGTTGTTTTTCGGCATTCAACTGGTAATTGGGATCGGTAGAACCCCAACTGCAACTGATGATATCCGCGCCATTGTTGACACAGTAATTGAAAATCGACTCGGTGTCACGCACACTAAAAGAAGTGCCACTTAAGGGCATAAAGCGAGCATTGGGTGCTGAACCCACCATACCAACACCGTTCGAGGCGGCCAAAGCTACACTGGCACAAGGGGTGCCGTGGGTATAGCGCGCATCACCCTGGAGTATTTGTGGTTCTTTTTTCCAAAAATCAAAGGGTTTGATCACCTTGTTTTTTAGGTCGGGGTGGGTCAGGTCAAACCCATTGTCCACTATGGCAATGTTGACATTAGGAGAGCCAAGGCTGCCCAATGCACGCCAGGCGGCCACCACTTTGGCGTCGATTCCCCGGCGCAACTGTACATTGGCATCAGGTACAAAGCCGTTGTTTTGCAAGTGCCACATGCTCCCCATCAAACTGTCGGTAGGCAAAAAATATTGATCAAGGATGGTATCAATGTCTGGTTCTGCAATTTTTACCAGGCAACTTTTTTGCAGCAGGGCTGCCGTTTTGATCGGGTTGGGTGAATTGGCCGTTACGCGGGCAACCAGCATATTGGGGCCACGGCGCTCCACCAAATCCAGATTGTATTCATCCAAAGCCACCATTTGCTCTTCATCGCTGACCCCCTCGTGGTAAGTGATGAAAATTTCGCCAGTAGCAATCAAAGGCCGATCACTGTTTTCTGGGTAATAGACGTGGGTTCCAACTTCAACCTCCTCCCTTTCGCGTACCTCATCCAGTTTGTCGTTGATGTTGGTATCATCCATGCTCAATTCGACCACCTTGAAGCCGCCCAGGCTTTGGTGCAATTCTTTATTGATGTAGTCTGGTTCTAAAAGTCCGCGAGATTGAGTCATTTTTAACCCAACCAAAGCCTTACTTTTACGCAGTTTAATTTCGCCTTTATCGCTGTGAATGCTGATTTGGTCCATACCCGATATGTTCTGGTGATGTTTTATAGGTGAAAAGTACAAAATATTTTATAACTCATGCAACTGACTGATGATGATTCGCTTGCTGATTCTTTTTATCGCCCTGCCACAAATCATATTTGCACAAGTAGACAGCGTCCAGCTTTTACTCAAAAAAACAGATTGGCATGTACAAAAAATTGCCCCCAAAGCCAAATGGGAACAGCATCATTTCGCCAAGGGTGAGTTGTTTCATGCCAATCAAAACGTCAATATCCTGCGCATCAAAAGAGGGCATCGCCCCTTAAATTTTGCTTTTGCTTCGGGCGGCAAAGCCCTGATTCCCACCAGTATCCAAGGGCAGCAGGCCAAGGCCCTGGCCGCTTTAAATGGCACTTTTTTCGATGTAAAAAATGGAGGCTCGGTTGATTTAATTCGCATCAATGGAATGACCCTGGATACCACCCGGCCCTCAGGTCAATTCCTGGCAGAGCACCAACGCAGTGCCATTGTGATCAAAAACAATCAGGTGCAAATCGTCAAAGGAGACAGCATCAGGGGTTGGGAAAAACGATTGCTAACAGAGGACAACGTGATGGTAACCGGCCCACTACTCATTCACGAGGGCAAAAAAATCCACTTACCAGCCCGTTCGTTCAATACCACGCGACACCCGCGTACGGCTTTGGGCATCACCCGGAGGGGAGAGATTTTGTGGATTACGGTGGATGGACGGGTCAAAGAAGCTGCTGGCATGAGTCTGTACGAACTGAGCCATTTGATGGAAGCGTTAGGATGTGTTGAAGCGATCAATCTTGACGGTGGAGGTTCCACTACCCTTTGGATTGATGGGGCTACCAAAACGGGGGTTGTTAACATGCCTTGCGACGACAAGGTGTTTGATGAATACGGCGAACGAAAGGTGAGTAATGTTTTGTTGCTGAGTCGACGTAAGCCTGAGGTTAACGATTAACCAGCCAACTTTTGAAAGCAGCTGCTTTTTTTTGACTGACAGTAGTGGGTTCAGGCATATTGGGCTGGAGCATAACTTCCAATTTGCCATTGGCAATACTGCGGAAGGAGGCACAGGCCTTGGCGCTGGCCAATATCTGTCGATTGATGCGAAAAAACTGACTGGTTGGCAACAAGTTGGCCAATTCGTCCAGGGTCTCGTTGCTCATCAATTGTTGCTCATCGAAGGTTTTGAGGTAATAAATATCATCCTGCAAAAAACAATAGGCGATTTCTTCAACTGGCACCGGCACCTGGCGGCTGCCCCTGGCCGCAATGATCACCTGGGTATTGCTTGCCGCAGGGGGGCTCGCAAGCACTTGGGGCACAGCGGGCTGGTTTTGAATTAATTGCAATGCCGCATCTGCATGCCTGAAGCGTTGATAAAAATAATACGCCAGGTAAAAACAATTCATCATGGCTATGTAAAAAAGTACAACCCGGTATTCCACGTATAACCAACTTGAGTTAAAAATATTATCCCCTACAACCTGCATAAAAAAAAGATACATCACAAAAAAGGAAAACAACATAGGTACTACAAACCCCAGGGTTGCCTGCAAAAAAGCCCGCAATAGAGAGGCTTCCAACCAGTCGTAATGGCGATCCAGGCGAATACTGACCCAACGAATGAGGCTCCACAAACTAAAATTGATCAGGCCTCCAATCAGCACTTCCTTGAAGTATTCTGCATGCATGACAATTTCCCACAAACTCTGGGTATGCCCCAGCATTTTGATGAAATGAGCCAAAAAAATGGAGCCAATGATGCGCATCCAAATATCGGGGTAAGACCGAGTCTGCACGTTGTGAATTTTAAGCACAATTTATACAAACTTTTACAAGAGTAGCCTTCATTTCAGGTGTATACTTCGGCCCGCTTTTTATCTACTTCAGCCCAAATGCCTTCTACTTCGGGCAAAACAGCCGGGTTTGTTGCCACCTCGCCCCCCATTTTCCAGTCATTCAGGCCACAAATGCTTACCACATTTTTCACCCTTTCAAACCATTATCATGAAGGATTTATCTTGCTGGAGTATTTTAAGTGTGCTGCTTTTTTTAGGCACTTCGAGCCTGATGGCTCAAAAAAATCTCAACCTGGGGCTGGGTTATTTCGGTGAAACGGCCACCCATCCCGGATTGGTTGCTCACCTGGAGTTGGAGAAAAGCCAGTCCAAAAAAGTATCTACCCTCTTCCGCGCCGACTTGGGGGCCTACGTCCATGCCCGCAACCACACTGGAGTCTTTATAGATGTACATGGTGGCTTGCGTCGGTACCGGAATTCGGGCTTTTTTACCGAACAATACATAGGCTTGGGCACGCTGCTGAGTTTTTACAATGGCGATGGAGTATTCCAACGCGATGAAAATGGCAACATCCGGCGTGCTTCGGCTTTCGCCAATCTGGACATCATGCCTTCCGTTACCCTGGGCATCGGCTACAACCTGAGCAAAGATGCCACCAGTGCCAATCTGCTCTATTTCCGCCCCAAGGTCTTCTGGCAATTGCCATTCAACAATCTTGCCTTGCCCCATTTGGCTTTGCAAGTTGGATTCATTCACCGCATCAAGTAAGTACTTGTTTAAATTCATTGATCAGCCTACAAACCTCTAACTATGAAAAAGTTATTCTTGTCGGCCTTGCTCGCTATCAGTCTTTTTGCTTGTGAAAAATCTGAATTCCTCAGCGAGGGCAATTACTACTTCATTCGCCACAAAGGAGCTACCATGCCCGTATGGGTCAAGGGCAACCTCGAATCCGGAGTCTTTTTAATCACAGTGCACGGTGGCCCTGGTTCGTCAGGCCATGAATTCGCGGTGACCAAAAGTTTTACCGAACTGGAAAAAGACTACGCCATCGTATATTGGGACCAACGATTTTCGGGGCTTTCTCAGGGTGACCCCAAAAAATCGACTTTGAGCATCGATCAATTTGTGGAAGATGTAGATGTGGTGGTGGACTTTGTCCGCCAACAGTTCAATCAACCCAAATTGTTCATGCTAGGCCACAGCTGGGGTGGCGGGCTGAGCGCAGCCTGGGTGGGCCGCAACAACAACCAGCAAAAAATACAGGGCTGGATTGACGTGGATGGTTCCGTATATGATTCACTGGAAGTACAAGCGGTCAAACACTGGACACTGGAACGGGTACCCGCCAAAATTGCCGAGGGCAAAGACCTTAAATTTTGGCAATACGTGATCGATTGGTACCAGGCGAACCCCGCCCCGGTGTACTCTACCAAAGAGCCTTATATCTTCGCTGCTGCATTGGACACCAGTTACAACGCCGCCGCCTTGGCGGATAGCAATCAATTGGATTACGCCAAGTTGCTGCTGCGCTCGCCCTACTCTTTGGCCTATTTCACGAATAAAGTAGACGCTCGTTTTGCGGATGGACTGGATTTTCGGCCTGAATTGCGGCGCATCAACATCCCGGCATTGGTATTGTGGGGAAAAGATGACCCAACTTTGCCCATTGAGTTGGCCAGTTTTACTTACAATACCTTAGGTACGGCACCGGATCGAAAAAAGAAGGTGGAGTTTGAAAAGTGCGGGCATTCGCCACATTATGAGCAACCGACGAGGTTTGTGGCGGTAATGCGGGAGTTTGTGGAAAAGTGGCGGTAGTAGAGACGCACGGCTGTGCGTCTTTTCGGCGCAACCATTTAGAGACGCACGGCCGTGCGTCTCTACCAAGCCATCAGCGCAACATTGTCTGATCATTCACCAACACCCAATTGAATTCCACCTCAACAAAAGTTCCTTGCGGAAATACAGCTTTAAATACCTGGGAGAAAAAACGCTCTGCTCTTCTCCGGTCGCTGATCCGCAAAGCCAGTACATTAAAGAGCAGTAGCCCGCCAGGTGCCAAGAGTTCGCTCAACTGCTCCAAAAATTCAATTTGTTGGAATGGTCCGGGGATCTGATCGTCCAAAAAGACGTCCATACAGATCAGATCATACTTTTGATAGGTGCTCGACACAAAAATTTCTGCATCGGTACAAACCATATCGATGGGCGATTGTAAATCTGCCAAAGTATAACGGTAGGCCAGGTCGATGACGACCTCGTCGATTTCCACTGCGGTAACGTGAAAATCCATACCCTGTTTTTTCTCCAGGATGTATGGAATACTTCCCAGGCCCAGGCCCAATACCAAGGCTTCTCTGCCGGGTAATTCTTTCAGTTTACACTGTTCAAAAGCTCGGGCAAAGTTGGTGTAAAGGTCTTCGAAGGAATATACGGCGTGGGCCGTACTCAGCTGGTAGCGCCCCCGGCGCATGCTTACATAGAGGTGTGGATTGTACTCGCTTGATGCACTTTCCAGGTGGATTTCCACCAGATAACTCAGATACCTTTTCCAGGCAGGAATGTGCATGTGTTTATTTTTCCCAATTGCGGTATTTGGAACTATCTTCAAAAGTGCGCAACAGAATCAGGCGTTCGGAGATGTCAAATTCCTTGCCGCGGCGCTGCATCATGGCTTCGGCGGTTTCAAAGGCCTTGTCCAATTGGAAGGTAGTGAAACCGGCAGCCCCACCCCAGGAAAAGGAGGGTACAAAGGCCCGCGGGAATCCTGCCCCAAAAATATTGGCACCCACCCCAATCACCGTACCGGTATTGAGCATGGAGTTGATACCCACTTTGGCGTGATCACCCATGATGACTCCACAGAACTGGATGCCAGCTGGCAAAAACTGCCCAGCAGGATAATTCCAGATCCGTACTTCTTCGTAGGTGTTTTTGAGATTGGAGGTATTGGTATCGGCGCCAATGTTGCACCATTCACCTATTACTGAGTTGCCCAGAAAACCTTCGTGGGCTTTATTGCTATAACCTTGAATGACTGAATTGCTTATCTCACCACCTACCCTACTCCAGGGGCCAAAGGTATTGCTGCCATAAAGACGTGTACCCATTTTGACCTGAGCATGTTCACCCAGTGCCAAACCGCCCCGGATAAGGCTACCTTCCATGATTTCGGCATTCTTGCCAACATAGATCGGGCCATTGAGTACATTGAGGCTGGAACCTTCCACCACAGCACCTTCTTCCAAAAAGATGCGGCTGGGATCGCCGATGATCCGGTTGCTATCGGAAATGGGTTGAGACTCCCGACCCTGGGTCAGCAATTGAAAATCCTCCTCCAGTGCCGCAGCATTTTGGAGGAAAATATCCCAGGGGTGATCTATCTTTAAGAAAGGAGTGTCTTCGATATCATAAACGTGCAGCTGGTCGATGTCCTCATCGTGGATGAGTTTTTCCAACTGTTCCCGATCCAGTTTGGCCACAATCAACTCGTCCCCTTTGAGATAGGCCTCATTGAATTCCATCTGCCGGATCAGCCGGATCAAACGATCAGACGGCATCACCGAACCGTTGATGACAATGTTTTCGTCGCCGTATTCAATCGGGAATTTACTGGCAAGGTAGTCTTGGGTAATAAAAGAAACTTTCGCGTTGAGCCACTGTTTCCATTTTTCTTGAATAGTCAATGCACCTACGCGTAGAGCACCTACGGGTCGGGTAAAAGTGAGTGGAAGCAGTTGTTCGCGAACTTCGCTGTCAAAAAGAATGACGTGCCACATAGGACATTTGAAAGTTTGCCGGAAAATTAAAAAAAAAGTCCCAACCAGACCTGATTGGGACTTTTTTTACCGTGATCACATTGTATGGTGATTTACGACTTCTGAGCGAATTTGGCAAATTTCTTATTGAACTTGTCAATACGACCCGCTGTATCCACAAACTTCATTTTTCCAGTGAAGAATGGGTGCGATGCGCTGGAAATCTCCAACTTAATCAGCGGATATTCATTGCCATCTTCCCAAACGATTTTGTCGCGGCTAGGCGCACAGGAACGACCCAACCAAGCTTCATCGCAAGAGAAATCTTTAAATACCACCGTGCGGTAAGATTCCGGATGGATATCTTTTTTCATGGCAAACTCCTTTTTCAATTTTTTAAATCAGGGTGCAAAGATAATTTTTTTCGTGCAATAAATCAAAAGAGTAGGGCAAAATATTCTCAACTTTTTCATTTTTCGGGTAATAACGAACAAGAGTGGATGACCAAAATAGGCCACCCACTCGTCAATATGGTCACAAAACTCCAAAAAATCGAATTGAATTAGCCTTTAAGGCAGCTTACGATCGAAACCAGGCTAACACCACATGAAATACAAGTGCCATCAAAATTGCGGCCAAGACAACGCACTCTGGCAAGGAAAGTATTGTTTTGGCTGATACAATTTAGAATTTTGGTTTTACAAGCACTGCAAGAACTGGCCGCGCCAAACAGCTGGGAGACACAATTGAGGGGATTTCCTCCACTTATGGCTACCAATTGACCACTCCGCAATTCTGAAAGTTTACCATCGGAACTTTGGGTCAGGCTAAAAAACTGGGTTTTGCCAGCCTCGGTAATTTTAATGGTAATTTGGTCAACAGTACCTAATCTTGAAGGGATTTGCCGGGATGCAATTTGAATGGTGGAATTGCCGGCAGTAAACCGTTCCGACACTTTGATTTCTCCCAATTTGCCTCCTAACTTACTGATTAAGTGGTTTTGCAAATCCCCCCTGAGTAATAGACTAGCCTGAGCCGTGTCAACGCCTTGGGCATAAGAAAATGTAAAGGATGCACAAAATGCAAGGAGGAAGCTTAGCTTCAAAAAAACAGTTTGCAATGAATTTTTCATTGTTTTAAAGGTTTGTAGGTGAAAAAATCGGTTATTGAATCAATTTAGCGCATCATACAGGCCAGATTGGCGACGGGTATGATGTTTTTGAACTGCATTTGTTTGGTGTAATCAGTACGTACGCCATAGGAGAGCATCACGTTGCGGCTGAGGCGCCAATCTCCGCCATAGGAAATACTCATGGCACTGAGTTGGGTAAGGTTCAAGCCAGGATCGCTGAGTACAAACTGGGCATTGCCTTGCGAGTACAATACATCGGCAAAAAAATTGAATTTGGAACCACCGTAACGCAGGCCCATGCCCATCGAAACGATGTTGCCACTAGCGTTGATCGCACTCAAATCGTTCCGTCGTTCTTGCATAATGTATTTGAACAGGCCTGTCAACAACACTTTGCGGCCAATTCCTTTACTGGCACTAATCCAAAAAGCGGTAGCCTGCCCTCGCAGCACCAAACTATCCACCTTGGGGTTGGCATAGGAAAAAATCCGGCCAAAGGCCACATCCACGTGTGAAGCATTCCAGTTGCTGCGCAGGTAACGGACTACCAGATTCTGGATGTTGTCTTTTTGTAGTTTATCCAGGTTGTTGTATTCCTGCTGGATAGAGTCCATTTGTTGTTCGTAGCGCAATCGGTCGCGCATGCTTACTTCAGCGCGGTTGCGTTTGAGTTGCAAGTCAACCAACATCCTCATCCGTTCCTGTTGCAGGCGGTTAAACGTTGTATCAACTGTAAATACTTCAATATCACTCAGTGGATCTCGTTCGCGGTACAGGTTGATCTTGGCTGCCATCGCCACCCGACGGTTTTGTGCGTCATCTTCAATGGTTCCGGCTGAAAAGTCCAGGGTAGATAAGGTCTTCAAAAACGAAGAGGTACGTTGGTATGGTCGTAAATCGGCACGGTTGTAAAAAATCTCCCAAATGGGTTGGGCTTGTATGGCTAGATTGGGCTTGAGTCGCCAGGATCGGAAGGACCAATCCACTTTAAACTCCCGGATGTTGTTGGGGCGTAAAATTTGGGATGGGTTGACCGCCAAAAGATCAAAGGCAGGCGAAACAGGAATGGTAAATTCAGAGGCTCTGGCCAGGGTTGGTGCCTCATTTTGGGCGCAAATACCCCCTAGCAGCCCCAGCAAAAGCAGGAGCGTAAATAGCTTTTTCATACATGTTCCAGGTTTTTGGATGTTTTGTAGTGACCAGTATTTTTCAGCTGAAATACAGGACAAAGTTCCAGCCTGAGCGCGATTGAAACATCCTGCTAAAAGAGGATTTGGAAAAAATCATCAAAAAGGAGGGGGAACATCTTTTTTCAGTTCAATGTAAACTTTTACCAGAATATCTGTTTATTTGGTGAAAACCTTTCAATTCTATTTGCTATGTCTTTTCCACTCGGCCTTAAACGTGCTTGTTCCATGGTCATTTTGCGCCATCAACAACACTTTCTTTTGCTCAAACGCATCAAGCCACCGTATGTAGGCAGCTACCTGCCCGTAGGTGGGAAGTTGGAGCCTTTTGAAGATCCACGCACTGCCGCGCACCGCGAATTGAAAGAAGAAACTGGACTAGAGGTGGAAAAATTAAAATACGGGGGTAGCCTGATGGAGTCTTCGCCGATAGATTACAATTGGCAATGCAACATTTATATTGCGGATATTGATTTTATTGCTCCGCCGCCTTGCCCGGAGGGCGATTTGGAATGGATTGCTTTTGCGGATGTCCCCAAAGTCCCCACCCCACCTACCGATTTCACCATTTATCAGTACTTAATGGAGGAAAAACCTTTTGCTTTTAACGCGGTGTATGATGCAGAAATGAACTTGTTGTTTATGGATGAGGAGTTGGCTGGGGTGAGGATTTTGGGGTGACTCGATGTGCCGCCAACCCATGGATTTATCCGTGGGAGGCCACCCTACCGCATCACCCCATGAATTTATTCGTGGGTGAAATAAATGGCTTCATGAAGTTTTTTGAAATAAACGATCTTCAGCATAGTCCGAACATTAAAGTATGTTAGGCATAATGCACTTCAATTGCCACGTGCTTTAGCGCGTGGATGAAGATTGCCTTTTTAGTGGGCTTTAGCCCAAGCAGTAAGTATTGAGTAAGGGCTAAAGCCCATTTTCAAAAATTCCTGCTATCCACGCGCTAAAGCACGTGGCAATTGAAAAGCCTTGCTTCTGAGAACGGTTTTTTCAAAAAACTTCATGAAGCCATTTATTTCACAATGCTCCCATTGCTCACCCCTACCGCCGGACTCACCAAACGCAGCCTCCCATCCGGTTCCTCTGCGCTCAGGATCATCCCATTCGATTCAATGCCTCGCAATTTGCGCGGTGCAAGATTCGCTACCACCACCACCTGTTTACCAGGCAGTTCTTCTGGGCTAAAATGCTCCGCAATCCCAGAAACAATCGTCCTTTCTTCAAAGCCCAGATCAACTTGCAATTTCAGCAACTTGTCCGCTTTAGGTACTCGTTCGGCGGAAAGGATGGTGCCCACCCGCAGGTCAATTTTGGCAAAATCCTCGTATTGGATCACCTCCTTCAAAGCAGGCAGTTCAGTATTGGTCACTTCGCTCGTTTTTGAATCCTGAGCAGCAGGCGCATTTTTAATTCTTTCCGCTTCGGCAGCCAAAATAGCCGCCAGTTTGTCCTTTTGACGGTTGACAATCTCCAGGCGACTGGTATCACGCCGATCGTTGATTTTGGGAAACAATACCTCCGCTTCACCAACCTGGTGCCCGGCAGGCACAATAGCCAGGCCATTTTCCAGTTTGTGCAACAGCTCCGTCCAATCTCCATTTTGCACCTCTGGCAAACCAATCAGCCTGCGGAACCTCGGCGAGGTAAATGGAATAAATGGATGCGCCGCCAAACTCAACAAACCCACGATCTGCAAACACAAGAACATACACTCCCGAATGACCGGGCTATCGGGATTTTCCTTGTAAATGTTCCAGGGCGATACATCCTGCAAGTAGGTATTGCCGTAGGTAGAAATTTCCAAAAAGGTTTGGCTGGCCGCTTTGAAACTAAAGGCGTCCAACTCCTCGCTGAAGCGCTGTACCAAGGCAGTGACCTCGGCCAGTTTGTCCCGAAGGTCGATTTTTAGTTCCGGTACTTGGCCACCATAATATTTGTGGGTCAGGGTGATCACCCGGTTGACAAAGTTGCCCAGGTTGTCGGCCAGTTCCTTGTCGTGATAGTCCACAAAATCGTCCCATTTGAAATCCGCGTCGCGGTTTTCCGGCATGTTGCGCAGCAGGGCATAACGCAATGCATCTTCTTTATTGGGAAAATCGGCAAATTCTTCCAGGTAGTTGTGTTGCTCAATACCCCAGCCCCGCGATTTGGAGAATTTTTGCCCTTCAAAATTCAGGAATTGATTGGCGGGTACGTTTTTAGGCAAGGCAAATTCGCCGTGCGCCTTGAGCATGGCCGGAAAAATGATGCAGTGGAAAACGATGTTGTCTTTGCCAATAAAATGGATCAATTCCACCTCGTCGCCTTTCCAATATTCCTCCCAGTTTTCGCCATTGTCCAGAGCCCATTGCTTGGCGGCAGAGATGTAACCAATAGGCGCATCAAACCATACGTACAAAACCTTTCCTTTGCCTTCTGGCAGCGGCACGGGGATGCCCCAATCCAGGTCTCGGGTAATGGAACGAGGATGCAAGCCGCCATCCAGCCAGGACAAACATTGACCCAACACGTGGTTTTTCCAGGTTTTGGGGTCGTGGTGTTGTTTGCCGTCGAGTACTCCGGTTTCAATCCATTGTTTCAACCACTCGGTGTGGTTGTCGAGTTTAAAGTACCAATGTTTGGTTTCTTTCAGGACTGGTGTTTTTCCACTCAGCGTCGAACGGGGATTGATCAGTTCCAGGGGTGAGAGGTCAGAACCACAGTTCTCACACTGGTCGCCAAAGGCTTCGGTGTGTCCACATTTTGGACAAGTACCAATGATGTAGCGGTCCGCCAGGAATTGATCATAGTCTTCGTCGTAATATTGTTCGATGAAATTTTCTTCAAACTCGCCTCCCTTTTCGTGCAAACGCAGGAAAAAGTCCTGGGAGGTTTTGTGGTGAATAGGCTCACTGGTGCGGTGGTAAATGTCGAAGGAGATGCCCAGTTGTTCAAAAGTAGCCTTATTCAGGGCATGGTATTTGTCGATAATTTCCCGTGGGCTGATGCCTTCTTTTTTAGCCTTGATGGTAATGGCTGCGCCATGTTCGTCTGAACCACATACCCATACCACCTCCTTGCCAAGCATCCGCAGATAGCGCACGTAGATGTCAGCAGGTAAATAAGCGCCAGCCAGGTGGCCCAGGTGTAGGGCGCCGTTGGCATAAGGCAAAGCAGAGGTGATCAAATATTTTTTTGACATGGTAACACAGTTGAAGTGGAGTCGCGTTTTAATCGTTTAAGATAAATTTGGCGCGAATATAAGCTTTTGTCCAACGAAATAAGTGTATAAAATGGTTCCCTACACTTTCTTTGATTTTGTAAATAATACCTAATTTTTACAATTATTCGATATACATGGAATGCAATTAGTTGTATATTTGGCCATTGTTTTTAGAGCTTAAGCCTTCTGCATACGCTTAGTCGTCCGTTCCAGTATTATTTTCAGCCTTCTACACTATCTAGCCACATTATTTCTTGTTCTAGAATCAGACAGTCTTTGCCTTGCGGCAGGCTAAGCGTACACTATGCAATGCTAGTTCTAAACAATCAGGTGGCAGCCCCTTCCCTTCTGGGGCTGTCCTGCACTAAGGAATGGGTGTGATAACTTTGCACCCGTTCCTTTTTATTTTATTTTGCTATTTTGCTACCTTGCTTCCAAGTAATGGATCCATGCGAATCAACCCTTTTCGGGCGCTCTTGCCACATTTGGAAAAAATTAAATCAAACGACACTTTTTTTGCTGCCGTAAAAGAAGAGTTTCCCCGTTTTGCACAAACTGCTTACTTTGAATCGAGGGAAATACCCGCCCTTTACCTTTGTTCCATTCAATCTGTCGGTCACCGTGCTTTAGGCCTGGTTGCTTGTGCCCATGTACAGGATTATTTGCAAGGGGCCATCAAACGCCATGAAAATACTATCCCTGCCAAGGAGGAAGTGCAAATCCGCTTGTGGAAGGAACAAATGGCGATGATAAAACCGGTGCTGTTGGCTTATCCAAGCGTACCTGCGATTGAGGCCTGGATGCAAAATGTAGCGAATAAACAGGCTCCACATCTGGAAATTCCTTTTCCAGCCGAAGAACAGACCTACCAAATCTGGGAAATCACCGACCCCATCGAATTGCAATACATTCAGGAATTGTTCACCGCCTTTGTGCCTCGTTCCTACATCGCCGATGGGCATCATCGCTGCTCTTCTTCGGCAATTTTATACGAACAAACTTTGATACACGGAAATGTTGATCCTGATTTTTTGGTAGCCCTTTTTCCATCTAATCACTTAAATATCCAGGCATTTCATCGCATTCTGGAGGAGGTAAGTTGGACTGTGGATGAGTTACTCAAAAAACTCGAACCCTATTTTGACATCGAAGCCCGTACTAGTGCAGTGCTCCCAAGCCAGAAATTTGAATGGGGTTTATTGGTAGAAAACCAGGCTTTTCGCCTAACTTGGCGCCGGGATTTTCTGGAGCACTACCATTGGGAAAAAGCCATTTTGGATACCCAATTGTTCAACGAAGTGATTTTGCCAAATGTGTTTGACATTGTCAATGTGCGCCAGGAGCCCCGCTTGATCTATGTTGAAGGGGGCAAAGGAATGGCCCATTTGCAACACGTACAACAACTCAAACCCCAACGCGTAGCCTTCGCCCTCTACCCGGTCAACTTGCAGGAAATGATGTTGCTGGCAGATCACGATCAGGCCTTGCCACCTAAATCAACCTGGTTTGAGCCGAGGATGAAAAATGGTGTAGTGGTGCGCCCTTTTCCAATTTAATCATCGACATAAAAAACGACTCATGATACGGAAGATCAGCGCTGATCGCCTTTATACTGGAATCACCGACGTCGCACTGGACGAAAAGGTAGTCATCTTTGACGCTCAAGGCACCATTTTACAAATTGATGAATTGGCTGCTCATGACCCAGCCAGTGTGGAAAAGCTGAAGGGGGCCATTGTACCCGGCTTCATCAATACCCACTGTCACCTGGAGCTTTCCCACATGAAAGGCAAGGCGAATACTGGAACCGGCCTGGTGCCTTTTTTACAAACAGTGGTCAATTTCCGCGACATTTCCATGGAGGAAATCCTGGATGCTATCGACCGCGCCGATGCCGAAATGTGGGAAGGCGGCATCATGGCAGTAGGAGATATTTCCAATAAAGCGGATACGGCGAACCGTAAGAACCAAAGCCAGATCCAATATTATACCTTTGTGGAGTTTTTTGACTTCTTGCAAGAAGAGGGAGCCGATAATTGGTTCAGTAATTTCAAACCTGCTTACGACCAACAAAGTGATGACAATGGAAACCGCAAAAGTGCGGTGCCCCACGCCCCCTATACGGTTTCCCGTAACTTATTCAAAAAAATCAATGCGCTGAACCAACCAGGCTGCACCGTGAGTATCCATAACCAGGAAACCCCGGGGGAAAATGCGCTTTTCCAAAACAAAACTGGGAGTTTTTTGGAGTTTTACGCTGGTTTCGGTTTCCCCCTGGATCAGTTTCAGCCCAGTGGCAAAAATTCTATCCATTACGCACTGGAAAACATGGATCCGGCCTGCCGCACCCTTTTTGTGCACAATACCGAAAGTACCCCTGAGGACATCCGCGCCGCTCAGGCCTGGAGTCGGGATATTTATTGGGCCACCTGCCCCAATGCCAATTTGTTCATCGAGAATCGCTTGCCGAATTATCAGTATTTTCTGGATACGGTGGCTAAGGTCACCATTGGCACCGATAGTTTGACCTCCAACTGGCAGTTGTCAGTGCTGGAAGAAATGAAAACCATTGCGCGTTTCCAATCTTATGTGCCATTTACCACAATTTTGCGTTGGGCGACCATCAATGGGGCGGAAGCACTGGGCTTTGAGGATAGACTGGGGAGTATTGAAGTGGGCAAACAGCCGGGCTTGTTGTTGTTGAATTTGGGGGAGGATGAGCAATTGAGGGCGGATACGGTGGTGAGGCGGGTTATTTGAGTGATGAGTTCCGAATACATGAGAACATGATTTTAGAAGTGAGCTACCGCAGCGACTTAAGCCTAAATTGTGTCTAAGTCGCTGCGGTAGCTCACTTCTAAAATCATGTTCTCATGTATTCGGAACTCGTAACTCAAAAAAGAAAAGCATCAATTGCTTGATAATCAACTTGCCTCAATTCTATTATTTTTATCTCAAAGGGCTCCTTCTACCCGCTGCTTCAACCCCCACAACCAAAAATAACTCGCCAGCGCCACCCCCATCGCATTCTCCAAAGTAGCCTCCACCAGCAAGGAAGCAAGCAGGACAACAAAAGTCCCCAAAAACAACTCATCCTGATAATTGCGCTGATAAAAAATCGGCAGGAAGATCGCCACGCAAAACAGCAACAAGCCTACCACTCCCGAACCCGCCGCCACGTACAAAAACTGATTGTGCGGCATCATTACCCGTGCGGCATTGGGGTGATGGGCTGCGTATTGGGCATGTACGGCTTGATCCAGATTACCTGCTCCTACCCCCAGCAAAGGCGCTGCTTTGAAGATTTTCCAGCCCACTTTTAAGGTAGTAATGCGCTCAGAATCAGATAACATTTCAGTGTGCCCGCTTTGGCGCATCCGCAGGTCGTATAGGGCGTAATCAACCTTCATTTTAAAACTCGGCAGTACAAAATAACCCAGCACAGGCAAAGCCACCATCGCTCCTATGACTCCCAAAGCCAGCCAATACTTACGGGTCACCCAAGCATAGCGCAAACCCACTACCAACAAAGCCAAATACAGCGCTGCAATGCCACTGCGTACCGAAAGCAGATGGATAAACCCAAAAAGAAACAGCCCCATCCCGGCGATCCATTTGCGCTCCTGTTCACTTTTAAAATAGTAGCCCTGCCAGTACAAATACCCCGCCACTAGCACCCCAATTGCCAGCAATAAACTAAAGCGGATATGGTTGGTCGGCATTGGCATGGCTTGCCCCTGTTTGATCAGGAGTTGGATGTTTTCATAGTCCAAACTGTAGTTAATCAGGATACCCAGACTGGTGATCGACAACACAATGATCAGCACATAAAGCAAACTAAAGTACTGTCTTTGTGGAAATTGCGGCATAAAAAAGAAAGCCAGAGGCAGGATCAAAAAAGGCAATTTGATGCGCAAACGTTCCAGCCAAAAATCCATGTCCTGCACTGTCCAAAACCCCAACAGCACAATCGCAAAATGCAGGCCAAAAACCCATAAATCGGGCCTCCGCCAGAATGCTTTCCAACGCTCTGCCAGGGTCTCACTAGTGGCGATACTCTCCCACACTGCGGCAATGGCAAAACCGAACAAACTCATGGATTGCAAATAGGGAGAAACCACCAGGCCGATCAGAAGGGCGAGGCAGGATAAGTAGGTAAAATAGAAACGGAGCTGTGAAGCTTGAAACATGTTTTATGCTTGTTGAGCAAGTTGAGGAGTTGAGAAAGTTTAGGAGTTGAGCGCCCCGGCACTTTGGCTTCGCTCAGTGACCACGGGCACTCAACTCCTAAACTTTCTCAACTCCTCAACTAAAAATTGGAACTCTGCGCAATATCGCCATTGTTATTGATTCTACATGAAAGTAAAATGCTTACTTTTGCCAGCGATTTTTTAAAAAATGAATATGTCTGCCAACGCATTTCAACAATTACAGGACTTGCTGCAGGAAATTGAAGCGGCCAATCCCGCCTCTGCGGAAACCATTGAGCAGTTTCGTTTGCGCTACCTGGGCTCCAACAATGTGATCAAACCCTTGATGGGCGAAATTCGGAACGTCCCGAATGAGCAAAAAAAGGAATTTGGTCAATTGATCAACAAAGCCAAAGAGCTTGCCGAGGCCAAGTTTGAAACCCTCAAAGCCGTGGCGGAAGCAGCTGCCGAGAAATCTCAGGCTGCTGGTTTAGACATTACTGCACCGGGTGAACCCATTGACCTTGGTTCTCGCCATCCGGTGGCGGTAACGCTGAATCGCATTGTGCGGATTTTTGAACGCCTGGGTTTTGTGATTGCAGAAGAGCGTGAAATTGAAGACGATTGGCACAACTTCACCGCCATGAACACGCCTGCCGACCATCCGGCGCGCGACATGCAGGATACCTATTACCTGCGCAACAGCACCGAAATGCTGCTGCGTACCCATACCTCTTCGGTGCAGGCACGGGTGATGACCTCACAAAAGCCGCCCATTCGCATCATTGCCCCTGGGAGGGTTTACCGCAATGAGACCATCTCCGCGCGTTCGCATTGCCAGTTCCATCAAGTAGAAGGTTTGTACATCGATAAGGGGGTGTCTTTTGCCGACATGAAACAAACCCTGTACTACTTTGCCAAGGAAATGTACGGTCCTGATACCAAAATTCGCCTGCGGCCTTCATTTTTCCCCTTCACCGAACCCAGCGCTGAAATGGACGTGTCCTGCTTCATCTGCAACGCCAAGGGTTGTCGGGTATGTAAACACAGCGGCTGGGTAGAAATTTTGGGTTGTGGCATGGTTGATCCGCAGGTGTTGATCAATTGTGGCATCGATCCGGAAGAGTATTCGGGCTTTGCCTTTGGTATGGGTATCGAGCGCCAGGCCATGATGTTGTACACCATTACTGACATTCGCTTGTTGTTTGAAAACGATGTGCGCTTTTTGAAACAGTTTTCATCTGTCATATAAAAAATGAAACCAACTACCGCCGAAGGCACCCGGGATTTCACCCCTGATCAAGTGCTCAAACGCAACTATATCTTCGATACCATCCGTTCGGTGTTTGTCAAATACGGCTATTTGCCCATTGAAACCCCGGCAATGGAAAACCTCAGCACCCTTTCCGGCAAATACGGTGAGGAGGGGGATCGCTTATTGTTCAAAATCCTGAACAATGGTGAATACCTCAAAGGCATCAAGACTGCGGACTTTGAGGCGCAAGCTTACAAAACCCTTACTCCGGCACTGGCCAAACGGGGCTTGCGTTACGACCTTACTGTACCCTTCGCCCGTTTTGTGGTGATGCACCAGAATGAGATCAGCTTCCCTTTCAAACGTTACCAAATCCAGCCCGTTTGGCGAGCGGATCGGCCCCAAAAAGGGCGTTATCGCGAGTTTTACCAATGTGATGTGGACGTGGTGGGTTCTACTTCGCTGGTGTATGAGGCGGAATTGGTGCAGATTTACGATGAGGTTTTTTCCAAACTCAACTTGCCCGTCGTCATTAAATTCAACAACCGCAAAATCCTGACAGGGATTGCGGAAGTCGCTGGTATTCCAGAGTTGATGGTGACCATGACTGTAGCCATCGACAAACTGGACAAAATTGGACTGGACGGCGTTAAAAAAGAAATGGCGGAACGCGGGATTGGCGAAACAGCAGTGGAAAAAATCACCCAAATCCTGGCCATTCAATCCCTGGACGAATTACAAAGTGCTCTGTCTGGCAGTGAAATCGGGCAATTGGGCATCCAAGAAATCCAAAGCCTGTTGCAGTACCTCGGCACCAGTTCAACCCAGCAAGAAATCCGTTTTGACATCACCCTGGCCCGTGGGCTCAATTACTACACTGGCTGTATTTTTGAAGTACAGGCCAAAGGGGTGGCTATGGGCAGCATCGGTGGCGGTGGTCGTTATGACAACCTGACAGGTGTTTTTGGACTTAAAGATGTTTCAGGAGTTGGTGTGTCCTTTGGCGCCGAGCGCATTTATGATGTACTGGAAGAACTCAATTTGTTTCCTGCTGATAGCAGTAGCTCGCTCAAGGTGCTCTTTATGGCCTTTGACGAAGCTACCCAGCTGTATGCCTTTGCGGCCTTGAGTAAATTACGCGCTGCCGGTGTGAATGCAGAAATTTATCCTGATCCGGGAAAACTCAAAAAACAAATGAAATATGCCAACGATCGGCAGGTTCCTTTTGTGGTGTTGGTGGGAGAAGAAGAAATGAGCAGCGGTTTGCTTGGTTTCAAAAATATGCAAAGCGGGGAGCAGGAAAAACTCAGCATTGAGGAAATTATTGCAAAAACTCAATTGCTTTAAAAACCAGCGAGGCCTAAAAAGCGTTACCTTGTAGATTCAGTCTAAATAGACCTTGTCTAATCATTCACACGACAACAGATACTCACGATATGGAGACTACTGTTACCAAAAGCCCGGTGTTGTTGTACACCGAGCAAACACCCAACCCAGAGTCACTCAAGTTTGTGACCAACCGTATGTTATACCGCGGCACAGCCGATTTCCGGGAAGTGGAATTGGCCCATGAATGGTCACCGCTGGCAGTCGCGCTTTTTGAGTTTCCTTACGTGAAAGGAGTGTACATCAGCAATAACTTCGTCACTGTAAGCAAGGAAATGAACTATGAGTGGCCCGACATCATGCTAAAACTTAAAGATTTCATCAAAAACTACATTGAAGAAGGTGGGGAATTGGTGAAAGAAGGCTTTGCGGAGCATACGGCCAAAGTTGAAGCGGAGCGCGCCGGGGTGACCTACACTGGTGATGAAGCTGAGTTGGTACAAAAAATCAAAGAACTGATTGATACTTACGTAAAGCCAGCCGTGGAAATGGATGGTGGAAACATTGAGTTCAAGCATTACGAAAACGGTAAAGTTTTTGTATTGATGCAGGGTTCTTGCAGTGGTTGTCCTTCCTCTACCGTTACCCTGAAAGCAGGTATCGAAGGGATGTTGAAGCGGATGATCCCACAAGTTGAAGAAGTGGTACAGGAGATGGGTTAATTCCATCTATACTTAACTGCTACAATAACCTTTCATCTTCTTGTTGAAAGGTTATTATTTTTTATTGTCATTTTTTTGCAACAAACATTTGCATTCGTCAAAACAAAAAACTACATTTGCATAAATACTAATTTTATCGCGATTGAATATTAAGTGACATCATTTTATTACCCTGTTTGTCCAACACTTCCTTCCATAATCACTACTTCATAATTCACTGATCCAACAATTTCATAATTCACTGATCGGCTCGGGCAAAATTGCCCATCGAGCAACCTATTCAAGCTGATTATACGTTCGTCCAAGCAGCACTGTTTGGAACTTCAAAAATTTTAACACATCATGAGAACACTACTCACAGTAGTGTTGGCTGTGCTATGGACATTGGCCAACGCTCAAAGCGCTATGCGACCAAGTGATTTGGTAGAAGCAAGGATTAAAAATAATATAACCTTTAAAACGATTCACCTGTTTGAACGTGCTCCTGAATTGAGGAGCGACCCCCAGGTAGTCAACGGACTATGGATGTTTCTTAATACGGCAAGTATAATCCCATTGCAAAGGGAGCGGCCATTGGCCCTCTCTTTGCCCTTTCCAAATGCCGATGGAACGATGATGGAACTGGAATTGGTACAGGTTGACATTCTTAGTACCGATTTCGTTGTACAGTTTTCTCAACAAAGCAACACACCTTCAAGCAAGTTGAATGGACTCTTTTATCAAGGGCGAATCAAAGGACGGCCAGAGTCCATGGCTGCCATCAGCATTTTCAACAACGAAGTAACGGGTGTAATCAGCACCCCAGAGGACGGCAATCGGGTATTGGGACATTACAAAGGCGCCGACCCGCGCTTACACGTTTTGCATGCGGACGAAAAAATGGCTGAACGCCCCGAGTTCCATTGCTTAAGCCCTGATAATGAATTCAACTATCGTCCCGAAGATCTACAACCTCAAGCAGAGCTGCGCAGTGCAGCGCCCTGCGTGCGCTTGTACTTGGAAGTAGACAATGATGTTTTCATCGATAAAGGAGGCCAGGATGGCACTTTGCAATATGTGACTGGAATGTTCAATCAGGTTGCTGCCCTGTACGCCAATGAAAACATTCGTTTGAGCTTGTCCCAAGTATTTATTTGGAACAGCAGTAGCCCATATACAGGATCCGATACGTACACAATACTAACGCAGTTTCAGCGTACCCGCACCAGCTTTAATGGCGATGCGGCAGAATTGATTACTTACAAAGGAGGTGGTGGCATTGCAGTAGTGGATGGCCTTTGCCGCCCTTATACTTCCTTCAAAATGGGTGTAGCTGGTGTGGGACGCTTTTTTTCTAATCTGCCAACGTATTCTTTTAGTGTAATGGTTGTCGCCCACGAATTGGGGCATATTCTTGGTGCTCAGCACACCCATGCCTGCGTCTGGAATGGCAACAATACTGCCATCGACGCATGCCCGGGGTATACAGAGGGCAACTGTAGTGCAACCGAGCGTACCCCTGCCGGGGGCGGCACCGTTATGTCTTACTGCCACCTGAACACTGTAGGTATTAATTTTTCAAAGGGATTTGGCACGCAGCCCAGCAATCTGATCCGCAATCGGATTGCTGCGGCTACCTGCTTACAAGTATGTACAACTGATGGTGGCGGCGGTAGCGATAATGGCGGTGGAGGTAACAATGCCACCTGTGGAGTAGTCGTTTTCCAGATGACATTGGATCTTTTTGGCAGCGAAACTACCTGGGAAATCCTCAATCCGGCTGGGGTTGCCGTTGAAAAAGGGGGGCCATATGTTGACAAAACCCTAGGCCAAAAAATTGAACGCAAAGCCTGTTTACCCTTTGGGTGTTACTCCCTCAAAATCTATGACAAACACAACGATGGAATTTGTTGCACTTATGGAGAAGGCAGTTATCGGCTATTGGATGCAAATAACGTGGAAATCGCTAAAGGTGCAGTGTTTGGTGGTCAAGTGCAGGCTAATTTTTGTGTCAGCGCACCCGATAATGGAGGAGGTAACCCTCCAGCCGATTCGAGATGTGTGAACATTGATTTTAACCGTTACCCTCCCATTTCATTTGGTGGTTCTCAGGACGGAGGCACCGCAAGTATTGCAGATGCGGGTAAAACACTGATCATCAAAAACAATGCATGGAAGGCTGTAGCCATCAATTATTCAGTAACGGCGAAGACCTTTATAGAGTTTGAATTTCGCGCTTCCCTGTTGGGTGAAATTCATGGAATTGGTTTTGATAACGACGAAAACATCTCTTCACCCTATACGTTCCAGCTTTGGGGCTCCCAAACCTGGGGCATCGACGATTATCGCAATTATGCTGGCGATGGGCGATGGAAAAAATATACCATCCCGGTAGGAAAATTTTATACAGGAACTTTTAACCGACTGTTTTTCGCCGTGGACAAAGATGCTGCTCCATCTGAAAGTGATTCCCAATTCCGAAACGTGCGCATTTATGAGGAAGCGCCTTGCCCGAGCTTCCAAGAGCCAGGCATTGATTTAAGTCCGGGCCAATTGCCCCAATTGAAAAACCCAGTTCCCGCTGTATTGATTGCCCCAAACCCCAGTAACATCAACGCTCGTTTTAGTTTGTTGAATTGGCCAGTAGGGCAGTACAAATTGAGCATTTTTGATGCCTTGGGGCAAAAGGTGTTGAACAACTATCCTTTGAATCTGAGTGATTCCAACTCCTGGGATTTGCAACTCAACACAACAAACTGGTCATCAGGTGTTTATTTTTATAGCATCTACAATGATCAGATCAAAAAGTCAGGAAAAATGTTAATTTCAAGATCCAATAACTAAGTGCTCCTGTTCACAGGAACACTTTTTCTTTTGTTGGTTTTTGACATTTTAAAGTAAAAAAAAGCCTATGATAAAAAATATTTGTATCTCATTAAAATTGCCCATAAATTGCATTTGGTTTTGTAGTATTTGTTCCCTCCAAATATTTAATGCCTATCCCAAATTAGGTTGTTCTCAACCTTATTCCCTCAATGATTTACATGTGAACCACTTGGAAAATTAATCACTTTCACGAGACCTATTGTTTCTATTCAGTTTTCTACAAGGCGCTGCCTTATGAAATTTGTTTGTTTTATTGAAATTCATAGCAATAGAAAATCGTGAACTAATAACACCATGATACGCTGATTTATGCTAAATGCACAACAGGCAGGCTAAACACCGCCATGTTGCCTTAAAGTCTATTGTTCACCGGTTATCGTGCAAGAACACTATGAAGTCACTACTAACAATTGTACTGGCCTGTGCCTTATTGGGGATATATGCTCAAACTGGACTACGTCCACAAGAACAAATTGATGTGCTACGAAAGGGAAAATCACCCTTTTTGAGGCTGGCTCTGTTCCCTACTAACATGTTACTGAAGGATGCGGAGCTTCCGTTTGCTCAAGGGCTTACTTTTCAGGAGGGGGTCGCACAAAGTTTATTGCAGCATCCCTATTCAGCCATTGAAATCGACTTGCCCCTTCAGGGAAAAACAGTAACACTCGAAATGTACCGAGTTGAATTGTTGAGCGAAGATTACACCTTAAAATTGGCAGACCCTAGGGGGGGGGCTGATGAAAAAACTAAAGGCTTGCATTATCGTGGTGTTCTGAAAGGAATTCCTGGGTCTCTTGCTTCGCTGAGTATTTATGGTGATGAGGTTTTGGGAATGTTCAGTACCCTGGAAGAGGGCAATTTCACTTTAGCCAAATACCAATCCAGGCAAAACAAGGTAAAATGTTTACATGTACTTTATCCAGAAGATCAAATCCCGGAAAGGCATAATTTCCATTGCTATACTCCTGATGGGCAAAGAGGTTACTCTGCCCAAGAACTAGAAAAAACTCCTGAATTTCGGGCTACCAACAACTGTGTCAATTTATCCTTGGAAGTCGATAACGATGTGTTTTTGGACAAAGGAGGGCTGGATGCAACCACTCGTTATATTCAAGCAGTGTTTAATCAAACAGCGACCTTGTATGCCAACGAAAACATCAAACTCAATCTTTCCGAGCTTTACATTTGGAATACCACCAGCCCTTACAGTGAATATGATGCCTACGGTTTACTGAGCCAATTCAATAACATACGAGCCGGACAAATCAAGGGGGATGCAGGACTCTTGCTTTCTTATAAAGGAGGAGGGGGCCTTGCCGTAGTAGATGGCTTATGCGATCCATTCAACCTGGGTTATGCAGGTATCGGTAAAAGTTACAGTGTCGCACCAGCCTATTCCTTTACAGTAATGGTGCTGACCCATGAGTTGGGCCATATCTTGGGATCACAACATACCCATGCCTGCGTATGGAATGGCAACAGTACGGCCATTGATGGTTGTGCTGGTTTTACAGATGGCGCTTGTGCTACTCCGGCCATTCCCAAACAAGGGGGTACGATCATGTCCTATTGCCACATTACTCAATACGGGATTAATTTTGCACTGGGCTTTGGATTACAACCTGGTAACCTCATCCGCAATCGTATTGCCCGTGCTACTTGTATGAGTGCCTGCCAGATTACGCCCCCACCTCCACCCTGTGGAGAAGTGTCTTTTACCCTTACATTGGATGCCTATGGCAATGAAACGAGCTACGAAATTTTGGATGCGAACAACGTAGTAGTTGATAAGGGTGGACCTTATTTCATCAAAAGCAATGGGCAAATCATTAAAAAAAAGCTCTGCCTTCCAGCAGGCTGCTATACCTTGCGGGTGCTCGACTCTCAGGGCGATGGGCTATGTTGTAGTTTTGGCAATGGTTCCTTCTCTCTGCTGGATAGTGATGCCAGTATTCTGGCCGAAGGAGGGCGTTTCGCTCATTTGTCAGTAGCCTCATTTTGCATCGATAAGCTGGGCCGCAAAGTCACCGTTGTTCCACCGCCACCACCTGACAACAATGTGGGTTGCATCAATATCAACTTCAATACTTTTAGTGTACTGTCTTTCGGGGAATCGCAAGATCAAGGCAGCTCAGCCATTCTTGAAAATGGCAATGGCCTTAGCTTGAGTGGCAACTCCTGGAAAGCCATCCCGCTCAACCGCACCATCACTAGCAATACGTTTCTTGAATTTGAATTCCGTTCTACACAGAAATCAGAGATTCATGGGATCGGTTTTGACAACGATATGGCCATTAATACCTATTACACCTTTCAACTTGCAGGTACGCAAGTGTGGGGGTATCAAGAGTTCAACACCTACGTGGGTTTTGGGGGCTGGAAAAAATACATTATCCCGGTTGGCCAGAAGTACACTGGTGACACTAAATATTTGTTCTTTGTGAACGACAATGATGAAAACTTTTCTCCTGGCAATTCACAATTCCGCAATGTCAAGATTTATGAAACCAAACCCTGCTCCTCTTCATTGAATGGCTTAGTATCCGAAGCCCAACCTGCTCCTCAAGTACTGGCCTCACCTAATCCTGCACATCAGCAACTGAGCCTGCAATTGGATTATTTTCCACCTGGGCGCTATCAGGTACAAGTAATGGATTTGTTGGGAAAAGTGATTTTCCACCACAACGTCATCCATTCCCAGGGCAGCTCCATTCTTGATTTTTCGGTAAACAATCTTCCCGTTGGCATGTACATTTATCAGGTAAAAGGGAAAAGTATCCAGCAATCAGGCAAATTTATGGTTAAACATTCAAAATAAGCGAAATACAAGATTAAGTTTAATTTTGAAAGGGTGAAGCTTTGGCTTCACCTTTTTTACCTTTCTACCAAGTCTATGAATGTAAAACTTGCGTCAAAAAAAAATCTGTATTATTTTGGCCTTGTTTTTATAGTATGGGTATGTTACTCCTGCTTGCCCTCAAAAAATGATTGGCGAAACCTTCTATCTATCGCCCCTCCCAAAAACTGTACGAAAAATATGATCGCTGTGGTCATAACTATTTTTTTATGGAATTGCCCACCGCAAATGCTGCGTGGAGCGGC
>NZ_JANRKL010000201.1:0-13660 GCF_033763495.1 Haliscomenobacter sp. | reverse complement strand
CACACCCTTTCTTATATCCCCCTTTAGTGCCTTAGTTTTCTTTGGTGGTTAAATATTATCCTGCTTCGCATTTTTTATTTTTTACACCACCTAAGAAACCTAAGGCACTAAAGGGGCATATAAGAAATAATGAGCACATTGTATCAAAAACCTCCAAAATTTCACGAAATGAAGCCAACTTTTACCCTCTTTTTTTTCCTCCTTCTCAGCCTCCAGCTCCTCGCCCAAGGCCCCGTGCTGGTAGATGAAAAACGATTCCCCCTCGATCCCCAACTCACTTACGACGCCAACATTCCCTCCCCCGAGCAGTACTTTGGCTACAAGCTCGGCGCAGAGTTTACCCTTTACGCCCATACCGTCAACTACGTCAAAGAACTGGATCGGCTTTCCGACAAGGTCACCCTGCACCAATACGGCAGCACCTACGAAGGTCGCCCACTGATCCGTCTGGTCATCACCTCGCCGGAGAACCACAAAAACCTGGAAAGCATCCGCCAGCGCCACCTCAAACTCCTGGACGGCAGCGCCTCAGAAGTAGCCAGTCTGGTCAAGTCCGAGCCCATTTTTATCACCTACAGCTACAATATCCACGGTAACGAAGCCTCTTCGACCGAGGCTGTGGCCCAGGTCGCTTACCGCCTAGCCGCCGCGCAAGATGCTGAAACCAAAAATATCCTCAACAACTCCGTGATTGTGCTGTACATCTGTGTCAACCCCGATGGGCGCGACCGTTTCGTTTATTGGTACAAATCCACCCAGCGCAGCGTATTGGGTTACGAGCCACGAGATCTGGAGCACTACGAGCCCTGGCCTGGCGGCCGCGGCAATCACTACTGGTTCGACGTCAACCGCGATTGGGTATGGGGCATTCACCCCGAAACCCGTACCCTGACCATGGATTACCAACAATGGATGTCACAAGTTCACGTCGATTTCCACGAACAAGGTTACAACAACAACTACTTTACTGCCCCCGGCACTACGCCCCGCAACAAACTTTTGCCCGATACCTACGAGGCCTTGAGTGACACCTTTGGCCGCGCCAACATCAAAGAATTTGACAAACACCGCATCAGCTATTTTACCCGTGATGCTTTCGACTTCTTTTATCCTGGCTACGGCTCCAGTTACCCTTCGGTGATGGGTGGCATCGCTATGTTGGTAGAACAAGGTGGCATTGGTGGTGGCCGGGCAGTACAAACCGATGATGGTGGCTACAACGTCCTGCGTATACGCATTTTCGACCACTACACTACTTCCATAGCAACCATCAAAAAAGCAGTAGAGCGCAAGGAAACCCTCCTGAAATACAGCGTCGACGCCTGGAATCCTGGCACCAGTAAAAGTCCCACCAAGACCTATTATCTCTCTGCTGAATCCCCTTACACCCTCGATGTGGTCAACATGCTGCTGCGGCAACAGGTAAAGGTGGAAAAAGCGAGCAAAGCATTTACCGTGAGTGATGCCCTGGACTACCGTACTGGCCAAACAGGCTCCAAAAACCTGCCAGCAGGCACTTATATCGTGAGTACCAATCAGGCCCGCCACCTGTTCATCAGCAGTGTTTTGGAGCGCCGCCTGGCCATCGAAGATTCGGTGATGTACGACATGGCCACCTGGTCGGCTATCCTCGCCTACAACATCGAGGGTTATTCCAGCAACAGCAAACACAATGTGGCTACTGATGTGGTCACGCAGGCAGTTAGTGCCAATACTGGAGTCATCAACCCCAATGCCCAATACGCCTATGTCATCGAATGGAAGCAGCGCAATGCCCCGCAGGCACTGGCGCAGTTGTGGGCCAAAGGCTACAAAGTCCGGGCTTGCCATGAGCCTTTTAGCGATGGCAAAACAAGCTGGGGCTACGGTTCCTTGATTGTGCTGATTGAACGCAATGAAGATAAGCAGACGCGGATCCATCAAGACATGGTGGAGATTGCCCAAAAGGCCGGAGTTCTCATTCACGGATTGGGCTCTGGACGGGTCAAAGATGGGATGGATTTGGCTTCGGGGCGCAACCGGCCGCTGAAGGTGCCTCGGGTTGCCTTATTGGTTGACCCTCCATTTTCTTCCCTGACTGCCGGGCAAATCACCTTTTTGTTCGACTACGAAACGGGCTTGCCCATTCAACGGGTGCGGGGATCGGTGTTGCAACAAACCGCTCTGCCCAAGTTTGGCGAACGCTACGGGGCTGCCGATTTGAACCAGTTTGATGTCTTGATTCTGCCCGACGGTGGAGCTGGACTTGGCGAACTCTTCAAACCAGAGCAACAAGCGCAATTGCGCGATTGGATCAGCCGGGGCGGTACCCTAATCGCAACGGAAAGTGCAGTGAGCTTTTTCACTGCCCAACGTTCTCGCTTCACTACCGTCAAACTGATCGAACCTGCCCGGGATTCGAGTATGGCAGCCCGCACGGTTGCTTATGAAGATCGGGAAGATTATTATGGCAAAAAACGTACTCCAGGCACGGCCTTGAATGGCTTGATTGACAACAGCCATCCCCTAGCTTTTGGCTTGGGTAAGGAACTGTACAGCATCAAGCAGGACAATGCAGCCCTGGCGCCCAGCCCCGAATTACAAAGTGTAGGCCGTTATGCCAGTGCAGACAAGGCTTTTGTGGCGGGCTACATTTCCGAAGACAATAAAAAATCGCTGGCTGGCAACACCTTCGCAGGAGTGCTCCCACTCGGACAAGGCAAAATTGTGTTTTTGCAGGACAATACCCAGTTCCGCATGTTTTGGCGCGGACCGAGCCGGATGATGCAAAACGCAGTGATGATGGTGCCGAGTTTTAATTAAAAGCAATTGTGCAGGGTTTAGAGCAATAGGCACTAAACCCTGCATATTTTTACTCCAGTTTTTTGTTAAACAATACTTTAACCAAAACTTTTACGTCTTATTGCTGAACTCAACACAGTAAGACCATGAAAATTTGCCGACTACTTGCCTTAGTTATTTGTTTTTTACCTAGCTGGGTCGCTGCTCAAAATTGGGCTGCTTTGGATGTACAATACGGAATGCATCAATCTGGAATCATCCTAAAAAATGCACTGCTAAGCGATTACTACATCGAAAACATCGGTTATCGTGCAGGATTACATTTTCAATACCGTTTAGGAAAAAGAATCTGGTTGCGCAGTGGATTGCGTTATGCTGAGCTGAGTTACAAAAACCGAGAAGAACTACTTTATTGGCCAACCCAAATCAATCCAGATACTGGCTTGCCGCGAGAAGGGGCAGTTCCAACCAATTTTCAGTTTATTTTTAATCATCGGTTTTTGGAAATCCCCCTTTCAGTTCGTTATTTTATAACTACTGGCAAGTTCGGCATGTATACAGAAATTGGGGGTTCTGCGAATTTTTATCAGGATACAGAAGTAGTCAATGTTGAAAACGGCGTTCGCACGAATACAACTCGAAAAAATCAGTATGCAAACCCTAGTAACTTTGCTTTACATGCTGCGTTGGGTCTAAATTATCAAATAGGAGAGCAATGGAGTTTGTTTTTACAACCCAGTATCCGACGAGACATCAGTTCAGCAGAAAAAGGGCATAACAACTACGCCAGTTTTTTCTATAGCTACGGCCTTGATCTTGGCACTCGTTTCCTTTTGAATTAAAAGAGTAAACCCTTGCTTTCATTTGTTTTCCCAAAAAGAGAATGATAAATTTGCGGCAGTCAACCCACTGCTGAAAAATCATTTTAACCCATGCCACTTGTCCCCCATTCTTCCTACCCTGGGCCCCCACGTTACCAGCTCAATGGCCATTTTCAGACCATATTGCCCGCTATGACCCGCAAAATCCAGGCACTCCATTACCAGCGCGAACGCCTGGAACTACCCGATGGCGATTTTGTAGATTTGGACTGGTTGGAGGCCAATAGCCAGGATTTGGTCATTTTGTCTCACGGTCTGGAGGGCAGCACTGATCGAGTCTACATGAAAGCTGCGGCGCATTTTTTCCATCAAAAAGGAATGGACGTATTGGGCTGGAATTGCCGTTCTTGCAGTGGGGAGATGAACCGCAATTTGCGCCTATACAACCACGGGGAAATTGGTGATTTTGGGCAGGTCATCACCTATGCCTTGCAGCGCAAATCCTACCAAAAAATCCACCTGATTGGCTACAGCATGGGTGGCAGCATTTTGCTCAAATACCTGGGTGTGCATGGTAAAAACATCCCTGAAGCCATCAAAACAGGCATTGCTTTTTCTTCACCTTGTGACCTCCAAGGTAGCATTCAAACTTTGGAAAAACGCAGCAACTGGTTTTACCGCCGCAAGTTTTTCAATAGCCTGCGCAAAAAAATAACGGCCAAAGCCGAGCAATTCCCGGGAAAAATCGACTTAAGCAAGTTTGATCAAATCAAAACCTGGCGGGATTTTGACGAGTTTTATTCTGCACCCATCAACGGGTATCGGAATGCGGAGGATTTTTATTTTCAGGCTTCGGCGCAAAATTTTGTGGAAGGGATTACCGTGCCAGCGCTCTTGTGCAATGCCATGAATGATCCCATTTTGACGCCCTCCTGTTCACCCAAACACCTGGCCAAACACCATCCTTATTTTTATGTGGAAACGCCGCGAAAGGGGGGACATGTGGGGTTTGCGATTCGGAATTATCCGGGGCCGGATTATTGGTTGGAGCATCGGGCACTGGAATTTATTGAGGCGCATAACTAAGGTGTCTCTTAGGTGCCTTAGGTTTCCTAGGTGGTAAAAAACTTCTTTCACCACCTAAGAAACCTAAGGCACTCAAGGAATCACCTCAGATGCGAACTTGAAAAACGGAATTTACTCCCCAATTCAAAAGAATCATACAACAAATCTCCAAATCCAGTCTGAACCGTGCCAAACAATTGCCAACGAGGATTGACCTCCACCTGCCCATACAAACTCAAGGCCATGGGTCGATCCCCATTGTTGAGATATCCTGAATACCCCCGGAAAGCAGGTGACAGCGCCCAATTTTTCCCTTCCAAATTCAATCCCAATCCAAACAAGGGCGCATCGTTTTGATTCTGGCGGTTTTGGTTGATTTGCCACACAAAAATCCCACCCATGCCTTGTACGCTCAAATCCAGGTTCCCATCAATCAGTTTTTTGCCAAAAGACAAATCGAGGTAGTAGCCCGGCGAGTCCGTATAGCGCGCCATACCCAACATGGTCGAAGAAGGGAAACGATACCCGATGCGCAGCGCCAAATCCAGCGGATGAGTTTCAGCTTTCAATACCTGGATGAGGGTATGCAGGTAAATATCCCCACTCGCCCAATGTTCATTGTAAAAAACGTGGAAGGTCTTGCGCTCGGCTTTGATGGCGTGAGAAAGGTTGAAATACTCGATGGGCACCCAGTACAATTCAAAACTGATCACATCGGGCACCAGATTGTAGGTGCCATAAAGCGCCAGGTTTTGGGTAGCATCACCAGGTGTGAAGTGGCTGTTTGCAGATAGCGCAAAAGAGCGTTCATTGGGTACCCGACCGTTGCCCAAACGGGGGATGGGCAGTGCATTTGGTCCCAAAAATCGTGGGGAGCGGATGATGTAATCACCCCAAAAACGTTGACCATCCCAGCCTACGTTGTTGGCCCACCAGTAGTGGTCTTGGGTGAAGGCGGTGAATGGGAGGAACGTAAAAAGGGTTAAAAAGAAAAGGTGGGAAGAGAATTTTGAACGGCGTGCAGGCGTCTGAGAACCCCCGACCCCTAGAAGGGGAGTACATTTTCGGGTAGTCTGAGGTTTTTCTTCTTTGGTAGAAAAACAGCTAAATATCAGGCAAAAGCAAGCTGTGCTCCCCTTCAGGGGTCGGGGGTTCTCAGACGCCTGCACCTATTTAAGCTTTACGCAGCACGTAAATAATCGAACTCGCCCTTTCTACTTTTCTCCAACTCATTAACAATGAACGCAAGCCGGTAATCGCGCCTAGAGGTAAGGCTAAAATGCCCTTCCCTTGGTATTTTTCACTCAACAACGACACATAAAATGGATCAAGCGGCATACCTTTTTTGTCCACCACTTTAAAGCCCATTTCAGCAGCCAGGTTGCTCAAGGTTTTAGGCGAAAAATGCCAGAGGTGGCGTGGCACATCGTAAGCAGCCCAATGAGAGCCGTATTTTTGACCATCCAGGGACAGGTAGTTGGGTACTGCAATCATCAACACACCTTCGTCTTCCAGCAGGTCGTGCAGGCGTTGCAAGTAGAGTTTGGGATCGTACACGTGCTCCAACACGTGCCACATACTGATGATGCCGAATTTGCCGGGCAGAGTACCCGCTTCCAGTTCAGCAGGTGGGCGTACATCCAGGCCAAATTGTTGAATGCCAAAGTTGCGTGCACCTTCATCTACTTCTACGCCCAGAACTTCGTAACCCTGGCCGCGCATGTGGTTCATGAAATACCCGGTGCCACAACCTACGTCCAGTAGACGGCGTTGATCGCTCAGGCTTTGCACCAGTCTTTGTTTGCTGCGCAACATGTACTCACGCGCGGCATGGTACAAGCGATTGATCAAGCCCTTTTTGGTATCGCTATGCGAAATGTAATTTTCACTCTGGTAGTACGAACCAATCTTGTCAGGGCCTGGAATGTTTTGGGTAAAACGCAGGCCGCATCCATGACAATCGTAAAGGTCAAAGGCCTCTCCAGAAATGGAATGGTCGCGGGTGGCTACGGTTTTTTCGATGTCGTAGCTGCCACAAAGTGGACAGTGTTGGTATAGGATGCTGCTCATGTTATTGCATAAAAAAAGACATCAGTTCAAAAAAAACTGATGCCTGCAAGCTTAAGATCACAACAAAAAAAGTATTCTAAATACTGGGTGTGAAGTTAGGGAGATTTTTTGGAAAAACCAAAAAAGGGTTCTGGGGTGGAATAAACGGTCGCTGAGCGAAGCCGAAGCGCCGTTTATTCAATTTTAAATTTTCACCTGCCGCAACTGATCCACCACCACTGGTCTCAGTCTGCGGGCAGCGTCCAAAATCATTACAGCGTCGTCGGGGAAATTACCGGGGCGATTGCCAATGCGGCTACGGGTTTCCTTACTTAGGGCACGTTCATCACCTCGGAAAGTAGCAGCGTAGTTTTCCCAAAACGCTTCTGCACCAAGGGGACGAGAATCGATCACTGAACCGGAGTGTAAGTCAAAAAGTTCCAATTGGGCGTTCAGGCGGGCACCTTTGTGTTGGTACACTTCGGTGACCAGGGCTTTGACGTTGATTTTGTTGGGGTACTTGATGTCGTTGCCAGCCGTGTCTTTTTTCACGTTGCCACGGGTATCGTACTCGTACACCCAACCATCCTGGATCTGGGTTTGCTCTTCGTACTGGCGCTCGCGGTAGCTGCCGGGGCTTACCTGTACGTCGCGCAGCATAAGGGTGGCCTTAATGTCGTAGTCGATGTTGGATTGACGGTTGTTGTGAAAGACCCTCCAGCGGTCGTTGAGGTCGCGGAAACTGAGCTCGGTCAGTTCCCGATCAAAACCAATAGGAAGAATAACTGGGGCGCGGTTTTCCACATTGACCAGTACAAATGTGGTGCCGAGGTGTTGAGCTTCACGTTGTAGGGCTTCGCGGTCGCGGTAAGTGGAGTAGTATTCGCGGATGCGTTCCAACTCATCATAAGCGCGGCGAGCAGGTGTTTTATCTTTGCTGCGGCGAGCCTGGGTAAGCAGGTCTGTCGCATAGTTGTAGTGGTATTCGGCAGCTTTTTCGCGGGCCTCAGTGAGCAGCCCCTCCACACGTACAAACTGGAAGGAGGCTTTGTAACCCCTACGATCTACCAGAGGAATCAGCGGCTCTACAAGGCGTTGGCGGCGTTGGATGCGTTGGAAAATATCGTAAATGCGAGGCCAGGCTTCGGCGCGGTTCTCGTTGCGGAGGGCTGTGGCCTGGTCCATGTCGCGGGTGGTGGCTTTTTCGAAAGCGAATTCCACCGTGCGGACGAGTTCTTCGTTTTTGCGGTCTTTGCCTACCAGGCGGTTTACACTGCGCTCGATGGCTTGGTCGTAATCGCCTATTTCGGCTAGTTTAACTGGAGAAGCACAGGCGGCGGCCAATAAGGCCAATACAGTAATGGTCGTGATGCTGGAAATAATGCGCTTCGGTGTCATGGCAGTGTATTTTGAGCTTGTGATAGGTCAAAGTTACTACCGTAATGAATGCCAATTCATTATAGGGAAGTTAAGATAGATTTGTTAAAATGTTAAATTGTAAGGGGAGGTGTTAAGGTGTGTTAAAAACCTGGATACCCCTCACTCCCCTTAATCCTCCTCACTTGCTCCTGATGCCTCCTTGCATGAAAGCGCAAAAACTCCAGCCTTTGCTGAGCATCCATCGGGCCAGAAATGGGGTGTGGAAAAATGATCAGTTCCAAGTCCAGGCCCTCCAGTTCCTGTACCAATTCCTGGAGCATGGAACGTTGAGCTCGGCACATGGCCAGCCAATAATTGAGGGAGCCACCCCATTGTGGTGCGGCGATGGGGGGCACTTTTTCTTTGGTTTGCCAGGTACGTTCGACAATTTCTTCGATGGACAATCCACGATGAATCGGGTCACCTTGCCAAATGGGCTCATTGCGATTGAACCCATCCAGGGCTTTCCACAAACCACTGATGCCGCTTTGTTCGGCACGTACGATGTGTTCCACATTGTCGAGAATAGACCAGGATTCGGGGTCTGGTTTGAAATTCACCTGCGCAGGGGATAATCCTTCGCATTCTGCGATAAAGTCACGGCGAGCAGATTCTACACTTTCCAACAGGATTTGTAAGCTTGTCATTGCGTGGTAAGTTTGAGTTTTGGTGATTTTTATTCAAAAATAAGCAATTCCTTTTAATAGTCAGGCTTGTAGACTCTTTCTAATGGGTAGTGTCAATTGACGTTATCCCTGCGCCAATTGACACTACCCCCACACCGCTTCATCACTGCTTTTCCAACCAGCCCAAAATATAATCTGCGATTTCCTCCCAACCTTTTTCCCCACACAAAAAGTGGCTTCTTCCAGCAAAGGCTTTAAAATCGGTGACGCTGTTTTTGTCCTGATACAAACCTGCTATTTTTTGGGAAAATTGGGCTGAAAAAATGTTGTCCTTTTCCCCGCCAATAAAGAGCAAGGGTCGGTGTGGCTTTTTAAAATCAATCTTGGCAAAAGTAGTCAACAAGGTATCCCGAGCTATTTTCCGGCTTTCTGGTACCGCAATCGTTTCAAAAAGTTTGTCACTTTCTGCTCTGGAGTAGTTGTTAAAAAATGCCCGGTGGTACCAGTCTTTACTTCCCAAAAAAGGACTATTGCCTTTAAAGAAATTCACTACAGGCAATACAACTTTAATAGTGGCCAATGGAGCAAACACATTTTTTGGGGGCGCGCCATCAATGCTGATGCCAGCTACGGCTTTGTCCATTTCAATGAGTTTTTGCACCACCAAGCCCGCGAGTGAATGGCCAATCACAATCGGTTTCTCTGGCAAGGTTTCAATCAACTTGGCGATGTTCATCACCACGTCTTCAAATCCGGTTTGGGTTAATTGGGAATGGATGTTGGCTCTGAGCTGAGCAGGGTCACCTTCATGCCCGGGATTGGCTGGCGTATAAACAGTGTAGCCTTGGGCTTCAAAATAACTTTTCCATTGTTTCCAGCTGGTATTGTTCACAAACAGTCCATGAATCAATACAATTGTCTTCGTTTTCATAAGTTTGAATTTTATGAAACAAAGTTGCTGGCTCTGGGGGACAATAATTTTAACCCAAGTTAAAATCGAATTATTTTCCTGAAATTCTTTTGCGGATTCGGCTCAAAGACGGCCCCTGAATACCCAAATACGAAGAAATGTGGTAGAGTGGGACACTGTTAAAAATATCTGGGTGTTGTTGGATCAAATCCAGGTAGCGCTCTTCCGGCGTTTTGAACATAAAGCCTTCAATTCGGGTCATGGTCACATTAAAGGCTTCCTGCGCCAAGAGCCTGCCGAATTTTTCCCATTGGTGGGAGCGTTGATAAAGTGACTGTAAATCAATGATGTTGATAAAAATGACCGATGAGTCCGTCATCGCCTGGGTATAATAATCGCAGGGCGTTTGATTGATGAAACTTTTGAAGGTGACTACAAACCCATTCGTAGAGTACAAAAAAACGTTCTTTTCTTCGCCTGTTTTTTCATCAATGGTGTAAGACCGGAACACACCTTTGGTGATGAATCCCAGGTTTTTACAAATGTTCCGATGTTCGTTGTAAAATTCCCCCTTTTGGTAATTTTTGCTTTGCCAAAAGGGGGTAGATAACTGAAAATCATTGGCCTTGAGGCCAGCGAAGGCTTCTAAGGCGGTAGCAAGTTTTTCTATTTCACCCATTGAGGATTTGCTTTATGTTGACTTACTTATTCCGCCCAAATCATCGCCAAATGCACGATCGTCTCCACGGCCTTCTGCATGTCCTGCACCGAAACCCATTCCTGCTTGGAGTGAAAAGCGTGTTCTCCTGCAAAAATATTTGGACACGGCAAGCCCATAAAAGACAAACGTGAACCATCCGTACCACCCCGAATACTGGAGTGAATCGGTTCCAAACCTGCCCGACGGATGGCTTCCAGCGCATTGGCACTCACTTGTGGATGTTGATCCAGGACTTTTTTCATGTTGCGGTATTGCTCGTGAATCCGCAATTCATAGCGGGAATGGGGGTAGTTTTGCATCACCTCCTCCACTACGTTTTTCAAAAACGCCTCGTGTTCGGCCAGTTTTTCATCGGTAAAATCGCGAATAATGAAATGCACTGCCGCCTTTTCGGCCAGACCTTCTACCGTCACCGGATGGATGAAGCCATCGCGGCCATCTACTGCTTCAGGGGTAAGGCGATCCTTGGGCAGTTTGGCGATGATGTCGCATACAATTTTGACGGCACTTTCCATTTTTCCTTTGGCAAAACCAGGGTGTGCACTTACCCCTTCGATGATGAGGGTAGCGGCATCGGCGCTGAAGGTTTCGTCTTCAAATGAGCCCCGGCGTTCGCCATCGATGGTGTAACCAAAATTGGCACCCAATTTTTGCAGGTCAACTTTTTCAACGCCCCTGCCTACTTCTTCATCGGGAGTGAAGAGGATTTTGATGGTTCCGTGGGGGATTTCGGGGTGTTGCATAAAATACTGCGCAGCATCCATGATTTCGGCCACACCCGCTTTGTTATCGGCTCCCAGCAAAGTGAGGCCACTGGCGGTGACGATGTCGTTGCCCATTTGTTCGCCTAAATTGGGGTGATCTTGCAAACGGATGACCACATTTGGGTCGTCGGGTAATACCAAATCCCGACCATCGTAATTGTGGTGGATCAGGGGTTTAACGTCGGTTCCACTGCTATCTGGTGAGGTATCCATGTGCGAGCAAAAACAAATGACGGGGACGGGTTTGTCCACCGTGGCGGGAATCGTAGCGTATACATAGCCATGTTCGTCCATATGGGCGTCGCTTATGCCCAGGTCTTGCAGTTCTTGGGCCAGGATACGTGCTAGGTCTTTTTGCTTTTCGGTAGTAGGAAAAGTTTGGGAAAAAGGGTTGGATTGGGTATCAATTTGCACATAGCGCAAAAAACGTTCCAGTACGCTGTGTTGGATGGGTGCTAGCATGTTGTTTTGTAAATTTAGGTTATAGCCTCCGGCTTCGATGAGACTTTTATTTGGCCACAATTGACTCAAATCTTCGCAAATTGAAGACAAAGGGTTATTTTTGGCTAAGCGTTCAATGCTGAATTCCCAAAAGTCGGAAAATTCCTGGTTCTAATGCAACTTAAAAAAATACTTAGATCGAACTAGAACTGAATTTCCACCCTGTTTTTTACATCACCCATCGAAAAATTGCGTCCTTAACCTGACTTTTGTGGTCTGAAATACACATTTGTTATAACCACCAAAACCTGATTCGAGTGATGAAAAATCAATCCCTATTGCTACTTGCTTTGGTAGCGCTGATTTCCTGGAGTTGTGGTACCAGTTCAACCTACCTTGAAGTACTCCAACCTTCTCAAATTGTATTGCCTGATGACATCAAAGTGGTAGCCTTAATCGACCGCAGTAAACCGGAAAAAGGTTTTGCCAATTTCCTGGAAGGGATGGTTTCGGGCGAAGATTTTGGTCAAGACCGCGAAGGGCGACGTTTAGCCATGCAAAACCTCACCACCACCCTTACCCGCACCCCTACCCTACAGGTAAAAGGAACCGGGCTGGAATACAATGGCTTAAAAAATGGCAAACAAATGTTGCCACCAATGAACTGGAACGAAGTGCAATCCATTTGCAGCAAATACGGCGCAGATGCCATGATTGCCCTGGAGTCCTTTGACTCCTCTTCAGACATTTCATACAGCCAATCCAGTTATAAATCCAAACAAAAGGACGGTACAGAGGTGATCAAATATACCCATACTGCCCGCCGCAACGTGCGGGTATACATGGGCTGGCGGGTATACGACGCCAAAAAAAGAGTCGTGGTAGATGAAAATACCGTTAGTCAATACGACGAAGATTCTGCCACTGGCGATACCCAGGATAAAGCCCGGACCAACTTGCGTTCTCAATTAACAGCAGTACGCGATCTTGCTGCCAAAGCAGGTGATGCTTATGGCAAACGAATTGCCCCGGTTTGGGTCAATGTAAGTCGCACTTATTACACTACTGCCAAAGGGGCAGACAAGAACGCCATGGAGGAAGCTCACCGCCTTACCCAAGCCAACAAATGGGAAGACGCAGCGAAAATCTGGCACGACCTGCTCAGCTCGGCCCGCGACCCCAAGACCAAAGGTAAAGCTGCCCACAACCTGGCCCTGGCCATGGAACGCAATGGCAACCTGAAAGAAGCCGAAGACTGGGCCGGCAAAGCCTACACCCAGTACGGCAACAAAACCTCGCAGAGCTACGTCTACGTGATTCAGCAACGCATTTCAGATCAGGAGCGCCTGGATTATCAACTTAAAAAGGTAAAGCCTTAGGTGCTGTTTGTTTGATTGAAGAGGGACTCCTAGAATTTGTCCCTTTTTTGAACAGATTCATCCCAAATTGTGACATAGGAGTTTAAAATGCCAGTTCTTTGGGGCTACACTGCTGAACTTTTTGCTCGGAGGGCTTGAATTGCCACGTGCTTCAGCGCGTGGATCGAGATTGCCCTTCTTAATGGGGCTTTAGCCCAAGCCTTGATTTTCAAGCTAGGGCTGAAGCCCAAATCCGTAGGGTTCAGATGCCCCCAGGCTGAAGCCTGGGGCTATTGATGTCCTCCGAGCAAAATGTCCAGTAGTGTCATTTGAGGCTTATTCATCCGACTGTTCATGAAGGGATTATTCTACGACTTTTTTGTATGGAGTGCTGGTTCGGACCGGGAAATCCTGGACCGAACTGGGCGCTCTGAGCACGTCAAACACGCCGGATATGGGGGTTTGGTGCTGGTACCAGCAGTGCTAGGTTTGTTCTCCATGATGTACGCGGTTTCTACACTCACCGACAAGCCCTTTGTTTACATCGGGGCCGGGATTGTTTGGGCCTGCATCGTTTTTACCTTTGACCGCTTCATTGTATCCACCTTCCGCAAGTCGGACAGCGCCCGCAAAGACTTGTTTTCCTTTTTGTTCTTAAGCCGTTTGTTGTTTTCGATTGGCATTGGGGTGCTGGTTTCGCACCCG
>NZ_JANRKL010000200.1:0-13697 GCF_033763495.1 Haliscomenobacter sp. | reverse complement strand
TCAAAACGTGCAAAGATGACATTGGAAGTGGTTTTGCGCTCAAAAACACCTACCTGTGGACCAGAACCTACTCCATAAACCCGGCGGGCGATGTCGATGAACTTGTTCAAGGTATCTTTCCGGATGCCCAAGCGGAGTTCGTCATCCGCCGATTGGATGTCGGCATTGTTAACGGGCTCTTTTTGATCCTGACGGTCAAAAGCAACAAAAAAATGTAGTTTGTCCTTAATGATGGGCCCGCCCAAGCTCAAGCCCCATTGGTTGGTCGTAAAATCGATGTTTCGTTTTACGCCACGAATGTCGTACTGGCTAGAAAATTCATCGGCACGATTGTAGAAAAACAAGGTTCCTTTCAACTCATTGGTACCGTTTTTTGTCACTGCATTGACCGCACCACCGCCTTGACGACCTTGTGAAACGTCGTAATCGTTGGTGGATACCTGGAATTCGCGGATGGCTTCTTGTGAAATCTGTTGTGGGCCACCACCACTGGAACCTGCCCAAAGTGGACTACGGAAATTACCTCCATCAATGGTGATATTGGTTGAACCAGAGCGATGTCCGCCCAGGTTTGCCGCACCATTTCCTTGTAGCGGCGAAAGGGCTACCAAACCACTAAAGTTTCGGCCTTCCAAAGGCAAGGCTTTGATTTGGTTGGAAGAAACTGCCGTACCTGCACCAAAGCTATTGACATCGTCAATCAGTTTGTTGGCTGTAATTTCCACTGTACTCAATTCAGTAGTTTGTTCCTGCATTTTTACATTGACTTGTACGACGTCGCCCTGGTTGAGGGTGTATCCTTTGAGCTGTTGGTCGGCATACCCCGTATAAGAGATGCTGATGGTGTAAGGACCACCCAGGGGCAATTGCAACAGTTGGTACCGGCCATCCAATTGGGTAGTAGTACCGGTGTAAAAGCCAGTAGATTCGTTGCGAACCTGAACGGTAGCCCCGATTAAAACTTCTCCTTTTGCATCGGAGACCAATCCTTTGAATGAGGCATTGGTGGCCTGACTCCACAATAGGCATGGCAAGGCCAGGAACAGTGCAAGCACTGCCCCAAGGCAGGTGTAATAACGATTCATGTTTGGGTATTGAGTGAATGTAATAATTCTGCGAACGAAAGTAAAAGCCTTAGATTAAGTCCGGTTAAGGTGTAGTTTAAAGAAATAACAACATTTGGGCGGGCAGATTAAATTTCTTGTCGGTGGTGAAAAAGCGCTGTTTTTGTTTTATCCTTCACCTTTTTATACCTTCGCCTCCAGCAAATATTCAATTTACCAATGGCCAAGCCAAGCTGGATCAATTATACTTTAAGGCGGATTTCCCGGTTTTTCGCTGCGGATAAACAGTCTGGTGCTTCAAATGCCAAGGCTGCTTTGAATAAATCAACCCATGTCTATGCTGAAAAAAATGGTCAGTCTTTGGCGTTGGATATTTACCAATTGGAAGATGAACTCCTTAAACCTGACCGCACTGCTGTGCTGTATTTCCACGGCGGCGGCTTTTCGGAAGGCAGCCGCAGCGAAATTCGCTATGTACAATTTGCCGAAAAGTTAGCCCGCCTTGGGCTCATTGCCATTCCTTGTTCTTACCACCTGAGTATGCGGGGCCGCTCGATGAGCTGTGACCAGCAACAATCCATTAAAATTGCCGCCTTTCGCAGCGCAGCAGAAGATGTATGGGCTGCTACCCGTTTTGTGCTGCAAAATGCTGAAGCCTGGGGCATTCACCCGGAGCGGATCATTCTGGCTGGCAGCAGTGCAGGGGCAGAAGCCGTGGTCAATGCTGCATATTGGCAAGAAGGTGCGCTGGGGGTGGAGCAACGTGGGGTGCCGCCTGGGTTTCGCTATGCTGGATTATTGAGTATGGCTGGGGCCTTGCTGGACATCAACTGGATTACTGCCGAAAATGCCCTTCCCTCCTTGCTATTTCATGGTGAAACCGACCCTTTGGTGCCTTATGGCACGGCCTCTCATCACCTGTGTAAGCCAGATCAACCGGGGTACTTGCCCCTTTTTGGAGCAGGTGCCATTGCTCAGCGGCTAAAAGCACTCAACAAACCTTACATCTTGGTGAGTGGAACCGAAGGTGGTCATGGCTGGGCAGATAAACCCATGTTTGAACACCTCGACACCATTGCCGATTTTATGGGTAGAACCGAAAACCTAAATACCTTTCGGCAAATTGAGGAGCGCTGGAAATGGAGCAAAAAAATTTAAACCCCTGCCATCACTACCTTTGGCCAAACTTTTCTACATTTATTGTTTAGAATGACGCAAAACACCTGATTGTATGAAATGCGCTTATCTTTTGCTTGGATTGGGGCTTTTGTTCGTTTTGGCTTGCCAACCCGCGGGTAAAAAACCTCAGGCAGAAGCACTCAATGATGGAAAACAACAAGCAGGTGGAGATTTTTTGCTGGTGCCTGGTCAACGCATTGGGCCTTTGTACGCTGCACATAGCCTGGAAAATGATTTGGTACAAACCTTTGGTGTGCAAAATGTAAAACGTCAGGAAATCTACCTGGGGGAAGGTGCTACAGCGCCAGGTTTTGTTATTTTTGGAGATACCCGCAATGCCGTTGAAGTGTATTACGACACCAGCATCGTGAAGGATCGCCCGGCCTTGTTGCGCATCTCTGAAGAAGGAACCGATTGGAAATCTCCCGAAGGCATAACCATCGGCACAACCCTGGAAGAACTAGTGAAAATAAATGGCAAACCCGTAACTTTTTGGGGCTTCGGTTGGGACTACGGTGGAGCAATCAGCAATTGGAATGGTGGAAAAATTGATGCTGGTTTGATGCTGGTTTTAAATGATAGCCGGAAGAGACCCCAGAATCCTTACTTGGTGAGAAAGAAATTCTATCTACGGACACTGGAGTTGACCTCAAACGGATCAAGGTAGTAAGAATCAATGTGCGACTTTAGCGCTAAGTATTCGCGCTTAGAACAGGAAATATGAAGATAAGATGTCTAATTGTCGATGATGAACCATTGGCCCTGGATGTATTGAGTTCCTACATCAATCGCATCGATGGGCTGGATTTGATCGGGCGTTGTGAGAATGCTCTGCAGGCTTTTGCCCTCATGCAGGAGCAAACGGTTGACCTGTTGTTTTTGGACATTCAAATGCCGAAACTGGATGGTATTGAATTTCTAAAAACCCTGCAACAAAGACCCAAAATTATCTTCACCACGGCTTACCGCGATTATGCCATCGAAGCCTTTGAAATGGACGCGGTGGACTATTTGTTGAAGCCCATTCCCTTTAGTCGCTTCCTGAAAGCCTTGAGTAAGGCCTATTCGCAGTTTCAACAGACTGCCAATAGTGCCAGTGAAACACCCAGTGCGTCCGGCCTAGGTTCATCCATCATCATTGCTCCTGGTATTTCCAATATTCCAGCCATCAGTGATGAAAGTATGCCCATGCAAACTGCGGATAGCATCATCGTTCGGGCGGATAAAAAAATGATCAAGGTGCCGCTGGAGGATATCCAGTACATTGAAAGCCTGAAAGACTACGTGATCATCCATGTGGGGGGGCGCCGGATCGTGACCAAGCAGAAAATCAGTTATTTGGAGCAAAAATTGCCCGACGGAAAATTTTTACGCATCCACCGTTCCTTTTTGGTTGCATTGAATAAAATACAGGCCTTTTCGCCCAATCATGTAGAAATCAATAGCCAGGAATTGCCCATTGGGCGGAGTTACAAGAGTGAGGTGGCGAAAGTGTTAGGATTTGTATAGCTCTACCTTACTTTTCCTTTGACTTGTTCAGTTTGCAGGGCCTGAAGTATTTGTTCCGGGCTTGTGCTACTTTCCAAAACTTGTTCCATCAGGATCAACTGCACAAAATGGCGCTCCGCATTGAACATGCTGGTGTAGGCATCATTGAAATAAAAAAGGGAATAATCAAAATTGGAACACAACAACAATTGATATTGGCTGGTGCGCGGGTCAAATACCAGAATGTAGTGCCCATCTTCTTCCTGGGTCGCTCCTCCATATACCATCAAAGGATAGTCAAAAAAAGGCAGCGAGGGGTAACCGAATAAATTGGCTTCAAACAGGGGATAAAACTTGAGGGGCAAATTTAGCCGCATTTTTTGCGCTGCCTGGCGCAAAACCTCCAATTTGACCCGCATGCGGTAAATCGGAAGTTCTTCTTTGGTAAAATGGGCGTAAGGCAACCAGTCTCCTGATCGCAAGTCGTAATAATCCACTGGTCCGATGCGCAACTTGTATTCAAAACGGTCATAGCCTGGCACCACATACCCTGGATAGAAGTATTTGAAACCCTGAATTTTTCCGTATTCTACCTCCATGAGCATGGTGTACAGGCCCAGGCTAAAGGGTTTGTAATCGGGGTCATAAAAACCCAGAATACTGGCTATACTGTCTTCCCCCAAATCGAAATAACTTACGGCAATCAACTTGTCACCATCATACACCGTAAACTCATAGGTATTGTACACGTTGAAATGATCGCCATCTTGTAAAGAGTCCAGGATAGAAGGCGCAATCATGCCCGGAAAAATGGCCCGGTAGCGTTGGTAGAGGTTTTCGCGGGGCACATCGATCACCGCTTTGCCAAAATGAAACTGAAAGCGCTCGTTGTTGCGCTTGATGACCTTGCGCAGGCTCTTGCTGAACTGGTGCGCTTGCAAATCGAGTCGTACCCAAATGGCTGAGTAAAAGGTTTCGCCAAAACACAAAAAATGGGTCGTAAAAATCGTTTGCCCCATCCGATACCAACCATTGGCCAGATAGTCATCCAATTCCTTCCCCTTAATGCGCTCCGGATAGTGTTTTACTGCAAACATAAGGTGTGCAACATCCGAAAAAAAAATCAATGCGCAAAGTATTGGGGGAGGATTTAGGAATTTAAAGCAAGGCCGAAGATTTAAGCTCGCTTTTTATTTTTTTGATTTTACCGCCAAATTCGGATACGGCAACACACACTTTTCCCCACTCAACCAATACCCCACCAAGGCTCGGTTGTATGTAATTTCCGCAATATGCCAGGTCGTAAAATGTTGAAAAACCGATTGCATCAGGGGTTGAATGGTGACCACTGCATCCCCGGTATAGTTGGCATGGATGAGGTACAATTCACCTTCTTTTTTCAATAAATAACCTACATGGCTTTCGTCCAAACCAATGAAGTACAAACCTTCTTTCAATGCTTCGTTGATGGTTTTTGCCCTGGCACCTGCCGGGAAACCTGCAAAAGTCCAAAATTTCTGATTTAGGCTCAGCGCAATGCACTCATCTCGCGGGCCTTGTTGTGCCAGTTTGTAACGATCCAGCATAATCCCCGCATGGAGTAAGGTTGTAGAAACAAAGTAGCCACAGGCAATTTTCCCTTGCCTTGGCGTATCGGTATAGCCGTTAAAATCCCAGAGCGTGCCGTACCAATGGGGAATGATACCAGTCAATAATCCTTCAGTAAATAAGGCCCCAGCTTGGGTACTGTCAATCGCACCACTGGCCAGTTGCTGGCGTGCCTTATTGCGCAAAGCCAACATTTGGACCTTTGCTTCTGCGTAGCTCTGTGTACTGGATACCAAGAGGGAAAGCGGGACTTTTTTAGAGGCGTATTGAAAGGGTTGGGGGTGCCGAGGGCCTTGATTGGTGCAAGACAAGAAGAGTAGAACTAGCAAGGGTAGGATTACATTTTTGAGGCTCATTGTGTATGCTTATTTAGCATTTTATTTCTTTTTCAACTTAAAAAAAATTACGCATCCAACTATCCCAACAAAAACAGCCCCCAAATCAACAACTGCGCCACGATCCCCATCACCGCCGTCACCGGCGTATACAACTTGAACAACACATCTGTGCGCAAATTTGAAAACGTTGAAATCACCCAAAAATAGGCGTCGTTGGCATGCGAAATCACCATGGAACCTGCCCCCAGCGAAAGCACCGCCAAAGTTCGCCCCCATTCACTATCCAAACCCAGCCCTGGCAATAGTGGTGCCACAATACTCGCCGCCGTGATCGCCGCCACCGTAGAGGAACCCTGTGCCGTTTTTAAAACCAAGGCTACCAAAAATGGAAAAAATAAGCCCAAATGCCATTGCTCTATACTCGCAGCCAAGGCAGTACTCAAATCAGCTGCTTTGAGCATGGCCCCAAAAGTACCGCCACCTGCAATAATCGCCAGGATTGGCCCTGCTTTTTCTACCCCTTCGCCAAACCATTTTTGAATCGACTTGCGGTCATTCGCTCTGGGCAACAACAATACCGCCAGCCCAATCGCACACAACAAAGCAATAATCGGATCGCCAATCAAACTTAGGAATTTCAGCCAGCCACTTTTGGGGGCATCCGCTGGAATTCCCAAAAAGGCCAATGACTTGAGTCCAATCAAAAAGATGGGCAATGCCACGGGCAAAAAAGAGCGCCATACCGCTGGCAAGGGCCGCGATTCTGTGGCGATTGGATCTGAATCAATAGAAGATTCTTCCCCTGCCACCTTTGGCCCAAAACGCAGGGCCCAAAAATAGCCCAGCAGTGTCAGTGGAATAGAAATGCCAATGCCCAACAACATGACCATACCCAAATCGGCGCCCAGAGTCCCCCCTGCCGCTGCGATACCCGGATGAGGAGGTACCAAACAATGCACCCCGTATAAGGAAGTGGCCAGGCACATGGTCATCAGGGGCATTCCAAAGCTAGTCCTTCGAACCAGCGATTGTTTCAAACCATTGAGAATGATGAAGCCGGAATCACAAAAGATGGGCAAACCCACCAAAAAACCGGTGATCGAAAGCGCTGCGGGCGCCCGGTTTTCACCCACTTTTCCAAGGATGTAATTCGCCATGCGCAAGGTAGCGCCACTGCGCTCCAATAAAACGCCTAGTACCGTGCCCAGAATGATGACCAGCCCGATTTTTTTCATGGTTTCGCCAAAACCATCTTTGAGGGTATCTACAATTTTGTCCAGCGGCATCCCCGAAACCAATCCCAGGAGTAACGCGATCAAAAACAACACCAAAAAGGGGTTCATCCGCCAACGAGCAGTACACCACACAATTAGTCCCACACTACCAAACAACAAGCTGAACATCCAAAGCGTAGACATAAGCATTTTTTTACTAAAAGAAGCGAAGTGTTCAAAAATAATTCGATTTTCGACTAAAAAATCAAAATAATTTTCCTCTCGAACTTCCTCGTTTCAAATGAATCTCTATTTTTACTTCAATAATACAACCCACTTTGGAAACCACCAATACAAACGATTACCAACCAGATGAAATAGACCATTTGATTTTGCAAACCCTGCAATATGATGGTCGAAAATCTTTTTCCGATCTGGCAAAAGAACTGGGCATGGCCGTCAGCACCATCTCCAAACGCTACATGAACCTGGTCGACTGCGGCATCCTCACCATCATTGGGCGTGTTGAACCCGAACGGATTGGTCTCAATGCCTATGCCTCCATCAATGTGCAGGTGGATACCGTAGCCAATGTTGAACGGGTCGCTCAGGAATTGATGGCTCTACCAGAGGTCAGCTTTTTAGCATTACGGACCGGCGATTTCCAATTGGAAATCAACGTCATGTGCCGCGACAATTCCCACCTCATGGAAATCCTGCGCAACAACATGGACAAAATCAACCATGTGCGCAAATACGAAATCAACATGTACCTCAAGGTCTATAAATGGGGGAGAATGGGTGTGGGTGTGAATGTGTGAAAGTGTGGGCAAGAATAGGTGTGAGTTAGAGTGTGAAGGTGTGGGTGTGGTGGCCTTCCACCGCCCAAGAGATATCGCCAACCCACGAGATAGGGTGTGGGTGTGAATGTGTGAAAGTGTGGGTGTGTTGGCCTTTCATTCCTTCAAGAGATACCGCCAACCCACGGATTTATCCGTGGGAGGCCACAAAACCGCCCCAACCCATGGCTTTAGCCGTGGGGGTTTGGGAGAAAAACAAACCAATGCCAAAATTCTTCAAATCCCTCAACCCCTACACCCAAGAAATCGTAGGAGAATACATGGAAGCCAGTGCCATCCAAATCGAAGTCAAACTCGAATGGGCACAAATGGCTCAACGTGACTGGGCCGCCCGCAGCTTCAGCGAACGTGCCACCTGCTTCGAGCACCTGGCCCAATACCTACGCGAGCACAAAGCCGAACTGGCCCTGCTCATGACCCAGGAAATGGGCAAAATTTTGTCAGAAGCTCTCGGGGAAATTGAAAAATGTGCGGCACAGTGCATTCATTACGCTCAATATGCTGAGTCTTTGCTGCAGGCACAAAACATCCCTACCGATGCCCGAGAAAGTGGGATTAGTTACGAACCCGTTGGCATCGTTCTGGCCATCATGCCCTGGAATTTCCCCTTTTGGCAGGTTTTCCGCTATGCCGCTCCTGCGCTGATGGCAGGCAATGTCACGCTACTCAAACACGCTCCGAATGTGTTTGGCTGCGCAGTGGCCATCGAAACTGCATTCCGGGCGGCTGGTTTTCCGGAAGGCGTTTTTCAAACTTTGATTGCCGATGTTGATGCAATCCAAAACCTGGTGGCCGACGACCGCATTGGCATGATCACCCTCACCGGGAGTGAACGAGCGGGTTCATCTTTGGCGTCATTGGCAGGTAGCCACATCAAAAAAACAGTTTTGGAACTCGGAGGCAACGACGCCTTGATTGTGTTGCCCGATGCCGATTTGGACAAAGCTGCTGCTGCTGCAGTACAATCCCGGATGATGAATGCCGGGCAGGTGTGCATCGCCGCCAAACGTTTTTTGGTGCATCAGGACGTAAAAGCCTCCTTTACGGGAAAAGTACTACATCTGATTCAAAATCTTAAACAAGGCGATCCACTCGATCCAGCCACTCAGCTTGGACCTTTGGCCCGTCTGGATTTGGCCGAAACCCTGGAGCGCCAACTGCAAAAAGCAATAGCCCAAGGCGCAACTTTACTTTACGGCGGCCAACGCAACGGCTGTAACTTTCAGCCCACTTTGCTCGATAACATTCTACCTGATTCTGTGGCTTTCCGAGAAGAAACCTTTGGGCCCTTGGCTGCAATTACCACCATCTCTTCTGAGGAGGAGGCGATCAAACTGGCCAATCAATCCCGCTATGGCTTGAGTGCTGCAATCTGGACCCAGGATTTGGACAAGGCCAAAACCCTGGCCCGTCAGCTGGAAGTGGGTAGTGTTTTTGTCAACGCTGTAGTGCGCTCCGACTCCCGTTTGCCCATTGGTGGAGTGAAAAAATCGGGCTATGGCCGGGAGTTGTCGGAGGCGGGAATTAAGGATTTTTGTGTGGTAAAAACGCATTACATTAATGGTTGAGAAGGTTGAGGCTGCCGCAGCGATCCGGTCACTGAGCGTAGTCGAAGTGCAAGGATCGCTGCGGCAGCCTCAACTCCTCAACTTTCCAATACTAGTCCAAATGACATCCAAAGAATTAATGGAGCGCCGCAATCGGGTACTGCCGAAGGCGATGTACACAACATCTACCCTTAATGCGGTGTCAGCCAAAGGTGCTACTTTCATCGATGCTGAGGGAAAAACCTATATTGATTTCAGTGGAGGCATCGGCGTGCTCAATGCGGGGCATTGCCCTACCCCGGTCAGCCGGGCCATTGCCAAACAGGCCCAAACCCTGATGCATACTTTTTTTAATGTCCTGACCCACGAGCCTTACGTGTTGTTGGCGGAAAAACTGGTAGAAATACTGCCGCATGGTGATGCCACCAAGGTCATGTTTGTGAGTACGGGGGCTGAAGCGGTGGAAAATGCCGTAAAAATTGCCCGGCAGGCTACCGGGCGGCAAGGCATCATTTGTTACACGGGAGGGTTTCATGGTCGTACGCTCATGGGCATGAGTTTGACTTCCAAGGTGAGCTACAAAACGGGTTGCGGACCCTTTGCCCCTGAGGTATATCGCCTGCCTTTCCCGGATTATTACCACAATGGGCATGGGCAAAAGTTTGATGCTTTTGTAGAACAGGAGTTGGAGAACTTCAAAAAATACCTGAGCACCGTAGTCGCCCCAGAAAACCTAGCTGCTGTAATTGTGGAGCCAGTTCAAGGTGAGGGTGGTTTTTATGTGATGCCGCCACGGTATTTGCAAGGCTTACGCGAACTCTGTACCCAACATGGCATCCTACTCATCCTGGACGAAGTCCAATCAGGCTTTGGGCGCACGGGCAAATGGGCTGCTTACGAGCACTACGGGGTTATTCCTGACATTTCTACCTGGGCCAAATCACTGGGGTCGGGCATCCCCATTGCAGCAGTGATGGGTAAAGCGGAGGTGATGGACAAAGCCCTGCCTGGTACCCTTGGCGGTACCTACGCGGGAAACCCGGTGGCTTGCGCCGGAGCATTGGCGACCATAGAATACATGCAACAAATCGACATCAATCGCAAAGGAGAACAAGTGGGGAAAACGCTACTGAACTTTTTTACCAAACTAAAAAAAGAATGCCCGGCTATCGGTGACGTACGGGGCTTGGGAGCAATGGTGGCCATTGAGTTGGTCAAAGATCAGAATCCCAATTTACCGGATGCAGATATGACCAAAAATCTGGTTGCAGCCTGTGCAGCCCGTGGCCTCTTTTTGATCAGTGCAGGGGTGTACGGCAACGTCATTCGGGTGCTTTGCCCTTTGGTGATCAGCCAGCCCATGTTGAAGCAGGGTTTGGAAATCATGCGGGAAGAGTTGTTAAAACTAAGTTAGGCCATGCAAAAGAACTACATCAACGGCGCCTGGCTCGATGCCTTGAATGGCGGCACCTGGCCAGTTATCAACCCAGCTACCGAACAAACCATCACCACTGTTCCCTTTGGTGGAGTGGCGGATGTTCAGGTGGCCATCGACGCAGCGGTAGCGGCCTTTCCCGCCTGGAAAAATACCAACGCCTGGCAACGAGCCGATATCCTGAAAAAAGTTGCCGACCTGATGCGCACCCGCAGCAAAGAACTGGCCCAATTGACCATCGCCGAAGCGGGCAAACCCATGCCGGAAGCCAACGGCGAATGGGTAGTAGCCGCGCAGTTTTTTGAATGGTATGCCGAAGAGGCCAAACGCAACTACGGGCGGGTCATTCCAGCTAGCCGCAACAACAAACGGATGTCCGTCATTAGTCAACCCATTGGTGTTGTAGGCATTGTAACGGCCTGGAATTTTCCGGTGTGGAACCTCTGCCGGGTTTGGGCGGCTGCACTCGCAGCAGGTTGTACCATTGTGGCCAAGCCCAGCGAATACACACCGCTTACGGCTATGGCCCTGATGGAATTGTTGGTAGAAGCGGGGTTGCCAGCCGGAGTTGCTAATCTGGTATTGGGCGACGCAGCAGCCATAGGTGAAACCTTATTGGCGCGACCAGAGGTACGCAAAATTCACTTTGTGGGCAGTACGCGGGTAGGTAAAATTCTGCTGGAAGGCGCAGCGAAAACCAATACCAAATTGTCGCTGGAACTGGGTGGAAACGCGCCTTGCCTCATTTTTCCAGATGTTAATGTAGAAGCCGTAGCGAAAAGTGCGGCAGTTGCCAAAACCCGCAATTGTGGCCAGGTCTGTGTGTCCCCCCAACGCTTTTTGGTGCACGAGGAGATTTATGCCAGTTTTGTCGAACGAGTCAGCCACTACATGACCCAACTTAAAGTGGGCAATAGCCTGGATGAAGGCACCCAAATTGGTCCCCTGATCAATGCCCGCCAAAGAGAGCAAGTGGAACAAATTGTGAGCAACAGCATTGCCCAAGGTGCACACTTGAATACTGGTGGTCAACGCCCGGCACACTTGAGCAAAGGATACTTTTTTGCCCCAACCGTTTTGTCAGAAATGACCCCCGAGCAAGCTATTTTCCGCAAGGAGGTGTTTGGCCCGGTGATGGGCATCATGCCCTTTGCCAATACCGAGGAGGCTATCGCCCTGGCCAATGACACCGAATATGGTTTGGCCAGTTACCTCTGGACAAACGACCTACGCACCTCCATCAAAGTATCCGAAGCACTGGAATTTGGTATCGTGGGCATTAATGAATGGGCTGCACATGCAACCGAGGCACCTTTTGGTGGTTGGAAACAAAGTGGACTGGGGTACGAATGCGGGGAAGAGGGCTTGCAAGAATATTTGGAAAAAAAATTGGTTAGTGTGGGGGATTTGTGATGATAACCTGAGGTGTAAACTAGATCACCCACAAATCTGCAAATCGAACGCTAAATTGTGCTTTTAGCTGATCATTGATTTTTTTCAATTGAAACAAAGCCTAAACTCAAACCAAAAACGGCCAGATGGATTCACTCCACCTGGCCGTTTTTATAGCTAAACCCTTGGGTCAATTAAGCCCGAGCGTGTTTCCAGGAATACAGGTAAACCGAACCAAAACCAATTGTCATCATCACGTGATATACGATGAAAATGGTTTCACCCCAGTAAGCCGACCACAGCACAGCAATACCGAAGTAAAGTGCCATAAAACCTTCCAGGTAAGTGCCCCAGGTCAGGCTTTTCTTCAGGTACTTATTGTTGGAGAACTGGTCCTTGCCATCTTTGATGTTGAACTTAGGTGTACGGACGAAAGGTGACTTTTTGCCTCTCCAGCCTTCGATTACAGCAATGGTGTTGTGCAATGACAAGCCCATTGACATGGCCAGGAACAGCGGGAAGTGCGTAATGAACCGGAAAACCGCTTTCACCACGGGTAAATGCCGCGCCTTGGATTGAACGTTGGCAATGTAGTACATCAGGGTGATGCTCAACATACCCAGCAGGTATACGGTAAAGAAGTCTTTGTCAAAACCGTGGCGCTTCGCCAAAACGTTTACCAGGTACAAGAGTGGAACACTGGACATGGCCATCACAAATACAAACACGAATACTGTACTTGCCAACAAGTGCAAGGTAGAATTCAGTTTTTGCATCAGGCTCATGTTGGAATTCCAAACGATTGGCAACATTTTGCGCGCAGTTTCTGCACCCCCTTTCATCCAGCGGAACTGTTGCGCCTTGAGGGCGTTCATATCGGCTGGTAATTCGGAAGGCACAGACACGTCTTCCAAGAATTTGATTTTATATCCTTTCAACTGAGAACGGATGCTCAGGTCGAGGTCTTCAGTCAATGTATCAGCTTCCCAACCACCAGCATCTTCGATGGTTTTGCGGCGCCACAAACCAGCAGTACCATTGAACTGCAAGAAGTGTTTGCCTTCCATACGGCCTACTTGCTCAACGGTAAAGTGTACGTTGAGTTGCAGTGCTTGCAGGCGGGTGATCAGCGAATAATCTTCGTTGATGTGTTCCCAACGGGTTTGTACCACGCCTACTTGAGGGTCCTGGAAGTGAGGAACTGTCTTTTTCAGAAAGTCGGGACGAGGCAGGAAGTCTGCGTCAAAAATGGCCATGAACTCACCTTTGGCGAATTCCATACCATCTTTCAGTGCACCGGCTTTGTAGCCTTTGCGCTCTTTCCGGCGAATTTGTTCGATGTTGATTCCTTGAGCCTGGTGGTAGGCTACTCTGGCCCGAACCAACTCCTGAGTTTCATCGGTAGAGTCATCCAGCACGTGAATTTCGAAGCGATCACGTGGATAATCCATTTGTACCATGTTGTCAATCAAGCGCTCTACTACGTACTTTTCGTTGTAAAGTGGCAATTGGATGGTCACAAAAGGGTAGGTTTTTTCGTACTCTTCAGTACTCATCAGGCTGTAATCAGCG
>NZ_JANRKL010000199.1:0-12338 GCF_033763495.1 Haliscomenobacter sp. | reverse complement strand
TCGCCTTTAAGTTTAGCTGATTTGATTGAGTGTGTTTTTTTGACTTCACTTCCATTGCTTCACTTAGTGGCTTTACATCATCAAAATCAGTTGTTTTTGTTTTTCATCCATAATTATTTCATTCCTTTATTTTTTTCAAATGAACATTTTTGTTGCAAAACTCAATTTCGGGACATCTAGTGAAGACCTGAGAGAAGCATTCGAAGCTTTTGGGGAAGTCGATTCCGCAAAAGTTATCATGGACCACGACACCGGCAAATCCAGAGGCTTTGGCTTCGTTGAAATGCCCAACGACGATGAGGCGCAAGCCGCTATTGATGCATTGAATGAAACTGACTTTGACGGAAACACGATAGTAGTTAAGAAAGCTGAACCACGTGAAGGTGGTGGCGGCGGTAGAGGCGGCTTTGGCGGCGGCGGCGGCAATCGCGGTGGCGGTGGTTACGGCGGCGGCGGCGGCAATCGCGGTGGCGGTGGCTACGGCGGCGGTGGTGGCAATCGCGGTGGCGGTGGCTACGGCGGCGGCGGTGGTTATGGCGGCGGCGGCGGTGGCAATCGCGGTGGCGGTGGCTACGGCGGCGGTGGCAACCGTGGTGGCGGTTACGGCGGTGGTCGTGACGGTGGCTACGGTGGTGGTCGCGACGGTGGCGGTTACCGTGACAAAGGCGGCAGCGGCGGTGGCTATGGCGGCGGTTACGGTGGCGGTGGTTACCGTGACAACAAGCGCGATGACTATGGTTCCAACGACCGTTACAAAGACGAAGACGATCGCTATTAATCGATCAACACTACTCGTGTAAGGATAAAAAATGCGGGCATCTCTGTAAAAAGAGGTGCCCTTGTTTTATTTTAGTACAATCCTGTTCCTATAAACCCTGAAAGAAAACCGTTTTGGTATGAAATTTCCCTATTTCGACAAATTTTGGAAGTGGTTCTCTCGAAACCTCAGCAGTATCCAGGAACGAAAAATCCGAATGTCTTTTCATCGATTTTTTGATTGGGTAATCATATTTGCGAAATTGTTGGGTCTGATCCTTGTTGTGGTGTTAATCCGCAACATCAGCATAGAAATGGGCAAGGATGCCTACTCCATTCAAACCTTTCACGTACCTAAGCACTTAGAGGAATCTGGCTTCAACGGATTGGTGCTCGCCCAAGAAATAATGGACGAAGTGGCAGCAATCAAATCGGATGCTGGAAGCATAAAAAATGATTCGGTTAAATTTGACGCGGCGCTAAAACCAGAAATGGACCTAAGTGTGATGGGTGTAGGGTTTTCTACTCAAACCATCTTGTATTACGCCAAACAATTATTGGGCAAAAAGGACCGTACCGTCAGTGGTGAATTAACCACGCTGGGCCAAAACATGACGCTTACCCTTCGCTTTAGTGATGCCAATAAAATAGAAGTTCACAATTTTGAAGATTCTCTGGCCATCGATAAACGGGTGGACAAATTGCTCAAAGAAGCTGCTGAAAAGGTTTTAAGATGGTCGGATCCCTATATCCTGGCTGTATATTACTACCATCAGGGGCGATTTGAAGATGCCATGGAATGTGCCCGAGGAATCTTGAAAGAACGCCCTAAAGAAGCTTGCTGGGCTTACCTTGCCTGGGGCAGTATTTTGGTCAGGCAACAAAACCTGGTAGGCGGGATTGAGAAATTTGAAAAAGCCCTGGAATTAAAACCTGATCTTGAACCAGCATTGATCAATCTTGCCTGGATGTATTTTCAACAAGCTAAATATCAGCAAGCCTTAATCAATTTTGAAAAGCTCCTGGCCGTTTCCGAAAAAAATACTACCCGCTCATCGGCACTGAGTGGCATTGCACAAAGTAATCTGCGACTCAAAAGATACGATAAAGCCGAACGAGCATACCAGCAGGGGCTCAAGGAATTCCCCCAGGATATCTACCTCTATGGAAATTATGCCGACTTTAAAGTCCAGATCAGACGCGATACTGCCGGAGCATTGGCCTTGTATCGGCAAGGGCGTGCACAAGCACCGGAAACTGCAGTTGGTTTTCTTTTTCAATCGGCTAGTTTGTACTATGAAAATAGAGTAGACAGTGCAATCAAAATGATTTACAAAGCTTTGGAATACGATCCAAATAATATCGATGCCTTAAACCAGGTCGTTCAGGTAGAATTTAGGAAGAGGGATTATCCCCAATGTTTGAAAATTGCCAGAAAAATCTGCAACCTGGTAGCAGGAAATGCCCAGGGTAGCCAGGAATCAAAGTTCAGGTTGCAAAACATGTACAACTACATGGCGATGGCACACTACAGCCAAAACCAATACGATTCAGCAGTTTATTACGCCAAATACTCTATTGCTGTGGACACCAATATCGCCTATCCCTACACTTCACTGGCGGAGTCATATGCCTTTCTTGGGCAAAAAGAGAAATTTTACCAGAATGTGCGCAAAGCAATAGAAAAGGGTTTTGAGTACACTCCCGATATGGTGGACCAGGAACCTTACACCCGGTTTAAAAATGACGCCAGGTTTCAAAAAATAGCCAATTATAAACCACTCAAAAATTGAGGCTTACCCAATCGGAAATAATTTTGTTTAGAAAAGTTTAAAATTATTTGTTTTTTAAAACTTTTAATTTTATCTTTGTTGTGTTGCCAACAAGGACAGAGGGACAGTTCCTACTCTTGAATTGTTGAATGTTTTACCCGTTAAAAAATTACCATCATGGGCGCATCACAACCAAAATACCATACCAACTACTCCAATGAAAACGGGCCGCACCGTAATGGACGTCCCTCTGCTGGAATTGCAACGCATAATCATCCCGATGAAAATTATCCTAACCTGATCGACCTGGTTCGGCAAACCTGGATGGGGATTGGGAAACTTTACGTAGCTGGAAAATACCTGGTACACTCCATTAAGCATAATTTGTTTGAAAAACCAAGGGTGCCTTATTTTAAACTGGGCATTTTGGCAGTTGCTATGTTTTTGGTTTTTAAAGAAGATCTAAGGTTTACATTAAACCTCAAATTGCCATCCTGGTTGATTGGGCAATCTAGTCAAAATGCTGATCAAGCTGGTGTAGCCCAATTTGGCATGGCTCAATCCATTGCTTTGCCCACAAAGCCAGGCGGCACGGAAACAGCCCGAACATCCAACCCGCAGGAAGCTCAAATTGATGCCTACATCAAACGCTTTCGCCGGGTCGCTGTTATGGAAATGCAACAATTTGGCGTGCCTGCCAGCATCAAAATGGCTCAAGCTTTGTTAGAGAGCCAAGCTGGTACTCTTAACGATGCAGTTGTAAGCAACAACCATTTTGGTATTCCTTTGCGCAATACCCCAGTTGCAACTGCCTGGGAAAGTTGGAGGGCACATAGCCTTTACCTACGGAATGAACATCCTGAATTGTTCAAGTATGGAACCAATTTCAAACGTTGGGCTAAAGCCTTGGAAAAAATGGGTTACAACCCAATGGATGATTATGCTCAACACCTGGTTCAAATCATCGAACACTACCAACTGGATAAGTTGGACACCATGGGAGCAGAGCAATAACTTGATGAAATTGCATGGTGCCGATTGAATTATTCAAACCCCTAAATAGCTGTTTGGTTGAAAATGAACAGCTTCACAATTTGTCTTTCCTATCTTGCTTTCCTTATATCTAAGTGGTTTTCTCATGAATGATGGGCCGTTCCATTTGAGGACGGCCCTTTTTTGCCTGAGAAATGGTTCGAAATCCTCGTTTTAACCATTCATTATTTTTTGCTTCAACTCCTTTCGTCGACTCACTCCTGCCATCGGGCATTTTTTTCCTTTTTTATCCAACACTTCTACTCCATCTGCCATTAAAAGGGTGTACTAGGGAAAATGTAAGCGTAATTTTGTCCCTAAGTCTATCAAATCACAACCATGAAGTATTCTATCCTTTTTCTATTTGCAAGCTTTTCCACTTGTTTTTTATTCGCCCAAAATTCAGGTAACAAACCAGAGGGTAAATCTTCCATCAAAGGCAAGATTTCAGGATTGGTAATTGATTCAGTCAGTCGCCAACCGGTTGAGTTTGCCACGGTAATGTTACTTGAAACATCATCAAAAAACCAGATTGATGGTTTGACAACAAATGAAAAAGGAGAATTCAAATTCAGCGAAATAGCCATGGGGAAATACCAATTGGTGTTTTCTTTTATTGGGTACAAAAATAAAACTGCAAGTATTACTCTAAGCCCTGAGAAACCAGACTTTAACCTGACCAGCATCAACTTGATTCCTGATAGTTATGTCCTGGAAGGAGTTGAAATTGTTGGTCAAGCTTCCATAGTTGAAAACAAAATAGATAAGTTGGTTTATAATGCTGAAAAGGATGTATCCACTTCGGGAGGAGATGCAGCTGATGTTTTGTCCAGAGTTCCTATGCTTTCTGTGGATGTGAATGGTGGGGTAAGCTTGAGAGGCTCCAGCAACATTCAAATTCTAATCAACGGACGGCCTTCAGCGATTTTTTCAGGTGGCGTTGCTGAGGCCCTTAAATCCATTCCAGCGGAGCAAATCAAAAGTATTGAGGTCATTACCAGCCCTTCGGCGCGTTATGATGGTGAGGGCAGCGCAGGCATTATCAACATCATCACCCGGAAAAAAGCACCTCAGGGCTTTACGGGGAATGTTTCTGCCTCCACCGGAACACGATTTAACAACGGAAATCTGGGCTTGAATTATGCTAAAGGTCGTTTTGGCCTCAGTTTCAGCGGAGGTTTTCGGAGCAACCCCAGCCGACCCTCTATCAGTGAATTTGAACGGCTTGATTTTCTGGACACAGGAGTGCGCACCCTTACTCAAAATGGTGGAGGTGATGGTACCAGCTTTGGTGGCCGTGGCAACCTCGAACTGAGTTACGACATCAATGCTTACAATCGCGTTTCTTCTAATGTCAATTTTGGTGGTAGAGGCCGGGAAAGTACCAATTTTACAGATGCTTTATTTATTGATCCAGCAGTAAATCTTCGTCAGGAATATACCCGGGAATCTTTTGGGGACAATAGGAGCAATGGTCTGGATTGGAGCTTTGACTACCGCCGTACTTTTTTAAAACCCGGAAAGGAATTGGCCTTTGCCGTTCAATTGGAAAACGATAAGGATCGGGTGGGTAATTTGGTGCAACAATCCGGAAATGATTCCACCCTTTATCGCAATGAAAGCAATGGCAATCGCTCCCGCAATGGCGAAACCCTGCTGCAATTGGACTATACCCATCCTTTCGGCGAAAAAGTGAAATTTGAAACCGGTGTAAAAGGAGTCTTTGGAATCATTAAAAGTGACTTTGATTACCGCAATTTTGATGCAAATTCCCAAACCTTCATCTTGGATGAATTGCGCTCGGATCAATTTGATTACTTGCAGGATGTTTTTGCAGGTTATGCTTCTTTTAACATAGAACTTACTGAAAAGTGGGGACTTTTGGCAGGGGCCCGTTATGAAGGCACAGGAATCAGCGGAGACTATGACAACACTGAGCGCCAACCATTTTCTTCCAGTTATGGTAACTTACTACCCAGTGCCACCCTGAACTACAAATTCAGCGAACTCAGCGGAATCAAATTTAGCTACGGACAACGGATACAGCGTCCGGATGAAGACTTCGTTAATCCTTACATTGCCGTAAGTGACCCTCGCGATATCACAGTTGGTAATCCCTTGCTTTTGCCTGAAGTAACCAATCAATACGAATTGACTTTTAATCAATCGGGAAAAGGATTCAGTATGAATTTTGGCACCTTTTTTCGGGCTACTCGTGACATCATTGAACCCATCTTGAGTATCATTGATGATGGGGTGAGTTTGACTACCTACCAGAACATTGGCAAAAGCTCCACTTTTGGTGGCAACCTTTTTGCCTCAGTTACGTTAAAGGACAAGCTACAACTAAGAGGAAATGCAACGGTCATTTATTATAGTGGCGAAGGTGTTGTTAATGGAATACGCCTGACCAATTCAGGTGCCTATTGGAACGGGAACATGAACCTGAGTTACACTTTTTCCAAAACCTTCCGCGCGGAGATAAATGGCTTTTATTCGGCTCCAAGGGTGAGTTTACAAGGTTCACGCTCGGCATATGCCCGGAGTTCTTTTGCAGTGCGCAAAGACATTTGGAAAAAGAAAGCCTCGATTGGAATCGTAGCTGTTCAACCCTTTGCGAAATATCTGAAATTCCCCAATCGGTTGAGCGGGGCCAATTTCGAGCAATTCAGCCAAAACGCAATTGCCCAACGTTCTTATGGAATCAGTTTTAGTTACCGCTTTGGCAAATTGGATTTCAAAGAGCGCAGAGAAGGAGACCGAGGCGACGATCAGCGGGATGGCAATGGTGAATTTTAATGCAATAATTCCAATATAACCAATTATCTACTAAACCGTGTTTACACGGATCGAAGCATGAAAAAGTCTATTTTTACCCTACTGTTGATCATTGGGGGGCAATTATTGTACGCCCAACAACCTGCTGCTAAATCCGCGCAGGACACGACCAAAAAGCCCAATCAAACCTGGTCTGGAGCAAAACCCAATGCTGGGCCACCTCAAGGTCAAATGCCAGGAGGAGCTGGCCCTGGTGCTGGATGGCAAAGTCAAAGTGCCGGGATTACCGGACGTATCTCTGGCATTCTGATCGACTCAAGTTCCCGCCAACCCGTGGAGTTTGCCACTGTAGTGCTCATCAATGCCCAAACCCAAAAACAAATTGACGGTGTGGTTACGGATGAGAAAGGTGCATTCAAATTCCCGGAGGTGGTATTGGGTAAATACGACCTGGGTATCTCCTTTATCGGTTACCGCAACAAAAGCATCAAAGGCATCACCTTGACCCCACAAAAGCCAGACTACAATACAGGAAATTTTGCCCTGGCTGCCGAAAGTGTCAATCTTGCCACTGTTGAAGTAGTGGGTCAACAAGCGGTGATGGAAAACAAAATTGATAAGTTTGTTTACAACGCCGACAAAGACATTACGACCAGCATTGGTGATGCATCTGAAGTCCTGCAACGTGTTCCCTTATTGGCTGTGGACGGTGATGGTAACCTGTCCCTGCGGGGCTCAAGCAACGTACAAATTCTGATCAATGGCAAACCTTCGGCCCTGTTTTCGAGTGGTAATGTTGGTGATGCTTTAAAATCCATTCCAGCTGATCAAATCAAAAGTGTTGAAGTGATCACCAACCCCTCCGCCAAATACGATGGTGAAGGCAGCGCTGGTATCATCAACATCATTACCAAGAAAAAATCGGCAGAAGGTTTCACCGGAACCATCTCCGCTTCGGGGGGAACTCGCTCCAACAACGCCAATCTTTCTTTGAATTACCAAAGGGGCCGGTTTGGCTTGAATTTTACTGGAGGCAGTTTTTATACGCCGCCCCGACCTTCCTCCTCTACCTTTTTACGGGAGGATTTCCTCAGCACTGGAACACACACCCTGGATCAGCAAACCAACGGCAACAGCAGTTATTACGGTCCACGGGGCACCTTGGGGATGAATTACGAATTCAATGCCTACAACAGCATCAATTCTGCTTTGACCTTTAATGGTTTTGGACAGGTTCAGGACAATACCACTGAGGCCCTTTTCCTCGATCCATCCACGGGGTTCCGGCAGGAATACACCCGGGTATCTGAAGCGAATTCCCTACGTGGAGGTTTTGACTGGAACTCAGATTACCGGCGTACCTTTAAAACACCGGAACAGGAACTGGTTTTTTCCTTTCAATTGACGGGCCAAAACAGTTTCACCAAGAACAGCCTGAATCAATCAGGTAACGACCCAAGTTTGTTGCGCGATGAAAAAAACGACAACCGGGGCATCAACTTGGAATCTACTTTGCAATTGGATTACACCCATCCATTTAGCAAGAAAGTGAAATTGGAAACGGGCCTGAAAGGGGTTATGCGCGACATTGACAGCGACTTTTCCTACAGCAAATTGGATCAGAGCAGCCAGCAATACCTGAAGGATCCGCAGCGCTCCGACCTGTTTTTGTACGATCAAAATGTATTGGCCGCCTACGCTTCCTTCAACGTTAAGTTGGGCGAAAAATGGGGGCTTATCGCAGGTACCCGTTACGAGCACACGGACATTGCTGGCAAATACCGGAATGCCGAAAGGGTCCCCTTTAGTTCAGATTACGACAACTTTTTGCCCAGTGTAATCTTGAGTCACAACCTAAAAAAACCAGGTTCTTCGATCAAGCTGGCATACGCCAACCGCATTCAACGTCCAAGTTTACGCTTTGTCAATCCTTACATCGAGTTGACCGACCCACGTGACATCACAGTGGGTACCCCACTGCTGTTCCCAGAACAAACCGACCAACTGGAACTGAACTACAATACCTTCCTGAAAGGTGGTACGGTCATCAATGCAGGTATTTTCACCCGTTTCACCAATGCCATCATCGAACCCTTTACCATCGTCATCAACGATGCCGACAACATTCCGGCTGAACAGTCCGCTTTGATCAACAGCATCAAACCCTTCCTCGGCCAAATCGACGATGGCATCAGCATCACGACCTATCAGAACATTGGGAAAAGCACCACGATTGGCTTTAACGTCTTTTCCTCGGTGACCATCAAAAAAATTCAACTGCGCGGTGGAGCAACCGTTTCGCACTACACAGGTGAAGGCCTCTTGGGTGGCGAGCGCGTCAGCAACTCAGGTGTGGTTTGGAATGGCAACCTCAACTTCAACTGGACCATGTCCAAAACGCTACGTTTTGAAGCCAACGGATTTTACCTCTCTCCACGGGTAGGCATCCAGGGTGTGCGTTCTGCTTACACGCGGAGTACTTTTGGCATACGCAAAGAGATTTGGAAGAAAAAAGGCAGCATCGGGATCGTAGCGGTACAGCCATTCAAGCGGGATGTTACTTTCCCAACTCGATTAGAGAGTGCTACTTTCCGCCAAACCAGCTCCTACTCCTTTGCGCAACGCTCCTATGGCTTGTCCTTCAGCTACCGATTTGGCAAACTGGACTTCAACAAGCCACCTAAAACCCGCAACTCCAAGATCAAGAATGATGACTTGAAGGACGGAGGGGAGAGTAATGGATTTTGACGAATGACGAATTTTTCGAATGACGAATGACGAATTGGGCACGTCGCCTTCAAGTTTTGTAGGTTGGTAAAAACAAATGGAACTCCAATCTCAAGCTTTCTGAAACCTCAGGCGCATCCATCCTATTCGTCATTCGTTATTCGAAAAATTCGTCATTTCAATACAGTTTCGTGAAACTCATCCCGCCACCATTCGTTTCAATAGCAAAAGCAGCTAAAGCTGGGACACCCCACTCTTTTCTGTGCTGATCTACAAGTTCCAATTCCGCCTTGCTTAACTTATCAATGGGGGCGATGCAATGATAAAAATAAGGAGTCTCCTTTTTGAACCACGCCAAGTACTGATCATACATCCACGCGTATACTTCAGGTTTGAGCTCCCCTTTTTTTACTGCATCTTGCCATAAAGTCCAATACGCTTCGTTTTTAGGAAGGCGTGCGTTGTGATGGATAATGATTTCAGCCTGGTGCGCTGCGGCGAGGCCAACAATTTGCTCCGATGGAAAACCATATTTGTCAATTAATTTGAGCAAAGCAGCAAAATTCAAACTATCTGAATACATTGCTGATTCCTGATGCTTTCCATCTTTTCTTAGCATATCCTGATCAATGTGGTACAGGCTATCCAACTGATGAGCGTAAATGGCATTTATTTGAACCTTAACCAGCGAAGCATCTTCGGATGTCAATTGTTGATAAGCAGGGGTCGCTGCAAATTCATCCTGAAATCTAGCTCCTTTAATCTGGACGTAGGTCCAGCCTCCTTGCATAATCGATTTTTCAAGGTATGCAGTCGCTTTTTTGTATTGGTTTAAATGCGATTGGGCAATAGCCGCTGCTGTGTAAGTTTCACAATGTACATACTTGACCAGCTTCATCGCCTTTTCATATTGATCGGCTGCTTCCGGGTATTTTTTGTGGTACAAGAGTTTATTGCCCTCATTGACCAGGGTGTAATAGGGAATGTAATTTTGGCCTTGAATGAAGCCCACAAACAAACTAAAAATAAGCACAAACAGTGTTTTCATAAGGAATATAGTTTTGATGAAATATTCTATGGTTCCATTTATCTCTTCTTATACAAGATCGCTCGCCCCAATTCGGTAGTAGAAACTTTGGTGTAAGCCTGATTTAACTGTTCCATAATTTCCAAAGTATACGGATGTTGGGCATATTCTGGCCTGGGGCTCAACAACAATACATAATCAATCTCCTGCCCCTGCGTACGTCGCTTGAAGCTGAGTATATCTGCACGCGGTGGGCGATGGTCAAAATTAATGCCATCTTTATCCGTCTGGGTGTACATGTTGGTTTCCCAATGGGCAACGGTGGGGAAATACCAAAAATTGGCCTCGTAATTGTCTGAAATAATCAGGCTACTCTGTGCGCCGAGGTAACAGTCAACGTGGGTGAAAAGCCAAATTTTGTCAGCGATTTTATTGCCCTCCGGCGTATGCCCATCCCAATCGTAGTTCAACACCAAAATGCGCGACCGTTCGGGAATCTGATACCTTAAGGAGTACACCTCTTCTGCATAATCCGATGCTGTTCGGTGAATGGGGAGTCGTACCCACAATAATGCAGCCATTATCAAGACTGCAAACCCCATACTGAATTGTTTTACCCATTGCGGAAAGGAAACCGTTGCCATACAGAGGAGCAAAGCGAGAAAAGGAATCATCACCATCCGCAAGGGCACTTCCAATCCACCCGACAGACTCGAAGGAGGATTCATTATTACGCCAAAAGCCAGAACCACAAAAATCAACAAACCATCCGCCTCCAACCAACGCCGTTCCTTCCAACGCAGCCATAGCGCGTAGCCGAACAACAACAAGCAGAAAATACTGATGGGCATCACCAGTGGCGCTTCCTGTCGACTCAGGTTAATCAGTGCGGTCATCCGCAGGAGGTTGCCCCACACATTGCTGGTAGCTGGGCTGGCCTCCGACAACCAATCACGTTTGAGGATAAAATGGGCAAACAAAATCAAACCCGGCAAGGCCACCACCAAGGTTTTGCTACCCTGTTGGAGCAGGTTTTTCCATGCTTCAAGGATCGTGTGCTGTTTGGATTCGTAGAAAAACTGCCCCAAAGCCAACGCTACAATGTTTAGACCAGTAAAAAACAGCCCAATCGGGTGGGCCAGATAGAGTGCAAAAAACCACAACGCCAGGGCCAATATCGATAAATAATTCGTCGAACGCCGCCATTTCCACCAATACCCCAGCACCCAAAACCATAGCGCCAGGCTCAGGGAGTTATTTAAAAAGCCCATCATCACAATATGACTCCAGGCAAACAAAACCCCCAGGGCGCTCAAAAAAACGGCCTCGGGATTGATCTGCCGACACAAAAAGCGAAAACCACCCGCAAAAAGCAAAATGTACAAACTGAAAAATACTTTTTCGGCAACCGGAGCAGGGAAAATCATCAATAGCGGCACTTGTATCAAATTGCTCAACCAGTTGGGGTCCAGATTGGGGTTAAGAAAATAAAAGGGTTTGTAAAAATCCAGCGCATCACCCCGGTACCAATCGAGCAGGATTTTGGAATTGTACAAATGGCATGGCCCGTCGCCCGTGACAAAAAAAGTGACTGACCAAATGGGGAGTAGGGCCAGGACCAGGAGGATCGTGAAGAAGATGGGTTCGTAGGGTGGTTTTTTCATGGCAATTTTGACGGTGGAAGTCATAATATAGGTTCGAACAAACAATGCATATCCAAAACATTATCCACAATACCCAAGCTATGCTCATCGGGCACCAGTGGGAAGGTAGTCAATAAAGTAAAAAACAACTGTTTGGTACTCCCCGTAGCCGACTTAAAAATGGCCTTCTTCAGGAGAATTTCTTCCGACAGTTCTTTGTTTAAAACGAAAGGGGACTGATAAAATTTGATTTCGAAAAGATTAATGGCCTGATCGTTGCGATCAATCAGGAGATCGAGTTGAATTCCTCGACCAAAATCACTCTTTTTTAAATAAAATGCCGAAGCTTCGGTATAAATTCCGCTGATGCCTAGTGCTTTTTTGATGGCAGGAATGTGTTTTAGGCAAATACTTTCATAGGCATAGCCACTCCAACTTTTCCAGGCTTGGGTTTGGGCCAATCGTTCCCAGGTTCCAGCTCCTTCACCCCGTTTGTCTTCAATAAACTGGAGATAAAAAAGGGAATACTCATCCGTTAAGCGATACCGCAACTCTTTTTTCTTTTTGCCAAAAGCATAAAAAGCCATGATGAAGCCAGAATTG
>NZ_JANRKL010000198.1:0-22479 GCF_033763495.1 Haliscomenobacter sp. | reverse complement strand
AAAGCTTTCACTTTATTTTCTTCCGGCATCAATTCAAGGGCAATTAACAATCGTTCATTCTGTGCGTTAGTACCCCAAAGTACGAGCTTGGTCTTCATAAACTGGTGACAAATTTGCTGATTATCAATCGATTCCGAATCGGGTCGAAATTTTCATGATATACATTGTTCGTAAAAAACGGGTGATGGATTCCGTTTATTAAATCAAAAATAGCATTTTTTTTAGTATTCACTAGTAGAGACGCGATTAATCGCGTCTCTACAGTTATATTAAGCAGAAACTACAGATTGCCCAATCAAATTGTGGGCAGCCAGGTATTCTGCTATTTGTACGGCGTTGGTAGCTGCACCTTTGCGCAGGTTATCGGCTACAATCCATAGGTTTAAGCCATTCGCAATGGATTCATCGCGGCGGATGCGGCCTACAAATACCTCGTCACGGTCTTTGGCCAACATGGGCATGGGATATTCGTTTTTGGCCGGATTGTCCTGCACGATCACTCCGGGGGTCTCGCTGAGGATCTTTTTGATGTCGGCTACTTCAAAGGGCTGATTGAACTCAAGGTTGACCGACTCGCTGTGGCCACCCAATACGGGCACCCGCACCGTGGTAGAAGTAATGGCGATGCTTTGGTCACCCAAAATTTTTCGGGTTTCGTTCACCAGTTTCATTTCTTCCTTGGTGTAATCGTTGTCCAGGAATGAATCGCAGTGGGGAATACAATTTTCAAAGATTTGGTAGAAATAAGCCATTTCATCAGCCTCGAATCCTTTGCGCTCCATTTGGTATTGCTTCACCGCTTTCATACCAGTACCCGTAATGGACTGATAGGTAGAAACCACAATCCGCTTGATGCCGTACTTTTTATGCAGGGGCGCCAAAGTCAATACCATTTGAATGGTTGAACAATTGGGGTTGGCAATGATCTTATCCTCTGGAGTTAAGGTATCGGCATTGATCTCGGGGACAATCAATTTTTTGGATGGATCCATCCGCCAGGCCGAAGAGTTGTCGATAACTGTGGTACCAACGGCCGCAAATTTCGGTGCCCATTCCAGGGATGTACCTCCTCCGGCTGAAAAAATGGCGATATCGGGACGAATGGCCACCGCTTCCTCCATACCAATAACGGTGTATTTGCTGCCGTTGTAGACGACTTCTTTGCCTACCGAACGTTCTGAAGCAACTGGGATGAATTCTGTGATTGGAAATTGATGTTCTTCCAATACTTTGATCATCACACCACCAACCATACCGGTTACACCGACTACTGCTACTCTCATGTTCACAAATGTTTAGAAATTGAGGAAAAAAAATGTGCAGGCTAGGGCGGCTAAATAGTGGGGCAAATATAAGTGCATTGTATCTTTATTGCTACCTTTGAACACATGAAAGCCACAATATTTTTTCCTATTCTGTGCTGTTTTGCCAGTTTTTTACACGCGCAGCTGAGTATAGACTTCTCCAACGGCAATTTTCAGGGTTGGAGTGGAGATTCCAGCAAGTTTGCAGTGGTAAATGGCGCTTTGCAGTTGAATGACAATAATCCTACTGCATCCAATCAAAGCTATTTGTCGCTGCCTGCAGCAACAACTTCTGACGTTGCTACCAGTTGGGAATTTTTTACCAGTCTGACCTTTTCTCCTTCCACCACCAATTTTCCGAGGATTTATCTATCCGCCAGCCAAAGCAATTTGAGTCAGACGCTCAATGGGTATTTTATCCAGGTTGGCGGAATCAATGGGGATTTGGACGCACTGCAACTGTGCAGACAGGATGGCAACAACATCACCGTGTTGTTGAATGGGCGGGCCGGCGGAGCAGGAACGGCCACAGTGAATGTGCGGGTGAGGGTCAAAAGAAGCAGTACCGGGTTGTGGACCCTGGAGGCGGATTATAATGGTGGGCGAAGTTTTGAATCGGAGGGCAGCACCCAGGACCAAACTTATTCCTCTGGCGCTTATTTCGGCTGGATTTGTCGGTATACGGCTACCCGCAACAAGTCCTTTTCCCTGGATGATGTTTTAATTGACCCCTTGTTTAGTGATCGTACGGCTCCGGTTTTGCTGGAGGTTGAAGCCCAAAATGAGCAAGGCATTACGCTCCGTTTCAACGAAGCGGTAGATGCCAGTACTGCCACTGAGCTCAACCACTACGACCTCAACCCTGCGGCGGGAAGCATCAGCAGTGCTCAGCGCGATGCGGCCAATCCGAACAATATTGTTTTGAGTCTGAGCGGAAAAATGCAAAACCTGACCGAATATACCTGTACGGTTACAGGCATTCGGGATGCTGTTGGCAATGTTGCCGGAGTTCAGTCGGCCAAATTTACCTATTTGGAAATTGGCAAAGCTGCCGAGGGAGATATTCTGATCAGTGAAATTATGGCTGACCCTACCCCTGCATTGGGGAGGTTGCCCGCGGTGGAATACCTCGAATTGTGGAACAAAAGCAATAAAGTCATTGCCCTGGACGAATTGCAAGTTTCGAACGGAGGTACTCCGGTGCGCATAGGAACAGGCCTATTTTTACCCAATACTTTTTTGATCCTTTGTGCTCCGGAGAACGTGACCGGATTTCAGCCCTTTGGCCCGGTGCAAGGGGTCAGTGGTTTCCCTGCGCTGACCAATGCTGGTGATGATGTAAGTGTAAGAACGACCACTGGGCTCGTTGCCAATCTGGTCAATTATGACGACGATTGGTACCGCGATGAGGACAAAGCCCAAGGTGGCTGGGCTCTTGAGTTAATCAGTGCAAGTGCTCCTGCGGACTGCCCCGGCAACTGGCGCGCCAGTGTTGACCCTACTGGCGGAACCCCAGGAAGGATCAACTCCATCAACAATCAAATCAGCGACCGCAGTGGCCCTCGGCTAATTACGGCAGTTGCCACAAGTGCCCAGGAGTTGTTGTTGACTTTTGATGAGCCACTAGACCCCGAGACCGCCGAAGACCTGAAATATTACGCACTTACCGATGGGATCAGTCCTTTGGATGCTGTTTTGCAAAGCAATAAAACAACCTTGCGTTTGGTCTTGAATGCGCCCTTACAAAACGCCAAGGCGTATACTTTGACCCTGGCAGCAGGAATTCGGGACTGTTTGGGCAATGCACAAAGCAGTTCCCAGCAGTTGTTAACCGGGGTACCTCAGGTGCCGATAGCTGGTGATTTGATTGTAAACGAAATCCTTTTTAATCCAGCTACTGGCGGTTCTGATTTTGTGGAATTGTACAATAAATCCCAAAAATTGATCAGTCTGAGAGGCATGAGTTTGATCAATCGCCAAAAAACTTCGGGCAGCATCCAAAGTAGCATCACCACTGATTACCTCCTTGCTCCGGGTCGTTACGTGGCGGTGGCGGGCTCAAAAAACGATATTCAACAGCGATATGTTGTCAAGGATTCTTCGGCCATATTCAGCAATGCTTTGCCTAGTTTGGATGATGATGCCGGAAACATTACCCTGCGCTTCAACAACCTTACACTGGATTCATTCAACTACAACAATAAACTGCACAGTCCTTTGTTGGATGACGAGGAGGGCATCTCTTTGGAAAGATTGAACTTTGATTTGCCCACCAATACTGCGGGCAACTGGCATTCGGCGGCCATCGCCGCAGGTGGGGCTACGCCAGGCTATACCAATTCACAGGTTTTTCGCCCTGACCCAACCAATGGCGCTGAAACTGTTTTCCGCCTGGAGGAAGCCAAATTTTCGCCGGATGGGGATGGTTTCCAGGATGTACTCCTGCTGCCTTACCAAACCAATTCGCCAGGTTATCTGGCCAACATCATTGTATTTGATGTGAATGGCCGACAAGTCAAACGCCTGGCACGCAATGAATCCCTGGCCGCGGAGGGCATTCTCAAATGGGATGGTACAACGGATGAACTGCTCAAGGCAAGGGTAGGGGTGTATGTGATCTGGGTTGAGTTGTTTGAGCCGGGAGGGAAGAAGGTGTTGCAGAAGTTGAGTTGTGTGTTGGCGGGGAGGTTGTGAGGTGCCAATTTAAAAACTGCCAGTCATGAGCTTAGGGTATACCCTTAGCCCCCTCTTAGGGTTTCCCCTGAGTTTTTCCAAAATTAAAATTCCTGTATCATTTTCCGTTCAAAACCATCGTTAGACAAGCACATATGAAGTTTGTTACCCGAGAATTTTGATCTTCTATCTCCCCAAAAAACCAAATGAAACGTGTTTTAGCAATGGAATGGGGTTAGGCTGAATGGTGCCTGACCCTTTTTTTATTGTGCCTGTGGCCTGCCGCTTTATTCCCAGGAAATGAATCGCCAGCCTGTTTTACTGTATTGCCGCATTGCAAGTACGGTCAGTAGGACACAAATGGGAATGAGTCCCCATATCACCCAGCTGAAACCCGCAATCAAATAATGGAAAAATCCAAAAAATCCAGCCAGGATCATGGTCAGGAAGGTAAAACCCATGTTTCCGCCCCGACTGGCCTCGTCCCAGGATTTGGTGAAAGGAAGTACATAATGCGTCAGAATGGCAACTCCAGTAACCGAGGCCAGGATGCCAAAAAAGGCCAGTAAGGCGTCGTCCAGTGTATGCCAGCCAAAAAAAAGGCCTGAGCCCAGGGTAATCAGACTGTATACCGGGAGGTAAAACTTGACGATGATTGCCTTGAAAGAGCCCGTAAGCACCAAACCTGGCTGTGGTATGGGGACGGTTCGGTAAAACCAGCTCGATTTGTATTTTTCGGAAAACTGCAACATACTCAACCCGGAAATCAGGATAATCATCGAAAAATAAAACCCAAAAAGGTACATGCTCCCCTGTTGCATCTCCTCGAGCGCATTGTCTGAATTACGAGTTGCCGGAAAAACAAAAATGAGCAAAAAATAAACGGGCAACATGATGAGATTTGGGTAAAATTTGAGTTTAAAATCCCGGCTACGGCTCGTCAATTTCCAGGTGAGTTCGTACATGGCGCGCTCGTGTTTGTTGGCACAAAACCATTGTGCAGAGCTTTGGGCCCAACTGAACCGCGCTTGTTGATGTTGTTCGGCCCGGAGTTGGGGAGAACTTTCACGGCTACTGCCTCCTTCACCAATTGAAAACATCTTTTGGCTGAAATTGCGACTCAACACCGTACCTACCAAATATATGGCCACAAAAGGGGTAATCAAACCAAGCAAAGCCAACACATAAATCATGGGTTGCGCTGGTTGGTAAAACAACAGGTCCCAAATGCTGGCCAACCACATTGAAGGCAAGGGCCAGAGGTAAATTTTGTTGAAAAAATTATTGCCTCCCACCACCTGAAAATCAATCATGCGGGGCAAAATCTGGTACCCGAGGAAAACTACGGAGTAAAATACAATCTGAAAGTAGTTGATGATTTCCTTGAACTTGCGTGGAGACAATAAATTCAGCATGACCAGGTAGAGCAAATTGACAAAAAAAATGGTCATCAACACACTCATCAAAATCAGAAAAGCCAGTAGCAACACCACCAAAGGGCCAAACTTAATCCCCACTGCAATCAAACCCGGGATGCTAAACGGAATCACCAGCTTGGTCAGGTAAAAAAAGACGTGTAAAATGCGGGAAACAGCCAGGGTTTTGCCCTCCACTGGACGCGGCAACAAAATGTAATTGTCGCGCACATCAATAAGTACATCGGTGAAGTCACTGATCAAAGTAAGCGCCAGGATAGCCATCCAAAAACTCAGGTAAATGAACAAACCACTGGAACTGTGTTCAAAGAATACAAAGATAAAAGCGCCCCCCAGGCCCATGAATGCCATCATTACCATAACCAGGATATCCTGCCCTTTTACTTCTTTTTTTTGAGCGGAGCGCTGGTAGTTGAACGCCGTTTTGCGCCGCCCATCCATTTTTAGTTTGACCTCCAAAATGGTGTGCAGGTGATCTGGATTGATGTTGATGCGCCGCCAAAAGCCGTCGAAGAGGCGGAGCAGCCGCAGCAGAATTTTATTCATGGGAATTTAGGGGTTAAAAGTTTGGGTAAAACCTTCGGCCAATTGGTCAAAATTGGTCTGACCAGTCAATTGGGAAAAGAGTTTTTCCAGGGTATCTCCTTCGTTGCGTTTGAGGTCCTGGAAATTGCCATCCGCCACTACTTTCCCCTCGGCAATCAGGATAATGCGGTCCGAAATTTTTTCAACGGTATCCATATTGTGCGAGCAATAGATGACCGTTTTGCCTTGTTCGACCAGGCGCAAAATGATTTCTTTGACCAAAATTACCGCGTTGGCATCCAGCCCACTCAGGGGCTCATCCATAAAAATGATCTCCGGATTGTGCAACAAACCTGAAACCAGGAGTACTTTTTGGCGCATCCCCTTAGAAAAAGTGTCCATGCGCTCGTGCAACTGATCTTTTAGCCCCAGGAAATCGAGCATCCGGCCAGCCCGTTCTTCAATTTGGGCATCTTCCATATCATGCAATCGCCCTACCATGAGCAAAAATTCCATTGGCGTGAGCACATCGTACAAGTCGGCCAATTCGGGGATATAGCCAATGATCCGTTTGACAGCCAGAGGGTCCTCTTTTACATCGATGCCCTTGATTTTTACATCCCCTTTGAAGTTGTTGTCCAAGCCAGCCAGAATGCGCACCGTGGTAGATTTGCCTGCTCCATTGGGGCCGATATAACCAATCACCTGACCTGCCTGGATGTGGAGACTAATATCGTGGAGTACCTGTTTTTTGCCAAAAAATTTGCTCAGGTTGTCAATTTGAATGATGGGTTCCATTTTCCTATTGTTGTAAGACCAAAGCTAAAAAAAAACAAAGAGATCGCAGAAATATTTTGTTGAATAGGTAGAATGGATAGACTAAACCTTAGTAGAGGGGCAAAATGAACATTTTTTTTATCGCTCCTTACCAAAATAAGACTCAATGGCCTCATGGCGGTGTGTAAAAATTTCGTCTACCATATTGTTGACCATCAACAAGTCGGCAATAGTGCCAATAGGACCGTAGGGCACTTTATAGTGGAGTATATCGTGCATCAAGGTCCCTCCGTCTAGAGGGGTAAAATGGTGCTGGTGGTGCCAAAAAGCATACGGTCCCTCCTGCTGCACATCAATGAAGTAATGCATGGGGTCAATGTGGGTAATTTCGGTTGTCCATTTCATTCGGATTCCTAATAAAGGGCTGATGTAATAGGGAATAAGCATACCTGGATACATTTTTTTGCCACTTAGGTCGGTCAACATGGTAATGCCCACTTTGGCAGGGGTTAGTTTCTTGAGGTTTTCAGGCCTGGAGAAAAAATCCCAAATGGCTTCCACAGGCTGGGGAATGAATTGTTGCCATTCCTTTCTTTTGATCTGCATAATTTTTTACAGGTAAACTCGTTATTGATCTGTTTGTTCACAAGAAAATGAAGCTTGAATCTATTAGCTGAAAAAAAATATGAAATTTCTGTGACAAAAATGCACTAGACTACGGGTTTAACCCCTATCTTTGTGCAACAACAAATGCAAAAGTCCGTGTGAGGACGGTATTTTTGATCCCAAAACATTTTCCCATGACAACCGATTACAAAAAATTGACATCTTTCTCCATTGCGTTCTATCCATACTTTCCTGACTTTAACATGCCCATAGGTCAAAATGTAGTGTAGTCACAGGTGACCATCTTGCCCGATGCTCGTCTAATTCATCGTGTCTACCTTAAAAGTTTTGTCCACATGTGCAATGGTTCAATAATCAGGATCACTTGGTTGTTTTGTGGTGCATTCATAATTGCCCTGCAAAGTAACTTTCTCTACAGCCAACAAGACTTGCAAGCAAGCCTTAATGCTGTGGTAGAAAAAAAATCATCCAGTCCACAACAGGTCATCAGCCAATTGTCTCATCAAGCAAGTACTGATTATGTGTCAGTAGTTTGTACGGGGGAATTGGATCTGCGTGCTATTCCATCGCCGCTTGCCCTAAAGGCGATTTCGGAAACTACGGCACTGGTGGTACAGGATAAACGCTACGACCTCGGTTGTAATGCCAATGATTTTGTAGGTTATTTTGATCCATCGCGTTGGATGGATGCAAGTATAAAAAGTGCCGGTGGGGTAGATGTCACCGGAGCTCCCGGTCAATTATTGGTTGAAGGGACCAATAATTATCCGGTTGTTGTGGCTGACCGCCGGGCTCCGCGCTTCACAGTAAAGATGCCCAGCAGCGGGTACGTCTCTTTCAACTGGAACGACTTAGGGGGCTCCCTTTCCAACCCCACCGCACTTGCTGTTTTTGTCAATGCCCGAGCAATTGCAGCTGAGACTGGTAAAGTATCCGTTTTTATGCGTGCTGGCGATGAACTGCATTTTCAAATCAATGCTTCCGCGAGTAAGTCAGTTGTTGTACGAGAGTTTTCATTCCTTTCCGACCTGGCCTATCTGATTACCCGCGAATGGGTCAACGAAGACCAGCAGGTAGTAGCCAGCCAATACATTTCTGTAGAAAAACCCAATCTAGGTGATATCCGTTTTCCTCGCAATACTCAGGTAGGTAAAAGCGTTCAACCGGAATATACAGGCTACCCTGTTCTGGATGCCGATGGCAATGCCAAAACTATTGAAGACCAGATGGTTCTGGCTGGAACTTTCAATGGAATGCAGGTTACTTTTGAGGACAAGATCGATGCCGAACAGCACCGGATTCTGAGAACCTGGACGATTAACGACACCTGTGGTGTCAATGTAATCAGCCATGTACAGGAATTGCGGATCGCGCCAACTACAACTAACCCCGGTAAGTCAACTGAAGACAACAAAGTCAAACATAACTCCATGCCGAGTCAATCGGAGCCTGGAGGGTCTTATTCCAGTAGTTTTTTGGTTTTCAACTAGTTTCGCTTAACAAATCATGATTTCTGCTCGAAGACGCCGGTTAGAACCCAGTTTTGGGACACTAATCAGCGTTTCGGACAGGGATTAGCAAAAAACTAAGTATGACGCAAAAAATTAAAAACCCAAATTGGGAAGGTAATTTTTCAGCGTGACTAAGCACCAGCAAGAATTTTTTTTGTGAAGGGTTTCTTAACGAGGATTTTCAGCGGGAGGTTTTTCACCTCCCGTTTTTTTTTGTTTTACCTTCATTTTTTTCCTACCTATAGAATTGTATTTTTGCCCCCTACCAATTCCTCAATCATGTCGATCGTAACAGAATTCAACGACTACCGCGCCAAAATGAATGAAGAGATTTTGGCTCAAGATAATTTGGTGCTCAAGCGCTTCTTTAACCTTGATAGCAATGCCTATCAGGACGGTGCTTTGGACAAAAAAACCAAAGAACTACTGGGCCTTATTGCATCAATGGTGCTTCGCTGCGATGATTGTATTCGTTACCACCTGGGCAAGTGTTTTGACCTGGGGGTTTCGCGCGAGGAGGTCTTTGAAGTTTTTGCCATCGCCAATTTGGTTGGTGGTTCTATTTGTATACCGCATACTCGGCGGGCGGTGGAGTATTGGAGCGCTTTGGAAAAGGGTGAAGAAGTTGAGGGAGGTTGAGAAGCTTGAGGCTGCCGCAGCGATCCGCACTTCGGCCACTTCGACTTCGCTCAGTGACCAGCTCAGTGACCGGATCGCTGCGGCAGCCTCAACCTCTCTCAACCTTCTCAACCTTCTCAACCTTTTCTTATGAATACCTATTTAGATCAACTCAATCCCGTTCAACGCCAAGCTGTAGAAAATACCGATGGCCCGGTACTGGTTGTGGCCGGCCCTGGCTCAGGCAAAACCCGTGTGTTGACTTTTCGTATAGCCCACCTCATTGAAAAGGGGGTGGCCCCCTGGGAGATTTTGTCGCTTACGTTTACCAACAAGGCGGCGAAAGAAATGCAGGAGCGGATTGAAAAAGTGGTTGGGGAAAAGGCACGTAATGTTTGGTCGGGCACTTTTCACTCCATTTTTGCCCGGATTTTGAGGGTAGAGGCCGATAAAATCGGGTATTCTTCCAATTTCACCATTTACGATACCGAGGATACCAAAAGTGTACTGGGAGCCATCATCAAGGAGATGAACTTGGACAAAAACGTGTACAACGTCAATACCATCCGCAGCCGGATTTCTTCGGCCAAAAGTAGCCTGATCACCCCTCGCCTGTATGCCGAAAATGAGGAGTTAAAAATGCAGGATCGGCAGGCCAAAATGCCTTACATCAGCGAAATTTACCTCAAATACGGCGAACGTTGTAAAAGAGCCGGGGCAATGGATTTTGATGACCTCCTGTATCGCCTTTACGAGCTTTGGCAAAAAAGCCCGGAGGTGCTGGAAAAATACCGCAAACGGTTTAAGTACTTGCTTGTCGATGAGTTTCAGGATACCAATACCCTGCAATACGGGATCATCCGGAAGTTAGTGCATTTTGAAGGGAGCCCGCGCAACATCTGCGTGGTGGGCGACGATGCGCAGAGCATTTATGCCTTTCGGGGGGCAACCATTCAAAACATTCTCGATTTTGAAAAAGACTTCAACCCCTACGGGATCAAGGTTTTTAAACTAGAAGAAAATTACCGCTCTACCGAGCACATTGTGCAAGCTGCCAACGAGGTAATCCGCTTCAACAAACGCCAGATCCAGAAAAAAATCTGGTCGAGTAAAGGAACCGGGCAAAAGATCAAGGTTATCAAAACCATGAGCGATGCTGAAGAAGGCAAGCGGGTAGGGGATACGATTGTAGAGCAGCGCAACCGCTTTCACTTGAGCAACTCGGACATTGCAGTGTTGTACCGAACCAATGCCCAAAGCCGGGTCATGGAAGAATACCTGCGCCGTTACAACATCCCATACCGGGTATTCGGTGGCCTGTCCTTTTACCAGCGCAAGGAAGTCAAGGACCTGATTGCTTACCTGCGCCTGGCCATCAATCCGCGGGATGAAGAAGCCTTGCGCCGGGTAATCAACTTCCCCAAACGCGGCATTGGTGACAGTACGGTGGACAAGGTGAGTGAAATGGCAGGCCAACAAAACTTGACCATGTGGGAGGTGCTCCTGCACGTTGATGCAGCTACTCGTACCCAAAAATCAATCCAGGAGTTCATCAAAATTGTACAGGATAGTGGGCAAAAGGCAGAAACCCTTAATGCCTATGAAGCGGCCATGTACATTGCCAAACAATCCAAACTGATTGAAGAATACAACCAGGATAAAACGGTAGAAGGCCTGGGACGCCTGGAAAACCTCAACGCCCTGCTCGACGGTATCAAATCCTTTGTGGAAGATGATGAATTTGAAACGGCTGGCGAGCAACAAAACAAGTCCCTCGGCGCTTACCTGCAAAATATTGCCCTGCTGACAGACATGGACGATGAGTCCAAACAGACCGGGGATTATGTTACCTTGATGTCGGTGCACTCCGCCAAGGGGCTGGAGTTCAAGTCGGTATTTGTGGTAGGTCTGGAAGAAAAACTCTTCCCCTCTTTCATGTCAATGGATACGCCGGATGGCCTGGATGAAGAACGCCGCCTGTTTTATGTGGCGATTACCCGAGCCGAACAATTTCTGACGCTCACCTTTGCGATGAGCCGCTACAAATTCGGCCAAATGCAGTACAACGAGATGAGCCGCTTCATTGAGGAAATTCCCCGAGATCACCTGGAAAGCACTTCAGCGCTCCGTAGTGGATTTTCTTCGGATTACGAGCCTACACCCAGCAAACCTGCGGGCACCTCCGGGGTAAGTGGGGCCTTCAAACCGCGCCCATCCGTTAATGCTGCTCCAAAAATTGATCCAGCCTTGTTCAAACCCAGCCCCAGCGAACAAATCAAAGTGGGCAACAAGGTGCTTCACCTCAAATTCGGCGAAGGCAAGGTGCTGAACATCGACGGGGGCAAGGACAACCGGATTGCGACCATCTTCTTTGAAGCTGCAGATGACGGACAGGAAAAACGGATCATGTTGAAATTTGCGAAATTGCAGATTGTGGAGTAGGGGGGTTAACACCTCTTCACATGGTACCCCTTATCCCCAAAAGGCTGCAACTCCTCGATAAACATCGCCTCCAATTTTTTGATTTCTTTGCGGTAATCCATTTGGACGGTCTCATCCTGCTGGATTTCGCTGAGGATTTCGTAGGCAAAATTCTCTTCCCCTAAGGCTTTCCAATCTTTTTGTAATTCAGCATTAGGATGAGAGCCCATATTCAATTGAAAGCGGAGTCGATTCCAAATGGCCACCAGGTCCAGACTACTTTCTACATATACCTTATTATTGGTCTTGTTGCGGATTTGAAAAACGCCAATTTTGGACTTGGTCTGCTTGTAATCGCTGATGATTTCTTTTCTGGTTTTCATGGTAGATGGGTTAAAGGTTGATGGAATCGGGTGGGAACAATTGCTCTGCCCAGTTTAGCTCCGCAGGTAGGCTCTGGTTTGAAAATTCGATGTGGATGACCCGCCGTTTTTTATGATTCGTCGTTCGGCTGGAGCTGTGCAAAATTAGTGGTTTCATTAGCATAACCCCTCCTGCTTTTACTGAACAAGAAGTTTCAGTTTCCACTGCCCAATCGATGGTTTCAGGGCGGTATATTTTTTTGAGGTGGGATTTGGGAACCACTCTTAGTGCTCCATTTTGCTCATCAGTATCGTCCAGATGGATTCTAATGGTGGTGATGTTTTCTAAAATGTAGATCGGTGGTTGAACGGCAAATTGGTTTTGCTTGCTAGTCCAGGGGCCAAACCCCTCCAATTCCAGTTTTTTGTCTACCGGAATGGTCAAATCCTGGTGATAGGGAACGTACCAGTTCGAACTTTCTGGTTTGTCAAAATAAATGCTTTTGACTACAAAAAAGCCATCGCCCAGCAGTTGATTAAGGAGTGATTTTAGATTTTCTGTGAAAATAAACTCGACGACCCCTGGGATTTCCTTCAAGAACTGCCTGATGGCAAAAACGTCCGCCGATTTTCGAAAGGTTTCTTTTGAGGTATCAGCCTGATTAATGATGCCTAATATTTTTTCTACTTCTGCTGGGGAATAGACGTTTTCGATGATGGTGAAGCCATTTTCAATTAGTTCATTTCTATGGAGAAGGATATTTTTCATAAAATACAATTAAAAAATGACTTAGCACGTGTTCCCTAGATCGTTTTTTCGACGGCCTTGATAATTGTTTCTTTAGCCTTTTCCCAATCATACGTCTCGTCAAAAACATCTAACTCCCCCTCTAGGTTAGCATCTTCAAACCAAGTTAAACTTTTAAAGACGTGAAACAGTGTAGAATGCTGGAACATATTCGCATACCAAGTCATCATATCCTTCAAGGAAAAACGCTGTAACAAAAAATATAGATCACAAAAATCCTTCTTTTTGCCACGTCCCATAATGGCATCTATTTTCATACATGCGATATCTCGGATGTCAGCCAAACGAATATCTTCCCACAGCAAAATATCATTTGCAAACGGATAGCGGAACCGGATAAAATCGACTTTTATTCCGTCAATCTCAACAATCAAGGTTTGTTTCTGCACATGCCTTACCTGAGGAGAATAACCATTATCTAGCAAATGCTGCAAAATTTCGTCAGCAGCGAAATCGCTCTGCGTAAACAGGTCCAAGTCTATGGATTTTCTATGCCCTATTTGTAGGGACAAAGCAGTTCCCCCGACTAAGTTAAAAGAATGGAGTGTATCATCGGCCATGAGCCGTTTCAATAACCCCAATGTGTTGGGTTCGACTGTTTGAGTATGTAGCATCGGAAATTTTCAATAGACTCATTAAAATAGGCAGCGCAGAAGGATAATGTCAATTTATCCAAGTAACGAATCTGCATGCTCTCCGTTTTGATTACATCTTTGCCATAAAAGCCTTTGAGCAAAAACCAGTCTGCTAAAGTTCCATGTGTTAATGTTCGCTCAATAATAAAGCGTTTATTTTTTTCAAAATCCAATTTTGTCCTGTCGATATCCCAGAACAAGGCTGGACTGAAATCTTCGATATGAATGACCTTGTCCATTTTATTTCAATTTATTCATCCAAATATAAGGGGCATTTCGGCCACATTTTCGCCTAAAACAAAAATATTTAGACAAGCTCTAACAATTGTGTATAAAAATCAAGCTCCCGGGAATTTTTTCCCAACTCCCACGGTTACCACCCCAAACAAAACTTAAACCGATGCAAACGCTGCACCCCTTAAATTTAAACAACACTACAAAACTGCCTCCTTTAAGCCCTTCACAAAACGAAGTTTATCTACGTTTACTCCAACAACTTCAACAACACCCACTTTGTGGTCTGGGGGTAACCCGTGGTCACGGCCGTACTTTTTTGCTCCGACGTCTGGCCCTGGAAACGGGCGGGCACTTCTTACGCCTGGCCGATTTTTTTGACGAAATCCAATCCTTCCACCCCCTGGCACTGGAAGAGGGTATTGCAGCTACCTTGCATAAAGCCTTGAAAGCCCATGATCTCGTCATTGTCGACGATTTTCATCAGGTTCACAATATGCTGGAAAGCTGTTACGGCAAAGCACGTCCGGGAGTCCTGATGACTGCGCTGGATGGAATCCTGCGTTGGCTGGAACAAAGTGGCAAACGTTTGGTTTTGAGTAGCGATCAGGGCTATTATCCCGAGCCGCTCCACAATTCCACCAAAAAAATCAATTTGCTGGAATTCAGTGCGGAAGATCAAGCCTTTTTGTTCAATACGCTGAGCAAGGGGCGCTTAAAAGACGTCGATTTTGAGCGTGTTTTTGTCTTTGCACCCCACTTGAACGCCACTCAAATGGCCTATGCCTGCCAGTTGATGCCCGAAGACGCACATTTTGACACGGCTGCCTTAATTCAATTCCTGGAAACCTACGCTCTACACAGCAACGTAGACACCAGCGAGGTTGACCCTATGGATTTTTCTGATCTCTACGGAGTGGAAGAAGTGGTTCGTCAATTGGAAATTGACATCATTGTGCCGATGGAACGCGATGACCTGGCGAAGGAACTGGGAATCCGTGCCAAGCGAGGAGTCTTGCTCTACGGCCCTCCTGGAACCGGAAAAACCTCGATTGGTCGGGCTCTGGCGCATCGCCTGCACAGCAAGTTCTTTCTATTGGACGGTACGGTGATCAGTGGCACCGATCAGTTTTACCACAAAGTGCATCAAATTTTTGAGGCGGCTAAGCACAATGCACCCAGCATCCTGTTCATCGACGACTGTGATGTGTTGTTTGAAAATCAGGATGAGTTTGGTTTGTACCGCTACTTGCTCACCATGCTGGATGGTTTGGAATCCCGATCCAACGCCCAAGTGACGGTGATGTTCACCGCCATGAACATCGGGAGTTTGCCACCTGCCTTGATCCGCAGTGGCCGGGTAGAGTTGTGGTTGGAGATGAAGTTGCCGAATGCGCCTGCCCGGGAAGCGATGCTGAAAGCTTTGATCGCTGATAGTGTATTGCAACTCAAAGCCAAAGAACTGAACCATCTGGCCGAATTGACCTACGATTGTTCGGGGGCGGATTTGAAGCGCATCGTAGCGGATGCCCGCAATTTGCACGGTTTCGATGTAGCCAAGGAACAAAAAGTACGCAGCCCTTTTGCTTATTTCAATCAAGCCATCGAGCAACTGCGCGAAAATCGGGAGCGCTTAGCGGCAGCACCAGCTTTTACTGCGGCACACAATCCGGCTGCGGCGTTGAATCCGGCGGTGATACTGGCACAAATGGCAGAGTAGATTTCGGATGTGGGATGTCGGATTTCGGTTGGTGCATTGCTTTGACAATTAACGGCAACCAAAAATTTAGTTTCAGGTATGAAAAACTAAAATTGGATTGACCATATACTTTTGAAGCAATGCACCAACCGAAATCCGAAATCCTGAAATCCGAAATCACCTCACTCGATACACCGGATACCGCATGTACTCCTTTTCCCAATACTTCGAGTTTTTATAAACAAAATCCAACTGCGCCGATGCGCTTTCCGCAAAGGTCTTATCACTCGCCTTTTTTTCTTCCAGTTTCTTTTTTAGTGCAGGGTCCTTTTGCAACAACTCTGCCGCCAGGTCTTCAAAAACATAAGCCGAATAGCCCCCTTTTTCCTGCAAAATGGTATCAAAGAAGTTCCAGCGGAAATACGAATCCACCCCTTGCGGCTCCAGTACTTCTACGATGAAACGATTGCGCCATTGATCAAGTGGGATGAAATAATCTCCCTTACGCAAGGCGATTTTGTGGCGTTCGGTATGCAAGTCCACGCTGGTATTTTGGTGATGCCCTTCATAGGGATTGGGCGCACTTTTGTAGGCATCAATGATGTAGACATCCAGCTCGATGGTGCTATCCTGAGTCAACTGCCGCATTTGTACCCCACTCACTTTGAGCCGCTCAATGACATTGTGCCAGCCCTGCGGAATGATGTAAGCACTGGGCTTGCTGGTTTTCAGGTCGACGTCGTAGTGGTCGTAAAAGGGGACAATTTTATTCAGTGGTTTGCTGCGGTTGTAGTACAATCGCTTGACGCCGCTCACTTCGCTGAGGGGATATTCGGGTTCGTAACCTTTGAATTCAATTTCTGAAAACTTCTCCCGGTTGAGTTTCCAGGTCAAAGGGAATTCACTTTGGGTTTTTACGGATTCTTTGGTGGCTTTACGCAAAGCCAGGAGTTGCGCTCGATGTTTCCCCAAAAACTTCAATACCCCATCCAACAGTGCATAAGTTGATTTCACCCGTTGGGCATAAGGCTTAAGCATATGGGTTTCGGTCATCATACCAATGGTGTGAAACAGTGCCGCGTAGCCTGTGGAATAGCGAGGCCAATCGGCAAATTGGCTAAAACCCTTGTCAGGCGTTTGCCCAAAAGCATTCACGTAAGGAGTCGCTTCGAAACCCGAGGCTTTCATGTGTTCATACAAAAAAGGCAGGTATGTCCCTTTGTGAAAAGGCCCCAGTACACCACCCAGTTTTTCCTCTTGGGCATAACAAAAGGTCATGGTGTATTGATAGTCGGCCCCATTGCTCACGTGGGTGTCGATGAAGAGATCGGGATCGAGTTCCTGGAAAATGGCTGCAAAACTATGGGCATTGCGGGTATCCGCTTTGATGAAGTCGCGATTGAGGTCGAAATTGCGGGCATTGCCTCGAAAGCCGTGTTCTTCAGGACCATTCTGGCTGACCCGACTGGTCGCACTGCGGTTGAGTGCCCCACCAATGTTGTAAAAGGGTATAATGGCCACCACCACACTATCCAGCATGGGGTAACGCTCGGGGTGAAGTGCCAAATCGCGCAAGAGCATCATTGAGGCATCCACCCCATCTGGTTCACCAGGATGGATGGCATTGTTGATGAAAAAAATCGCTTTGCCTTGGGCTTTGAGTTTGGCGATGTCAAATTTGCGATTTTTGGAATACAGCACCAAATGAAGAGGCTGCCCACTATCGGTCAGCCCTTTGGTTTGGATGTCAATTTCTTTAAAATCGGTGGCGATGCGCTGGTACCAGGCGATGCCTTCCTCATAGGTAGGGGTTTGGGTGCCATTGCTGCTTTCAAACCGAGTGGTGTATTGGCTCCATAAACCAAGCGGGAATAAGAGGCTCAGCATCAGGCCAAAGCCAGTTGATTTTTTCATAACGAATCAAGTTCTATTTGGTGGTGAAGAAAAGTACAAAAAACTTTTAGAACTTTGCTTCTTAGAGATGAAAGAGGAGAGATGAAAGATGAAAGTGGGTCACCCAAACTCTTCCATCTTATCTTTCATCTTTCATCTTTCATCTTTCTCAAGTATGCAACGTTCGCTTCGCAACATCTACCAATATTGCATCCAACACAGTACCGCTCCTTCTGAAGTGTTGCACGAGTTGGACCGCGAAACCCATCTCAAAACCCTGGCGCCACAAATGATGACCGGGCCTTTGCAGGGGCAGTTGTTGCGCTTTATCAGTTTGTGGGTCAAGCCGAAATTCGCCCTTGAAATTGGTACATTTACCGGATATGGATCGATTTGTATCGCCGAAGGTTTGCCTGAAGATGGCATACTGCACACAATCGAACCCAATCGGGAATTGGCCTATATCTTTCATCAATATGTTGCAAAAGCAGGATTGAGTGAGCGGATTCAGTTGCATACAGGCCGGGCCGAAGTCCTGATTCCCCATTTGGATTGCCGTTTTGATTTGGCGATGATAGATGGAGGCAAGCAAGATTACAGCCAACACTACGATTTGGTGATAGAAAAGATGAACCCGGGCGGAGTCATTTTGGTTGACAATGTTTTATGGGATGGCAAGGTCGCTTTGGAAAAAAAAGACAAAGACACTTTATTGATCCATCAATTCAATGAAAAAATTCAAGCGGATTCGAGGGTGGAAAACTTATTGCTGCCACTGCGGGATGGAGTAATGATCATAAGAGTGAAAGTATGAAAGCGCGATATAGGCAATTCTGCCAATCCGAACCCGGCTTGCCCATCTTTTTCCAGGACTGGTACCTCGATGCGGTATGCCAGGAAGGGGAATGGGGTGTAGCAATGGCAGAAGAAGCTGGCCAGGTCAAAGGCATTTGGACCTATTTTATAAAGCAAAAAATGGGCTTTACATATGTCACCATGCCAAATTTTGTTAAATTTATGGGCCCTTATCTTCCTGGCACACCAAGTATAACGGAACAACACCAAATCCTAGCAAAGCTTTTATCCCAAATCCCCCCAGTAGCCAGTGTAAAGCAAGATTTCCATTATAGCATTACCAATTGGTTGCCTTTGTATTGGCAAAATTTTCAGCAAAGTACCCGATATACTTACTTACTTGATATCGGCGATTTGCAAAAAGTGCTGGATGGAGTCAACCGCAACATCCGGCGCAACATTAAAAAAGCGAGCGAACTAATAAAAATAGAATACTGGGATGACCCAGAACGATTTTACGCAGTCAACAAAAAAAGCTTTGATCGGCAAAACATTCCGATTCCGTATACCTTGACACAATTTCTTCGCCATGATGCAGCCTTGAATGTACAGCAAAGACGCAAACTTTTTTTTGCAGTAGACCAACGAGGCCAACTACATAGTGCGTCTTATGTAATATGGGATGATCGGGTTGCTTATTACCATTTGGCGGGAGACGACCCACAATTTCGCCAACATGGTGCAGGTATCCTGCTTATCTGGGAAACCATTCAATTTCTTCACAATGAATTGGGTATCAGTACCCTGGATTTTGAAGGGAGCATGATGAAAAATGTGGAAGCCATCCGGCGGCAATTTGGAGCTATTCAGACCCCCTATTGTTCTGTTTCAAAGAATTTTTCCAAAACATTCAACTTTTTGGAAAAACTTCGTAACCTAAAAGGGTTATTTGTTTAATCTTAGCAAAAAAAAAGCCCTTAAAAGGAGGAACTGTGACATCTGTGATTGTATATTTGAGTTCTCAATTAGGGTTTAAATAAGCACAATCTAGGTTTTACTTTACCCTCCTTCATCTAGCAGTTTGAACTACTAACTACGAACAGTCGTAGGGCCTACGAATCCGTTCGTGAGCTGAAAAGCCCGGGGTCATAATTGGTTTTCCGCCATTCACCGAAAACGATTAATTATGATACCCATTAAGTACCTCTTTCCAGGCCACCTGCGGCCACTGAAAAACTTGATGCCTATTCTGTTTTTTTTAATGGGGATTCCTGCATTTGCACAGCAGACAAATCTAACCACTTGTACGACTAAGGTCGGAAAATTGGGAGATTTAAAAGTGTGTTTGAACAAGGATTCCGCAATAATTGAAGCAAAACAGACTGAAGCATCTGTAGTACCACAAGGTTTTGCTCGAACCTATCTCCTTTCCAAAGGAAGTGGACAGCGCGTGCTTGCAAAAAATTCAAGCCCATTGTTCAAAGTAAAAGCGGAAGGGCAGTATGGCATACACACCCTCGTGTATGACCCAACCAAGCTCAACCCAGATACCCTTTTTCCACCAAAAGACTACAAGGTACCGCAGTTGGCGCGTCGTTTTGCTACCAGCACTTCGCTCCTTTGCGTAGGAATTGACACCATTGGTGCTCAATTTGCCTTTAATGAATGTGACACCTGCGGCGTTGTGGCAGGATCACTACGGATCCTGGCCCAAAACTGCCTGGACAATGGAACTGCTCGTTTACAAGCGCTGAGTGTAACAGCGCCTTCTTTCCCTGTACCATCGAACTACAAAGTTATTTATGTACTGACGAGTGGAGCTGATCTGAGGTTGGAAGCACTGGCAGCAACTCCAGATTTCATTGTAGGTAAGGCGGGAATTTTTACAATTCACACTTTAGTTTATGACCCTGCCAAGCTCAATCTAGGCATATTTGACCCCGGAGAATACAAAGCGGCCGATATTTTGAAACTACTCGTACAAGGTGGTGGCAAAATATGTGGTGCTTTGGACGTTGTGGGGGCTAAGTTCAATGTAAGCATTTGCCCTTGTGCGGCCAATCCGGGTGCCTTGGTTGCCGCCAGCCAACCATGTATCAATAGTGGCTCGGTACAACTTACAGCCAATCGGGCAACCCCAACAGTGGTGCCTGACGGTCATATCGTACGTTATATACTTACCCGTGGTGAAGACCTCACCATCATGCAGATCAACACGAGTGCCCAGTTTACTGTTGCTCAAACCGGTCGTTACCGCATCCATACCCTGGTATACAATCCTGCCACCCTCGATCTGAGTGGGGTAATATTTGGAACTACCAAAGCTTCGGCTATCAATAGCAGGTTGGTGCAGGGTGGTGGCCTGATTTGTGCTGCGCTAGACTTGTTTGGTGCTACTTTCAATGTTACAGCTTGCCCATGTGAGCCAACTGCGGGTAAACTCAAACCTGAGGCCCAGGTTTGTTACGACAACATCACCCCTGCAAAATTGACTGCCCTAGTGGATGTAGCGGCAGTTGTTCCTGCTGGTTATCAGCGTCGGTATGTATTGACTTACGGTCCGAACTTGGTCATTGAGAACGTTAATTTAAACCCAACGTTCAACGTTACCAAAACGGGTACATTCCGCATCCATACCCTCATTTATAATCCAGCTGATCTGGATTTGAGCACAGTTATTTTTGGCTTGACCAAAGCTGCCGACATCAACAAGCTGTTGATTCAAGGTGGTGGCCAATTGTGTGGAGCCCTGGATTTGACGGGTGCTCAGTTTGATGTGACCGCTTGTGTTTGTACGGCTAAGGCTGGAACTTTGGTCGCTATTGATGTACCTTGTTTGAACGCAGGTTCAGCGCGTATTCGGGCCAATGTAAATGTGGCGTCGATTGTTCCTGCAGGTTACAACTTGCGTTACATCCTTACTCAAGGGGATGTGTTGGTAGTGCGTCAGGTGAAAGAGGTAGCTGACTTTACGGTTACAACTGCTGGTCGTTACCGCATCCACGCTTTTGTGTACAACCCAAGTACCTTTAACATCAACGATATTCAGGTTGGCGTTACGACTGCTCAAGGTATCCGCGACCGCCTCGTTGAAGGTGGAGGTGCCATTTGTGGTTCAATCCAATTGAGCGGCTTGATGTTTGATGTAGCTACTTGCTCACCAACCTGTGCAGCTGCTGCTGGTACTTTGAAAGTGTTGGATCAGGCTTGTTTGCCAGCAGGTGGTACAGCTCGCATTCGGGCAACTACCCTAACGGCACCATCAGTACCCGAAGGATTTTTGCTTCGCTATGTACTCACCAGCACCGACAACCTGGTTCTCCAAAACATCTCTTCCACTCCTGATTTCAATGTACCAACTACAGGTCGCTATCGGATTCATACTCTGGTGTACAATCCAGCTACCCTCAATTTGACGGGTGTGATTTTTGGAACCACCAGAGCTTCAGCCATTGTAAGTCAACTGATTCAAGGTGGCGGCCAAATTTGTGGTGCGTTGGATGGCACGGGTGCCATCTTTGATGTAGTCAATTGTACCAATTGCACAGCTTACTCCGGCACTTTAAAAACGGCCAATGGCCCATGTTTGGACAACTGGTGGGATGCTCGTCTGCGCGCTGCAACAGACATTGCTCCGGTAATTCCAACTGGCTATCAGTTGCGCTATTTGGTTACCTTCGGTGCCAATAAAGTAATCACTGATATTGGTGACAAGCCAGACTTTGTTGTACATACTACTGGTACCTGGCGCATCCACGCCCTGGTTTTCAATCCAAGCACTTTCAATTTGAGCCAGATTGTGCTCAACTCTACTACCATTGAAGAGTTGAAAGTACTGTTGGTACGAGGGATTGTACCAACCTGTGCCAGCCTGGATGAAAACGGAGCAGTATTCGTAGTGAAACCTTGCGAAGGCTGTGAGGTGGAAGCGGGTACCTTGAAAGCGAAAGCTCAGGTGTGTCTCACTCCTGCCAACGGAGCACGTTTGATTGGTGTAACCGATCGCGCTCCAGTGGTTCCTTCAGGTTATACTGTGAAGTACGTGTTGACGTATGGCGACAACATGACCATTTTGATGGTAGGCAATAGCCCCGACTTTACAGTGGGTAGCACTGGCAATTACCGAATCCACGCTTTGGTTTACAACCTTAATACCTGGAA
>NZ_JANRKL010000197.1:0-52153 GCF_033763495.1 Haliscomenobacter sp. | reverse complement strand
AGCATAGCTAGGAAAATGTCTCAAGCCATTAAGATAAGTGGGAAGGGGGGAACGCATGATTAACGGAATTTTTCACAAGTTCCTCTTTTCCCCGTTTTTTACAAAGCTTGCTTGATGCTTAACTTAATGGCGATGGGGGCATCCCTACGTGGGTGCCCATTTTTGGAAACGGAAACGGTCGGGTACGCCTTTGTGGGTGCCCTCGGTCCATTTTGGGCACCCCTCGCGGGCGCCCAAAATGGACCGAGGGCACCCGCGAGGGGTGCCCCAACGAATTTACACATGAAAATTCTCCGTCACCACCTTGCCATCAAACAAGTTGATCACTCGGTGAGCAAATCCGGAATCATGAGGAGAGTGCGTTACCATCACAATGGTCGTCCCCTCGTTATTCAGTTCACGGAGCAAGTTCATCACCTGCTCGCCGTTGGAGGAGTCGAGGTTACCCGTAGGTTCGTCCGCGAGGATCATCTTGGGGCTTGCCACTACGGCACGGGCAATGGCCGTACGCTGTTGCTGACCACCCGAGAGTTGCTGTGGGAAGTGATTGCGGCGATGCATCATGTTCATGCGCTCAAGGGCTGCTTCAGCGCGTTTTTTGCGGTCAGCAGCAGGAACTTTGAGGTACAAGAGGGGCAGCTCCACATTTTCGTACACCGTAAGTTCATCAATCAGGTTGAAACTTTGGAATACAAATCCGATGTTTCCTTTGCGCAATTGGGCGCGGCTGCGTTCGGGCATTTTAGCGACTTCAGTGCCATAAAAATGGTATTCCCCCACAGATGGGTTGTCCAACAAGCCCAAAATGTTGAGCAAAGTTGATTTTCCACAACCAGAAGGACCCATGATGGCCACAAATTCTCCGTCTTGGATTTCCAGACTAATGCCGTTTAGGGCGGTGGTTTCTACTTCTTCGGTAGTGAAAACCTTTTGTAGGTTGACGGTCTTTATCATAAAGATGAAAGATGAGAGATGAGAGATGAAAGATGAAGGACGAGAGCGTGTCATCTCTCATCTCTCATCTTTCATCTTTTAAAATTCGAGTACTTCGTTGTCACCAAAGGTATCGTAAGAGGAGGTGATCACCCGTTCGCCAGGTTTCAGACCTTCCAATACTTCAAAATATTCAGGATTTTTACGTCCCAGGGAGATTCTGCGGCGTATCGCGCGTTTGTCACCCTTTTCCAGCACGTAGACCCAATTGCCGCCCGTAGTGGAGAAAAAACCTCCGGTGGGCAGCAAAACCGCCTGGGTAGGCTGACCCAATTGCAAACGAATGGTCACGGATTGCCCACGTTTGATGCCCTCTGGAGCACCCTGCATAAATTTCATGTCTACTTCAAAACGGCCACTGCGCACTTCCGGATAAATCTTGATGATTTCGAGCGTGTAGGATTTTCCATTGAAATCAAAGCTTCCTGGCAAACCGCTGAATACCCGGTTGATGTAGTATTCATCAATAGCCGCCCGGATTTTGAAACCACTCAGGTCGTCAATCTGGCCGATGTTCTGGCCTTGACTAATGTTTGACCCCACTTCCACATCCATCGATGACAAAAGGCCGGGCACAGGTGCTTTTACCTCCAGGTTTTCCAGGGTTTGACGCCAGAGTTCCACGTTTCTTTGGGTGCGCTCCAGGGTACCCTCCAGTTGTTTGATCTGGATGACTGCGTTTTCTTCCTGGTACTTTTGCGATTCGATGGCGATTTCTCGTTGTTTCGTCAGGCGTTCATAATCGCGTTTGGCGCGCAGGTACTCTTGTTCAGAGACCACTTTATCGGCAAATAGTTGCTTATTGCGATCGTACAAATCCTTGGCCTGTTCAATTTGAAAGTCCAGTTCATTCAAGCTGCTGCGCAGGGTAAAGCGCTCCACTTTGAGCCGTTGGCGAGTGTTCTGAAGGTCATTGACCAGGCGGCTGGCTTCGGTTTCGGACTGCAAAAAGTTGAGTTTGAGTTGTTGGTTTTCCAACTTCAATAAGGTTTGTCCTTTGGTTACCGCATTACCTCCCTCTACCATTTTCTGGGTGACATAGCCTCCTACTACAGCATCCAGGCGGATGGTTTTAAGGGGTTGCACATTGCCCGTGATGGGAATGGTTTCATCGAAGGTACCATTCATGACCTCCGAGATGGTGAGTTTGTCTTGCTCGACATTAAGTGTGGTTTTGTGATCTTTCAGCAATTGCCAACCGAAAAACCCTACAAATGCAGCACCAAGTACAAAAAGTACAATTCGTTGGGTAGTCCAAAATTTCTTTTCAATCTTCCTATCCATGGTAATGTTTGGCTTGTTGTTCTCTTGGAATGATGGCTTTGTCACCATTCCTTATCCTGTCCATGTAGATTCAAGCCCTATGCCAAAGTTTTAAAAAACTGAAAATCAATATCTTGAAATAGTCAAAATCAAAATTTCTTGTTCAGAAGCGGACAGAAAGTGTTCGAAAACGGACACCAGTTTAAAGCGGTTAAAATGTACTGACAAAGATCACTTTTTTTTCGTCGCTCCATCAGTCCTCCTTATTGTGATGCAGAACAACTTATACCAAAAATCAAAACCATGACCATCCAAATCAGTCCGAATGACCACATCAGTGATGTGCAGAATGCCTTTTCAGCTGCGTACCCTCACCTGAAATTACAGTTTTTTTCCAAGCCACATGGAGAAAGTAAGGGCAGTTTTGCCAAATTTATGATTCACGATCGCAACACTCAGCTGCGGGATCTCAACCCTGCGCTCCGAGCTAGCAGCATCAGCATCACACCCGATATCATCACCTGGGCGCTGGAAAAAAGCTTTGAAGAAGTTTTTAATTTACACGTGCAGGTATTCCGGCAATCGGGTTCAATTTGGCTGGAAACCTCGGTGAGTGATCATCTGACTTTGGCTGAACAAGAGGTGAAAGGAGCCAAAAACACAGCCGATACCGAGCACAATCCTGCGGATGAAGAACAAAGCGATTACCGTGAACAAGAGTAATGGGAATTACTTTTTGTACAAAAAATTGCTTTGTGCTAAAACCTGCTGTATTTTCGTGGGATATCCTGAGTATTTCCGTCAATCTTCAAGTACGCTCATGCAAACCATCGAAATTAAAACCACCCAGAATGTTACCATTGAATACGAATTGGCCTCATTGTGGGAACGAGGCCTGTCTACCTTTATCGATTTGATCATCATTGCAGTCGCCAGTGTACTCGTACCGGCACTTTTGGGCCTGGCAGGTTTGTTTGCCCTGATTCCTTTTCAGCTGCTTTTTACCCTGTGTTTTCTCAGTTTTTTCTTTGGGTATTTCTTTTTGTTGGAAAGTATGATGGGGGGGCAAACTTTGGGCAAAAAAATGACCAATATCCGCGTAGTTCGGCTGGATGGTGAAATCCCAACCGTAAACGATTACCTCCTCCGAGCCGTTTTTCAATATGTGGATACCATTCTTTCGGGGGGGATTTTGGCAGCCATGCTCATCAGTTCTACCACCCGCCAGCAACGCCTGGGCGATATGACTGCTGGTACCACCGTGATCCGCAAACGCAACAACACCCGCATGCATCTGCGCAACATCCTCAATATTGATACCCTCGAAAGTTACGAGCCCGTTTATCCGCAGGTAAAAGTGCTCAGCGAGCAGGACATGCTCAGCATCAAACAAGTCATTAGTCGGGTGCGCAAATACCCCAATGATGCCCACTGGGAAGTGGTGGAGTCGCTGGCAGCCCAACTTAGAGAGCACCTGGACATCCATGAAGTACGCAAAAGTGATGATCTGGAATTCCTGCGTACCCTCTTGCGCGACTACATCGTGCTTACCAGATAATACACACTTAAATTGAGATAGGATTGTATCTTCGCGCTTTGTAGTGGGGCGAAATGTACATTTATTTTTTTATCGCCCTTTTAATTCAAATGGATGGCCAGAAAGAAAAAAGATGTAATCCTTTCCAATGTGCAGTTTTTTGGCATTGCTGATGAAGGAAAAGCGGTGGGCAAAACCGACGATGGGCAAGTGGTATTTGCCAAAGGGGTAGTGCCTGGCGATAGTGCAGAAATTTTAGTACTCAAAAAACGCAAAGGCCGCATCGAAGGGCTCCTGCGAGCGATCACGACCTACTCGCCCCATCGGGTTGAACCCGCCTGCCAGCATTTTGGCACCTGCGGGGGCTGCAAATGGCAAAACCTGGATTATGCCACCCAATTACAACAAAAAGAAATAGTGGTAGAAAATGCACTGACCCGTTTGGGAAAAGTGGAAGTAGGGGAATGGCTGCCTATTCTCGGTGCTGAAACACCCTTTTACTACCGCAATAAAATGGAGTTTGCCTTTTCTTGCAAAAAATGGCTGACCAACGCCGAGATCAAATCCGGAATCAGTAATGCCGCGGATGTACTGGGCTTCCACCCTGCAGGTGGTTTTGACAAGGTAATCAATCTCGATCATTGCTGGCTACAACCCGATCCTTCCAACGAGATCCGCAACACCATACGCAGCATTGCCATTGAGCAAGGCTTGAGTTTTTATGATGTCAAAAAACACGAAGGATTTATGCGCACTCTCATGTTGCGCATCACCACCCTGGGTGAAACCATGGCTTTGATTTCTTTCGGCGAGGACAATCCCGATTTGCGCAAACCTTTCCTGGAGGAGGTGCAGCGTCGCCTGCCCCAAATCACCACCTTGCTGTATTGCATCAATCTCAAAATGAACGATACCATTTGGGATTTGCCAGTACACACCTGGTCAGGTAAGGGCTACGCTGAAGAGCGCCTCGGACACGTGGTTTTCCGCATTGGGCCCAAGTCTTTTTTTCAAACCAATACCCGACAAGGCCAAAATTTATACGACGTTGTAAGCCGCTTTGCCAACTTACAAGGCCATGAGAATGTTTACGACCTGTACACTGGCATTGGCAGCATCGGTTTGTATGTAGCCAAAGACTGCAGACAAGTGGTGGGTATCGAAGAAGTGGCCGCAGCCATCGACGACGCCAAGATCAATGCCCAAATCAACGAGGTGGCCAATGTACAGTTCTATGTGGGGGACGTGCGGGCCATTTTAACCGCCGATTTTGCTGCAAAACATGGCAAACCAGACCTTTTGATCACCGACCCCCCTCGGGCGGGTATGCACGAGGATGTGGTCAATATGCTGCTTGAACTGGCTGCTCCCCGCATTGTGTACGTGAGTTGCAACCCGGGCACCCAGGCACGTGATCTGGGCCGTTTGGCCAGTAAATACAAAGTGCTGAAAGTACAACCAGTGGACATGTTTCCACATACGCATCACATTGAGAGTGTGGCATTACTAGAATTAATTAATTAAAATGACACTTTACGAACGCCTACCGAAGGAACTCGCCCCCTACCAAAAAATGATGGGACAGGCAGCGGATACCATCATGGACGAAGACGTATCACGCTACCCAATTTTTGCAGTGCACCAACTGGAACTGGAATTGGGTATTCTTTTAATACAGCGCAGTGAAAACGCTGCAAAATGGTCGATTCATGCCTCAACCCTGGAAGAAATGGTCACCAAAAAGCTGGTCCAAGCAGATCGGGTGGACGACTTCAGAAGGGTTTACAAAAATCCGCGTGAGTTTTTCTGCCTGTTTGTACTCAGTGACGAAGGTGCCCAATTCATCTTTTTGCCGCGTGAAGACGACGTATAAACCCACATAACCCCACGGCTAAAGCCATGGGCCTAAGTTTAACGCATCATCAAAAGCCCGATTTATGAAAGTATTGATTTGTGAAAGTGAAGAAATATTACTGGCCGCCATTGAATTTCGCTTGAAAAAAATAGGGCTGGAAGTCATTTACAGCAAAAAGAGAGGCTCCATCTTGGAGGCAATCAGCCTGGAAAAACCCGACCTCATCATTGTGGATGCAGACATGGGCAAACAGGCGGGTTTGGAAATCATTCAACAAATCCAGGATCAGGATGCTGCTGCCAATATTTTATTGCTGATCGACCCCGATGAAGAAGAACAAACCATCAAAGCCCTCAAAATGGGCATTGTAGATTTTTTATCAAAACCATTCAAACCAGCCGAATTGATTTTGCGGGTAAAAAAAGCCCTCAACATCCTGTAATTCACATACTAATGTGGAAAACCGATCGGTTTTGTGGAAAAAAACCAGCCGCACAAATCGTTAAGAGCATCAGGACAGGGGTAATTTCATCCACAAACTTTGTAACTTTGTGCGACTCTTGTTGCGGACTAGGTGAATCAAACCGAGAAGCAACCGGGGGTCTAATCATGGAAAACCTATGGAAAGTATCAGCGAGTGGCTACGAACAATTGGGCGTTACATAGGCCAGGGGCTTGATCCGCTCTGGCAATCATTGCGCAGTGTGTTCATTTGGCCAATCACCTGGAAAGTTGCACTAGGCTACCTCACGGTTGGATTTGCAGGCATCGGCCTGGGTCTGGCTGTCCTCATTACCTTTGTAGCAGGTGGTTTTTTTGGCTACATTCCTCCCAAATCAGAGTTGCGTCAAGTGCGCAACAGCACCGCTTCCGAAGTCTATTCCCGCGACGAGGTGCTGATCGGCCGTTACTTCCTCACCAACCGGGTCAATGCCGAGTTGGATGAAATATCGGAAACCCTGGCCAACGCGCTCATTGCCACCGAAGATGCCCGCTTTATGAAACACAGTGGCATCGATTTGCGGGCTTTGTTTCGGGTATTGTTCCGTTCCTTAATCCTCAATGAAGAAGCTTCGGGTGGGGGGAGTACACTGAGTCAGCAATTGGCCAAAAACCTTTATCCACGACGCACTTACCGCGTTGCGACCATGCTCCTCAACAAAATCCGGGAGATGATCATCGCCCGCCGGATGGAGGATGTGTATACAAAAAAAGAATTGCTGGGCATGTACCTCAATACGGTGCCTTTCAGCGAAAACGTGTACGGCATCAAGGTGGCTGCACAACGTTTTTTCAATAAATCCCCTAAGGACCTCAAGATTGAAGAAGCCGCTATTCTGGTGGGCATGCTCAAAGCAACAACTTCCTACAATCCGCGCAAGAACACCGAAAAAGCCAAAGAGCGCCGTAACCTGGTACTGGAGCGCATGCACAAGTACAATTACCTTAGCGACGCAGAATTGGATTCTCTGGCAGGTTTGCCCATTCAATTGGAATACGACTCTTTAGATGTACAAAACGAAGGGCTAGCTACCTATTTCCGCGAGTTCATTCGGATGGAAATGGAAGGAGTGCTGAAAAATTTCAAAAAAGCCAACGGCGAACCTTATAATCACTATACTGACGGCCTGAAGATTTACACCACCATTGATGCACGTTTGCAAAGACATGCTGAGGATGCAGTGAACGAACAATTGCCCAAAATTCAACGTCGTTTCAACGGTGAGTGGAGCAACCAGGACCCCTGGGAAGAGCCCGAAAATTTTCGTAAAATCCTGGAAGCCAATCCGATTTACCAAGCTTGGAAAGCCAAAGGCTACTCCCATCAGGGCATTGTAAACCGAATGAGCGAAAAATACCCAATGGAGTTGTTTGATTGGAAAAATGGCTCGATTCGCCGGGAAATGAGCCAGATCGACTCCATCAAATATTACTTGCATCAATTGAATACCGGCTTAATTGCCGCCGATCCTGAAACCGGCGCCATTCGAGCTTGGGTAGGCGGCTTCGACCATCAATTTGTTAAGTACGACCACGTCAAATCGCGGCGCCAGGTTGGTTCTACTTTCAAACCCATACTGTATGCTCAAGCGGTAGAAAGTGGGATGGACCCTTGTAAGTACTTCCCCAACCAGCCCAAAATGTACCCTGAGTACGAAAACTGGCAGCCCAAAAACTCGGACAATAGTTACGGCGGTGGTTACTCCCTGGAAGGTGCCCTGACCAAATCGGTCAACACCGTTTCGGTGCAAATCATCATGGAAACGGGCATCAACCCTGTGCGCAAACTGGCTGCCGACCTGGGCATCAAAACCAAAGTACCTTATGCCCCTTCGATCGCTTTGGGCACCTTGGAAACCTCTCTGATGGAAATGGTGCAAGCCTACTCGGCTTTTGTCAACCGTGGCATCAAGCGACCTTTTTATTTCATCGAACGAATTGAAACTGCTGATGGCGAATTGATCGCCCAATTTGGTCCCAATAAAAATGTAGAGCCCGAAAAAAGGGTACTTTCTGAACGTACCTCCGACATCATGCTCAAAATGATGCGCTCGGTTACCTCAGGAGGAACAGCCTCCAGTGTACGCTGGAAGTTTGGCATCAATAGTGATTTTGCGGGCAAAACAGGAACAACCCAAAACCAATCCGATGGTTGGTTCATTGGCCTTACCCAAAAACTGGTGGCTGGCGTTTGGGTTGGCGGGGAAAGCCCCTTTATTCACTTCAAAAGTTTGGACTCGGGCCAAGGCGCTGCAACTGCGCTCCCCATCTGGGGTTCCTTCATGAAGCGGGTGTACGAAGATCCAAAATTCAGCTCCTGGAAGGATGCAAAAATGGCAGAATTGCCCGACTCGGTAAAGTATCGTATCAGTTGCGCCCACCGCATTTGGTATCCAACCGATTCTCTTTTGCTGGATAGTTTAGCACGTGCAAAGGCCGAACTGGAACAATTCAGAGCTGACAGCATCGAGATTGAGTCGAACCAGGGACTTTCGCCAGAAGAGAAAAGGGAACAGCGCCGCAAACGTAGGGAACAGCGACAACAGGAAAAAATGCTCAAGAAGGAGGAAGAAGAAGAAGGGGGCAACGGAGAAAACGACGAGAATTAGTCGTCTTTGAAAAATACTTTATAAAAATGGGTTTGAGGCACTACCTCAAACCCATTTTTATTACAAAGTCACTCAAAAAAGTGCCCTTAGGATCCAGCTGGTGCCGTACTTCTTTCCATTTTTCCGACATCGGATAATGCTCTTTGATAAAGTCCCTGCACCCGTAGATGTAATCGTTCACTTTTCCCCAATGCGGCACCCCATTGTGCTTATTAACGATGTATTCCTGGGTGTACTGCATGATTTCTGCTCTTCCTTGCACATCCTCCAGGGTAGGGAAGTCTACAAACATCTTGGGTCCTGTAAAACACGGAGATAAATAGGCTTTGGATTGTTGTACAAACCGAACTGGAATGTGGGAGGTTTGGTATAAGCCATGTTCATTGCAGCAATTTTTTAAGTGATCGCAGGCTCCATCAATGATGTCAACCAGTTTTTTGTAATCAACATCAAATGAAAATTCAGAACTGATGCCATGTTTGCGCAGCGCCACCCCACTTTGGTAAAGCACCTTGTAGCTTTTCCCTACAAACAGGGGGTCACTGGTAAATTTGATGGCGTTATTGATAGAAGCTGGGGCACCACTGATTTTGCGGTTCAAAGAACGAACTACCAGCCAGGAGAACAACCTAAGATTGCCACCAATACCGCCCATCCAGTTTCTGGTGCGCGCCATTAGGCCCCGTTCTGGTGGGCGTTCATTCCACTTGTATTTTTTTTGCACCACGAAGGCGCATAAACGTGTTTGCTTGCGTAATTTTTTGTAATACGTTTTATATGGATTTACTCGAAAAGAGACAAAGTCGTATTGCTCCTCCACCAATTTTTTGAAATAACCGTTCAATAGTTGAGGTTTCAATTCGGTATCCCAATCCACATAAGTGCGGTTTTCTTTGATCCAATACCTGGGACTTACTTCAAATACCAATTCGTAAATAAGTCCCATGGCACCGAGGCCAAGCACCACGCTGTAAAACAATTCATCCTTTTGAACCAGCTCAACCTTGATCGCATCATTTTTGCGCGCCTCCTCAAATTTCGCCTTATCCGTGATCCCATTTGTTGGTTCGTATTGGGTGATTTTTCCACCCGTACCAATGATGACAATGGACCTGACCATATCAGGAAAAGCAGGTTGATGAATCCCGGTTCCATGTGTGCCCGTAGATAAAGCCCCGGATACAGTTTGCCAATCAAAAGCCCCCATGTTGTCGAGGGCCAGGCCCATTTTATCCAGTGCCCTGTTCAAACATTTGATCCGAATACCGGCCTGAGCTTTTACAAAATGGCGCACCTCGCCGTCTTCTTTGGTGCGCAAACCTTCTGGAGAAAGTGCTTCCTCGTATTTACCACAGGCATTCAGGCGAAACATTTCGACAAAATAATCCTTCCGGGCCGGTTCTGCGACCTGGGAAAAGGAATGCCCTGCACCTACCGCCCTTACCCTGCGCCCTTTTGACTCGGCATCTTGAATGATGGCAATAATGTCCTCTTTTGAGCCTGGTTTGAAGGTAAGCTCTGGTGTAGCCTCTACATTGCTGGTGGCATTGCGCCAGGTTTTATCGAAAAAAGAGATAAAACTCAAAGGGTCTTTTATTGTTTTCATGGTTGGCCGATGAAGTTTCTAATATTTTGGCTTTCAGCCTGGTAAGTCAGATGAGCATACTCACTAATCGCACGAAGTAATTTGTCCTCACGAACGTCAATGGCCAATTTTTTTTCTTTGCGGAGTGCCCGCGGCGCATTGGGTGACTTGTAGTTGACATTGATGCGCAGGTATTGATCCTTGGCAAACACTTGATTGAGGTAGTACTGGGTGGCTACCATTTTGGTTTCGATGACCATCGGGGCCAGGTGATTCACCCAGCGGGCCAACCCCCAATTCCCTTTCCCAATTTCTTTACTTGAGATGAACGATTTTTCGTCAGAACCACAACCCAGGGAAAGGATTTTTACATCAGCCAAGTCAGCGCCCAGGCCGCCGTTTTCTGACTTACCCAGGGCATAGAACAAACCGACCAAGGCGGGGTCATTGGCATAATTTCCTCCTTCGACAAAGCCGTCGTAAATCGGCAAATTCATGATCGCAGCTGAGGTTTTTAAGGCTACATCGACCAGGGGCTCTTCGGCATACTGCTCTTCCCGATTGTTGTAAACCACCACTTTAAAGGCTTTCATTTGTCCATCAGGCAGCTTTGGATTCAATTCCAGTGTAGGAATCAAAAACACTGGAGCCTTGATGTTTTTTTCCAATAGGCTTGAGTCGATTTGCCCTAAGGTTTTGGTTTCCCCAAATTTTTTTTCCAGCAAGGCTTTTAAATTGGTATTGCGGTATTTGGGGGCAAAAAGATTGAGGAAGTTCCATACGCCTCGAACCCAGGTTCTTGGCAAAATGTATTTGGCCCGGTGTAGATATACTTCAGCGATGTCTTTGGCATCCATACCTGCAGCAAGGGCGGTTGCAATGATCCCCCCCGTAGCCGAGCCTACAATGACGTCGAATAACTCAGGGATTTTTTTCCCAGTCTCCTTTTCGAGGCAATCCAGCAAAGTTGCAGGAAAAAGGCCACGGGTTCCACCCCCATCAATTGATAATATTTTTATGGTTTTTGACATGACTTGGCTTGGTTTTAGGTGTTAGTTTATGCTTTGAGGTTTATTCAGTTTTTGTTGGATAAAATTCAACAATTCAGGGTCCGTTTGGGCCTGAGCCAAAATCCGGTTGCGTACCTCCTGATTTCCATTGAGGGCTTCCCGAAAAAGCTCAAGGGTCCGATCGCTGTAGTTCGCATATTGGTTTTTTTTGAGGTATTCTCCTTTGTTCTCTTTTAAAACAGTGTTTAGATTGCTTCGTACCTGGCGTGCGTCAGCTTCACTGCTGATCACATTGCGTACCCGATCGTATTCGGCCTGGTTGGAAATTTGGTCAATCCCTTTGGTCAATACCACCGACAATTCCTTATATTGCTGCAATTGGCGCCGTTTCCAAAAAGCATAAACAACAATCAGAAAAATCACCACACCAAGGCCAATCAAACCATAGACCAGCCTGTTGATGGTTGAACGCAAACTTTTCATTTGTTGATCAGCCTTTTTATTCGCGTCATCAAGTATATCGTCAATTTTGGTGGTAATGCTCACCAAAGCTCCCCCTTGAGCGATACTATCCAATGCTGTATTTAGCACGAAGCCCAGTTGCGCCGCAGTTTTCGCCCCCAACAATTCGTCGCGAAGCGCCGCTAAATCATTCCGTAGTTTTTGATTGGCCGGGCTTAAGTCAAGGCTGTTTAAGTCCTTTTCCAGGCCAGATATGACCGTTGAAAGTAGCCCCCCCAGTTGCCTTTGCAGGAGCTTGAACTTGGTAGTATCACTTACCGTACTGGTCAAAATAGAATCAAGGGCAAAGGCAAGTCGTTTTTGCAAGGCATTCAATCTGATGCCATCCAGTTCCTGATTGACCAAAGTGTCCAAACCTTGTAACAAACCCTTGAGGACTTGATCGGTTTTGAGGGCGTTGAGATCAATTCCTGAGATGAGGCCATTGCCTGCTGCCCGAGTCAGATTCTTGATATTAGTGGTATCTATATTGCCCAGGGTTTTATTGAGGTTCTTGGACAAGGCACAAGCATTCAGGCCGAATAAAACCAGGACCAGGTAGACCATGGACCAAATAGGAGAAGAAGTACGACTTTTTTGTTTTAGGTTCATCTGTGTAAAGGTTTAGTCAGTAGTTAAAATAAAATTCCTTATATCAGTAATTTATACAATTCCTTTTACCCGCATTTCCGGGTGATAATACAATGAAATCCATTCATTGGCGCAAGCATTAATTACGTGAATCAAAAAGGCCGCGTAAAAGTTCCCGGTGTGGTAACTAATGAGCGAAAGGATGATGGAAAAAACCACTGCCCCCACCATCATGGTCCGCCCCTGATCAGCATGGGCAAGGGTGTACAAAATGACATTGATGGCAAGGGCCCACAGCCAACCAAATTCAGCAATACAAGGGAAAAGCAAAAAGCCCCTGAAAAAAAACTCGTAAGCAAACAAATAAATGATCCAGCTCAGGGTGTTCAATACCACCAAAGACCAGGTCCAATGTTTGGCCCGAATTTTAGGGTTCTGCCAAAGATTCTCCTTGCTCCGTCCAATGAATAACATCAGTACAGGAAGTACAATGGCAGCAATCAAAACCCACTTTTTGCCCACCGGACCCAGTGTAAACCCAATGCCAACTTCGATGGGGGAAAAATTGAGCCAATGCAAGGCAACCCAATAACTGAGTGCACCCAGAAACAAAAAACCGGAAAGCCGATAAGAGAAATACTCCACAATCCGATTGAGGGGACGGCAAAAGTCCTTGTGGAAAAGAACCTGATGCAAGAAATGCCAGGCCAGATAAATGATAACCACGCTAAATAGCAGGTATATCGGGTTGGTGTTCATAATACTGAGGTTTGTACAAAGTTATGCATATGACATTTATAATGCACCAAAAATTGTATAAGACCTCGATTTTTTTTAATAACAACTAGAATAGGGATGGGAATGACGAATTTTTCGAGTGACGAATGACGAATTTTGCACATTGCCCCCAAAATTTGTTTGTAAGTTCAAATAAATGTAAGCAAAGTCTAGCGCTTCAAAAAATACCAGGTGCTACCACCCTATTCGTCATTCGTCATTCGAAAAATTCGTCATTCGAAAAACTCCTCACTTGACCCCGCTCTCCAACAACCTCAGCGTCTTCGCCTCCGTATCCAGCTCTGCCATCACCCCAAGTGGCAAGGTGCATTGCTGCGAAACATGGCCAAAAGAAAGCCCATAGGCTGCTGGCACCGGGATATCTGCCAAACGATCAATTACGGTATCTTTTAGAGACAAAGAATTTTCGCCCTCATCCGGGTTACATCCATCAAAAATGCCCAGGGCAAAACCAGCAGCCTGATGAAAACTGGCCGACTGCCGCAATTGGGTCAACATCCGATCCACCCGGTAAGGGCGTTCTTCGATGTCTTCCAAAAAAACCAGTTTATTTGTCGCATCCAGTTCAAATTCTGTACCCGCCATCGCGGCCAGGAGAGAGAGGTTCCCCCCTTGTAATTCGCCTTGGACCCGCCCACTGCGCAGGGTGAAATACTTATACAAATCATCTTTTGGCTCCAGGTAAGCTTCAGCCAGTGGAATGGTATGTGGGGAAAGCCCTTCCATCACTACGGCTCTAAAATGTTCTACCGAATAGGGATTAAACGTGGAAGATGCCACCGGGCCATGAAACCCGATCAGGCCAGCACGTTGCAAGAACGCCAGATGCAAGGCAGTAATATCACTGTACCCTATGAATACCTTGGGGTTTTTACGAATTAAGGGATAATCAATGTACGGCAAAAGCCGGGTGCAACCATAACCACCCCGGGCACACCAGACTGCTTTGACCTCAGGGTTGGCGAAAGCCGCGTGTAAATCTTCCAGGCGTTGTGCGTCGGTACCAGCAACAAAGCCGTACTTTGCCCGTAGGTTTTTGCCCGGTGCGATCCTTAATCCCAGTGCTTCCAGGTTTTTTACCGCTTTTTCCAAACTGGAATCTGGAATGTAACTTCCCGGCGTGATCAGGGCCACCAAATCGCCTTCTTTCAACCGACGGGGTTTGAGTAAAGCTGGCCGTTCGGGGCGACGATTGCTCTTTTGACCATTCATAACAAATGGCAAAAAAGAGCCCAAAGCTAAATTACGGGTAAAAAATCGGCGATTCATAGCGCTTGTTTTTAAGCATTCCTATCGCAATATTGTTATTTTTGCTTTGAGTGGCAAATAAAATTTCAAATCTATACTTACACAGATCCATGAGTGAATTTCGCCCCTGGCTGAAAAAATACCCACACGGGGTTCCGGCCAATATCAACACTGAGGAGTACGCAACAGTGGTCGACTTACTGGAAAAAGCTTTTAAGAAGTACGCTAAAAATACTGCTTTTACCTGCATGGGCAAGTCGATGACCTATGAACAAATCGACCGTTACTCCCGCGATTTCGGAGCCTATTTATTGTCCAGAGGCGTGGAGCCCGGCGAAAAAATAGCCATCATGATGCCCAATTTGTTGCAATACCCCATTGCACTTTTCGGCGCCATGCGGGCGGGATTGGTAGTGGTCAATACCAATCCATTGTACACCCCCCGGGAAATGGAACACCAGTTCAAAGACTCTGGGGCAACTGCTATCATCATCGCCGAAAACTTTGCGGCCAACCTGCAAAAGATTTTACCCAATACAGCCATCAAAACGGTCATCACCACCAGCATTGGCGAACTCCTGGGGTTTCCCAAAAAAGTAGTGGTCAACTTTGTGGTGCGCAACCTGAAGCGGATGGTGCCCAAATACGAAATCCTCAATACCGTTTCGTTTACGGAAGCCCTGACCCAGGGGAAAAAATTTCAAATTCCACCACATGTGGGCAAACCCGACGATGTAGCCGTACTGCAATACACAGGGGGCACCACCGGGGTTTCCAAAGGTGCAATGTTGACCAATGGCAACCTCGTAGCCAATATGCTGCAGGTGGCAGCCTGGTGCAAGCCCTTTTTTAAAGAAGGCGAAGAGATCGCGCTTTGCCCTTTGCCGATGTACCACATCTTTGCGTTTACAGTCAACGTGTTGTCGATTATGAGTATTGGCGGGCAAAATGTGCTGGTGACCAATGCGCGGGATATTCCTTCGGTGGTCAAAGCCCTGCAATCACACCCAATTACCTTGATCACCGGGGTCAATACTCTTTTTAATGCCTTGACCAACAACGCGGAATTCCTGAAACTCGACTTTAGCAAACTCAAAGTAAGCGCCGGAGGTGGTATGGCCGTGCAAAAAGCGGTAGCCGAAAATTGGCAAAAAGTAACTGGTTGTTACCTGGCCGAAGGATACGGGATGACCGAGTCTTCACCTGTTGCAACCAGCAACCCTTATGACGGTTCGGGAAAAATTGGATCCATCGGTATCCCCCTGCCCTCCACTGATCTGCGCATTGTGGATGATCAGGGCAACGTGGTGGGACCCAACCAGATCGGCGAAATCCAGATCAAAGGCCCCCAGGTCATGAAAGGCTACTACAATAATCCCGAAGAAACGGCCAAAACCATTGTTGATGGTTGGTTGCTTACTGGCGATATTGGTTTGATGCACGAAGATGGATATTTCCAGATCGTCGACCGCAAAAAGGACATGATTCTTGTATCGGGCTTCAATGTATTTCCCAATGAGGTGGAGGATGTTATTGCGGCCCACCCCAAGGTCTTGGAGGTAGCGGCTGTCGGCGTTGAAGATGCAAAATCGGGTGAAGCCGTCAAAGTATTCATTGTCAAAAAAGACAAATCACTCAGCAAGGATGAGATCGTTGCCTATTGCAAAGAAAACTTGACGGCGTATAAAGTGCCTCGTTTGGTAGAATTTCGGGACGAGTTGCCCAAAACAAATGTGGGGAAAATTTTGCGTCGTGCATTAAAAGATGCCTGATAAGGGCCCCTTATAAACCAAAAACCATGAACCGATTGACCCTATTTCTTTGGAGCTGCTGCTGGCTTACTCCACTTGTGTTGTTGTCGCAAATCACGGGTAGTGATGGAAAATTGCTGCGGATTGATTCGTATCGGAATTACACCAAGCTTGATTCTGCTGTATTTCAACGGGTGCAATACGATTACCCCATTCCAACCCAACGCATCGAAACAACTTATCAGTTTGAAGCAGGATTATGGGTACCGCAAATCCGTTTCAATTATACTTTTGATGCTATGGGGCGAACGATCGGAAACATTTTAGAACGTTACAACCCTGGTGCCAAAGTTTTTTACCCTCAAATTCGAACCCAAAATTTTCCCAGGGGCAACTCCCTTAGCCAGATTGATTCAATATTAACTTACAATTGGTCCGACAGCCAGCAAGCCTGGGAATTGTCGATTGCTCAAAGGAATCGTTTTAACGCACAAAATCAGCTGATTGAAACCATAACTTCTATTGCCTTTTCAGGGCAGAGTTTTCGCAACCGCGATCTGAATTTTTATGATGCCACAGGCAACAATACCAGGATCGAAAATTACACTTTTCTCAATGGGCAATATACTCGTACAGGTTTTTCTGTGCAAATTTTTGATAATCAACAGCTGCGCAGTAGTACCCGTTATGCACCTGTTCCGCCAGCCGATTCAGTGCCACTGAGCAGGCTCCTCATTACCTACACGCCCAATAAACTCATCAGTAGTACGGAAGGATTTATCTGGGATATTGCAGCCAAAGCATGGAAAAAAAACAACAACACGGTTTACACCTACAATGCTGAACAACAAGTCCAATCACAAGTGACTACATTGAGTACTGCAGCGGAGGAGCAAATAAGCCGGACCGATTTTTTTTATACGGTCAATGGGAAGATTGCACGCGAGGAAAGTTATCAAGGCAGTGGAAGCCCCATCGAATGGAGCCTGGATAGCAAGAAGTTTTATTTCTACGACATGGCTTCTTCCTTGCGTGACCCCGCCCTTGCTCCAAAGTTGTTTAAAATTAGCCCCAATCCCAGTGCGGATGAAGTCCGTTTGGACTTGCCTTTGGGCGCCAGTTTCCAGGTCTTCAACGCCAGTGGGCAATTACAGGCGTCGGGTGTCATGAATGGTCAAAAGGCCCTGGATATTCGTGACTGGAACAGTGGGATGTATTGGGTACTGGCGCGGAAAGGAACTGAGGTTTTGCTGGGAAAAATCTTCAAACCCTAATTAAGGTGCCCCTTAGGTGCCTTAGGATTCTTAGGTGGTGAAAAAGAAAAAATCTTTCACCACCTAAGAATCCTAAGGCACTCAAGGGGCACCTTAGAAGTTATATCGGGTTTATTTTTTATCTACTTTAATCCTTTGCTCCCGATTCGCCAACTCCCAGGCGGTATGAAACACCAAATTTCCAATCTTAACCATTTTGTCAAAATTGATTTTGTCCGGTGTATCGCTGGTACGGTGGTAATCCGGGTGTACGCCATTGAAGTAAAAGATGGCCGGAATGCCATTTTTGGCAAAATTGTAATGATCCGAACGGTAGTAATAGCGGTTGGGATCTTTTTCGTCGTTGTATTTGTAATCCAGGGTCAACTTGGTGTAAGTTGAGTTGGCTGTTTCGTTGATTTGGTGCAATTCCGAACTCAAGCGATCGGCACCAATCACGTAGATGTAGTCGGGATTGTCCTTGTGCTCATCGTCTACCCGGCCTACCATGTCCACATTGACGTTGGCTACCGTTTTGGCCAATGGGAAAATGGGGAATTGCGCGTAGTACTGCGATCCCAACAAGCCCTTTTCTTCACCCGATACCAGCATGCACAACACGCTGCGCCGTGGGCCTACTCCGGCCTTTTTTGCCTCCACCATGGCCTGGCAAATTTCAAGAACAGTGGAAGTCCCGGAGGCGTTGTCGTCAGCCCCCGGATACATGTCATCGCCGCGTTTGCCCAAGTGATCGTAGTGCGCAGTAACTACCACGTATTCGTCCTTGAGTTTTGGGTCAGTGCCTTCTATGAAGCCCAATACATTGGCGCCTTTGAGTTGGCTGTAATTTTTTTCAGCGATGATGTTCACTGCACACTTGAATTCCACGTTGCGCGGTTTGCCTTTGCTTTCAATTTTGTCGCGGGCGCTGGTAATTTTCCCCACCATTTTGCCAAACATACTTTTGGCCAAATCCGTGGTGATGAAGTAATTGGGGGCAAAATTGTTTTCCGGGTCTTCGTCCTTGGCCATATCCATGCGCGAATTGAGGATGGCTTTGCGCGCTTCGGCTACATTTTCCTTGAATTTGCGGTCAATGATAAATAGGGCCGCAGCACCATTGGCTTTGGCAGCACGGGCTTTTTTACGCCAATCACTTGCCCACTCGGAAGCAGTGCTGGTACCAGTAATCGTGGACTTCCCAGCTTTCATGGGCTCGCCATCGTATGCCACTACCAGTTTGCCTTTTACGTTGACACCCTTGTAGTCGCTGTATTCAGGCGCGTCAATTCCAAAGCCCAAGAAGATGGCATCTTCAAATTTGGCATCAAATTGTTTAGGATTGGTAGCAGGGTAAGTATAATAATCCCAAAGGTGGCGCAGGTCTTTATCGGCGTCTTTCATCTCGATTTTGCGCCAGCTTTGATTCGTAAAAGTGATGGACTGGAAATAGCCGCCATTTTCACCTATTGTGGGCAAACCCCAGGACTTCATTTGTGCAGCAATGTAATCGGCTGCACGGCGCTGGCCTTCCGTACCTGTTTCTCGTCCTTCAAATTCAGCAGAGGTGAGTTTGAACAAATGTTGGCGTAAGTCATCCGCGCTGATGGTATTGGCAAAACGTTGAGCGTTCTGATCCATTTGTGCCCGCAGGGCTATGCCCAAAAGCAAGAGCAAACTGAGAACAAGTGGTTTTTTCATACTACTTTTAATTGAGTACAGTTTTGATTAGTACGGTTGAGCCGGCGTATGCCGTTGAAAGTGAACAATCGGTGATTGTTGGAACGAAGATAGGGATTTGTAAGCATTTTAGAGGAATTGGTACTGATGTGACCTCAACTGGACAAGTTATTGATCTGGAGTCACTTTTTCTAATCCTCCTCTTCCCCCTCCACCACAATTCCATATTTTTCCAAACGCCGATACAGGGCAAAGCGGGTGATGCCCAGCGACCTCGCCACTTTGGACAATTTATTTTGGTGGAAAGCCAGGGCACGTTTAATCATTTCCAATTCCATTTCCTCCAGGGTCATGCTGCCTACCTCAGGAAATTTGGTGCTGCTTTTCGTGCTAGAGCTTTGTGGTTGAAGGTTTTTTTGGAAATTGGCAATCCCTAGTTCGTCTCCAGTACTCAACAAAACGCTGCATTCAACCAGGTTTTTTAGTTGCCGGATATTACCAGGCAAAGGTAGGTTTTTTAGCCACTGTAGCGCCTCTTTGTTGACATACAAGTTGGGGCGCTGGTAAAGGGCTTTGAGGTTGTTGACAAAAAAATTGGCCAGCGCTGGAATGTCCCCGGGGCGCTCGCGAAGTGCGGGCAGTTTGACTGTTATGAGGTTGATGCGGTAAAAAAGGTCTTCGCGAAAAGTACCTTGTGCCACCATTTCTTCCAGGTTGCGGTTGGTGGCACAAACGATGCGAACATCCACCGTTTTGCTGCGGCTACTCCCCAAGGGCTCAAAAGTGCGGTCTTGCAGCACCCGCAGGAGTTTGACCTGACTGGCCAAGTCCAGATCACCAATTTCATCCAAAAAAATACTGCCCTTGTGGGCCATTTCAAATCGACCAATTCGGTCCGTTTTGGCATCAGTAAAGGCACCACGCACATGGCCAAAGAGCTCACTTTCAAATAAACTGGATGAGATCCCACCCAAATTGACTTTGACAAAAGGCGCCTTGCTGCGCTTGCTGTTGAGGTGTACCGCTTCGGCGATGAGTTCTTTCCCGGCCCCACTTTCTCCGGTAATCAGTACTGGGGCATCAGTTGGTGCTACCCGGCCAATCGATTCAAGCAGCTCCAACAATTGGGGATCTTCACCCACAATGTTTTCAAAATGGAATTGTTCGTCCAGACGTTTGCGATTGGGCGATTGGGCCTTGGATTGCGCCAAATTAAGGATGGTACGTACCGACTGCAACAAGGCCTCATTTTGCCAGGGTTTGGTCAGGAAATCCGCCGCACCAATTTTCATCCCTTCTACGGCCAGTTCAATAGTTCCCCAGCCAGTGAGTAAAATGACTGGCAATTGGGGCTGCAAGGTTTTGATTTTCTGGAGTGTATCCAAACCTTCGGTTCCCACCGTTTCAATGGAAAAATTCATGTCCAGAATGGCCAGTTGGGGCGTGTGTTTTTTCAAAAAAGCCAATGCTTCTTGAGGAGAGCTGGTAGCATGTACTTCGAAGCCCTCTTGTTGAAACAGGAGTGAAAGAGAAGTTTGAATCGCGTGATCGTCGTCAATCAGAAGGATCAAGGTGGATCAGGATTTAAAGATGAGTACAGGAATATTGACTTCTTCGATGATTTCGTGTGCCAGGCCACTGCGGAAAATGCGGTCCCAAAAACCTTTGCGGTGGGCCGTCAGGGCAATGAGGTCAGCTTTTACTTCCTGCATGTAGTTCTCGAGATGGTCCATGATGTCTTCACCTTCCAGGATGGAAAAACCCACTTGGCGGTCTTCATTGTCCTCTTCCAGCGCCCGCATTATCTTTTCCATTTGTTGTTTGACCCAGGCTTTTTCGGCAGGGTCATCATTAACATGGACGAGGTGCAAATGAGCATTCAAGGCCTGGCACCAGGCCACCATTTTTTCAATGGAAGCCAAATTGGCTACATCAAAATCCGTGGCGTAGACTACACTCTGAATCGGTGCAAATTTGGTTCCAGGAGGCGTCATCAATACTGGAGCTTCGGAAAAATTGATCATCTTCGCAGCCAGCCCACCAAAAATTCGGCCAGCCAGTCCCATGCGATTGCGCATCCCCATGATGATGAGGTCTGCATCATATTGCTTGGTGAGCGCTTCTATGCTATCCCACAATCCACCTCCCGCAATTACACCTCGAATGGGCAATTTTTTATCGGCGGGAGTGGTATTGGCCTGGATGAATTGCCTCAATTTTTGCAACTCTTCAATTTGCTCTTTGTCTTCGATTTCCGTCAGGTCCCCCGCGTCTTCCTGGACTGCAAAGTCAGCACCGTCTTTGATATGGGCAATGTACAAGTCGTTGTGTAAATGGCGGGTTAGGTGCAGGCCGTATAAAAAAGGCTGAGCACTATTGAGGTGATAATCCGTAAGACATAAAATGGAGTCCATTGAAAAGGGTCTTTTATTCTGCTTTTTCAGCGCTTCGACTTCGCTCAGTGGCTCCCTCAACTTCCCGGATTGAATCTTTTACTTCTTCCCGGCGCTGCTGCAAAACTTCAGGCAAAGAAGGAAGAATACCTGCTGCCAGAGAAAGTGCAATCACGGCAAGTGATAGCCATTCCGGTAAATCAATATGGTGCACCAAAAACATCTTAATGCCCACAAAAGCAAGGATAACCACGAGGCTGTAACGCAAGTACTGAAACTTGTCGAGCATAGAAGCCAAAACGAAATACAAAGAACGCAGCCCTAAGATAGCAAAAATATTGGATGTAAATACCAGAAATGGATCGGTGGTAATGGCAAAGATGGCCGGAATACTGTCGAAGGCAAAAAGGATATCCGTCGTTTCAACCACTAAAAGGGCAATAAACAAAGGGGTTGCCGCTGTAGCGCCGCCAATTTTCACAAAAAACTTTTGATCATGAAAACGATCCGTAACTGGAAAAAAACGTTTGGCCAAAGCCACCAGAGGATTTTTATCGACCTCTACATCTTCATCGTGATCCTTTTGGCGCAACATCCGATAAGCCGTGTACAAAAGAATACCCCCGAAAATATAGGTAATCCAGCTAAAGCGATGCAAAAGAGCAGCACCAATCACAATCATGAGGCCTCTGAATAGCACAGCACCGATGATCCCCCAAAACAATACCCGGTGTTGGTATTTCTGAGGAATCCGAAAGTACGTAAAAATGACCGCGATAACAAAGATGTTGTCGATGCTCAGGGATTGTTCTACCAAATAACCAGTCAGGTAGGTAATAACCGCTTTTTCACCCGAAAATGGAGCACCATTTTCATGAACCCAGTGGTTTTCGTAAGCGAAGTAAATGAAGATGCTAAATAAAAGGGAAAAAGAAACCCACACACCCGTCCAACGAAAAGCTTCTTTGGCGCTGATGTTGTGTGCGTCTTTATTAAAAACGCCCAAATCCAGAGCGAGTAAGGCTGCAACTAAAACCAAAAAGCCAATCCAGATTAACATAATTTCAAATTCTGTTGATGGTAAAGCAAATGCCAGGCTAAGGTGTGATAAAAAAAAGGGGCCATTTTAATCTCACTACTAAATTAATGATAGTGGTTTTTCCATTCAATGATTTCTTCCGAAATACAAAGTCTTCATTCAACATCCTAAAGAGAGCAGGAGTTCAGGGAAAAAAAGAAGGGCAATCGAATGGATTGCCCTTTTGGTCGAAATTATGAGGTCGGAAGCGGATTTGAACCGCTGTACGAGGTTTTGCAGACCTCTGCCTAGCCGCTCGGCCACCCGACCCTGTCGTCGTCAAAACGCGCGATTGCGCTTTGGAGATGCAAAGATAGGTGAACTAGAAATGCTGTGCAAGTACTTGTGAGAAAAAATGAAAAGTTAATTGTAAAAAGCTTCCTTACACGGCACTGAATGCCCCGACTTTCGCCATTTCTTGCTGCAGGTTCAGGTAATTACTTTCCGAAAGGGGCACCAATGGAATCCGCACCTCCTTACTGCACAAGCCCAAAATTTCCATACCTGCTTTCACCCCTACTGGATTGTTTTCGATGTACAACCAGGGATGGATGTCCAGTAATTCTGCATTCAGACGGGCAGCAGTGACAAAATCACCTTCCAGCGCGCTGCGGACCATCGAAGAAAATTGGGCCGGATACATATTGGCGATCACCGAAATGGCCCCATCGCCCCCACAGGACATCATGGGTACGGTAAGTGGATCGTCCCCAGAAATGACGGCAAAATGCTCGGGGCGGTGTTTGAGGATTTTCATGGCTTGCTCCAAATTGCCAGAGGCTTCTTTTACCCCCGCAAATTTGTCGCTACTTTCCGCCAGGCGGATGATGGTTTCGGGTTTGACGTTGCTACACGTGCGTCCCGGGACGTTGTAAATGATAATCGGCACTGGTGAAATCCCGGCGATCTGCATGTAATGCTGGAAAATTCCCTCCTGTGGCGGTTTACTGTACGCCGGGCTGCTCGACATGATGGCGTCGAAGCCTTCCAGATTGTAATTGCGGATCTTTTCTACCAGTGCCTCCGTAAAATTGCTGCCGAACAGACCAGCAACCAGCGGCTTGCGCCCCTTCACCACTTTGATGGTAAAATCAAATACCTCCCGACATTCCTTGCTGCTGAGCGTGATCGCCTCTCCAGTGGTGCCCAGCGACACAAGGTAGTCGACGCCCCCTTGGATGACATGCTCAATGATGGTTTCGAGGGCATCATAATCTACTGCTTTGTTGCGAAAAGGGGTAATCAGTGCTACACCCGTTCCTCTAAACTTTGCTAGCCCCATGTTTGATATTTGTCTTGGTCAACAACTGCTCCATCTCGCGGATGAAGTCCATCACACTATTTTTATTGCGTACATCGATCATCAGATCGTAGCAGTAAATGTTATTGGTACTCGGGCCGATTTTGAGGTGGGCATTGGCCAGGGCAGAAATGTACTCCACATGCTGATTGGTCAGGGGGTTGAGGGTGATCAGGATATCATAAGCACCTTGCAAAAAGCTTTCTACACTTTTCCCCCCCGGGCGCAGCGCCCAGTCGATGTTTTTCCGGTTGAAATACCCAAAGGTAAAGTCGGGGCTTTCCTGTTTGCTGTCAAAAAAGCCGAGGAGTTTTACCTTTTTGCCCAGTTTGCTCAGCTTTTCGGCGTAACTGAGGGCGGTTTGCCGCTTATCGTTGTCGGTGGCGTCAAAAATGAGGCCAACGGTTTGAGCTTCTTCAAAATTCACCCTTTTGCGCTGCTGTACTTTTTGCAGTTGCAGTTTGCTTTTGAGGGTGTTGTTGCGAAAGTAGTTTTGAATATTGCGAATGATGTCCATTGTTTTTGCTTTGTAACGCAGAGAAATCAACCTCCCGATTTTGCGTCATACTTTGCTGGGCTTACTTTTCGTCCGTTTTTACGGGTTCATCGACGTATTCATATTCGCCCATGTTGGAGTATTTGTCTACCCGTGCGTCGATGAGTTCGTCAATTGTCATGGTTTTGAGCTCTGCTAAAGACTTTAAAATGGCGTTCTTCAGAATCTGCGCCATTTCTTCCGGCGCAGAATGGGCTCCACCAATAGGCTCTGGAATGATGCCATCCACCAGGCCATTGGCGTACATGTTTTCTGCCGTCAATTTGAGGGCCTCCGCAGCTTGTTCTTTGTAGTCCCAGGTGCGCCAAAGGATGGTGGAGCAGTTTTCCGGGGAAATTACCGAATACCAGGAGTTTTCCAGCATGAACACTTTATCACCCAATCCGATTCCAATGGCACCGCCCGATGCACCTTCCCCGATGATCACACAAATGATCTGGGTTTTGAGCTGGGCCATTTCAAAAAGGTTGCGGGCAATCGCTTCAGCTTGTCCTCGTTCTTCAGCTTCCAAACCCGGGAAAGCCCCCGGAGTATCGATCAGGGTAATAACCGGAAAACCAAAACGTTCAGCTATTTTCATCAGGCGCAGCGCCTTGCGGTACCCATCGGGGTTGGCCATCCCAAAGTTGCGGTATTGCCGCATTTTGGTGTTGGTCCCTTTTTGGTGCCCCAGGATCACCACGGTTTGGCCATCAATTTCGGCCAGACCGCCTACAATGGCTTTGTCGTCCTTTACATAGCGGTCACCGTGCAACTCGATGAACTTGTTGCACATTTCCTTGATGTAAAATAAGGTATAGGGCCGCTCCGGGTGGCGCGAAAGCTGCACGCGCTGCCAGCCCGTAAGGTTGTCATACAGTTCCTTGCGCTTGTCGGAAATCTTGGTCTCCAGGGCTTTTATCGACTCTGAAACGTCGATTTCTCCGCTAGCGCCGATTTCCTTGAGCTTTTCCAGTTGCTCGTATAATACTTCCAACGGCTTTTCAAACTCCAAAAAGACCATAGCTGTGCAATTAGATTAGAGGGGCAAAATTAACAATTACCTGTATCGAAAATGGAAAGCGCAGTTTTTTTTTATTTTTTGATGAAAATGAGTTGCAAGTTAGCGGAACTCATTTTACATTTGCAGCCACGCTAGCGAAAAGCGCCTGCGTGCGTTCCAGAGGTGCCAGATTTGCCGCCTCTGTTACTATATAAAAGTTTCGATCTATCGGGCAACCGCAAGGCTGCCCAAACATGGTTCGGTAGTTCAGTTGGTTAGAATACCTGCCTGTCACGCAGGGGGTCGCGGGTTCGAGTCCCGTCCGGACCGCAAATAGATCGAAACGAAAAAATACCGTTGGTTCGGTAGTTCAGTTGGTTAGAATACCTGCCTGTCACGCAGGGGGTCGCGGGTTCGAGTCCCGTCCGGACCGCAAAAAAGCTCAGCAAGTTGCTGGGCTTTTTTTGTTTAGGGCAAAATGTATTTGAAGAGTTCAATATTTTTATTTCGTTCGTGTAACGCCAACCCTTTTTAGCATTATATTTTCGTCGCATTACTCATTCCAACTAAAATCTAGTGGTATGAAAACTATTTCCCTGTTTTTCCTTGCATTATTTGCTTCTTCTTTATTTGCTCAAACCAATATTCAGATAGTAACCAGGGACTTATTGCCCCGGAAAATTGATAAGGTAGAGTTCTTCGATTTGAGCCAAAAAGAGTTTTACACCTTCCCTTATCAAGATACCATCAATGTTACGTTTTTTAAGGACCATGCAGATTGCTACAATATTCGCTATCATGTTGGAGGGAAAATATTGAGTCAACAAATGTGGTTGGATGTCGCAAACATTGTCATTAAAGGGCACCTGGATACCCAACGCTTGGTCATTGATACAGTCATCAATGCTCCTTTATATTACGAGGTGCTCGATTTTGGAAAGCAAATTGCTGCTTTGTACAAAACAAAAGACACCACCCGTTTAAATGAATTTTTGTTGGAGTCCGTGCAAAAAAACATTCAAAATCCTTTCTCCTTGATAGCTGCCGACCACTTTGTTCGTGCCAATCAAAATTCAAAATTAAATCTCTTAAAATTAAAACCTTATCTGGAAAAGCAGGGCGATCAATTCAGCTGGTTTTTATTTTACCGTTCACTGGAGCGGATCGACAAAATTCTGGCTATTCAGCAACCCCAATTAGAAAATTATTCTTGTATCGACCCTAAGGGAAAAAAAGGGAGCCTTGCCCTGACTTCGGCAGACTATACGGTACTAGACATGTGGTTTTTGGCTTGTCCTCCCTGTGTTCAGCAGCATCAGGAAATTAAGGAAAAACTGCCACTGTTGAAACAACATAACATTGAAATGATTGGTATTTCCACAGACCTAAACCAAAAAAAATGGCAGACCTATCTTCGCCAACACGAGTACGATTGGCTTAATTATCGGGAAGACGGAACTCAAAAACTTACCAAAGATTTGGGTATTTTTGGTTATCCCACTTATGTCATTCTGGACAAGACTGGAAAAATTGTGGGGTATTACAATGATTTCCAGTCTGTGTTAAAGTTTTTGAACTTGAGCTAAACCTTTATTTGGAAAATGTTGGGCATCCCCCTCAAATCACATTCGCCTGCACAAATCCCGCCTTCTCCGGATAATCCGTCGTATAATGCAAGCCGCGGCTTTCCTTGCGCAGCCTCGCCGAACGCGTAATCAAATACGCAATGGTGATCAAATTCCGCAATTCACACAATTGTGGGCTGATCGTAGTGGTATTGTAAATTTCTTCTGTTTCGTGGTACAGCAACTCCAGGCGATCGAGAGCCCGTTTGAGGCGCACATTGGAGCGTACGATGCCCACGTAACTGCTCATGATCTCTTTGAGTTCTTTGATGCTCTGGGTGATGAGCACCATTTCTTTGGGGTCGGTGGTGCCCCCGGCGTTCCAGTCGGGGATACCTTTTTGGATGCTCCACTGGTCAATTTTGGGCAAAACATCCGCGGCAATGCGGTGAGCAAAAACCATCGCCTCCAGGAGTGAATTGGAAGCCAGGCGATTGGCCCCGTGTAAGCCAGTGGAAGTACACTCCCCTACTGCGTACATGCGCTGAATGGTGGTTTGCCCCAAATCGTCTACCTTGATCCCCCCACACATGTAATGGCAAGCCGGAGCTACCGGAATCATGTCCTTCATGGGATCGATGCCGATGCTTTTGCACTTGTCGTAGATGGTGGGAAAATGGGCAATGAAATCTTCCGGATTGAGGTGCCGACAGTCGAGGTACATGCAGTCTTCGCCCCGAATTTTCATTTCGTTGTCGATGGCCCGTGCTACGATATCGCGAGGAGCGAGGGACTTGCGTTCGTCGTATTTGTGCATGAATTCCTCCCCCTCTTTGCTTTTGAGGATGCCGCCGAATCCACGCACGGCCTCTGAAACCAAAAACACCGGATTGTCTCCACCCGGATTATACAAGGAAGTCGGGTGAAATTGCACAAACTCCATGTTTTCCGTCCAGCCCTTGGCCCGATAAGCCATTGCGATTCCATCACCAGAAGCAATGACTGGATTGGTCGTCGCCCGGTACACCTGCCCGGCGCCACCCGTAGCCACCACGGTCACCCTTGCCAGAATGGTTTCGATGACGTTGTTTTTTTTGTTCAGGGCATAGGTGCCATAACACTGGATGTCCTGCTTGAGGCGGGTAACCGAATGCCCCAGGTGGTGTTGGGTAATCAGGTCGATGGCAAAATAGTGCTCGTAAATGGTGACGTTGGGAAATTCATCGGTTTTGGCCATGACGGCCCGTTGCATCTCCCAACCGGTGAGGTCTTTGTAATGCAGAATGCGTTTTTCGGAGTGGCCTCCTTCCCGCGCTAGGTCATATTCCCCGGCGTCGTTCTTTTTTTTATCAAATCTGGCCCCCCAATCGATGATGTCTTGGACCCGATCGGGCCCTTCTGAAACCACGATGTCGACTATTTTTTCATCACACAATCCGTCGCCGGCATCCAGGGTATCCTCCTTGTGCTTGGTATAGGAGTCCACCTCCACATCCCATACTGCGGCCACTCCGCCCTGGGCATAGCGGGTATTGCTCTCGCCCTCAATGGTTTTGGTAAGTACAGTGATGGATAGATCAGGGCGTGCTTCGGCAATTTTGATGGCAGTGCTTAAGCCACCGATGCCGGAGCCAATGATAAGAACGTCGGTTTCGATCATGTGTATGAAATTGGTTGAACTACTAACGAAAACAGCCAGCTCGTATTTGAGTTGCAGGGCCAAGATCGAAAAAAAATCGGAAGATGAAAATTTGTGTTAAGCCAAGCATAATAAAAAGTAAATCTGATGAAATTTTCAGTAAACACACTAAAAAAAATCTGCCTAGTTATTGCATTGCCAACTATATTTACCAAATAAAATTCCATTCATGAAGAACACTCACACCCACCCATTCAGGCTTTTCCTGAGTTTGTGCCTGTTTTTGATAGGCACCTGCGCTTTTGCGCAAAAGTCCATCTCCGGCAAAGTTACGGCCGTTGATGATGGTTCCGCCCTCATTGGTGCCTCGGTCTTTATCAAAGGAAGCACTGTAGGTACAGTCACCGACCTTGACGGAGCTTTTACCTTACAAATTCCCGAGGGATCTACCAACACCCTGGTGGTCTCTTACACCGGGTATTCCACCCTTGAAGTCGACATGGGTACGCAGACCAGTTTCGATTTGCAGCTCAAGTCCGATGTTACCTTACTACAAGAGGCCGTGGTTACGGGTTATGGTACCCAATCGCGGCGCGACATCACTGGTGCGGTAGCCAGTGTGGACACCAAACAATTGCTCTCGGTGCCCTCCACCAACGTGGCTCAGGCCATGCAAGGCCGGGTGGCCGGGGTGAACGTCAGCAACGAAAATGCTCCGGGTGGCGGCGTGATGGTACGCATCCGGGGTTTTGGTACCATCAACGACAACTCACCGCTGTTTGTAGTCGATGGGATGCCCACCAAAGGCAACCTGAACACTTTGAACCTGAACGACGTAGAATCCATCCAAATCCTGAAAGACGCTTCTGCTGCCTCTATTTATGGCTCACGTGCCGGAAACGGGGTAGTGATCATCACCACCAAGCGGGGCAAAAGCGGCAAGCCAAAGTTCAGCTACGATGCCTACTACGGGAACCAAACGCCGATCAAGTTTTTGGACCTCTTGAATACCCAGGAATACGTTAACCTGCTCTGGGAATCGCGGATCAATGCAGAAAACCCGGGCTTGCTCGTGGACGGTAAAATTTCCGATCCTTCCAAGATCGTTTACCCCAACATCCCGATGTTTGGTGGTCGAGTAGCTACTCCGATTATCCCTGATTACATTTTCCCAGTTGGTGCAGTGGGCACCGTGGACGAAAGTAAGTACAGCGTATCGCCCAAAAACCTGATCACCAAAGCCAATAAGGTGGGGACAGACTGGTTTGACGAAATCTTCGATTCTGCCCCCATTCAAAACCACCAAATTGGGGTAAGTGGTGCAAATGAACAGGCTAGGTACTCCATGTCGCTGAACTATTTCGATCAGCAAGGGATCATGAAATACACCAGTTTCAAGCGTTATTCCTTGCGGGCGAATACCGAATTTAAGGTGAGTAAAAAAATCCGTTTGGGGGAAAACATGCAATTAGCCTATGGCGAACAGATTGGCCAGCCCAATGGTAATCAAAGCGAAAGCAACCCGATTTCTTTTGCATACCGGGTTCCTCCCATCACACCAGTCTATGACGTGAGGGGATATTTCGCTGGCTCTCCTACCGTTTTGGACAACTCGCGTAGCCCTGTGGCTGAATTGTACCGCAACAAAGACAACAAAGGCAAGGAAATTCGTTTGTTTGGCAATGCCTTTATTGAAGCCGACATCCTCAAGGATTTGACTGCCCGCAGCCAGTTTGGGGTAGATTATGGCCTCTTTAACATTCGCCGCTACCGTGCCAATGACCCTGAATCACCAGAGCCAGTTGGAAACAACAACCTCAACACAGCCAATAGTTACGATGTAACCTGGACCTGGTACAACACCCTTACCTATACCAAGGAGCTTGGGGAAAAACACCGCATCAATGCCATGATTGGTACTGAAGCCATCAAAAACTACTTTGAGTTTTTCACTGGTGAAAGGAATGGTTTCGCCGTGGATGATTTACCCAACCGCTACCTCAGTGCAGGCCGGGCGGGTATCAACAACACTGGCGGGGCTGCCGAATGGTTGCTCGCCTCTGAGTTTGGACGCCTGAACTACGTTTACGACGACAAATACCTGATCGATGCAACCGTTCGTCGCGACCGCTCTTCCCGTTTTGCTCCAGAATTCCGGACAGCCATTTTCCCGGCAGTTAGTGCGGGTTGGATTTTGTCAAAAGAAGGATTCCTCGCAAACAGTCAAGCCATTACCTTTGCCAAACTGCGCGTAGGTTGGGGACAAACGGGTAACCAGGAAATTGGTAACTACAACGCCTTCTCTACTTTTGCAACTTCTCCTGAATCCTCTTTTTACGACTTGGCTGGTTCCAGAACCTCTTCACAGCCTGGCTACGAACTGGGGCAATTTGGCAACGCCAAAGCCAAGTGGGAAACCACAACCTCCATCAATGCAGGGTTTGACGTGACCATGTGGGGTGGTAAGTTTGATATTGCTTTCGACTGGTTTGACCGCCGCACCACCGATATGCTCTTCCCGGTTGAAGTTCAGTTTACTCAAGGCGTGGCAATCAACCCGTTCCAAAACATCGGCGAAATGCAAAACACCGGGGTTGAATTGGGTTTGAACTACCGTGGCAAAAGTGGAGAGTTTTCTTATACTATTGGCGCCAATTTCTCTACTTACAAAAATACCGTGATCAAAACCAATGGCGACCCCAAAACCCAGTACTTTGGCTTCAGCAACCTGCGTTTGCCAACTGGTACGGTTTCGGTTACCCAACAGGGCTTCCCATTGGCTTCTTTCTTTGGCTACGACATTTTGGGCATTTTCCAGACGGATGCTGAAGCAGCTGAAGCTCCTGTACAATTTGGCGGTGGCGCGATGAACAAAGCAGGTGCCTTCAAATACCGTGATGTAAACGGTGACCGCATCATCAACTCCGCAGATCGCACCATCATCGGTAGTCCACACCCTGATTTTACTTACGGGATCAACCTGAGTTTCAATTACAAAAACTTCCAGCTCGATATCTTTGGTCAAGGGGTACAAGGCAACGAACTGTTCAACTATGTTCGCTACTGGACCGACTTCCCCACTTTTGGTGGCAACCGTTCTCAGCGCATGTACGAAGATTCCTGGCGCCCTGGCAAAACCGATGCCAAACTGCCGATTCCACGTTCCAACGACGTAATCAGCTCCAACCCTTCCACTTATTACCTGGAAGATGGTTCCTATTTCCGCTTGAAAAACGTGCAGCTGACCTACAACCTGCCACAACAACTGATGTCCCGTTTTGGCATCGGTGGCTTGCGGGTATGGGCGCAGGGTCAAAACCTGCTGACCATCACCAAATATGAAGGGCTTGATCCTGAAGTAAACCTGCGCAACTACAGCGCTGGTTCTGACCGGCAAATCGGGGTAGACGAAGGAACCTATCCAGCTTTCCGTTCTATCAACTTTGGCCTGGGCTTAACGTTCTAATTCATTCCAAAAGCGCCGTCTTTTGGATTAAAAAAATGATTTCAACCATGAAAAAAATAAAAATCATAAGTGCAGTAATGGTAACCATGCTTTCGGCTGCTTCCTGCAACGATGAATTTCTGTCAGTTACCCCTTTGGGTGTATTGAGTGAAGCCACCCTGAGCAATGCTGCCGGGGTCAATCTGGTACTGACTGGTGCCTATTCCCTTCTGGACGGCGTACAAACCAACGTAGGTTCAGCATTCCCCGACTGGACGGGTTCAGCCGACAACTGGGTGTACGGTTCCGTCACTTCTGACGATGCGTATAAGGGCACCAATGCGGGGGACCAACCCGAAATTTCACTTATCGAAGCTTTTACGCATACGGCTGATTTGACCCACTTCCGGGGTAAGTGGCGGGCCGTTTACGACGGCATAGCCCGTTCCAATGACGTCATCCAACTGGCACCCAAAGCCACTGACTTGAGCGATGCAGATAAAAATCTGGCCATTGCCCAAGCACGTTTCCTACGTGGGCACTACCACTTTGAGGCGCGTAAAATGTTCAACAAGGTGCCTTACGTAGACGATCAGACCTACAATGCTGCTGATGCATTGAGCACCAAATTGCCCAATGACAAGGAAATTTGGCCCAACATCGAAGCGGATTTGAAGTTTGCGTATGACAACTTACCCAATCGCTGGGCAGGTGCACCTGGCCGGGCTACCAAATGGGCAGCTGGTGCTACTCTGGCCAAAGCTTATCTTTTCCAGGGTAAATACGCCGAAGCCAAACCCATTTTGGAAGCCATTATCAATACGGGTGGCTACAAACTGGTGGACAAATACCACGATAATCACCGTGCAGCCACCAACAACAATAGTGAATCAATTTTCGAGATTCAGTTCTCCGTTAACGATGGTGCGGCGATTTCGAACAATGGTAATCGTGGTCACACGCTTAATTTTCCTTATGGTGGTGGCGCTTTGACTACCTGCTGCGGTTTTTTTCAACCTAGCCAGAACCTGGTCAATGCTTTCAAAACCGATGCCAACGGCCTCCCATTGTTGAATGATTTTAACCAAGTGGATGTACCTGGAGACAACTCCCAGGCTTACGCCGGAGCATTGGATCCTCGGCTTGATTGGACAGTAGGGCGTGACGGAGTACCCTATTTGGATTGGGGAGTACACAACCCCCAATACGTCCGTGACCGCGCATATGGTGGGCCGTATACGCCCAAAAAACAGTCGCCATACCGCTCTGAAAATGGTACCAATACCTGGACAGGAAATCCCCGGATGAATGCGAACAACTACCGATTGATTCGTTTGTCTCATGTGATCCTTTGGTTGGCTGAATGTGAAGTGGAAATTGGTAGTCTGGAAAAAGCCCGGGAATTGGTGAACCAAATTCGTAAAAGAGCAGCCAACCCTGATGGCTTTGTAAAATTGGCCAATGGAAATCCGGCAGGCAATTATGTTGTAAAAGAATACGCAACAGCCTGGACCGACAAAAGTGTAGCCCGCAATGCGGTACGTTTTGAGCAACGCCTGGAATTTGCAATGGAAGGACACCGTTTCTTTGACCTGGTGCGTTGGGGCATTGCCGATCAGGTGATCAATGATTATTTGAGCGTTGAGCAAAACCGCCGCGTTTATTTGAAAGGTGCAAAGTTTGTCAAGGGCAAACACGAATATTTCCCAATCCCTGCTCAGGAGATTCTCAATAGTGCTATCAATGGGAATCCTACTTTGGTGCAGAATCCGGGGTATTAAGAGTTGATCAAAAGACTCTTGTGAGTTCCGAAGCATGAGTCATCCCGAATTTTTGGGATGACTCATGTTCCTAAGCTCAAAAAAGAAAGCCATCAATTGCCTAATCATCAAATTGTATCAAGCCTATTGATCAATAAAAACTATCTCTATCCGCTGATTGGCCAGCCTTCCCGCTGGTGAGCTATTGGTGGCGATGGGTTGCTCTTTACCTGAACCCCTGGCCCGAATCCGTTCGATTGGCACCTGGTCCAACACCAATAAATCTGCAATCCTCTCAGCCCGGTGATTGGTCAGTTCCGTAGCGAAATTGTAAGTGCAATGATTATTGGTATGGGCCACAATTTCGATGGCGAGGCCAGGATTTTCTTTCAAAAAAGTAGCCAAACGGTGTATTTCTGCATAGGCTGATGAGTCCAACTCACTTTGATTGGGCAGGAACACTATGTTTTCAAGAACAATGGTTTTTTCCACGATAGGATTAAAAAGTTGGATGTCCTGTTCCAATTCATTCCTGGCAATAACCATAAATGTATCCAACATCATGCTCGATTCTTCTGAGGCGGGGCGGTTACCTGGGCGGTATTGAAAACCTCGTTCGATGCGCAGTTGACCTTCAATTTTAGCTCGAATTTGTTGGTTCATAACTGCTGATTGCGCCGAGAGCATGCGCATATCTAGTAGGGTTCGCAGATAGTTTCGTACATCCGTTTTGATCTGGGTAGTCAGTTCATTTTGATTTTTTTGCAAAATGTAATTGGAGATATCCCGGGCAGACTCTTCTTGCCATTCAAAACAAGGACTAAAACTGGCTTGCCATTTGGCAAGATCAGCTTCAGGCAGCAACAACAAATTTGGATTTTTCAGCATCTGCTCTTTTTGCTCCCGCCAAACGGCTCTTTCATCGGGTTTGACTTTTTTGTCCTGCCTTTTGATTTCCTCATTCAACATCTGTAAAATCAGGGACTGAGCTGTAGCTGGCAAAATTTCCCAACGTTGTTGGATTTCAATGAGGCGAACAAAATCTTCAAAAGTGGTCGGGATTAAGGTTTCAATGGCAGTTGAGGGGTCATTGAATCTGGACTGTCCATCATGAAATTTCAGCAAAGCCTGTTGCTTTTGGGTAGCCAGGTAATCTTCACGGAGTTTATTCAGCCCAGACTCCAGGGTTTTGGTAAAACTGATTGAGGCGGTGTCCTCCCATTGCTGCAAAATTGAGTTTACATACCCCTGGCGCTCCTTGTGTAGATTTTTGATGGCCACCAGATTTTGATTATACGCCAATTGAAGGGCTTCAATTTCTTCCTCCACTTGTCGATAATTAGGGTTGGCGGCCAACATGGCATTCATCTTTTCATCGTTGTCCTCACGTTCGATGGCCGCGGGCCCTTTGCGCAGTAAATTGTAGGTGGGCGAAAAAAGCTGGCCAGATAAGGCGTTGATGGTCATTTCCGCGTTACGCGGCAAAAGCAACTGGTACTTTCCCTGCTGATTGCTGATGCCTTGCCTGAGTACCCTGGTATTGCGTTGAGGATCATAGTAATTCAGACTCACCGTGACATCGCTGGCCGGGCTCTTGGATTGGGGCAGATAAACCTGACCTTTTACCAAAATTACTGCCTTAGCTCTTAAAGAAGCAGGAACACTGGTGCTAAGGATGCGAGGAATTTTGGCTTCGGTGCGGGTCCACCAGGCTTTTTCGCCAATTACCGAAGTACAAAAACCCCATTCGTCGTACTCAGAATTGAAATTGGAACCCAAATTGACGGGAGCACTCCATGCAGTCCAGGAATTGTCGGTTCTTTGACTCATGAACAAGTCCAGTCCCCCGAAGCCAGGTCGTCCATTGGTAGCAAAATAAAGGGTTTGCCCATCGGCTGCTAAGAAAGCACTGCGTTCGTCTCCTAAAGTGTTGATGGTAGGTCCGAGGTTTTGCAGATTTTTCCACAATAAATCTCCTTCGCGTTGAGCTACGTAAATATCACTATGCTGCTGGGTGCTATCGGGATGAGTCAGGCACAACAATAAAGTTTGTCCATCATTGCTGACAAAACCATGCTGAATTTGAAAGGCCGAATCCCAGGGTTCAATCACCATATTTTGCGGTGTAGACCAACTACGGGTACTGAGCTTTGACTGAGCAAGGCTTTTTTTTCCCGTTTCATCTTCCAACAGCAAGTAGAGCTCATTCTCATCCAGGTTGATGGCCAGGCATTGGTCGTTTTGATCAGAATTAACGGGCATTCCGACATTGACCGGGCGGCTCCACTGGTTTTCACTCAAATATTGGCAAATCCAGATATCGGCAAGGTCTGCTTTTCCAAAATTGGCGTGGTTTCCTACTTCACTGTACAACAACAGGCTGCCATCCGGACTTAAAATAGGTGCGTAATGAGGGAAGTGCTGCTGATCACTAACTCCCATACGCCTGGTGTCCTGTGCATGTAAGCCGGCTTGACCGAGCCACATCCACAGGAAGAGCGCCAGGATATAGGGGTGAAAAGGCATACACGGTTTTTTCTTGGAACTTGGTTAAACATCGTAAGTGATTTCCACTTCCGTAGAAGTTGGATGCGACTGACAAGTCAGGATAAAGCCTTTGCTTACTTCTTCGTCATCAAGGGCGTAACAAGCGTCCATTTTTACAGCACCTTTGAGTACCTTGGCCATACAACTGGAGCAAGCCCCCGAAGTACAGGAATAAGGTGGATCCAGTTTTTGATCCAACAGGGCATCCAGTATGGTTTTGTTGGGCGCAACAGAAACGGTATGGGTTTGTCCATTTAGGATTGCAGTAACTTGGGCTCCACTTACTCCACTGAAATGGGGGGCATTGGGGTCAACGACAGCAGTGAAATGTTCAATGTGGATGTGTTTTTTATCAATGTTTTGCTGATGCAAAGCATGCTCCACGACATTGATCATTGGGCCGGGGCCACAAATGAAGTACTCGGCTTCGCGGGTATTATTCGTGTTTTCTGTTAAAAAGCGGTTGATCAAAGTGTTGTCGATGCGCCCGGTCAAACCTTCCCATGAAATGGCGCCTTTGGCAAACAAGCCTGAAAGGCCTTTGGGTTTTTCGCGTTTAGGTTGGCTGAGGGTGTGGGTAACGCTCAATTGCCCATCGTACCGTTTTTTCAATTGCTCCAACTGATCGTAGAACAAAATTGAATCTTCATTGCGGTTGCCATACAGAAGGTGTACTGTACTCTGAGGTTCCTCTTCCAAAATGGTTTTCAAAATAGCCATCAGAGGGGTTATGCCACTTCCTGCTCCAAAAAGATAATAGGTTTTGCGTTGATCTCCATCAAGGCTAGGTGAAAAGCGGCCATCGGGTTGCATCACCTCCACTTTTTCCCCTACATGGAGTTTGTCGGCAATGTAGTTGGAAACGAGCCCTTTTTTTACTCTCTTTACGGTTACTGCAATGTCGTTCTCCAAAGGGCTGCTGCACATGGAATAGGCACGACGCACTTCTTTTCCGTTGATGGAAAATTTCAAGGTCAGGTATTGGCCGGCTTGGTAAGCAAACTCAGATTTTATATCTTCGGGAATGCCAAATACTACGGTAACGGCTTCGGCTGTTTCCGGGCGGATTTCTTTCACCGTTAGGGTAAAAAATTTCTTGCTCATATCTTTGTGGTTGAGGAGTTAAAGAGTTGAGAAGGTTGAGAGGGTTGAGAAAGTTGAGGCTACCGCAGCAATTTTGACACTAGCAGTGTCAACGTCTCTGCAGTAGCCTAAACCTTCTCAACCTCTTCAACTTTCCTCAGCCTCCACTCTAACACAGTTTCAAGTTTTCGGTTTTGAGGAGGCAAAAATAATTAAATGTTTGGGAGTTCCTGAGGAACTATGTTAATCAATCCACTACATAAAAACATTTACCGATGAAATGGAGTGATTTGAAGTACCTGATTGCCTACACGGCTCCTTTGGCAACCCTTTGGGGGCTGTATCAGCAAGGCCACTGGTCCTTTGCAGGCATTTATGTCGGTTTTGTATTCATTCCACTGGCGGAGCTGATCAGTCCGGCTTCGGCGCGCAATTTGCCGCCACAGGAAGAAGCACAAAAACTGGGTATGTGGTTTTTTGATCTTTTATTGTACCTCAACATTCCTTTGTTGTACTTCATTTTGCAGGTGTATTTCCAGCAGGTTTACGGTGGAAACAGTGCAACTTATGAATTGATAGGCATGACCTGTAGCGTGGGTTTAATTGTGGGAACCATCGGTATCAATGTGGCCCATGAACTAGGGCATCGCGCCAAAAAGAGTGAACAAACCATGGCCAAAATTCTGCTCTTAAGTGCCTTTTACATGCACTTTTTCATCGAGCACAACCGAGGGCACCACAAACACGTCAGCACCGATGCCGATCCGGCTTCTGCACGTTTTGGAGAAAATCTTTATTCCTTTTGGTTGCGTTCTGTTTGGGGTTCCTGGCGCAATGCCTGGAAACTGGAGGCCGAACGTTTACATAAAATGGGGCTTCCCGCGTTTAACTGGCAGAATGAGATGCTACGGTTTCAGGTATTCCAACTCGGATATTTGTTCTGTGTGGGCTGGGTATATGCTTGGTGGATGCTGCCCTATGCGATAGCTGTGGCAGTGTTTGGTTTTTTATTGCTTGAATCAGTAAATTACATCGAACACTATGGCTTGCGCCGAAAAACCTTGCCCAATGGCCGCCCCGAACCCGTTCAGGCCTGGCACTCCTGGAATTCAGACCACGAACTGGGGCGCATTTTTTTGTATGAATTGACCCGACATTCGGATCACCATTTTAAAGCCAGTCGCAAATACCAGATCTTGCGACACTTTGACGAAAGTCCACAATTGCCCTTTGGGTATCCTACTTCCATCATTATTGCTTTGTTTCCACCTGTTTGGTTTATGTTGATGAACCCCAGGGTAAAACAAGAACAACTGCGGCTCTCGACGCCAAACACTTAACGATGCAACAAGCTGGTAAACTTTATTTGATTCCGGTGCCTTTGGGTGAAACTGCACATCATACCATTCCTCAATACGTCAAAGAATGCCTTTGGCAACTGGACTATTTTATTGTTGAGCGTGCCAAAACTGCGCGTCATTTCATCAAAGCCGCCCAACATCCACGCCCCTTGCCTGAATTGGAAATGGTAGAGCTCAGTGAACACACCAAAGAGGCCGAATACCGTTCTTTTTTAGCGCCGGCCCTCAACGGCAAACACATTGGTTTGATGTCAGAAGCGGGTTGCCCAGGGGTAGCCGATCCCGGCGCAGCAGTGGTTGAGCTTGCACATCGGCAAGGCATTCAAGTTGTACCACTCGTTGGACCTTCATCAATTTTGCTGGCGTTGATGGGCTCCGGGATGAACGGCCAGAAGTTTTGTTTTCAAGGGTATTTGAGTGCGAAAAAACAAGACCTGGGGCAACAACTCAAACGCCTGGAACAATTGGCTCAGCGCGATCAGTGCACCCAGATTTTTATTGAAGCGCCTTATCGCAATCAGCAGATTGTCGCAGCAGCCCTTCAGCATCTGGCCCCGCAAACCCGTTTGTGCATTGCTGTGGATTTGACCATGCCTAGCGAATACATTGTAACCAGAAAGGTGGAAGATTGGAAGCGAAATCCTCCAGCCGATTTACACAAACGGCCAGCGATATTTTTGTTAGGATAATGAAACAAAGGCCTACAACGTACAATAGTTTGCATAAATAAAGGGTTTTATCGTTCTTTGAGCCATCAGGTGTTTCCGTCTGGAAACATCGAACCAAGCCATTCGATCATGCTTTTTATCGACGAAAAAACCATCGACCTCGCCATTGACGCCATCAGTGATTCTGATGAGCGCTACGATGCTGCACTCGCATCCATTGAAAGCCAACAGGCTGAGATGATGTCTTATCTGTTTGCGGAAGACGAGGCTACCTTCAATGAAGACGAGAAAGATTTCCTTTTGTACCTGCTGCTGATCATTTGGGAAGCAGTGCGGACTAAGGTTGAAAAGATTAACCCGATCCCGGCTTCAGCGATTTCGGATGCCGAGGAGGCCAGTTGGGAAACCTTGGAAACCAGTGTAGGCAAAAAATTCCGGGATCGACTTGATCCCTTTTTTGAAGCCACCAAACAAGAAGATTTGTTGGCTTTTGTGGAGGATGCACTCCTGGATGACGACGACACCCCAGTCACCAAAGAAGGCCGCGAGCCAATGTTTGTGACCTTGAAGGCAGTGATTGATTGTTTGGATCAGTTCAATTAGTTGAGGAGTTGAGGCCGCTGCGGTAGCCTCAACTTCTCAACCCCTCAACTTACTTGCATTCCACCTTACTCAGATACGTCCCAATCTTTGCATTGGCCGGGTCTTTTAGCACCAGTTTTCCGCCGGGACCTTCGGTGAGCTCCCCAGTCATTTCACCTACTGCATCGGCTTCAATGACGAAGACTTTTTCTTCAGCTTGCTCACTGCCTTCAATAACGTAATCCCAATCGGCAGTCACTTTGTTGCCGTCCAGGGTGCCGGAGAGGTTGCCACGGGCACCATCTTTTTCCCAGGGTTCCCAGGCCATATACCCGGTCACTTTTGTCCCTTCAATCGTTAAAGTCAGGAAAGTAGTATCCTGCCCTTCGGTGAAAAGATAACAGGTTGTCCCGTCTTCGACAGTGAATTCGCCTTCTGTGCTGGTTTCTTCCTCGGTGCTTGGTTTGGCTTTTGGTTGGCAAGCCACAAAAGTGATTGCCAAAATCAGGCAAGCGCAAAATCTGAGCATGTTGAGCATGGTATAGAAGTTTTTGATGTTTTGTAGGATCAAGGGGCGAAAAAAAATGAACATTTATTTTTGCCCCACTACCAAGGTAACAAGGCTTGGGAAAATTCTTGAGCAAACCCAGGGTATTTTTCCAAAAAGCCCTAATTTGAACACTTAATCTACTTCAGTAAATGGATTTTTTCAACACCTTATTGCTCACCCTACGCCTGGCTGGTGTCACCACCGTCATTTTGCTGGTGTTGGGCATCCCCATTGCTTACCGTTTGGCGTACACCCGCAGTTTTTTAAAACCCGTTTTTGAGGCGCTGGTTAGTTTGCCATTGGTGTTGCCACCTACGGTAATTGGGTTTTATTTGCTACTGGCCTTTAGTCCCAATAGTGCCTTGGGCGAGTGGTTGCAAAACAACCTGGACGTTCGACTGGTGTTTACTTTTGAAGGGCTGGTTTTGGGCTCGGTCATTTACAGTTTCCCATTTATGGTACAACCGCTGCAATCGGGATTTGAACATTTGCCTCCACATTTGGCCGAAGCTTCCTATACCCTGGGCAAATCGACCTGGGTCACCTTGTGGCGGGTGTTGTTGCCCAACATTCGGCCGGCACTCTTGAGTGGGATCGTGTTGTCCTTTGCACATACGGTGGGGGAGTTTGGGGTAGTGTTGATGATTGGGGGGAATATTCCTTCGGTTACCCGGGTGGCGTCGATTGCCATTTATGACGAAGTGGAAGCACTCAATTTTGCCGCCGCCAATCAGTATGCCCTCAGTATGGTTGTGCTCACTTTTGTTTTTTTGGTGCTATTTTTCCGTTTCAATCGCCGCTCGCAACAATGGATCACTCGATAAGCCATCTTAATTGTAGCTTACAACTCGTGGATTCCCAACGCTCCTTCCACCTGGAAGTCGACTTGCAGCTTTACCAAAAGGAGCTGCTTGCTTTGACTGGGCCATCAGGCAGCGGTAAAACGACCATTCTGCGCATCCTGGCCGGACTGGAGAAAAGAGCCAAAGGGCGTTTGATGGTGCAAGGTGAGCTGTGGCAGGATTCCGAAAAAGGCATTTTTTTAGCTCCTCAGCAGCGTTCGATTGGACTGGTATTCCAGGATTATGCTCTTTTCCCCAACATGAGTGTATTGCAAAATTTGCAGTTTGCCTTGCCTAAAACCGAAAACCCGGCCCTGATTGAGGAATTATTGGAGGTGATGGATTTGTTGGACTTGAAAAAAGCTTACCCTCGGGAGTTGTCTGGTGGCCAACAACAAAGGGTTGCCCTGGCTCGTGCTCTCGTGCGTCGCCCCAAATTGTTGTTGCTCGACGAACCCCTTTCGGCTCTGGATACCCAAATGCGGGAGCACTTGCAAACCTTTATCCGCCTGCTCCATGAGCGGTATGCGCTGACTACCCTTTTGATCAGCCACCATCCCGAAGAAATTCAACGCTTGGCCGATCGGGTACTTGTATTAGAAAAAGGAAAGATCATTGATGGAAGTTTGACTCAGGAAGCGAAGCCTACGGGTTTGTTGCTGCGCGCCATCTGGTTGGCGCCGCAAAATGGGCTGATTCGGGTGCAATTGGGGGACAATGTATTGCAGATGCCGCAGCCTGCGAAAGTGTTTACAGACTACCTTCCTGGGCAGGAGGTGTGGATTCGGATGGTGTCGGCGGAGTGGTTTGAGGTATGTGAGGATCTCATCAAGAAATCAATGGATTAAAATACAATAGCGCTAGATAGCACTATCGAAGCTGAAGAAAAGAGAAATAAATCTGAAAATCAAAATAACAAACAATGAAAAAATTACTCAACAAGAACATTATTATATTGTCTATTTTTATTGTTGCAGTTGCCGCTGTGATCATCCAAGTTGCCTATGAAGAAAAGTTAATTCGTTCTGATCCTAGTCTAACTTTAGGACAAATAATTGATTCCTTTAAGCCCCCCTCAGGCAGGCTAGGGAGGTCATATACCTATGAGTTTGTTGTCAATGGTCAAAAATTCAATGGATCTTTTTATGAGAGTGCCTTCTGCGAGAGGTATCGTTCATATCAAGAAGATTTAGAAATTGCCCAAAGTAAGATTCCGGTAATTTACTATAAACAAAACCCCAAAATCAATGAAATGCTTCTCAAAAAGATACAGTATTCCAAATATGATTTAAAGTATCCTGACAGTTTAAAAGTATTCTTAGATAAATATTTCAATTGTGATTAGCAAAAAAAATATCATTGATTATGAGTTGATTGACAAATAGACCACCTACTTCTGCTTCCCCCGCATCGACTCATACACCCCAATGGCCAGCTTTGCAAAGCCAGGAAGTTTCCGCGAAACCGAGGATTTTACCGCATCCGCACTGTCACTATTCATGATGTTCGCCATATCAGTATAAGACCAATCCAGGTCATCTTTCATGGCTTTGAAACGGTTTTTCCATTCTTGCTCAGCCTTCTCTTCCATGGTTTTGCGGATAAAAGCCCAGGTGCTCTCCGAAAAATGGGGCTTGAGGTTTTGTTCCATGTAAAACAACAATGCTTCCGCTTCGGTACAAAATGGGTGTTCCTTGCGGTAGTTGTGCATTACGGCATTTATCCCAAATTCAAAGGTATCGCACATGATTTGCGCTTTGCGCTCATTGGACAAATGGTAATACCAATTGGCATAAGCCAGTTCGGCTGCTTTGCGGGAATTGATGAGCTCAAAATAGTCCATAACGATTGATTAATAAGCGGTCACACCATAAGGTTAAATAGTCGAAATTGACCTTCGGAACGGTCAAAAGGTACTGAATATCGCCCAATTGTTTTTCACTTTTGGAGGCTGCATACCACAAGAGTTTGCCAATGATCAGGTCTTCGATGGCTGCGATGTAGCAGTCAACACCCAGAAAATCTACTTTTCGCCTGCGCTCGAATGCTGTCCAATTGTAATCGGAATCTTGGTAAAGCATAAAATCGAGCTTAACTCCCGTTGAAAAATCAATGATGTTGAAGAATTTTAGCTGGGTAGCGCTGTCTTTTAAGCCTTGCAGTTGTCCTTCCCATTCCGGAAAATGGGGAATGATTTTGTCAATGTGATGCACATGAATCTGGATGATCAAATCAATATCCAGTGTAAACCGGACGTGATTGTAAAAACCAACGGCGAATCCACCCACCAGCATGTAGGAGATTTGCTCCTTTTCCAGTACCTGAGCTACTTTGTTTAAGGCTTCTACTAATTTGTTCATGGAACGAAAGTAAACATATGTTTACTTTTTTCAAAATCTTAAAGCTAAATTCTTGGTTCTCCAACTTGACATACTTTCGGCTGAAACACTTTGAAGTGTACGAATCTGTAAAATTCAACACATAATGAGCACCTTATAGCGAAAAAAACACCCAACACTGTACCTTTGCGCCAATTTTTATCGTTCCTAATGCAAAATTAAGACTGTGCATACTATGATTCTGAGTGGAAAGCCGTTTTTGCGGATTGTTTTTGGTGTTATTTTCAGCTTGTTTCTGGTTACAACATGGGCCCAAAAAGGCTGGGAAGCCGGTGTTTGGCTGGGAACAGCCTATTATTTTGGCGATCTGAATACCAGCTACAACCTGAGTGATCCCCGGCCAGCCGGTGGGATCATTGCCCGATACAATTTCAACAATCGGGTTTGTTTCAAAATGGGAGGCGGTTACGGTATCGTCAGCGGTGATGATGCCCGTTCGAGCAACCCTTTTGAAAAGGCACGTAACCTCAGTTTTCGTTCGGAAATTTTTGACGTGAGCGGCCAACTGGAAATCAACTTTTTGCCCTACATGCACGGCAGCCGCACGGAGTTTTTTACCCCCTACCTTTTCGCGGGCTTTTCGGCTTTTTCCTTCAACCCTACTGCGGATTTGAACGGTACCCGCTATAATTTGCGCGAATTGGGTACCGAAGGTCAATTTAAAGGTGAAGAATATTACAGCGTGAGCGGCAGTTTTGTCTACGGCGGTGGGTTAAAAATTGACGTGAGCAAAACCTGGAGCCTCAACCTGGAACTTGGTGCCCGGGCTGCTTTTACAGATTACATCGATGATGTAAGCACAGTTTATGCGGACAACAAAGACATCCTGCGCAGCCGGGGCGAAGTAGCTGCTGCACTTGCAGATCGCTCGATTATGATTCCTGGTGTTGACAGCAGTCAATTGGGCAAGGAAGGCTCCCAACGGGGGAACAGCAAGAATAAGGACAATTTGGTGTTTATCCAGATTGGGATTGTACGGTATTTTGGGAATTTGGCTTGTCCGAAGCCTTAGTGCTACCATAAACTTGCCATTCGTACTTGCCCTAAAATCCTCCGCACTATTGCCTTTTCCCTCCAATCTTTCTATATTTGAAAAAAGTGCTCATGATTTCAGCACCCGTTTCCGCACCCACGGAAACCAAAACCAGAACGAAACGCCGTAAAATTCCAACCTATCTCGTACGGGAAACCATCGATGAGGTAGAATTTTATTATCCAGGCTTTCGTCAAGTTTTGGACAAGCGGAAGCAAGTAGAGGAAATAAGGGGGGATGGAGGGCTCACATTTTTCTTGAAGCTTTTTTTAGCCGACGCGCTTAAAGCCGGACTTAATAATCAACTGTATCGAATCGGATGTGGCCAATTAGGGTTTACTGCAAATAACAATGACAATATGGAGTTGGGGGTAGTCATTTTTGACCGCGCAAAACTTACTCCCGATCAAATCACCCCACGCTACGTAACCGTAGCACCCAAAGTGGTCATCGAAATTGACGTCAACGTCGAATTGCCCGATCGCAATTCGGACCTATTCCAGGAGTACGTCATCCACAAGGTTGAAAATCTGTTCAAAAATGGGGTGGAAAAAGTAATCTGGTTTTTTAGCAAAAGCAAAAAGGTGTTCATCGCACTTCCTAATCAACCTTGGCAGATGGATGATTGGAACAAAGACGTAATTCTCTTTGAAAACGTTAAAGTAAACATTGCAGCCTACATTGAACAGGAAGGGTTTAAATTGGAATAAAAATAACCTTGTGACAAAAAAAAACACCTACCCACGCCTACTCTGGAGTTTAGCCATCGCCCTCTTAATACTTGGCCTACAATCTTGCCGTACTGGCTGCGGTTGCCCCATGGCCCAAACAGAAAGAGGATTCCAGGTTGCCCCAGAATCCTCTCCCGCGTTTTATCCAGATGAGTTACCATCATCACATGGCATTTAGCCTGATTTCATCGTCGTTGTCGTCAAAGAAACGGTATTTCCCCAGGTGGTAGGTGCCATCTGCAGTAATGTCGATGCGCCGGAAGTATTGTTTGAACCACTTCCATTGGTAGCTGCTGAACCAACCCTTGGTCAGATAAGCTTGCAGGTAAGGGTGTACCACCAGCTTGATTTTTGACTTGGGGTGAGTAGACTGAATATAAGCCAAATCGCGCTCGATATCGCTTACCATCAGGATGGAGGCATTTGTTTTACCAGTGCCATCACAAGTAGGACAAACCTCGGTGGTGTCGATCTTCACTTCAGGCCGAACCCTTTGACGGGTAATTTGCATCAAGCCAAATTTGCTCAGCGGCAAAATGGTGTGTTGCGCCCGGTCTTTTTTCATGGCATTCTTCATCTCCTTGACCAAATCCTTCTTGTATTCCGGATTTTTCATGTCGATGAAGTCGATGATGATGATGCCCCCGATGTCGCGCAGGCGCAACTGGCGGGCGATCTCTTCCACCGCTTCCATGTTGACCTTCGACACTGCTTCTTCGGCGTTGGTGCTGGACATTTTGTGCCCGCTGTTCACGTCGATGACGTGCATGGCTTCGGTTGATTCGATCACCAGATAAGCCCCGCTGGACATCGTGGCCGTTTTGCCAAATGATGCCTGAATCTGGCGGGTGACCCCATGAGTCTCAAAAATCGGCTTGGTGCCTTTGTAATGGCTTACAATGTTGACCTGATCCGGTGCAATGGAGCCCAGGTAACTCTTGATATTGAGGTACAACTCCTTGTCGTTGACTACGATGCGGCTGAAGGAATCGCTCAGCAAATCGCGCAGGATACTGGAGGTTTTGTCCAGTTCACTCAGCAATTTGGCCGGGCCGTCCGTTTTGTACATGGATTTGTACATCTCCTCCCACTTTTCCATCATGTAGGAGAGCTCTTCGTGCAAGTCAGCCACCTTTTTTCCTTCCGCAGCCGTACGCACAATGACGCCAAAGTTTTTAGGCTTGATGCTTTCGATGAGCACCTTCAAACGTTTGCGCTCTTCGTTGTTGGCAATTTTTTTGGAAACAGCCACCACATCGGTGAAAGGGGTCAGGACCAGGTAACGGCCAGGAATGGTAATTTCACAACTCAGGCGTGGGCCTTTGGTGGAAATGGGTTCTTTGAGTACTTGTACGAGTACATTCTGGCGCTTGTTGAGCACCTGATCGATTTTGCCATTTTTATTGATCTCTGGTTCAATGGCAAAATTGTCCAAACTATAGGAATTGGATTGTCCGTTAGAAACTTGTTGGGTGAATTTCAACAAGGAACGGAGTTTCGGTCCTAAGTCAGTGTAATGCAAGAAGGCATCTTTTTTGTGCCCAATGTCTACAAAAGCCGCATTCAGTCCAGGCATCAAACGCCGGACTTTGCCCAGGAAAATATCACCAACCGTGAAATTGTTGTTGGTCTTCTGGTAGTGTATTTCCACCAGTTTGCCATCTTCCAAAAGGGCAATTTCGACTTCTGTGGGAGTAGAATTAATAATAAGATCTTTTTCCACAGACTGCCAATTTAAGGCGATCCGGATTGCAGGGAGCTTACAAATGCGGTCGTGAAGCGTAAACTAAAATAATCGGGCAGTACCTATGGTCATTAGCTCTTGTGGAAATCAAAAATAAGAGGAATCTTTTTCTGTATTGTTGGGGCTGACAAGGAGACGAAAAAAAGTACATCAACATTAAAAAGCTCGCAACTGCTCTTATCTTGACCGGTTCCGTCCAAGCTGGACATAAAAAATGGTAATGCCGTCTTTATAATTTTCGAGTAGGCCATAAGCACATAATCCAGACTATAGGCAACACGACCTATAATCTGGATTTTCCGGCAGATGACAAACTTGATGACTAATGCCGCAAGGAATGCCCCTCACAAATTCCGGAGCCACTTTATAAAAATAAGTTGATCAATGAAATATGCTGCGCACCGATGTGATTGGGGCTTATTTCAATCGCCCGATCTTTACGATACGCACCAGCATAGTTCACTATCTGTTCTTCTTCTTATGACGGTTCTTGCGCAATCTCTTTTTGCGCTTGTGCGTGGCAATCTTATGTCTTTTACGTTTTTTACCGCAAGGCATAGTATGACCTTTTAAAGGTGAATAAATTTATTTCCTGAGTCCCAGTAGAGACGCACGGCCGTGCGTCTCTACTGGGTACACTTTTCTGCAAACGAATTTGCTTTGGCCTTGTCGCCTAACGCATTATACGCATCGGCAAGCATACAGGCTGCTTCAGTAAGGCTTGGATCGAGTTCAAAGGCCCGTCCCAAACGCTCTACGGCGCGGTCGAATTGATTCGTCCGCATTGCCAAACGTCCCAATTGCACCAAAATTGCCGGATTATCGGGGTTGCTGTCGTTCAATTCACGGAGCATCAGGATCCCTTTCATTGGATTGTCCTGAGGTGGATTGTCGGTATATACCAAAGCCAGGTTGATTTTATGCGACAACTCCTCAGGATTGAGAGAGATGGCATTTTCAAAAGCTTTGCTAGCGCGTGAAGCGGCGAAGTCCTTTACTACAGGGTCACTCAACCCGGGTAAGGCAAGGGCAAACGTCGTTCCTGCAATTGACCAACTTTCCTCCGTGTTGAGCAATTCAGCAATTTGTTGGGCATAATGCCCAGAAATAACCGCATTGCCCAAACTGTACCACTCGCCTGCCAGGCGTTTGAGTACCGCAACTTTTGCGGTATCGCTGCTTTGACGGGCCAATTCATCCTCCAATGCTTCAATCAGTGCAACATCGTTCGCCTCCAGGCTATCCTTTGCTGCAGGTAAGAGCACATTGATGTCTGTGTTTTGTGCAACCAACGACCGGGACTTTTCCAGGCCTTTCATATTTGGTGCTTTGGTTTCACAACCGAAGCGGAGAACCAGCAACAGCAATAAAGCGGCTGCGATTACAGCATATTGCAATTTTGTCATAGGTGCTGGTTATTACGTAGGCTTAGTCTTCGTCTTCGTCTTCGTCGTAGCTGTCTTTCGGCAAAGAGTCCACGTTGGCTTTTACTTGCTCAACGAATACTTTTGCTGGTTTGAAAGACGGAATAAAGTGCTCAGGAATCTCAATCGCTACATTTTTCTTGATGTGGCGACCAATCTTCTTGGCGCGTCTTTTGATCACAAAACTACCGAACCCGCGAATGTAAACATTCTCCCCTTCGGCTAAAGAGCCTTTTACTTCTTTGAAGAAAGTCTCCAACGTTACCAGTACATCAACTTTTGGTACACCTGTCTTCTCAGATATTGCTGCAACTAGATCAGCTTTTCTCATCGGTATATACTTGGTTTATAGTAAGTTATAAATGTTTCCGTCTTATTCGGAAAGCGAGTGGCAAATTTCGTAATTTTCTTCCTTATTTAAAAACTAAAAGCGCTTTTATTTCTTTAGTTTTCTTTAATTTTCAATTCATTATCTTTGCCCCTCACCTAGCACCCTCGGACTCTGTGCGAGGAATGTATACTTTCAACTCTATGTTATTATCGATGACGGGCTATGGTAGGGTAAGCCGAAACTACCGCGACAAGACGATTATTGTAGAGATTCGGTCGCTGAATAGTAAATTCACAGACCTTAGGCTAAAGGCTCCCCAGCATTACAAAGAAAAGGAACCAGATATTCGGAAAATTCTGACTGAGCGCCTGGAACGTGGTAAAATCGATTTTACCCTGGAAATCAATTCTTCCACGGGAGAAGACGGTTTTGCGCTCAATATCCCTCTATTTAAACGGTATGTTACGGAGTTGCGGCAGCTCAGTGCCGAATTGAAGGTGGAAACGGGTGATTTGTTGCAGGCAGTTTTGCGTTTACCGAACGTAGTAGCTACCGCCAACGACGAAATTGAGGAACAAGAGTGGGAAAACGTTTATTCGGCCATAAAGGAAGCCATCGAGCAGTTTGAACAGTTTCGGGCCTCTGAGGGCAAGGTATTGCAAGAAGAATTGCGCAGCCGGATTGTACTAATTCAAGAGAACCTGGAAAAAGTGGGCCCTCTGGAAGGTGAGCGGGTAGTCCGGATGCGCCAGCGTTTGCACCAAAATCTGGAGGAGTCGCTAGGTAAGGAAAAAATTGATGAAAACCGTTTTGAGCAGGAAATCATCCATTACCTCGAAAAGCTGGACATCACTGAAGAAAAAGTACGCCTGGCTCAACACTGCAAGTATTTCATTGAAGAACTAAGCCAGCCGGGCACCCAGAAAGGCCGCAAACTCAGCTTTATCAGCCAGGAAATTGGCCGGGAGATCAACACCTTGGGAGCCAAGGCATACTCGTCCGAAATTCAACGCCTGGTGGTCGTGATGAAGGATGAGTTGGAAAAAATCAAAGAGCAGGTCGCTAATTGTTTGTAAAATGAGCAAGCTCATCATCTTGACTGCACCCTCAGGGGCAGGTAAAACGACCATTGTGCGGCATTTGTTGAATACCATGCCCGAGTTGGCTTTTTCCATCTCGGCAACTACACGCGAGCGCCGTCCAGATGAAGCGGAAGGAAAAGATTACTATTATATAGGTGTACCTGAATTCAAACAACTGATTGCGGAGGAAGCTTTTGCCGAATGGCAAGAAGTTTACCCTGATCAGTTTTACGGAACCCTGCGTAGCGAAATAGATCGAATTTGGGCAACAGGCAAACACATCGTTTTTGACATTGATGTAAAAGGGGCCGTCAACCTGAAGAATACCTACCCCGATCAGTCATTGGCCATTTTTGTAAAACCTCCTTCCAAGGAAGCTTTATTTGAACGATTGCGCCGACGCAAGACAGAAAATGAAGAAAGCTTGCGCAAGCGTTTGGCAAAAGCCGAAGAAGAGCTTACATTTGAAAACAAATTTGACCATATTCTGGTTAACGACGTACTGGAAGATGCACTCGACGAAGCCCAAATGCTCGTTCGCCGATTTATCCATACCTATAAATGAGCTCTTAGCTAGCATACGTTATGGACACACTCATTACCAATGGCATAAAAATTTCGGTTGAAACGTTCTATCAACCCAGCTACTCGAATCCGGTTGAGGCTAAATTCATTCATGCCTATCGGATTACGATTGAAAACCTGAGCGACATGACGGTCCAGCTCATGCGGCGCCATTGGGTCATCACTGATTCAGATGGCATTGTACGGGAAGTAGAAGGGGAAGGAGTGATTGGCCGACAGCCCGTACTGGAGCCCAATGAATCACATCAATATGTATCCTGGTGCAACTTACATACCGGAATGGGGCGTATGGTGGGATCGTACGAGATGCAAAACATTCATTCAGGCGACCTGTTTCAGGTAGATATTCCCGCATTTCAATTGATTGCACCATTCCAACTCAACTAAATTTTTGCCATAATAAAAAGAAAGCCGGATTGTAGCTGAGCTACAATCCGGCTTTCTTTTTGTGGTAGAGACGCACGGTTGTGCGTCTTTTCCTAAGTGGAGACGCACAACCGTGCGTCTCTAATGCTGATTATTGCTTGGTGATTTGGAGCAGAGGTGCCATTTCTGGATCTGCAACAACGTCAGATCTACGGTTAGCAGCTTTGCCTTCTTTGGTGCTGTTGTCAGCTTTTGGCATGGTTTCGCCACGGCCAACAGTAGCCACTTGTGCAGGGCTAACACCATTTTTGATCAACTCGCGGCAAATGGCCAAAGAACGCTTGGAAGACAGTTCCCAGTTATCCTGGTAAGCAGCACCACCACGTACTTTGTCAGTATCGGTGTGGCCTTCAACCAAAATTTTCAACTTTGGATTGCTTTTCAGCGTAGCAGCCAATTGAGCAACAGCTTCACGTTGTGCTTTAGACAGTGCATATGAACCAGTTTTGTAGTCCATTGGTGCACTGGTCATCAGGTACAAACGGCCATCTCTTTCTTCAGCAGTCAAGCCACTGCTTTTGTAAGCAGAGAAAATTCCGTTAACCTCGTTCTTGATTTTGGTGAGTTCAGCCTGACTCATGTCCAATTTTTGCTGAACTGCGCTGATTTGAGCCTTAGTGGCATCAAGATCTTTGCGCAAGTTAGCGATTTCGCCGTTCAAGCGTGCTTTTTCAGCTTCCAATTGGGCTTTCAGGTCAGCGTTTTCTTTCTCCAGGTTGGCTACCTTTGTCTGTGTTTCAGCCAAAGCCTTGTCTGCTGCTTCTTTGCTGGCGAGCAGTTCATCGAACTTTTTCTTAGAAACACAAGATTGCATAGAACCTAGCGCAAGAACAACTACTAGTAAGTTGAGTACTAGACGCATGTTTTTCTGT
>NZ_JANRKL010000196.1:0-14010 GCF_033763495.1 Haliscomenobacter sp. | reverse complement strand
AGGTCCGCCTGTGGAATCCGGGTAGTGTCTACTTCATAACCCGCTTCTTCAAGTAGTGTTTGACCGTCTGGGCTGATGCCATCATTGGCAAGGATCTTGATCATTCTGATAGGATTTTTCAAAAAATTTGACCCTAATTTTCAAATTCTCCGCAAAGAAAAGGATTTTTTTTTAAAACGTTGTGAATAAGGGGGGAAAGTTGGAGGAATGCCAAACTACTTCGTTTTGCTTTACTGACATGTTTTGTATTCAAATTAAATCCAGGTGAAACTGGAATACTTTATATCATGTGTTTTCATAAACTCACCAAATAAAGTATAGGCATTGGGGACACTGAACTCCTTTTTTATCGCAGCCAATAAACCAGCTTGGTCATCCATTGGTACATTAAAAATCGGGTAGATTTTTTTGACCTCTTCTGGTTCAATGGTGTGGATGTATTCGTAATCTGAATCGCCCAAGCGTTCTTTTACGGCGCTACCAATGTCATAGCCATCGAGGTACAACTGTTTTTTTTCGTTGAAATAGATTTGGATCGATATTTTGATATCGGGTGACTCCTGGTAGTAGAGGGTTGTTTTTTCCATGTGAAAGGATTTAGGTTATTTAGACTTAAAAACCGCATGCTCCTCATCACCCCCGGCCTTCAAATACGCCACCAAATCCTTCAACTCTTCCACATTTAGTGGGTTGACCAAACCAGGAAGCATCGACGAGATCGTTGAATAATTTTTAGTCAGCACGTCCTTCTTTTTGACTTTGGCCAAAAAATCGGGGGCGTAAGGATTTTGAGAGATGTAATAATACTTACTGTCTTGGTTGGCGATTTTGCCCACCAGGCTTTTCCCATTTTTTAGCTGAAACTGGGTCGCTGCGTATTGGTCAGAGATCGTTTTGCTGGGCTCAAGGATGGCCTCCAAGATGTCTTTTGTGCTGAATCGGGTACCAATTTGAGTGAGGTCAGGTCCGATGTTTCCTCCTTCACCTTTCATTGCATGGCAGCGTGAACAGGTGGTAGCCACGTACATCGCCTTGCCCCTTTTGAAGTCTCTTCCACTCAACTCAGCCGTAAAAATGGTATCCATGTCCTTTACTTTGTAGTTTTTCCCGGGACCTTTGGGGTAATCTTCCTGGGCTATATCATTGCCGGACTTGGTCAGCAGTTCCGCGCCCGAAAGTTGGTCGTAGTACTCCTTTTTGTTGACAGGAACATTCTCCAGGGCCATTTTTCTGGCTTTGTCAATAAAGCCGACGTAGCTATTGCCACCTTTGAGCGCAAAGGCTTGTTTGTACCAGGCGAAATATTGCTCCCGCAACTCCGGGGTCCAGCCCACTTTGGCCTTGGCCAGCATAATGGCCAGGTAAGTTTGTTGGGGAACCGGCATTTTTTCCAACATTTTGGCAATGTCCAGGCCGTACTGGGGATTGCGCAAGATCAGGTCTTCGGAATTGGTGGCAAGCCCTTCGTTGGGGTCGTACTGCTCTTTTTTCGCCATCAAAGCCAGGGTTTTGGGCAAAACCGATGGGGCCTCCAAAAATACCAATAGCTTGCAATAGGCTTTGTTGTGTTCTCTGGAACTGCTAGGGTATTGGGCATTCAGTAGTGCCGTAATTTTTGCTTTTTGGGCAGATTCAGGCATGCCGAACCGGGCAAATACCAGTTCATACGCCCGCAACACATCCAATTGCTGGGTGGGTGAAAGTTTGAGGTAATTGATTCCTGACAGGGCGTTCAGGATAGCAGTTTTGTCGGTAGCAGTTCCGCTGCGGATAAGGCCGATCAGGGCATTGGTCAAGGCGATCGGGTTGCTTTCTGCCAAGGCTTTAGCTTTCCATCCCTCTACCGCCTGATGTTCAAGGGCTATGCGAGCCGCATAACGAACGGCCCGGTCGGGGTGTCCGAGGTAGGGCCATGCGGTAGCTATTGCTTCTGGGTTTCCAGGAGTATGAAAAGCTTCCAGTTTTCGGCGCAATTTATTTTCCTCCGTCAAAGGAGTAGTTTCTGAGCTGGTTGTAGCCTCTGTGCCATTGTAATACACGCGGTACAAATCCGATTCAAGCCTGCGGCCTCCGGTCAAAAAATACAAGGCACCATCAGGACCAATGGCACCATCGGTCAAAGGCAAGGGTACACCTGATAGGAACTCCTCCCGGGTAGCTGTATAGGTCGAGCCGCTGGGTTTGAGGTGGATGGCATGGATGATGCCAAAACTCCAGTCGAACGCCAGCAGGGTCTGCTTGTATTTGGCGGGGAATTTTGCCTCTTTGGCATACAGCAAATTGGTGGGCGAGCCCTGGCCAATGTTGATAACGGGGGGTAAATTGTCGGGAAAACTTGGCGACCACTTGCCATCACCCGTCCGCCAGCCAAACTCGGAGCCACTGGTGGCATGGCAGATCCGGGTAGGCCGATACCAGGGCAGACCAAAATCCCATTCCATGTCGGCGTCGTACACAAAAAGGTCGCCCACGTCATTGAAAGCCATATCAAAAGGATTGCGGTAACCTGCCGATATTAGTTCCCATTTGGTGCCCTCGGGGTTGACATTGGCCACCCAGCCTCCGGGTTCCTTGCGGTCGTTGGCATGCCCACGAGGGTCTTTGATTTCAGGGAAAAGGTTATCGTACTTCCAGGTTTGAGGCAATTTGTAGGCATCCATAGTGGGCAAATCGGTGTAATTGCCACAAATCACATACAGCGATTTTTTATCGGGGGAAAGTTTGATGCTGTGGGGGCCGTGCTCGCCTTCACCGACCAGGTTTTTGAGCAGGGTGAGTTTGTCGAACTGATCGTCACCGTCGGTATCTTGCAAACGGTAAAAACCGGAGCTTTTGGGTAGATTTTTACTGGTTCGGTTGTTGACCATCACGTACAAGCTGTTGAAGGCATACAACAGACCATGGGCTGCCCCAAAATTGAGGGTATCGTTTTCCAGTTTTATTTTTTCAATTTTAGGGCTCAGGTCTTTGGAACCAATCGCCGGAATTTCCAAACGGTAGAGGCCTCCGTATTGGTCAGAAGCCAACATCCGTCCTTTGTCGTCAAAACACATCGAGACCCAGGAACCTTCCTTGCTTTCGGATGGGCTGTAAAGGTGTTCGGCTACAAAACCAGGGGGCAGTTTCAGGTTATCCGTTTTGGGAGGATTAGCCGGAAGGGCAGGCCGAAAGAATTGCAGGGAAAATGTTCCCAATACCATTACTGGCAACAACAGGTACCAACGCATTCTAGCTAATCGTTTCATTATCTTGTGTGTTAAAGGTCTTTTAAATTAAAAATACAACCCGACATTGGCTCCTGCCCACGCAAAATGGCCAATACATTATTCACTGTGCTCACACACATGTTTTTGTAGGTTGTGGCGGTCAGGCTGCTAACATGGGCGGTAATCAGTGCTTTAGGGTGCGAGATTAGTTCATCGTCAGCAGTAGGAGCAGGGGAGGTAGGCACATCGGCACCATACCCAGCCAGTTTTCCGGTATTGAGGGCGTCAACCAGTGCTGCCTTATCCACAATCTGAGCGCGAGCCGTATTGACGATGATGCAATTGGGTTTTACCTTACTCAAAGCTTCCGCATTGATCAGGTTGCTGGTTTCGGCAGTCAGTGGTACATGGATGGAAATAAGGTCGGAAGAGGCCAACAACTCTCCTTTTGAGACATACTGATAAGGAACATCCTTGGGTGATTTTGACCAATAGATGACCCGCATGCCCAGGGCTTCGGCAATTTTAGCAACTTTTAACCCAATGTTGCCCAAACCCAGAACCCCCAGCGTTTTTTCCCCCACCTCATCACTTTTAAAGGTACTTCGTGCTGCCCAATTGCCGCTTTTGACATCGTTGAGTGCCTGATAAAGATTGCGTTGCAACATCAGCATCAGGGCAATGGTATGCTCGGCCACAGTGGCCGCGTTGGAGCCGGGGGCGTTCACTACTTTGATTTTTCGCCTGCTCGCTTCGGCTACATCCACGTTGTCGAGGCCTACGCCACAGCGGGCTGCCACAACAAGTTGAGGGCAGGCCTCCATCAATTGCTGGTTGACCTGGCCGAGACCACGGGTAATGACGGCGTCAATTTTGGATAAAACTTCGGCAGGAGGTAGCCCGGTAAAAGCGGTAAATACTTCCACATCTTTTGCTCCGCTGAGTAGTTGATTGGCTTCTTCGGCAATGGTTTCGAGTAGCAGGATGTTTTTCATGCGTGGTTTTACTTATTGGCCTTCGTGCCTCTTAGGTGCCTGAGGTTTCTTAGGTGGTGAAAAAGAAAAAAATCTTTCACCACCTAAGAAACCTCAGGCACTTAAGCAACACCTAAGTAAGCGTAAAATTAATTGTGGTACAAAGTCGCGTCTTTAGACTTATACCCCCGGAAATCATTGCGCCCGGAAACGTATATCCCCGCCTGGAACAACTCATCTTCAAAAATGGCCGGATCAATTTCAGAGCCAGGCTTACAGGACAACTCCAGCAGGTTCCCCGAAGGATCCCGCACAAACATCTGAATTGGTCCATCCGGCAATTGCCGAACTTTCCCCCAGGGCGAAGTATCGATTACTCCCAACTCTTTCATGCGCCAAAAAATAGCATTGATGTCGTCCACCTGCATGCAGACATGGCCGCGAAAGGAGTACGTGTCGTCCCACTCAGTCAGGTGAAGCTGCTGGGTTTCGTTGATTTTGAAAAAGGCCGTGGGATAGTCAAACAAGAATGCAGGGATGACTTCCAAACCCAGTTCTTTTTCATAAAATTCGCAGGCAGCTTCCAGGTTGCTCACCACAAGTGCCACGTGATTGATGCCGATTGCTTTTGCCATAACACTAGATTTTTTGCTTGAATTCATGTACAAAATCCCAGTTGGGCGTCAATCCCAAACCGGGAGCCGTAGGTGCAGAAAGCATCCCGTTTTCAACCGTAATTTTTTCTTTCACCAACTCATACATCATTGGATTGCCGCCCAGTGAAAACTCAATCACCACCGCGGCCGGAGATGCAAAAGCTACATTGACTCCCGCCATAAAGGAGAAAGCCGAGCCCCAACAATGCGGTGCTAACTCCAACTGATAGGTATGCGCCAACTGCGCGACCCGCATCGATTCCGTAATGCCACCGATGATGGCCGAGTCAGGCTGAACGACATCCAAAGCGCGCACTTCGATCAAGTCACGCACATCAAACGCGGTGTATTCACTTTCACCCGCAGCTATGGGGATAGCCGTAGAGGCGCGCACCTCCGCCGTGCCGTGTCGGTTATCTGGGCTGATCGGCTCCTCAAACCAGTAAAGATTACATTCTTCTACCCCACGACAAAATTGTTTGGCTTCCGGCACGCTAAAAGTGCCGTGAGCATCGGTCATGAGTTTGATGTGGTCGCCGATGGCTTCCCGCGCGGCACGTACCCGCTTGACACTTTCACCAACTGTTTCGTCCATAATACCTACTCGCATCTTTACTCCTTTAAATCCTTTTTCGATGTAGCCGTTGAGCTGCTCACCAATTTTTTCTGCACTGGCCCAGCCACCACTGGCGTAAGCTTCCATCGTATCCCGACAGGAACCGCCCAAAAGTTCTGCCACTGGTACGCCCAGGGCTTTACCTTTGAGGTCCCACAGGGCGGTATCCACCCCACTCATGGCCGAGATGGTCAAACCGCGTCGGCCTAAAATGGGGAACTTTCGCCCCCGGGATAAGGCGTAATGGTCACGCGTACCATTGTACACATGCTCCCAGATGCGCGAGATGTGGCGGGCATCTTTTCCAAGCAACAAAGGTTTCAACTCCTTTTCTACACAAGTTACAATGGAAGTGCAGACCCCCGATGAGCCTACGGCAGCTTTGGCTTCGCCAAAACCTTGTAGCCCATTATCGGTAGTTACCACCACCAGGGTCATGTCAAAATCGGTCAGCAGGCCGTAGTCCGAGCGGTGCTGTTTTTCTTTGGGAATGGGACAACGCAGCCAAAAGGCTTCTACATTGGTGATTTTCATATCAGTGCACTAAGTGTTTCTATGGATTTGCGGGTTAGCATGGTGTAAAATTCTTCGGTTACCGCCGAGCTACCGTGGTCTTCCAGGAATTTCTTTTGTTCGGGACTGAGTCCTTCTGGATTGGTTTCGATGGAATTGGGATATGGGTTGGCGGGCGTACGATCTAAAGGAGAGCAAAACTCTACCGACAGTACCTCATCGTAGCCAATTTCATGCAGGATGGCGATGATTTTTTTCCAATCCAGCTTGCCCATCCCGGGGGCCATGCGGTTGTTGTCGGCTACGTGGAACCCAACCAAACGCCCCTTGGCACGGCGAATCGCCTCAAACATGTCATCTTCTTCGATGTTCATGTGGAAGGTATCGAGGCAAACTCCACAATTGGGGCCGACCGCCTTGGCCAGGGCCAGGGCCTGATCACCACGGTTGATGAAATAGGTTTCAAACCGGTTGATCGGTTCTATGCCCAATAAAATGCCGACACTTTCGGCATAGGCGTAAATCTCCTGCATGCCCTCCACGGCCCATTCCCATTCTTCTTCCGGGCGGCCATCGGGGATAATTTTGCCTACGGTAGCGGGTACAACTGAAACCATAGTGCCATTCAGCTCCTTGACCATCGTTACCACGTCTTTGACGTATTGCACCGAGGCGGCTCTTTGGGCTTTATTTTTGGCCAGCAGGTTGCGTTCTTCCAGCATCAAGGTTACCGAACCCCAACAAGTGAGGCCATGATCCTGGAGTAATTTTCCTACATACTTCGTATCATAAGACTCCGGAGTGCCCTGAATCTCAAGTTTGTGGTAGCCCAGGGCTGCAATACGTTCAATCGTTTTTTCGATTGTTTCGGCGCGCATCCAGTTGTGTATCGCCAGTTTCATGTGTAGCTGATTTTGGTGGTTGTCTGATGTTTTATTTGCTCGCCAGGGTAGTGGGGCAAAAACAAGTGTTCATTTTTGTTTTGCCAAAGGATTAGTTAAGACACTTGAAATGAACCGTTTACTTATCTAATCCTTTGGCAAAATGAACACTTATTTTTTTATCGCCCCAAGGGATGTTCTTTCAAGAGCTTTTTGCTTTGGTAAAAAGCTTTTTTTCCTTGGAGCTTGGCCCGAATTTCCTTCACTTTTTCCGGCAAGACTACGGAGGCCTTATTGCCAAAAGAATTGCGGATGTAGGTAGCTACGGCGGCCAACTCCTGGTCGTTGAGCATCCCTTCAAAGGGGGTCATCGGAACCATTCCTTCGTAGTTTTTTCCCTCCACTACAATCGGCCCCATCAGCCCTTTGAGGATGATTTTGATGAGTCGCTCTTCGGAGCCCGTCACCCATTCGGTACCAGACAAGGGTGGAAACCCAGAACCGGGCAACCCTTTGCCATCCGCTTGATGACAGGTGATGCAAAAACCTTCTTTGGAGTAGAGCGCTTTGCCCTGGTTGAACGCCTCGAAGTCTTTGCCTTTCAGGTTGGTTGTGCTGTATACTTCTTTGACCTTTTTTACCGCCCGGCCACTCAGGTGGGCCACGGCGGTCTCGTGGGCATGTACCATCCAATCATCGAGTGGCTTTTTTTGAGCTTCTTCCAAAATGGGCAAACCCTTTTCCGGGCTAATCCGGGAAGCGGCTACAATGGCCCCCAAACGAACCCGGCTGTTGTCATCCCGCACTGCCTGCATCAACAATTCTGCCTGGTCTTTGACCTGATGGCCGGTAAAACGCAAGACTTCGATAGCCGCAGCCCTAACCCGGTAGTCCTTGGCTTTGAGTAGTTGTTTCAACAGTGGTTGGTTCACTTTATTCAAACCCCAGCTCACCCATAGGCCTTCCAACTGGTGGTGCTCGTATTGTGGATCATTTTTGTCCAGAGTAGCCAGCCATTTGTCCAGTTTGGATAAAACTTCCGTTGCGTTTCTTCCCCTCAATTCCCGACGGGTGCGGTAACGGGTACGGTATTCGGGCAGCTTCAGGTTGTCCAACAAGGTTTCAATGCTGGCCCCGTCAATTTTTGCCGGCGTAACCAAGGGGCGAGAGGGATAAGTAATCCGATAAATTCGGCCATGTACGTGGTCACGCAGCGGATCACGTGCATTGTGCTGCATGTGGCCGATCAGGATGTTGTGCCAATCCACGATGTAGAGGGAGCCGTCGGGGGCAATTTCCAGGTCAACAGGGCGAAAATTGCGGTCTTCACTCACCAATAAATCCTGGCGGTGTTTGGTTTTGTAGCCAGTGCCGTCATCCCAAACCTGGTGCTGTTTGGTACCCAAAAAACCAATCGTATTGTTGATGATTAAGTCGCCTTGCACCTCGTCAGGAAAGTGGCGGCTCGAAATAAATTCCAGGCCAGAGGTGGGGCGCACCATGTGGTCTTTTTCGATGAGTTGAAAACTTTTGTGCGTGGCCTCACCGTAGCGTGGCAATACCGTACCGGGAGTCATCCAACGCACATCGGGGCTGGAGGTTTCGGCAAAAAAGGGTTGCCCCCAGTGGTCAAAAGCGATGCCCCAGGGATTGGGAATGGCCAATTGAGCAATCCGATCCAGCTTATGCAATTGTGGGCTGTAGCGATAAAAACCACCATTGGTTGCTCTTACCGTACCATATGGGGTTTCAACATTGGTATGCAAAAACACCCCTTCTCCAGAATAAATTGCCCCTGAAGGGTCAGCACAAAAAGCGTGGCTGTTGTGGTGGGTGTCGTGGTCATCGTAACCGCTCAGCAGGACTTCCACTTTGTCGGCTTTGTCATCACCATTAGTATCGGTAAACAACTTAAGGTTGATGCCCTGCGAAACGTATACCCCTTCCGGCGCGAATTCAAAACCCAGGGGCAGGTGTAAGCCATCCACAAAAGTCGTTTGTTTGTCGGCCTTGCCATCGTTGTTGGTGTCTTCCAGGATGATCAGCTTGTCGTTGGGTTTGGCATCCCCGGGTTTGTAGTGGGGGTAGCTGGGCATAGTGGCTACCCAAAGCCTACCTTTGTTGTCGAAGGACATTTGCACCGGGTTGGCCAAATCAGCGAATTCCGCCTCGGAGGCAAAAAGTTCAATTTTGTATCCAGGGGGTACTTTAAGTTTGTCCAAGGCGTCTTTGCCGTAGAGGTACTTCAGGCTGCCGTTTTTTTCGGGGTTAAAATTGGTTTTGATTTCGGGCAAACTACGGGTTGTTTTGTCGGCAGCGGCCAGATCGGTTTTTTCTCCTCTTTGTGCTGCCAGCCAAATTGCCTTGTCGCGAATGTCCGTCATTTGGCGGATTTTTTCGATTTCAGCAGGGTAGTTATCGGGGCCAAAGGGGTCGTACCTGCGGCCATACACGTGTACGCCATTAGGGATTTTGTAGTCGTTGTGCCACATCCAGTTTTTTTCCATTACCATTTCATGGATTAGGCTGCGATTCGTCTCGGCTTTGGCGGGAGCGTTTCCAAAAATTTCATCGCTCAGGAGTTTGGCCAGCTTTTTATACCCAGCTTCATTGAGTTGAGCGCCATCGATGGTCAGTGGCTCGGAGGTTTTGTCATACCATTGCTTGGAAGGGGTAAAGGCATCGACAAATTGTACCTTGTTTTGTTGCGCCACCGTTTTCATGGCATTGGTATAAAGCAGAAGGTTTTTGTTCTCTTTTTCGCCATTCGGCAAGTCGTAGATACCCGTTAAATCTTCAAAGGCAATGGGGGAAACGATGGCCAATTGAGGGGCGGAACTGCCGTTGTATTTTTGGCTAAGGGTATGTTTGATGAAAGCGTCCAGTTCCTGCTTGAAGTTATCCAGACCTGCTTCGCCTTCAAAGGACTCACTGTAGCCGAAAAAAGCGATGATGATGTCGGTGTTGAGTTTGGTCAACCACTGATCCGGGCTATCGAAATGGCCTTCACTATCGGAATTGTTGGCGTATTCGGTTTGGAATTTTTCGGCACCGGGGAAAGCCCAGGGTGAAAAACGGGAAGCATGCGGCCTGAATCCGGGGGTCTCACCCGGGTCGCACATGTTGCGGATGAACAGTGATTTTTCAGGATAACGAACGTGCATTTCCGTTTCGAAAAGACCATAATGCATCATTCTGGATCCGAGGTTGCCACCAATTAAGGAAATATGGGCGCCTTGTTTGAGTTCCAGGGGGGCAGGTCCTTGAAACTTAAGCATGCTGAAGAGCATAAAAACGAGCACAAAAATGGAATAAAAAGACTTCCGCTTGAAAGACATTGGTTGAATTGTTTAGGGTTGTAAAAAGCTGTTTGCACTTTTACTTTAGTAGCAGGGCGAAATGAACCATGTATTTTTTATCACCCCTATTTCACGATACCTCGGTAAGGCACCTTGATGTCAATTTTGCCTTTCCATTTTTTAGGCACTTTCAGGCCTAATTCCCAGTGAATGGCATTGATGATCAGGCGCTGAACGGATTCGACCTGAAAATCTTCGGGATGCCCAAGGGTAGTGGTAAAGATTTTTGCACCGTAAGAGTTGGTCCCGACATAGGCTACCGGATTGTCAATTGCGGCCTTGTCAGGATTAATGGATTTGCCCATCAACAACCATTCGGAGCCCTTCGTTGGGTAATCAGGCAAAAGACGATACAACCAGGAGCTTACCCTGAAATTGGGCGCTACGCCACGTAGAATCGGGTGCTTTTTGGCCGCTTCAATGACTGAAACCTCCGTGGTACTTTCGTGCCCATAGTGGGTATGGCCAGCTTTGCCGCCCCAACCAGGAGGTGCATTCAAGGCAAATTCTCCAAAAGCATTCCAGCGCGCCGAGGGGTGGTCTTTGGGAAAATTAAAGGCATGGGTAGTGGTACGGAATCCCATCAGCGGTTTGGCTGATTTGAGGTAATCTTCAATAAAGGCTAGCTGCTCGGGCGGAAGCTGGCGCCAACGCAGGTAAAAAACGGCCAGATCGGCCTCTTTCAGGCTTTCCAGCCCAGGAATGTCTTTTTCCGCGTTTTGATTGGGATAGGCTTTTAGTACTTTGGTCTGGATACCATAATTTTTCTCCAGCTCCGCAGCAATCAGGGGCAAGGTCTGTTCACCACTGTATTCGTGGTCGCCCGTAACAAATACGACGAGTGGTTTTTTTTGTGCAAAACAGTAAAAACTTGTAAGCAACAGCAATAAGCAGAGAAGCCCCTTTTTCATGCGTTAATTTTTTCGGATTTGATGAGGACAAATTTTTAAGCGCATACAAAATAGAAATTCCAGCAAATAAATTGTAGCTTCTGGTGTACACAAAAAAAAAGTGACGAATGATTGCTCAATCATTCGTCACTTTTCTGACATCGCTTATACAATACAGTATTGTTTTTTGCTACAAAGGCTCAAAGGCGCTAAGTGAAACTTGCTAATCAATAGCGCTTTGCGTCTTCATGCCTTTGTGGCGCAAAAAAATGCTGAGATAACTACTGCTTCCGCTCAATCAGTGTAGGGAAGTTAGCCGAAGTGTAATGGGAGAATTTTTTATCGCTGGTAAATTTAGGTTTGTAGGCCCGGGTAAAGGTGCCAAAGAATGCGCGCAATTCTTCCGGTTTAAAATTGCGGGAATCGGGTTTCACAAAATAGCCGATGTGCCGGATGCTGCCATCTTCATTCCAAAACACGTGCAAAAAAACCTTCAATCCGTTGATGTCAAATTTGACCGTTTCCGCATGTTCCTGGATGGCTTTGATGAATTCCAGCCAATTGTTCAAGGCTTTTCCGGTATCGTTACCCGAAATCACCAGCAGATTCCGTGGATGTTCAACACTCAATTTTTCGTAAGCTGCTTCATCTTGCCCCAAAAGGAAAACGACAGGTAATTGGTTCTGGCCAAACACAAAGGTAGGTGCACTGGCCAGGGCCAATACGAATAAAATAGTAGTTGGAATTAAACGCATGCTCAAGGATTTATGATGAAATTAAAGTATACCTTGTTTAAATCAGGTCGGCTTTTAGTGATTATGACGCAGAAGGTGCTAGTGAGATACATCCGATAATCAACGGCTTGCGTCGGAAAAAATTTCCATCTTGTGACTTTTTACTGCAACTTTGCATCTAAACAACAGAAATTTTCCGCCTCTACAAGGTAGCAAGTTCTGTTGCATTGAAAGCAAAAGGAAAGCAAAAAATATGATCATCGACGTAATTTTTTTGATCGTTGCCGCAGCTGGATTTTGGTTCGGCTATTCTCGTGGGATCATTGAAACGGTGTTCAAATACGTTTCCATCCTATTTGGGATTATGGCTTCTTTGCGCTTTTCGCCCATGATGACCAATTTCCTGCAAGACGTTTCCGGGTACCGCAACCCGCTGATGTTTCTGGCTGGATTTTTACTCACCCTGTTTTTAACCATGTTTTTGCTGCGTACAGTAGGACGAGGCCTTGAGGGTGTGCTTCAGACTGTCAACATCAATTTTATCAATCAAATCATTGGGGGAGTAGTATCCGCTGCTTTTTCAGTGCTGATTTATAGCTGTTTATTGTGGTTTGTACTGGTTTCTGCGGCTACAACCAACGAGGCAGTGGCCGAATCCCGAACTTATCCGTACTTAAAAGATTACCCCAAAACGGTATGGGGACTGTTGAAGGAAGCCCAGCCCATATTGCTCGATTTTTGGGACTACTCGGTAGATGTAATGGATGACATCCAGAACATGACGCAAAAAACGGAGGATGAGACCATTTACGATCTTGAAGATCAAGAGGATAGTGGCCAGGTTGATGAGAGTCCCTACAGCGACAATCAATAGTTAAAACCCTTTCCAATCCAAAACCACTCTTTTTCCCGTATTTGCAGCCTTTACGATGGCTTCGATGATTTTTAAATCGATCATACCTTCTTGCCCGGAGGCTTCTGGCGTGCGGCCATTGAGTACATCCTGAGCAAAGGCGTCCAATTGGGCGATTTGCTGGAATTCCGGGGTCTGGAAATTGAGTTTGCCCTCGAAAGTTTCCCCACTTGCACCCGTGGCATTGTAGGAAGGTTGCAGGCTATACCACTGATAACCCGAGGTGACGTGGAGTCGATCCACGTAGGAAGAATAGGTCGTGGTGGAATTAGAAACGGCACCACCCGGGAATTCCATCTGGAACATGACCATTTCATAAATATCCTTAAATACCTTTTCGTCGCGTACAAAGCCTTGGGCAGTAACCGCTGTGGGCAACTCGCCCACCGTTCGCCGTGCTCCTTGAATGCAGTAGACACCCAAGTCCATAATGGCACCGCCGCCGCCGAGGGCTTTGTTGAGTCGCCATACTTTGGGGTCGGCCATGGAGAAACCCAGGCTACTTTCGATGGTTTTTACCGCCCCATGTACCTTTTGGGTGCCCAGACGGCGAATTTCCAGGTGATAAGGGTCGTAATACAGGCGGTAGCCAACGCCCAATTGTACCTTGGCGGTTTTACACGCAGCAATCATTTGTTCACATTCCTTGACGTTGAGGGCCATAGGTTTTTCACAAATGACGTGTTTGCCTGCCTTCGCTGCCCGAATACTGAACTCGGCGTGCATGGAATTGGGTAAAACGACGTACACGATATCGATATCCGGGTTGTTGCGGATTTCGTCAAAGTTGTTGTAGTTGTAAATATTTTTATCAGGGATCTGGTATTGGGCTTTCCAGCTTTCCGCCTTGCTGGGAGTCCCGGTGACAATGCCAACCAGGCGGCAATGTTGGGTTTGTTGCAGCGCTGGTGCCAATTGGCGGGTGGCGTAATTACCAAGGCCGACCAGGGCTACGCCCAGCTTTTTTTCGGGGTGCGGCCAGCTACTGAGGCTGGCGGGCGCGAGTAGGGAGGCGGTGGCAAGGGTACTTTGGGCGATGAATTTGCGGCGTTGCATGTGGGTGGGTTTTGGTGGTGCTAAAATGGCAAATCATCTAAGCTCGGTTTATATTTATTAGATGGTTGATTGTGAGGATGTTCAATAAACTGTGTCAGGTAAAAAGTGGTTTTTACAAAAACACGGATTATGGAAAAAGAGAAGCCAAAGTTCGATTTTGAGTCCTTCAAGCAAGAAGCGTTAGCAGGACTTTATGCTGGTCAATCCTTGAA
>NZ_JANRKL010000195.1:0-32165 GCF_033763495.1 Haliscomenobacter sp. | reverse complement strand
TTCAAGGATTGACCAGCATAAAGTCCTGCTAACGCTTCTTGCTTGAAGGACTCAAAATCGAACTTTGGCTTCTCTTTTTCCATAATCCGTGTTTTTGTAAAAACCACTTTTTACCTGACACAGTTTATTGAACATCCTCACGTAGCGAGCAAAAATTGGCTACGTCAGGGAGATGCCCACGTTCCCTCACCTACACATCACCATCCCCTTCCCCCAATGCGGCATCAACTGCTTGTACTCCTCCGCCTTTACCACATACCAATTGTCCCATTGTTCCACCACCCCACAAATCTGCACCTCATCCGCCACATACGGCGCCAGTTTATCATTGATGGGCTGGCCATCCTGGTCCAACACAAAACAATATTGCTGCTCTCCATTGCTGGTTTTGGCCTTAAAAAACGCCGGAATCCCCCCAGCCAAACACCGAATCGCACAAGAGCGGTGGGGTTTCCCTTCACCGGGGCGCATCACTCCGAGGTAACATTTGGGATCGAGGATTTCACCGCGCAAAGTAGCTTTGCCCAATTGAACAGGTGTTGAAGCGATATCTTTCAGTGTGGAAAAGCCTTGGAACAACTCCTTTTCTGGGCCCAATTCAAAGGCCACCACCCCATCGTAATAAATCAATTTGCCTTTCAGGCGTATGCCTTTGCCCATCAGGGGTTTTCCGGTTTTTTGGGCCAAGGCTGCGAGTGCAGGGTTGGCACTTTTTTTGCCCATTCCGATCAATAAAATGCGTTGAAAATGAGGAAGTCCTTGTAGGTCCTTCCCCAGGGGGATTTTCAAACAAGGAATCGGCTCGGTGATCAAAATGCCTTCCAAAGTACGGAAGCGGGCGATTTCGTATTTGGAAGGGATAAATCCACGTTGGTTGAGCACCAGAATTCCGGCTATGGCTGGGACTAAAATCACCAGAGTCCAGACCACGTATTTGACCGATTGGCCGTAACTTTTCGGCGCTTTGTCTTGCCAGCCGATGTAAAATTCTTCGTTCATAACTTGAGAATTAGGCTTGAATAATGGCCGCGGGGCGTTCGGTTCCTTCAGGATACGGGCTTGGGTTGACCCAAACCATACCATCGACAATTTTTACATCGTAGGTCTCCAACTTTTCGGTAAAAGGCGGCGGCGATTGCCCATTTTGTGGCAGGTATTGGTAGCCATGCCAGGGGCAGGTGATACAACCATCGACAATTTTCCCCTCGCCGATTGGCCCATGTTGGTGGCGACAAATGTTGTTGACCGCCGACACCTTGCCATCGTAGCGGAATACCGCGATGTTTTGGCCTTCCAAATAGAGCATTTTTGCCCGATTTTCAGGAATGTCCTCCGCTGAACAGACCTGGTAGTACCCCTCGCCTAAAGTTGGCTTGTCCATTTGCTCCTGCAAACGTTTTTTCTCCACTCTTGCCGCCAGCAAATGCAGGGAGACCAGGGTCAAAAGGCCAAAACCTACAAAGCCGATCCACATGGGCGACTGCTCCAGTTGAATCACCCCCAACATGACGTGGAAAACCAGCAGCCCATAGGCCAGGTACACCAACATGTGCAAACTTTTCCACCAACGTGGGCTCAAGTTTTTCAGCCAAAAATCATGACTGGTGGCAGCCATCAAAAACAGAATCAGCAGGGCAAAAAAGCCCAGCACCTGAAAAGGAAAATCCTGCAAGGAGCCGTAATGGGTATTGGAAGCAAACACCGAAAAAATCGGATCAACGTAGCCCAAGCTGTGAAACTGGATGGTATTAAAAACCCCGTGTACTGCACCGATCAAAAACGTGCTCACGCCCAAATGCCGCCGATTGTACAACAAGGGCAAAAAGCGGTGATCCAAACGCGCCATTGGCCCGATGCACAAAATGAACTGCAGCATGATAAAAGCCAAGGTACCAGTAGCCCGAATGATCAGGGTTTCAGGGCTGATCAAGGGATAAAAGGCCAGCTGCAAGAGGGTGAACGTCAATAAATACAAAGCGATGATCCCACCCATGATGCGGTCGTAGCGCCGTTTTTGACGGTTCCATTGGACAGTGGTGTAGTTGACACTCATGGAAATTCCAATTTAAGAACGGTTTGATGATTAATTGGGTCGCTTAGTTTCAGTAAGTAAGACGATTGTAAAGACAGCGAATCGCCGATATTAAAGACATCCACTCCTTTGGGGGACATGGTGCCAAGAATTTGATCATTACAGGATACCTGGATAAAGGGGAATTTTCGGGGCAATCGATGAAGTATTTCGAATTGCTTATGCCCATCCTCGTCCCGTCTTAACCGGACAACTACTGCTTCTGCTCTTCGGGTAGACACCACCTGAGGGTAGAGCTTGGCCACTGGCTTAAGTTTAGCCCCAGGGGCGGGTGTTTGTGGTAAAACCCAGACAGCCGCAATAAAACCCGCCACCAAAAACAGGCTGCCAAACTGCCAGATCCTGCGATGTCGTTTGCGCAATTCAGGAACCATGTTTCTTTTGTTTTAACCATTTGTTGAGCAATACCACCCACAAGGCGATGGAGGCAGGCAAAAGCAACAAACGGGTGGCCCGGCTCGCCCCGTGCATGTTTTCATCAATTTGCTCCGCGCCTTTGAATACAAACCAAAGCCCAAAAATCAGACCCAGGGCGAGGTAAGTATATGCTCCGTAAAGCAGGATTTGCAACCAATACATGTGCAAGGATTTAAGTAGTGGGGCAAAAATAAGTGCTCATTTTTCTTGAGCCAAAGGATCAGATAAGGCACTTAAAATGAACCGTTTACTTATCTAATCCTTTGGCAAAATGAGCACTTATTTTTTATCGCCCCTAAGCTTCGTGGTAAATTTTCAAAACCGTTTCGCGCAAATGTTGCCCGGATTCGGTGAACAAATAATGGATGCTATCGGCAATGGCCTCAGGGGTGGTCCATTTTTCAAAATCGGCATCCGGCATGGCTTCCCGGTTGGGTGGCGTATCGATGGTGCTGGGAACGACCAACGAAGCACGAATACCTTTGTCTTTGCCGTAGGCATTGATGATGTTGGCCAGACTTACGAGCAGTGATTTAGACAAACCATAAGCCACATTGTACAAGGCCGCCTGGGCATCTATCGCCGCCCTGGAGCCGATCAGCACAATATGCCCGCCCCCATTGGCTTCAAAATGGGGCAAAAGGGCATGTACCACAAAATAGGCCGTTTCAAAATTCAACTTGTACATCTTTTGCAAAGCAGTGCCATCCGCAGCCAGCAAACCTCCCGGAGCGTAGCCCCCAACCAGCAGCACTGCAGCATTCAGGTTTGGGCTTTTTTTACAAATGTCTTCAATATAGGCCTGAGTGGCTTGTTCGTTGGTCAGGTCAACAGCAGCAATTTCTGCATCGGTTCTGGGGGAAGCAGAGCGATCTGTTCCGTATACTTTAAATCCTTCATGGACAAACTTTTGGAGCACGGCATGCCCCAGATTACCTGAGGCTCCGGTGATCAGGATTGATTTTTGCATGGGTGGTTGGTTTATGGTTTCAAGTTAATCATGGATGCTGGATCAGCGCCAAATTTTTCCAGAATTATTTTTGGGCCGCTTACAGCATAAACCGGGTTTTGGTGTTTTTGGCCAGATAGGTGGCAATTTAGAGTAAGGCAGTTCCCTCCATGCCGCCGTCGGTAATCCCAACGGAATAGACTGGCCGCCAGGCCCATGCCTAACACCGGTGCAATAAAATAAATGTACCATGCCGTCCAAATCTGCCCCGAAAAAGCCGAAGCAAAAGTACGCGCCGGGTTCATACTCATGCCGGAGTAAGGTGCTTCCAAGGTGATGTACACCACAATGATAGCTCCCACAAAAAAGCCCGTATAAGGGGCCAATTTAACATGGTTGCTCAAACTCAGCACCAGGTAAAAAAGCAAAAAAGACATCAACAATTCGAGGACAAAAGCCAGTACAACACCATTGGGAGGGGGCACTGTCGCTGCGTAATTGACCTCGGATACCGCACCAAAGCTTACAAGCAGCCAGGAAAAAAGCGCCACGCCCAGCGTTCCACCTAGAAACTGTGCGAGGATGTACCAAACTGCATCTTCCCACTTGATTCTATACAGCAACAAGTTGCTCAGCGTAACTGCCGGATTCAGGTGTGCTCCGGAGCGTTTTCCCCAGGGCGAGTAGATGATCAAAATGGCCGTGCTGCCCATCGCCACGCCCATCAGTAGTCGCCGTAGCCAGGCCGATTCAATGGGATTGCCCATGATAAAGCTTTTGTTTTCGAGCAAGTTGGTAAAAAAGACCGCCGAAATCATAAACATCCCCAGTGCCCAAGCCTCGATGAGGTAGCTTCGCCAGTGCTGTTGCAGTGCCCCGATCATCGTTTGCTGGCTTGAAGGGTATACAATACTTTGATCAACATCCCAATTGACCAGGCTTGCTGAAAGCAGCCCTTTCCTGGGCCGGGGTTTTCGCCGTCAAAAATTTCGGAAATCGCGTACAGACAATCTGCATCATAAAAATGGCGCTTTAAGGGTTCCATTTTTTCCAGGAGCAACTTCTTCGTTTCTGCGGTATTCCCCTTGACCTTCAAGGCTGCCAAAGCGTACTCGCCCCATAAAAAAGCCCATACCGTGCCCTGGTGATAAGCAGTGTCCCGCTCCCAGGGATTGCCGCCATAAAACCCTTTGAATTGGGGATCATCAGGCGCCAATGAGCGGAGGCCATAGTTGGTATACAGTGTTTTTTCAACTGAATCCAAGACCTTTTCCGCTTCCTTTGGATTGAGCAGGCCAAAGGGCAAACTCAAGGCATAAATTTGATTGGGCCGCATCGTGTCATCAACATATCCATCGGGCAAAATTACATCGTTGAGGTAACCTTGGGGGTTGATGAAAAAATGGCGGAATGCGGTGCTGGTTTTTTTTGCCCATTCTACATAGTTCTGTTGGTCCTGCTGCAATGCCTGAGCGAAAACAGCCATGATTTCCAGCGCATTGTACCAAAGCGCATTGATCTCTACCGGGCAGCCTTGTCGGGGGGTGACTACGTAATCGCCTACTTTGGCGTCCATCCAGGTAAGTTGTTGCAGGTCTTCACCACCGAACAACAAACCTTCAGGCGTGACATGGATGTTGTAGTGAGTCCCACGCTGGTGCCAGACAATGATTTCCTCCAATTGGGGAAAAACCTCAGCGATGAATGCAAGGTCCTGGAATTTTTCATGGTATTCGTACAAAACAACAAACAGCCAAAGGGTAGCATCAAATGTGTTGTACTCGGGCATTTCGCCGGAATCGGGGAAGCGATTGGGCAACAAACCCCGATTCAGGTATTGCAAAAAAGTGCGGATGATGGATTGGCTCACCTCTTTTTTACCACTAGCAATGGTCAAGCCCCGCATGGCAATCATGGTATCCCGCCCCCAATCCGTAAACCAGGGATAACCAGCAATCAGGGTGCTGGAGTTGGTTGATCGGCGTTGTACCAAAAATTGATCTCCTGAAATGAGCAAATCCCGCAAAAAAGTGTCCTTTACCCCAGCGCCCAAAGCTTTGATTCGTTTGCTTTCCTGGCCAATTAAACTGGCAAGATTGGTGTAGGTTTTATTTTCCGTTGAAAACAACAATTGCATTTTTTCACCAGGAGCCAGGTCAAACCTGATTTGCCCGATACTTTTGGCATCTTCCTGGAAATCCAGCCCCCGCGCCTGCTCAGCTGCATATTCAAAATTGTGGTACCAGACCCCCTCAGCAGCAAAATCACCTTTGGAAAATTGCATAAACAATGGCGTGGCACCGTAATGGGCATACACTTTTAGGCGGGTGGATTCTACCTGTTCGACAAAAAAATCGAAATCAGGGTTTTCCCGAAAAAGGCTGTGGTAATCGCGGAATACCAAAAAGGGTTGGATGCTGAGCTGAATGGCAGTTGTTCCCAGGTTTTCGTATTCCAATACCGTGGTATTTTGACCATAAACCATACTTGTGGTTTTGGCCAATTTGAATACTTCGGCTGCAAATACGGCTCTGGGCAGGGGCTCTCGTTCAAAACTTTCCAAAAAAGTATAGCCCTGGGGATGCACCACGCCCGGGTATTGGTTACAGCCTAGCTCAACCCTTTCTTCTCCTCGAAATACCGTTTCTTCCACTTTACTCACCAATACCTTGCGATCGGTAGGAGGATTGTTGGAAGCCACCAGAAGCCCGTGATACCGGCGGGTATTCGCGCCAATGATGCTGGAGGAGGCAAAACTTCCCAGCCCATTGGTCAGCAGCCATTCGAGGCCCGACAAGGCTTCAAATGTTTTATTTTCCAAATTCATTTTTTTAATTTTAAACGATAAGGAACGAGAACGAAATAAATTCCGCCATTTAGCAAAGCTATTTTGACTTTAGGCGACTATCTTTTGAGGCGAATAGCAGGCCTATTTAACGAAAAAGATAGGAAGAATAAGGTCAAAAGAGCAAAGGGAAATGGTGGTAGTTATTTCGTTCTCGTTCCTTACCACATGGATTTATCAATCAACTCAGCAACCAATCCCGTCCAACCCGTTTGATGGGAGGCACCTACTCCACGCGCATTATCTCCATGGAAATATTCATAAAACAGCAGTAAATCGCGGAAATGAGGATCGAAGTGGTAACTGTTGCTTTCGCCATGTACCGGACGCCGGCCCAATTCATCGCGCTGGAAGATCGACACCAGGCGTTTGGACAATTCATCGGCGGCTTGCTCCAGGTTGATCCAGTTGCCCGAATGGCTTGGAAACTCCACTTTAAAATCCTCGCCGTAATGTTGGCCATAAATCCGCAGGGAATGTCCGATCAGGTAATTCATGGGCATCCAGACCGGGCCTCGCCAATTGGAGTTGCCGCCAAATAAACCGGTCGTAGATTCTCCCGGTTCATATTGTAGGCCAAATTCCTGCCCGGCAATATTCACCATGTAAGGTGATTCGTGGATTTTAGAAACGGAGCGAATGCCTCCTTTACTTAGAAATTCCTTTTCATCAAACAAAGCTTGCAGCAAACGATGTAAGCGATCATGAGGCACCAGCGACAACAAAATATTACCCTCGTCTTCCAGCTCGTCAATCACCAGGTACTCCTGGTTGTCTTCCCGGTATTTTTGAAACCACTTCAAACGATTGTAAAAATCGGGAAGTTTTTTCAGCTTCTCTCGATCTAGCTCCATCACGGCAAAAAGGGTGGTCAATCCAACCAAGGAACGGACTTTCAAGGGGATGTACTCTTCATTGGGTAAGGCCAGGATGTCGTAAAAGAAACCTTCCACCGGATCCCAGGATCCAGTCCAGTTTTCGTTGATGTTGTTCAGGGATGCGGCGATGTAGGTGAAATGTTCAAAAAACTTGGTCGCTACATCTTCATAAGCCACATCGTCTTCGCCCAAAATCAGGGCCATTTCCAGCATGTTCAGACAATACATGGCCATCCAAGCGGTTCCGTCGGCCTGCTCCAGGTAGCCGCCACCAGGGATGTAACTGCTGCGGTCAAAAACGCCGATGTTGTCCAGCCCCAAAAATCCACCTTCAAAGACGTTGTTGCCTTGATGATCCTTGCGGTTGACCCACCAGGTAAAATTGATGAGCAATTTTTGAAAAACGCGCTTCAAAAAATCCTTGTCGTCTTTACCGTTTCGTGCCTTGTCCATTTTGTACACTTGCAAGCAGGCCCAGGCGTGTACGGGCGGGTTGACATCACCAAAAGCCCATTCGTAGGCCGGAAGTTGCCCATTGGGGTGCATGTACCACTCGCGCAAAAACAAAATGAGCTGTTGTTTGGCAAATTCCGCGTCTACCATCGCCAGGGGCACACAATGGAAGGCCAGGTCCCAGGCAGCGTACCAGGGGTATTCCCATTTGTCGGGCATCGAGATGATGTCCTCGTTGTTGAGGGTCGCCCATTGGTGGTTGCGGCCTTTTTGGCGGTTCGCAGGCGGTGGATAGGTTCCTGGATCACCTTTCAACCAGCGGGGCATGTCGATGTTGTAGTATTGTTTGCTCCAGAGCATGCCCGCAAAAGCCTGGCGTTGGATGTTGGCCAGGTCTTCGTTGGCCCCTTTTTTGAACCCAGCATAAAATGCATCGGCTTCTTCAATGCGCGTTGTAAAGGTTTTGCTGAAATCATTGCCCAGGGCTTCAGTCAAATTGGCTTTTTTACTCAAGCGCAACTTGATCTCCACTTTTTCTCCTGGCAATAAGTCAAACTGGTAGTGTGGAGCGAATTTAGTGCCGAAGGAATTGCCTTCCAGGAACTCATCCCCTTGAACTACAGCGCGATGAAAAGCATCTTTGACAAATGGGCTGGCGTTGGGGTTGCCGAAAATTCGCTCGGTATTGGTTTCGTTTTCAGTAAAAAGCAATTGCTGCGGAGGATCAAAATACAGGTAGTAATCGCCAAGTTTGGGATGATGTGCCCGGACTACGTTTGCGGAAGCTTCAGACCGGATGATTGGTTTTTCTTCCAGCAGCCCAAAAGACCAAAGGTTGCGAAACCACAAGGTGGGCAGCAAGGAAAGTTGGCCTTCCTTCCGGCCACGCACATGAGCGGTGATCCGAATACAAATGTCTTCTTCGTCTACTTTGGCGTATTCGGTAACGACGTCGTAATAACACATCTCGTCGAAGGCATCAGAATCGTACAACTCAAATTCTGGTTCGTGCTTGGACCGCTGGCGGTTGATTTCGACCAAATCCTGATAAGGAAAAGGTTCGAGGGTATACTTGTACAAATGTTTCATGTAGGAATGCGTCGGCGTACTGTCGAGGTAGTAGTACAGTTCCTTGACGTCTTCTCCATGATTGCCTTCCGGGCCAGTGAGGCCAAAAAGGCGCTCCTTGAGAATGGGATCTTTGCCATTCCACAAAGCGATGCCAAAGCAGAGGTTGCATAGGTCATCGGAAATACCAGCGATCCCATCTTCACCCCAACGGTAGACCCGGGAGCGGGCGTGGTCGTGTGGGAAATAATCCCAGGCTTCACCATGTTCGCTGTAGTCTTCCCGCACGGTGCCCCATTGGCGTTCGCTGAGGTAAGGGCCCCATTTGAGCCATTTTTTTTCGCCCGAATATTGCTCTTGAAGTCTTTTCACTTCAGGATTTATCTTGGATTTTGCCATTTGGTTAAATATTGTGGTAAAAGTGATCCAATTGAATGTTATCCTATTTTACTACGCTTTAATTTCCAAAAGGATCAACCATTGTCCTCAAATCCAGGATAAAGGGTCATACCTCCATCTACAAACAAAGTGGCGCCATGGATATAATCAGATTCATCGGAAGCCAACCAGCAACATACATTACTAATGTCGGAGGTTTCGCCTACTCTTTTGTAGGGAATCAATTTCAACAAACGCTCTTCTGCTTCGGGCGTTTCCCAGGCCATGCGGTTGATGGGGGTCTTGATAGCGCCGGGGGCTACACTATTCACGCGTATTTTCATCGGCCCCAATTCCTGAGCCAAAGAGCGCATTAGCAGCATCACTCCACCTTTGGAGGCAGCATAGTTGACGTGTCCTGCCCAGGGAATCAATTCATGTACGGAGCTCATGCAGATGATTTTCCCCAGAGATCGAGATACCTCCGGGCGCATTCCTCGGCGGTTGAATTCACGTACGGCTTCCTGCGCGCAAAGGAATTGCCCGGTCAGGTTGACATCGAGTACAAATTGCCAATCCTCCAGCGACATGTCAATAAATGGGGCATCTTTTTGTAAACCCGCGTTGTTGACCAAAATATCTACGGTTCCAAAGGTCTCTATCGCCATTTTGAACATGGCCTTGACCTGATCTTGTTTGCTGACGTCGACCTTATAGGCGATGGCTTGGCCACCAGCTTCCTGGATAATGGCCACGGCTTCTTCAGCACCCTGGCTATTACCGGCATAATTGACCACTACATTCGCCCCCGCGAGGCCCATGCCGATGGCGCAGGCTTTGCCAATCCCGGAGCTGGCTCCGGTAACGATGGCGGTTTGACCTGCTAATTTGGATGAAATAGGTTGCATAAGGTGTTTTGTTCAATGATTATTTTAAAAAACTGCTTTATTTCAGTTGTTCCAACAAATGATCTCCCACCCGCAGAGCCTGCGCAATGATGGTCAAAGCTGGATTCACTGCCGAACTGGAGGGAAAAAAGCTGCCATCTACGACATATAAGTTTTGCACATCGTGGGCTTGACACAGGTCATTCAAGGCTGAAGTATTCGGATTTTTGCCAAAACGAACGGTACCACATTGGTGGGCTACGCCTGCCAGGGGAATTTTTTTGCCCAGATACAAATGATTCGGCAAAAGGTGGGTTTCACAACCAACGTGCTCCAGAATCCAAACCAGTTTTTTGTACAAACGTTGGTGGGCTTCCAGGTTGTTTTCGGTGTAATGCAAGTGAATATGCCCCTCCTTGTCTACCATCACCCGGTTATTGGGGTCGGGCAGATCCTCCGAAGTCATCCAAAAATCGAGGGAATGTTTGGCAATGTAATCCAGAGCCATTCCTGGTGTGAATCCGGGGGCATCTTCGCGAAACATCAATGGATCGGATTTTCCCAACATTTGGATATGCCCGAGTGGTAGTTCACTCTTGTCGCTGTGGTGGTAAAAATCATTGATAGCCAGGGTTTTGCCAAAAATGCTTGGGTTTGGTTTTTTGGAAATCGCCAATAGGGCTGAGTTGTTGTGGCACATGTAATGGCGGCCTACCACATTAGAGCGGTTGGCAAGGCCATTGGGATGCTGATCATTGGCGGAGCGAAGCAATAAGGCTGCCGAATTGATGGCGCCACAAGCAACAATGACGATGTTGGCACTGAAAGTCAGGGTCTCGAGTCCTTTTCTAACGATGACTTCCTTTACTTCATCCCCTGATGCATTGGTATTCAGGCGTTCGACATAAGCTTCGGCCAGCAGGGTTACATTGGGGTGTTGCAGCGCGGGCTTGACTCCTACCACGTGCGCGTCGGCTTTCACTTCAGATGGGTCGGGAAATCCATCGTAACGATCCAATACTGCGGGTGCGTCTCCAGGATTTTCTCCCAAGCGGGCACCGATGGGCAAAGGAAAAGGATTCAAACCCAGTTTGATCAGGTCATCATTGAGTTCCTGAATCCGAGGCTCATGGGTTAAGGGTGCCAATGGGTAGGGTTCTGAAGCCCAGGGTTCCGTGGGGTCAGATCCCCGAAGTCCGTGTACGTGATACATTTTTTCGGCCTGGGTATAATAGGGCTCCAAGTCAGCATAATTGATTGGCCAGGCAGGAGAAATGCCCCCATAGTGTTTGACCTCCCCAAAATCACTTTCTCGCATGCGCAACAAGGCTGCGCCATAAAACTTGGTATTCCCCCCCACGTAGTAGTGCATACCCGGGCGAAAGGCTTTACCATTTTTATCTTGCCAGGTTTCGGTAGTGGTATATTTTTGGTCCAGGAATACGGCTTGGGTGCTCCAATTGTCTTTTTCCCGGGGGACGTAGGTACCTCGTTCCAACAAGAGGATTTTTTTGCCGGAAGGGGCCAAACGATTGGCCAGGGTACCGCCTCCGGCACCCGTTCCGATGATGATCACATCGTAATGGTTCATACAAGTCGAGTTTTAAGTAAGGTGTAATTGAATGCTTTAAAAGAAATAGATGCTGGCGTTGGGTGAAGCTGTTCTCCTTAAATTTTTCAGTGCATTGGCTGGATGAACCACTCCGGCACCTTGGCGCTCATCACTGACCAGAGGTAATTTGCGGGCTGTTCGGCACAGGATTTCTTTAACCTTGGTCGGATTTAAAAGCGGATTGGCTTCCAGCATCTGAGCAATCAGCCCACTTACGATTGGTGCGGCAAAGGAGGTCCCATCCGCGTGTTGGTAATGTGGGGTGATGAGTTTGCGCTGACTGATTTCAGTGGCAATTGTTTCCCGGATCTGTTCGATTTGCTGTTGCAACAAGTGGGTGCTCAGTCCGTGTTTTGCGGCAAAATTGCTGTATTTCGCTTTAAGGTACTGCGGGTCTGGAGTATTGGCCAGTTCAAAAAGTACCATGGCCTGCTCGTGAGCCGCGGTTCCTGGCAAAACCGGGGCTGGAATCCAGATCGCCGGAGCAATCAGGTCCGGTTTTTGGAATCCATCCACTGTAGTGCCATAAGTAGAAGGATACCAACTATTGTCTGACGGATGCAAGGTGTTGTGGTCATCCAATCCACCTACGGTAATGGCATGTGGACTATTGGCAGGAGCTTTCAGCAAGGCATTTTCATCATTTCCGGCCGCCACTACCACCACCATGCCAGCCCGCTGGGCCTTTTGAATGGCCTGATCTACGGCATTGATGCGGTAGGAGGTCGCCCAATCGTCGGTAACAGACAAATTGAGGATGCGGATTTTGTATCTTTTTTGATTTTCAATGGCCCAATGAATGGCCTTGGCGATGTTTTGGCCACTGATTTTTCCCTGCTCATCGGCTACTTTAAGCAAAACCAGTTTGGCTGCCGGAGCCAACCCCTGATACCGTCCATTGGAAAGGCTGCCATTTCCAGCGCCCACCACACTGGTCATCGTACCATGCCAACTATTGGTGTCGGGAAGTAGTGGCGAGTGGGGGTTATCGGAGGATAAATCTTCCATACACAAAATCCGGTCCCGGATATCCGGATGGGGATAAAATCCACTATCGATAAAACAGATCGTGACTCCTTTTCCGGTGTACTCACTGCTCAGTTGCAAGCGCTGGGCGATGGGCAAAATTTTATACCCGTCCTTGCTGGTGTAAGCACTTGTAAACTTTGGGCCAGCCCAGGATTCCAATTGAGCCTGATCTACACAGCGGGTGCAGGCCCCCTGGATGGGCTGCCAATGGGGCAATTCCCCCTTGAGTTTTTCCAAAATGGGTGCATCCAGCTCGAGGTCAAAATGGTGCAATAGACGCTGGTGCTCTTGTTGACAAATAGGGCAGTACATGGTGTTTTTCTTTTGATGGAACAAAGTTGCGCTCAGTGGAAAGCGCAAGTTGTTACCCAGGTAACACCAAACCCCGTTTTGTCCTAGAATTTTTGTCGCATCGCGACACTTGGAAAAACAGTTGTGAACTTTATACAGAGAATAAAGAATCGGACACCCAAAATTTTCCAGGTTCTTGACGGATCTTGCCCTCTCTTTCTAATTCATTCAGTAGCAATGAAACTGATTTTCGGGAAGTGGCGATTAAATTGGCCATTTCCTGTTGGGTAAGCGCATGATGAACGTAGATTTCATTGGTCACGACATTTTTCTGTGGAACGGCATATATTTCTGTCAAATCTTTGAGTAACTCGATCAGTCGACGCTTAATGTCTTTAAAAAACAGGATTTCCAGCCTTCGTTCCAACTTGCGTACGTTTTCGCCAATTCTTTTGTGGATTTCGGTGCTAAAGGGGACGTAATCCCGGGCCAGTTCCCGTGCTTTATCTACACTCATCCGGCACACCTGGGTGCCTTCCTGGGTCACCTGGGCAAAATCCCGATGGGTCATTTGCCCCAAAAAGGCCATTTCGCCCAACAACTCACCCCGAGTGAGGTAAGTTTTGATGTTCTCGTTGCCTTCATCATCGTAATACCCCACTTTCACTTTTCCTTCGGTGATGAGGAATATTTCTTTGGAAGTTTCATTGGGTAAAAAAAGAAAATCGTTTTTGTGATAGGTAAATGGAGGACTGTGCTTGATGTGGTCCGCGTATTTGTAAGGACACAGAATGTGAAATAAATCAATCTCTTCAAAATACCAGATTGCTTTCATACGAGGGTGAGATGTTTGCTCAAAAGTACCAAATTCGAGCTGCATTTCAAAAGTTTACAAATCGTCCGCGCAAAAACATTTGCAGGGCTTTTCGCAAAACGGACTAAACCATAACGAGTGGTAAACCCGTTTTACTGCAAAATTCAAAAAAATGAAAACACTATTGCAATCCATTTTGATGCTAGGACTCTTGGTCAATGTCCTTAGCCTTTCCGCACAAGACCAACACAAAGTTAATGTGGACAAAAATCAGGTCGCCATTGACGGTTATGACCCCGTAGCGTATTTTGAAGACCACAAACCCGTCAAAGGATCGGATGAATTCAGCTACAAATACGAGTCGGCGGTTTACCATTTTGCCAGCAAAGCCCACCTGAACACTTTCAAAAAGGACCCGGATAAATATGTACCCCAATACGGCGGTTTTTGCGCTTACGGAGTTTCCAGAGGTTACGCAGTGGGCATCGACCCCGATGCCTGGTCCATCGTAGACGGAAAATTGTACCTGAACTACAGTCTGAAGGTGCAAAAAACCTGGAATGAAGACAAACCGGGTTACATCAAAAAAGCGGACAAAAACTGGCCGAGTATCTTGGACAAAAAATAAAACCGGAATGGCAAAAAAATTAAGCCGATATTTACACTCGCCTTAATTTCTTTGCCATGCGTCAATTTTTTCGCAAACTGGTCATTGGCCTCCTGCGTTTTCAAATCAATACCATTGCCTTGTTTTCGCTGAGCTGGGCCGGGCGCAAAGCCCTGGATATTTTCCGCACTCCGCATAAAGGTCGCCTGCGCGAACAAGACAAGACCTTTTTGGCAGGAGCCAAATGGGAAACCTTACAAGCCGAAGGCCTCGACATCCAAACTTACATCTGGGAAGGCAGCGGCCCCACCATTCTGTTGGCCCACGGCTGGGAAAGCAACTCGGGGCGCTGGCGCACTTTTATCAATTTTTTCAGGAAAAAAAACTACCGCATTGTAGCCCTGGACGCTCCGGGCCACGGAGCTACCAGCGGCAAACGTTTTGATGCTGTGTGGTACGCCATGACCTTAAAAGCCGTAGCCGAAAAGCATCAACCCGAGTTCATCGCCGGGCATTCGGCAGGCGGCATGGCACTTTTGTACTATTTGGCGGGCTTCCATCCTGCTTTTGTGAAAGGGGCCATTGTCATTGCCGCACCCTGTAGTTTGCGCCAGGTATTGAGCAATTTCAACAAAGTAATGCAATTGAGCGAACGGGCCATGACCGGCATGGAAATCGCCATCAATGAACAGTTTGGCCTACCCGCCGACTCTTTCAACCTTTTCGATTTTGCCGAAAAGTCAAAAATCAAGGGCCTGGTACTGTACGATGCCTGCGACGAAATCGCTTCCTTTGCGGAAGGGCAAAAACTGGCAGCGATTTGGAAAAAAAGCCATTTTGAAGGGTACAATGGGTTAGGGCATAGTATGAATAATAAGGCGGTGGCGGAGGAGATTGGGGTGTTTGTGGAGGAATTTGAAAAGGGTGTCTCGTCCTAAAATACCGACATCAAGCCACTTTAGCCACCAACGCACTGATCTTGGAAACCTCCACCCCATTCACCCACAATTCATACTCACTCAAATCAAGCTCGTCGTTCCAAATCACCCCATAGCCGCCATTGGCAAGGCGGGCGGTGTTGAACAAGGCTTCATCTTTTAATGGAGCAAAAGCAGGGCTTTCCAGCCGCTCGGAGAGCGAATAAATTTTAATCTCGCCATTGTCAAAAATGAGAAAGAGGCGGTAATTGGGTAATGTCTGAAGGTAGTTGATGCGTGGGTAGCTTTCCATAGTTGGCCGTTTAATCGATGTTTTGAATATCCTGGGAGTCCCACATGTCTTTTAGTTTGGTTTTCCGTGGCTCAGCCCATTTTTTAACCTTTTTCTAATTCGATTGGGATTCCGGAGCAGTAGCACATATTCAAAGCAGTGGCCTTTCACCATAATGCGGCACCACATAATCCGAATAATCTATCACAATTCCTTTTGTATCAAGATACTTATCCAAACTACCACCAGGCCGTGAAAGCTCCAAAAACAAAGTGTCTAAATCTTTTGCAGTATTTACGATATCTTCATTTAATTTACTTCTGGCATCGATCCCCGGTTGACCGCCGACTGGTGGGCTTGTAACCACATAACCTTTGGAAAAATCTTTATCAAACAAGAAAATCCCTTGACCAATGCTTGTCCAAATTGTCCAATAATGATCCAGGTGATTTCGGATTTCTAAACGATCTCGACAATTTTTAATGTTATCTGAAAATAACTGGTTTTTTGATTTAAAAAATGAGACGGCACTTCCAGGCGTGTAATTCTTTGGAGTACCGTCTGGATAATACTCGTACAATGGTTTTTGTCCCTCTACAATAAGTAGCAAATTGCTCATTGAATTGACACAGGTATAAAGGCTGGAGTAAGCTGCCTTCCAGTTCTTTTTCGCCTCAAATTCTCGGGTTCCATTTGAATTAAATTTGCCAATCTCATATTCCAGCGCTTGATAAAAACTGATTGCCTCGGCAAGACAAGTATACACGTGATACATAATCATACTAATGGCAACCAAATCTTTGGCTTCTTCCTCTTCAGTGGCTAGGGCTTCGCCAGTAACTTTTTCCCAGTGAACGCTAGGCAGATGACTAGCGCGGAGCACTTCCCGAAAATACCAGTAGTGGGGCATGTACTTGGCTGTAAATCCTTTGAACGTTTCTTCAATGAAATTTCCTTGATAGCCGCCTTTGGAAAAATCGATCATTTTGTATTTTTTGGAAATATTTGATAATAACCTGTGAATTGAGGTCTGGGTTCCCGAGAATTGTAAATTTATACCACAATATTTCCGAGCTATGCTTAGTATTTTCTTGAGTTTTTTATTGCTGCCAAAACTTCAGCCTCTTACTCATCTCCATTTGTTGTATAACCACGATAATGCTAATAATCGCTGCAAAATAACACCAGACCGAAATCACATAATTGGGGTAAAGCATTTCGGCTATAAAAAAGGATGCCATCATCGGCAGACCTACGATCCACATTTTTGGAACTGAGGAAATAAAAGTGGGCAGGATCGTTAGGATTCCGTAAACACCCCAGGTAAATAGGACAAATGTAGGGGGGTAATGAAGTTTGTACTGTATGTGGTACTCCGCTATTTGTGCCTCGAATGCATTGGTTAGCAAATAATAGAAGGTATGTAGTGCAAAGACCAAGCCCAAGCCAGCTAAGAAGCGCAAAATTTTCTTACGTTGTGAGTTGTTTTCAAGCCTCAAAATCGCCATAGGTATCCACAAAGGCCAAAGGACCTCGGCAAAAAACAAAAACACAAATGCTGCGCGGCGAAGCCAGTCGGCAAAGGGTTCCTGAGTCAGCGACAACCAAACAAATCCTTCTGCAAATTGCTGAATGGCAAAAATGGCAGGAATTGCAGCAAACATCCTTTGTTTGGGTTCTGTCACCTTTGTGGCAGCGAGTATACCTGCTCCAGAAAGAATGACACCCGCGCCAAAACTAGCAGTTGTTGAAAAGCACATTGTCTGAGTTTTTTAATGAAGTAATGATCACAAATTCAACCCATTACAAACGGTTCACAATGATGGAAGTCAATCATTCATTTGACTTGGCCTGATCAGCAAGTTTCATCTGGCCTCTCCCTGATCATCATTGTTTTTTCTGTTTCTCCATTTTTTTAAAATACCCCCTGAACAAAAAATTATGCTTCAGCGCCTCCATATTCAACTTCAACGCATCCGTACTCTCCTCCACATTATTGAGCGTATGCCGCAGGCTATTGCTCAAGGTCGTATCTTTCAACAGCAGCCCCAGGGTCCCTTTGTTTTGATTGAGGTCTTTATCAATGGAGGAGATGGTCTGGTTCAGGTTTTGTACCAAGCGGCCGGCATTGCCCTCTATGGTTTGAATGTTTTCCAGCGTTTGTTTGAGCTGCCCGGCTATGGTTGTATCGGTGAATAAGGTGGCCAGCGTGCCTTCGTTTTTGGTGGCTTTCGCAAAAGTTTGCGTAAGATCCGACATCAAAGCAGCGCTTTGTTCTGTAGTCTCGTGCAAGTGTTGCAGGGAAGCTTTAAGTTCGTTGCTCAAAGACAAGTCGTCCAACAAGCGGGTCAACTGCGCGCTGGTACTGACATGGTGAACGGTCAGGCGCAAATCTTCAGCGATGGCGGCAATGTTGTCATTGGTATGCGTTAGGGTTCTCAACATCGCGTCGGTGCTCACTTCCTCCTGGGAGGGCAGTACGTCGCCAACATTGGCCAGGGGGGCGTCGCCCAGCCCTGGAAAAATATTAACCACCCGGTTGCCAATCAACCCATCTGTGCCCAAGCTGGCCACTGCGTTGCGCCGGATGATGTTGCGCATTTTGGTTTGAATGTTCATGTTCACTTCGATGGTGGTGTCATTCAAAAAAACGACACTTTCGACCGCGCCAATTTCAATCCCAGCATACCGCACATTATTGCCGGAGATCAACCCATTGACGGCCCTGAAGTGGGTTTTGAGCTCAAAACTGTCGGTGAACATGCCCCGATTTTTGCCAATCATGTACAGGGTCAGGATAAGCACTACAATTCCTGTTAATACAAACATGCCCAGTTTTACTGAATCCGTAGCTTGCGTTTTCATGGTCTGTTATTGAAAGAATGGGTGAATTTTTTCATCAGTAGACTGTCGCAGAGTATCGTAAGTCCCTTCTGCGTAACATTTTCCATCAATCAGCATAGCCACCCGATCGGCAGCCAGTTTCACACATTTCATGTCGTGGGTGATGATGATGGAGGAAGTATGGTAACGTTCATTGATGGATTTCATCAGTGCAATGATTTCCAGGCTGGTGATGGCATCCAGGCCAGTAGTGGGTTCGTCGTACAGGATGATGGCGGGTTTGAGGATCAGGGTTCTGGCCAGGGCGATGCGTTTGCGCATGCCGCCGGAAAGTTCCGCCGGCATCAGGTCCACGGTGTGCTCCAGGCCTACGCTCTCCAGGGCCTCCATCACCAGCTTGTTCACTTCTTCCTGGCTCAGGTTGATGGAGTGGCGTCGCAGCGGGAATTCCAGGTTTTCCCGCACCGTCATCGAGTCGTACAAGGCATTGCTTTGGAACAAAAACCCCACCTGAGTACGCATTTTGTCCAGTCCGGCGTGGTCCAAGTTCAGTACATTTTGCCCAAGCACCTCGATACTGCCCTGATCCGGTTCAATGAGCCCAATGATACATTTGATCAAAACCGACTTACCTGAGCCAGAACGACCCAATACCACCAAACTTTCACCTTGATGTAACTCCAGGTTGAAGTGGTCGAGAACCTTGTTTGTCCCAAAAGACTTACAAAGATCACGGATGCGGATAACCGCCACGGCTGAAGCAGTTTGTTTTTTCATCTTACAATAAGTCAGTGATCTGTACCGCGATCAGGTCCAGGATAAAAATGGCCACCGAGGAAACCACCACCGCTGAATTGGCGGAGCGGCCTACCCCTTCGGTGCCTTTATTGGAATAATACCCCTTGAAGCAGCCAATAATGCCCACTGCAAAACCAAAAAAGAAGGTTTTGATGAATGCAGGCAGGATGTCCATAAAAAAGAGGTAGTCCAGGATTTTTTCGTAAAAAAGGTGGAAGCTCAGGTTTTCGTAAATGTTGACCCCCAAAAAAGAGCCGTACAAGGAGATGGCATCGGCAATGATGACCAAAAAAGGAAGGGTGAGCATGGCCGCAAAAGTGCGGGTTACCACGAGGTATTTGAAAGGGTTGGTGCTCGAAACCTCCATGGCGTCGATTTGTTCGGTCACTTTCATGGAGCCCAGTTCTGCACCGATGCTGGAGCCAATTTTTCCGGCAAAAATCAAGGCAGTCAAAATCGGGCCTATCTCACGGATGATGGCAATGCCTACCATCGCCGGAATCTGGGCTTCAATTCCATAATACACCATCGTGGGGTGCAATTGCATCGTGAGCACCAGGCCGATGATAAATGCAGTTAGTCCAATCAGTGGCAATGACTTGTAGCCAATTACAAAACACTGGTGGATGAATTCTGCTACTTCGTAACGGGGCCTTAAACCTTCTACGAAGAACCGGCCAATAAACCGGCTCATTTCACCCGTGTCGCGCAAAAAAAGGCGGGTATTTTCGGGAAGTATTGGGAAATGTAGCATAGTTTGGCACGAAGCTAAGGTATGTCTGTTTAGCCCAGTACCAAGGTGCGGTTAAATCCACTCGCCGCAAAATGAGGAATAGATTGGCTGTCAATGACTTTTGTCACTACATTTGATAAACCTCCATTAATTTCGCCCGGAATTCATCTCATTGAGTACTCGCAAATCATACTCCCTCAAACCCAACTCTTCAATCGTTTGAATCAAAATCTGGGCGTATAAAGGATTGGTGGAATAGCCCCCCTTTTGCAAACCCTCCGCCCAGGCGCGGTAGTCTAGCACATCCAGGGTAAAAAGATAACCATAACGACCCACCTTGGCCGGATTCAACAAATGATCGGAGTGGCGCATATAAGATTCCCGGATGGTGGTGTAAGCTTGAAAACAGGATTCTATTAAAAATCCATTTGCGTCCCGATCGTCATCGTATTGATAAATCGTTTTGCCCGTCCATTCTTTTCCACACTTTATGCCAAAATGATTATTGGCTTCAGTGGCCAAAGGGCTGGTTCCAGCATGAGACTCTACCACAGCCTGGGCGAGTTTGATACTGGCCGGAATTCCGGTGCGGCGCATTTCTTCGATGGCAAGCCAAGCGTATTTTTTGGCGTAGGCCAGTTTTTTCGCTTTTTCGGCTGCGGCTTTTTTCGCAATTTCTTGCGGGCTCAGGGATTGAGCCAAAAGAGGAGGTGCGAAAAATAGGCCAATCAACAAACCGCACAGCAAGGCATAAGGCTGATCTCTCATCGCTTAGTCAATATTTGGTGGCGTCCAGAAATAAAGATTAGGTGATTACGCTTCTTGGTGGGCAGGAAGTAAAATAAGCATAAAGTCTATACGCAATAACAAAAAATTAGATATGGTAAAACTAGGTATTTTTTTTATGTGTTTATGAAATTTTATAACTTAATTTCGACCAGCATTCATTTCATTTAATGCTCGCAAATCGAATTCATGTAAAGCCAATTCCTCGATGGTTTGCACCAAAATTTGGGCATAAATTGGGTTAGTCGAATACCCTCCTTTTTGCAAACCCTCCGCCCAAGCGCGGTAATCCAACACATCCAGTGCAAAAAGGTACCCATAACGATCCATTTTGCCGGGATTCATCAAATGATCGGAGTGGCGCACATAGGATTCCCGGATGGTGGTGTAAGCTTGAAAACAGGATTCGATCAAGAACCCATAGGCATCCCGATCATCATCCATGCGAAACATGGTTTTTCCTGTCCATTCTTTGCCACATTTCAGGCCAAAATGGTTATTGGCCTCAGTGGCCAAGATGCTGGTGCCGGAATGGGATTCTACAATGGCTTGAGCGAGTTTTATACTTGCTGGAATTCCGGTGCGACGCATTTCCTCTATGGCAAGCCAGGAATATTTTTTGACGTAGGCCAGTTTTTTCACTTTTTCAGCTGCGGCTTTTTTCGCGATTTCTTCCGGCGTTAGCGTTTGAGCCAAAAGGGGAAGAGAGAAAAATAGTCCGATCAACAAACCGCACAGCAAAACATAAGGCTGATTTTTCATCACTTAGTCAATATTTGGCGTGCCCAGAAATAAATGATTAGATGATTACGCTTCTTTCTGGGCAAGAAGTAGATTAAGTATAAAATATATGTGTTCTATTTAAATCGAATAGATTGAATCGATTGTGTAAATCTAGGCATTTTTTTCAATCTGGCAATTATATTTCAAAAGCTTTTACTAACAACAAAATTGTATTGAAAGCATTGATTTGGCTTTCAATACAATCTGTAAATCATTTCTACTGCATTATGCTTTGGTCGTAAAGCGACCAAAACAGTAAACTACAACCCCGGCTACTACCACGTGCATCACATTCAGCCAAATCCCCATGCCCAAAGGAATACCGGGTATACCCATAAAGGGGTTAGCAAAAGACAAAACCACCAGGACCAACGCAACTATTCTGAACACCTTAAACGGCTTGTTCAGAAAATAATTCATTCCTCCAAGTACCAGGCCCGCTATCAGACTGGGTACTACAGAGGACATAATTATTGGACCAATCGTGATGGGTCCATTCAATCCAGGAACCAATACCGCAGCATCGATTAAACCAATGGCCGAACCAATCAGGAATAAAACGCTGTTTATCCCAGCAGAGATTGCTGCGGCTAATGGCGCAACCCAAAGGAGTTTTTTCGCCGCAATTTTTTCAATACTTGACATTTTAATTGTTTTAATGGTTGAACAAAATTTGTTTAAACGAATTTTAGAGCAAAAAAATCACCCTCTCAGCTTGTCCAATAAATCGGAGAGCAACTCTGCTTCCTCAGCACTTAGGTGATTCATTTCAGCTGCCTGTTGTTGAAGCAGCGGTTCCATTTTTTCCAGCAACTCCAAGCCTGGTTTGGCGATGCGCAGCAAAACCTGGCGCCGGTTACAGGAGTTGGTTTCCCGTTCAATCCAGCCTTTTTCCTGCAATCGATCACACAGGCGAGTCAGGTCGGGGTTTTTATCCAACATGACGGCTTTGACATCCCCAACTGGCACGAATTCAGGGTGTTTTCCCCGCAAAATGCGCAATACATTGAACTGCTGCATGGTGATCCCAAAGGGTTTGAACAACACTGCGGCCTGATCCACATGCCAATGGTAGGTGTAAATCAAATTGAGGATGGCCTTTTGCAATGGCGAAACAAACTTGGTCTGCTTGATCAGTTCTTCGATCTTCATGGTACAAAGTTAGTGAAGATATTCGTTTAAACAAATGTTTTCAGCAGAGGTTGAAAAAAACTTACTCTATCTACAAAAAAATAATAGGACGTGAAGGTTAATTATTCAGTAATCAGTAAATTAAAAGAACCAAATTTATTACAGCTGCCAATGAAAATAGAATAAACACCTGGTTTGAATGCTTTTAGGTCGATCCGGATATGAGGTGAGAGCCCAGCCATGAGTTGAAAACAAATATTTTCAGGTTCAATTTGCACACAAGCGTCCGTTTGAGTACCCAACTGGTCAATCAATAAATACTGATCCCTGGTTTGGCTAAGTTCTACTCTGGATGTACTTTCTACGTTTTGATAATCAATGTGTACTGCTGAAGTTAAGGCATAAATTAGGTATTCGTGTACTTTGCCATTTTCTAAAGTTTTAATGGCAATGGTGTCTTCTTCCATCGTTGTAGCTGGGCTAGGTATGTAGTTGAGTTGAAGCTGAAGTGTATCTTGAGGTTCTAAATCAAGGGGTAAAGTGTGAGAAAATTGTACCTGAAAATTTGAAGAATGGGGGCTCACCGATAAAATCTTCAATGGCTTTTTACAGGCTATCTGGATGTTTTGGGAGGTGCTTGCCTTGTTAAGAAAATTGTAGTCAAATCTTGGTTCTGCATTGGAAATGAAAAGCCGGGTTTTGGGGTAGTATTCGATGATTTCATCATTGGGCTTTTCTGGTAAATAGTAACTGTGGCGAAACAAGTCGCCATTTTGGTAATCATCAAAATAAGTAATTCCCTTTATGAAATCGGTATGGGTGTGAGTGGACAAGGAGCCGTCGCTATTAAAACTTTTGCGCCATATTGTTATTCCCCGCTTGTACCTGCTCAGGTATTCTAACCGTAATCCAGTGGTATCATATCGCTTCCATAAACCATCCTGGACAACTATACTATCCCCTTTCCTTTCTTCCAAATCAAGCCAGGCTGTATCGTTTTTGTATTTTACATAAAGATGGTCATAAAAATGGCTTTTAGATATTGTGTCCAGAGATTTGATTGAAATCACCTTGTAGTGGCCTTCTCGTTTAAACTCAAAGTATTCGCGGTTGTACTCAGTTCTCCAAAGCCCGGTTTTTAAACCATTTTTAGTGATTTTATTTTGGCCATGTAGATTGTTGCTGAGCAATAGCATGTAAAGAAATAAAAGGATGATATTCTTCATTTTACCTTCACTTTAAGTGCCAATTGTGATCATTCTACTGTGGTAAAATCCATTTTTTACAACAAACAACCCAACATACCCACCAGCACCATCACCATTGAGAACGCTGATGTAAATTGTGTTGTTGGCACGGTCACAAAACACTTTGGTGTTGTACAATGTGGGCTCATAAAGATCAGCTATTTCAGCGGAAGGGATAGTGATCATTCGCTGCCCCGATACAATCTCAATGAATTTATACTGTGTTCTGGGGACGTTTCCATCTGTGCCCCAGATTCGTTTGCTGTTGATTTTCGCCAGATACTTGGTACCACTGTTCGTCGCGTATTGTAGGTTATTTTCAGCAGCCACAAAGCTTTTTTTACTTAGCGTGATCACAAGGCTATCTTTCCGAAAGACTATTTGATCTTTACTTTCTTTATGCACAGGAATTTTTTCAAAACTATTGATCAGTTTAAGTCTGGAACGATGGATGTAGCCATCATGAGAATTACCTTTTTTGTCATAGTCTACATAGTACCAATCCCCTTTTTTTTCATAGCACCACACTACCCTTCCTGTGGCAATTGTGTCCTGGACGTTATTTTTTATTGAGGGATCAGATCGTACGTTAACGAAACCTTCAACATCCTGAACTAGCGCAAATGAATAAATATCTTCTTGCGCGTAAATAAAAAACGGGAGTAAATTGAGTAGGAGCACCTTTAAGTTCATGATGCTGGAGTTAAGCGTGAATTTTCTACTAAACGTACTATTGGTCAAATCTTATATGAATGTTAAAGTATCCTAACAATCGCGACCCTCCTTTTTCCACTACTGTCTAAAAATCCAACGTGCAGCTGATCCAAATAGACAAATGCTGCGTAAATTTTACTTCATCTAAAACCAACACCAATGACCACCTTAGTAATTGCCCTGTTTATTGCCGGTTTGACGATGTTTATTGCCGGTTTGCGTATCGGCATTAAAACAATACGGTATCGCGCGTAGGGGCAACCCTTGCGGTTGCCATGTAGAGGCAACCCTATGTGGTTGCCTATGTAGAAACAACCACACAGAGTTGTCCCTACATGGGCACAAACCCATCCACCAAAATCATTTCCGTTTCTGCGGTGCGTTGCCGGATGGCTTTGGCAGGGGCATATTCTTCCGATTCCCACCAGGTTTTGGCAGTAGCTACATCCGGGAATTCCAGGACCACCAAACGGCCAGGAGCCCAGCTGCCTTCCAAGGTTTCTACGGCAGCGCCCCGCACGATAAAACGTCCTCCATATGCACTTATGGATGTGGGCGTAAGGGATTTGTATACTTCGTATTCGATGGGTTCGTTCACTTTTACTTGAACGATAACGTATGCAGGCATGGTAAAAGAATGATGAATGATGAATGATGAGTGATGGTCACTCATTTTTTGCAGCACTAAATTAGTGCTTTCTATTTAGTCTGCTCCATCAATTGTGCACAATTCAATTCCGCCAGGCGCACCACTTCTCCAATCACCACAATGCCGGGGGCCTGGATATCAATTTCGTCCAATCGCTCCCCTACCCCACTCAATTGATCCACTACGCTGAGTTGATTCTCCAAAGTTGCATTTTGGATGATGGCGATGGGTGTTGAACTATCCCGAAACTGGCTGAACAATGCCGCAATGGCCGCAATTTTGCGGATGCCCATCAACAAAACTACGGTAGCCGTGGATTGTGCCGCCATTTGAATATCTGGTGCTAGATCTCCATCCTTGGTCGTTGCCGTCAGCACCCAAAAACTGGTGCTAAAACCCCGCGAAGTAACCGGAATACCCGCCGCAGCTGGCCCGGCAATGGAACTGCTAATCCCCGAAATGACTTCAATGTGCTGGATGCCTTTTTGTTTGGCGTATTCTATTTCCTCCATGCCTCGCCCAAACACAAAGGGGTCGCCCCCTTTCAGGCGCACCACATGACCATAGCGGTAGGCAGCCTCCACAATTTGCTGGTTGATTTCCCTTTGACTGGCGCAATGGGCTCCGCTGCGTTTTCCTACGTATATTTTAGGTACACAGCTCGGGGTTTCCGCCAATAAGTCTGGATGGATAAGGGCATCATACAGCACCACATCCGCCATTTGTAAGGCTTTCCATCCTTTTCGGGTAATCAAATCCGGGTCGCCAGGCCCAGCTCCAACGAGCGTCAACCGTGGTATTTTGCAGCGCATCACCATAGTACTATTTTTTTACTGGCAACAAAATTAAGTAAATTCTTGAAAAAATACTTGAATTACTTAAAAATATACGTAGTTTTGCGAAATAAAATCTACGTACATGATGCGAATAATCGTAATCGGCAATGGCATGGTAGGCTATAAGTTTTGCGAAAAATGGCTGGCGCAAGCCCCTCAGGGTACGTATGAGCTGCACATTTTTGGCGAAGAGCCACGCCCAGCGTACGACCGGGTACACCTCAGTGATTATTTTTCCGGGAAAACCGAACAAGACCTTTATCTGGCTCCGGCACAATGGTATGCGGACAAGGGCATCACCCTCCACCTGGGCGAATTGGTGACCCAAATCGACCGTGACAACAAGTTGGTTTGCACCCACAAAGGCCTTGTGTTCACCTACGATAAACTCATTCTGGCTACTGGCTCGGCACCCTTTGTACCACCCATTCCGGGGAAGGACAAACAAGGGGTATTTGTTTATCGCACGATCGAGGATCTTGAGCAGATTACTCAATATGGCATGAAGCTCGCTGCAAAAGGGGATGCAATCCCCGCAGCGGTGTTGGGCGGTGGCTTGCTGGGGCTCGAAGCTGCCAAAGCTGTGCGCGATTTAGGGTTAGAGACGCACGTGGTGGAATTCGCGCCCCGGCTCATGCCTCGGCAATTGGACGAAAGAGCGGGTGATTTGCTCCGGGAAGCCATTGAAGGCATGGGTGTCCAGGTACACCTGAGTAAAAACACCAGTCAAATTTCTGGCCAGGAACGGATGTCACACATGGAGTTTGCTGATGGCTCCATTTTACCCGCCGAAATGTTGGTTATTTCTGCTGGCATTGCCCCCCGTGATGAGTTGGCACGGCAATGCGGCCTGGAGCTCGGCCCTCGCGGTGGAGTGCAAGTAGATGAATGCATGCGCAGCTCCGATCCCGACATTTTTGCCATCGGCGAAGTTGCCTTGTACAAGGGTATGATTTATGGCCTGGTTGCTCCGGGATATGAAATGGCAGAGGTTGCAGTGAGTAGTATTTTAGGCAAGGGCAAAAAGATGAGTGAAGAAGTGGACATGTCTACTTCGCTCAAGCTCATCGGGGTGGATGTGGCCAGTTTTGGCGATGCTTTTGGCAGCCAGTCTGCTCACCGTGCCATTGTTTTTGAAGACAAACTCAAGGGCCTGTACAAACGCCTGAATGTATCCGAAGATGGCAAACATCTGCTTGGTGGTATCCTGGTAGGAGATGCGAGTGATTACAACCAGTTGCTGCAAATTTATAAGAATGCTATCGCCTTACCCCCTGAACCCGAAGCCCTTATCGTCAAAATTTCCGGTGGGACACCCGCCTTTGGCAGCGTTTTGGATTTGCCCGATGAAGCGGTCATTTGTTCCTGCGAAAGTGTGAGCAAAGGGCGCATTTGTCAATCCGTGAGTGACGAAGGCTGCGAAACCCTCAAAGCGATCACCAAATGTACCAAAGCCATTAGCGGCTGCGGGGGTTGCAAACCAATGGTGGATGACCTGCTCAAAGGTACGCTCAAGGCCCTTGGAAAAACAGTCAAAGAAAACCTCTGTGAACATTTCCAACACAGCCGTCAGGAATTGTACGACATCGTCAAGGTCAAAGATTACAGCTCCTTCGAAGAGGTAATCGCTGAACACGGCAAGGGGCACGGATGCGAAGTATGCAAACCCGCCCTGGCTTCAATTTTTGCTTCCATCAATGCTGAAACTGCTTCGAAACAAACAGGCATTCAAGATACCAACGATCGCTTTTTGGCCAACATCCAGCGCAATGGTTCTTATTCGGTGGTGCCGCGCATCCCGGGAGGGGAGATCACTCCAGACAAACTAATCGCCATCGGAGCCGTGGCTAAAAAATACGACCTGTACACCAAAATCACGGGCGGCCAGCGCATCGACCTTTTCGGTGCTCGCCTGGATGACCTACCCTTCATTTGGGAGGAACTCATCGAAGCTGGTTTTGAAAGTGGTCACGCCTACGGCAAAGCTTTGCGTACCGTCAAAAGTTGTGTAGGTTCCACCTGGTGCCGGTTTGGGATGTTAGACAGTGTGAGTTTTGCCATTGAAGTAGAGGATCGGTACAAAGGGCTCCGGGCGCCGCACAAAATCAAGGGAGGCGTATCTGGTTGTATCCGCGAATGCGCCGAGGCCAGAGGTAAAGACTTTGGCATCATTGCTACTGAAGAAGGCTGGAACCTGTATGTGTGCGGCAATGGCGGTGCCAATCCAAAACACGCAGTACTCTTGGCCGAAAAAATTGACTCGGCTACTTGCCTGCGTTACCTAGACCGCTTTCTCATGTTTTACATCAAAACCGCAGGCCCACTGGTACGTACCGCGCCCTGGTTGGAAAAAATGGAAGGGGGTATCAACTACCTGCGCGATGTGATTGTACACGATGCTCTGGGCATAGCTGCCGAACTGGAAGCCGATATGGCCATCCTGATTGCCAATTACCAGTGCGAATGGAAAGAAGCAGTCGAAAACCCAGCCATCCGCGCCCGCTTCAAACACTTTATCAACAGTGAAGAAACGGACGAGAACATGGCCTTTGTTGAATTGCGTGAGCAAAAAATGCCGAGGCCATGGTAATACTGGTTTTCACTATGCTATAAAGCTTCAAATAAGACATAATTAGCACAAAGAACACAAAAAGAGGCACAAAGAACACAGAGACAAGACGTTGACAAATCGATGAATTTAAAAGCTTTTAAAAGCACGGATGTCAAATCCTCACTCATTGTGTTCTTTGTGCTAATAAAGTGTCGCTTTGGGATACCCTTTAATTCATCAAAAGCTTACCAACATGCAAACACTCCTCTCCAAATACATTCCCGTGGCGGAGTCTGAAGTCAAAATCTGGTTCAAAGCAGGGCCAACCCAGGCATTCCCCTCCAACGCCGGAGCCTGCGTAAAATACCAGGACAAACAAATTGCCGTCTTTCACTTTGCAGGACTTGGAGAATGGTACGCTTGTCAAAACCTTTGCCCACATCGCATGGAAATGGTGCTTTCGCGCGGCCTGATTGGCGACGAAAATGGCGAACCGAAAGTAGCCTGTCCCATGCACAAGCGCACCTTTTCGTTGTTGAGCGGTGAAAACCTGAATGGAGATTGTGGCAAAATTGCGATTTATCCGGTCAAGGTGCTGGATGGCGAAGTGTACATCGGGGTGGGCTAAAAGAATTACGCCCGAACGGGTTGAAAACCTGACGCTTTTGTAGCTATTCTTAACTTTGCAGGCAATAATCTAGCAAAAGTAATGATTTATGCCTGTTTAGCCGCTTTACTGGCGGGGTTTGTAGATGCCATTGTAGGCGGCGGTGGATTGATCCAGGCTCCGGCAATGTTCATTCTGTTTCCTAGTTTTTCGGTGCCACGCATCATTGGCACCAACCGTTTTGCGTCCTTTATGGGTACTGCCGTTGCAGCCTGGCAGTACTCCCGCAAGGTAGCTATCCCTTGGCGTACTGTATTGTATGGAGGAATTGGAGCGGGAACCATGTCTTTTTTGGGAGCGCGATTTTCCAGTTTGGTCAGTTCCGATGTACTGAAACCAATCATTTTGGTGTTGATGGTGGCCATTGCGGTATACACCTACTTCAAAAAAGACCTGGGGCATCAGGAGCAGTTTCGGGTTAGTGTACAGCTGATTCCGGTTTATGGCTTGCTGGTGGGCATGAGTTGTGGGTTTTACAATGGTTTTGTGGGCCCCGGTACAGGCAGCTTATTGGTATTTGGCTTTGTAAGTTTGATTGGCTATAATTTTCTCACCGGATCGGCCATCTCCAAGTTCATCAACGTCGTCGCCGACGTATTTTCCCTGATCTTCTTTTTGTGGCATGGTTACGTTAGCTTCGAAATTGCCCTACCTATGATGGTGTGCAACATGATTGGGTCTTTTGCAGGAAGCAGAACGGCTATTTTGCGGGGGAATGGCTTTGTGCGGCTGTTTTTTTTGGGGGTAATCGGGGCGCTGCTCTTACGCTTTGGATGGGACGTGTTTTGGGAGTTGAACCAATAAGAGTTAGTCGTAATGGCCATACATGGACAATACGATTATCAACTCTTCTGTCACTTCGTAAACTAAACGATGCTCATCATTGATTCGTCTAGACCAGCATCCTGAAAGTTCACAATGGCTCTGGTTTCCCAATACCTTCAAATGGAGTGCGCTGGCACTCTTTCAAAATTCTCAATATTCTCTGTAAAATTTTTCGATCCTCCCTCAGCCAATCGTTCATTTGCTCGAATGCTTGAGGGCGAAATTCAATTCCTCTCATTATCAAGCACTATTCTGAATTTTGTAAATTCTTTGTCCAAGTCAATTTCTTCATCTGATATTACTTTTTCATAAAAACCTTCAAATTGTTCAGGGCTCAAACGATAAGCCTCTCTAGCCTCCTGAGCCGTTTTTACCCTTGAAATAAAATCTTCCTCGGATAAATAATAGGGCTTTTTGACTTGGACCGAAATCTCCAAGTCCAAGCCTTTAAACGCCATTTTTATTGCCTCCAGAACTTTATTGTCCAGTTCTGTTTCATTCAATTCTAGTATTGCTTTCATGTTGTCGCAATTCAAACTGTTTACAACAGGATAAATTTATGCAATTTTCAACTCGAATGCAGCATAAAGTGCTCCATCTAACTCAAATATTTTAGCCCTCAGCGGCCTTCACTCCCAAGTGTTTCCCCAATTTCGTCCACTCCGCCCACCAGTGAATAGAATATTGGAAACGTTTCATTTGCCGGGAAGCGGAGAAATAGAAATTCTGCCCTTTCCAGATGTTCAGATCCATTTCAAGCTCCTTCAGGTTTTCCATGACCAGATTGAGCAGACGCAGGCGCTCCAGGGCTTTTTCTTTTTCCTGCAGAATCAGCTGTAACTCATGATATACTCGTTCAGTAATGTTCAAACGCAAGCTGGAACGATTGGTCAATTTTACTTCCCACTTTTTAAACTCGGCAATCAGTCGCTTCAAGTTGCGGATGCTAAAGGTATTTCCGCTGGAAAACATACTCACCAGGTCGTGATTGAGGATGAACTTCACTGCGGTCAGGTAAGTTTCCGGCACCGGGATTTTGCTCAATTTGATCCCCGTCATCAATTGGTAGTTGTCATTGTAGATTTCGCGGAAAACGGTCTCAGTTGCGCGCAAGCTGCGATCTGAAATTTCACCCAGAATTTTGCGCTTTTCATCATTGAAGAGGTGCCAGTACGTAAAACGCTCAGATCCAAAGTAATCCTGCATTACCCCTACCACTTCACCTAAGTCGGTTTGCTCAAATGCTGGGATCAACTTGGCTTCCATAGCATCAAATTCTGCATGTGGCATATCCACCGAAATGTGTCCAATGATGTTTTGTTGCCCAAGGTAGAGTACCGCAAAACTGAAATGTTTTTCTGACAGGGTCACTTTTGAACGCACTTTGGTCCGGCCAAAGGCCAGACGCTGATTGCCGCCCTCATAACGATGGAATTCCTCACTACTCATTTGGTAGTTGAAAATTTCGAGGTATTCCGGATATTCTTCAAAGAGGGATGAGGCCGCATAGTGCATACCCACCCTGGCTAAATCCACCCGGGCTGGAATCACGTTTTTGCGATAGCTACTTGCCCCATTTTCATATACATTACTGGGCATTTTTTCCAAGCGTTCCAAAAATGTTTCGTGCAATTCTTTACCACCAACTTGTTCAGCATAGTGAATGGCCCGGTTGGCGTATTGTAGAATTTGGTCCGTTTCCAAACCCGAGATTTCATCAAAAAACCATCCGCAACTGGTGAACATTTGCATAGCCTGCCGCTGCATTTCCATCAAGCGCAGGAGCTGAATTTTTTCAGCCTCATCCAAAGTCCGGCTGGCATGCGCTTGGATGAATTTTTGCAGCAAAGATTCATTGCCCCGTTGCAGCACGATCTGAATGTAGTCGTTGCGCGCAGCCCAGGGGTCTTTCAACAAACCAGCCGTTTTGTTTTCATAAATTGGGATTAGTTCGTCGCGCAACCAGTTGAGGGTTTCCCTAAGCGGTGCCCGCCAGTTTTGATTCCAATCGGGTCTACCACCTGAATTACAGCCACAATTGCTGCGCCAGCGCTCTACTCCATGTACACAAC
>NZ_JANRKL010000194.1:0-5914 GCF_033763495.1 Haliscomenobacter sp. | reverse complement strand
AACTACCGCAACACCCACAACCCTGAAAACCCCGAACGCAAAGAAGGCGACCGCATCCTCATCCTCGAAGACACCGATGGCGATGCCCAAGCCGATAAAAGCACCGTATTTTACCAAGGAACCGATGTCAATGCTGCCCTGGGCATCTGGGCGGTAGACAATCAGGCCATAGTCTCTTGTAGCCCTTATGTGTTTTTGTTGAGTGATACCGATGGTGATGACAAAGCCGACAAAAGAGATACCCTTTTCACCGGGCTAAGCGGGGTACAATCCGACCACGCCGTACACGCCTTTGTACAAGGCCCCGATGGCAAGATGTACTTTAACTTTGGCAACAACGGCCGACAAATCATGGACCGCCATGGTAAACCCGTGATGGACCTGAGTGGCAATGCCGTAAATGACCAGGGTGCGCCCTATCGCCAGGGCATGGTATTCCGCTGCGACCCTGATGGCAGCAATCTGGAAGTGCTGGCCCACAATTTTCGCAACAACTACGAAGTAGCCCCCGATTCCTACGGCACCCTCTGGCAATCCGACAATGACGACGATGGCAACATGGGGGTACGCATCAACTACGTCATGGAATACGGTAACTACGGCTACACCGACCAAATAACCGGTGCCTGGTGGGGTGAGCGTCGGATCAACCTGGAGTCCGAAATCCCCTTGCGCCATTGGCATTTGAACGACCCCGGGGTGGTGCCCAATCTATTACAAACGGGTTCCGGTTCGCCCTGCGGGATGACGGTGTATGAGGGCGAGATGTTGCCCGAGGCATTCCACAACCAGCCGCTCCACGCCGAGGCTGGGCACAATGTTGTAAGAGCTTACCCTGCTAAATCTTCCGGTGCTGGTTATACCGCGGAAGTGTTGAATTTGGTCAAAAGTAAAGACCAGTGGTGCCGCCCCTCCGATGTAACGGTAGCTCCAGATGGATCGGTCTTTTTTGCGGACTGGTACGATCCTGCAGTAGGCGGACACAAATTTGGAGACACCGGTCGTGGGCGGATATTTCGGGTCAGTGCGGGTAAAAAAGGACGGAAATACCAGCCTGAAAAAGCTATCCCCGGTTTTGAAACCGAAGGTCAGCTTTTGGAGTCGCTCCAGAATCCCAATCTCGCCGTACAAGCCAAAGCCTCTAATGCCTTGCGCAGCATGGGAACAGGTGCTGAAGCGGGTTTGCTCAAACTGTGGAATGGGAACAATTCCCGAACCCGTGCTCGTGCTTTGTGGATTTTGGGCAAAATGAAGGGGAAGGCCCAAACCTATGTACAAGCAGCTCTGAAAGACATTGACCCGGATATTCGCATTGTAGGGCTCCGTTTGGCCCGACAGGTATTGCCCAATCAAATCGCTCAATTGGCCAAAACCGTGGCAAAGGACCCTTCCGCACAGGTGCGACGCGAAGCGGCAGTAGCATTGCGCTTCGCCAAAGGAGCGGAGGCAGACAAGGTTTGGGCGGATTTGGCCAGCCAATACGACGGGCAGGATCGCTGGTACCTGGAAGCCTTGGGAATAGGTTCTGACTTGCAGGCTGACAGCCGCTTTTTGGCCTGGAAAAAGAAAGTGGGCGGCAAATGGAATACCGAGGCCGGTAAAATCCTGGTTTGGCGCAGTCGTTCTAAAGAGGCGCTACCCTTATTGAAAGAGATGATCCTGGACCCAAAGATCAAAGCCTTTGACTTGAGACAGTACTTCCGCGCCTTGCATTTTCATGCGGATTCAACTAAAAATGGCCTGATTGAGAATCTGACGCAAGCGAAACATCCAATGCAGGATTCCATCAATATTTTGGCCTTGTTTTCGATTGATCCCGGCTATTATCAACAATCAGCTGCATTAAAATCTCTTGCGGAACAGGTGTTATCCAAATTAGAGGGTAGGGTGGAGTACCTCGATTTATTGGACCGCTTGCAAATCAAAAACCAGAATGAACAATTGCTGAAAATGGCGCTGGAAAATAAGGATGAAGCCTTGCGTGGGCAAGCCGCCAGCCTTTTGGTAGCCAACAAAGGAATGCCCCTATTACTACAGCAACTCAAAGGTGCAGATGAGGCCAAAGCCCAACAAATTTTGTATGCCCTGGCACCGGTGAATGATCCTGCTTTGTTCAAAATGTATCAGCAGTATTTGGGCGAAAACAATCCACTTGCCGTTCGTCGGGCTGCCTTGAGTTGCCTCAACAGCACCTGGGATGGGCAAATTTACCTTCTGGGATTGTTTGAAAAAAATCAAGTGCCAGAGGTATTGACCATGCAGGGTTTGGTTTCCCTCGCAGGTGCCTGGAATACGGATGTGCGCAAAAAATCGCGGGCATTATTGACCAAAAAACAAAAGGAAATGGGCAGTGATTTGCCCCCAGTGGCGGTATTGGAAGGCCGAAGTGGCAAAGTGGCGGCGGGAAAGGCAGTCTTTTTGCAGCATTGTGCCACCTGCCACAAAGTTGGAGCAAGTGGGGTGAACTTTGGCCCGGCTTTGACTGAAATTGGTTCCAAACTGGACAAGGGTGCGCTCTACAACGCGATTATTTATCCTTCCTCAGGAATCAATTACGGCTACGAAGGGTTTAATGTGGCCTTAAAGGATGGTTCAACCGTCCAGGGGATTGTAGAAAGCAAAACGGCTAGTGAACTGAAGTTGCGCATCATGGGAGGTACTTCCCGGTCTTATCCTATGGCCGATGTGCAAAAAATGGAAGAAATGCCACAATCCTTGATGACGGAAGGGCTCTACAAAGGTTTTAATGAGCAGCAATTGGTGGACTTGGTGGAGTATTTGGCCACTTTGAAAGCCAAAACCGAGTTGTAAAGAATAGCGCCGAAGGCGCCTAAAAAAGCAAGGGGGAAAAGCGACACAATCGCCAATCCCCCTTATTTTTCGCTTTTCGCTTATCAGTTATTGAAAAGATTGCTGTAATCATTTCCATCCCCTCTTGCTTCTTTCTCTGGGCGGCTTTTGAAGCTATCCAAATCCAGAGACTCGGCAGAAGAAGTTTTGCCAGTGCCTTCCATCAGCATAAGGGTGCTCTTTTTCTCCCAATCTTCCAACATTTGTAGGCCTTGTTCTTCGAACATGCCATTTTGCAGGTCGATGGAATCCATCAACTTGGAAGACATCTCCATGAAGTTTTCCATTTCACCTACCTTGTTGGCAACATCTTCGGTGATCGCATCCATGGCGGCATCAAACATCGCGCGCTTGTCCGGATCACCGCTGATGACGCTCATTGCCGAACGCATGGCAGAGTGGGAGGTGCGGATGGCTTTGCGTTCGATTTCCTTCACCTTCACCTGATCCTTGGTGTCTTCCAACAAAACTTCGGAGTTGCTGTGCATTTTGGACAGAATGCGATACAGGATCTCCATTTTTTGGTGTAAGGCAGCATATTTTTCGTTGCTTTCCTTCAAGCGGGCAGCCTTACGGGAAGCAAGCAACATTTGTTGATCCTTATCTTGATCGCGCGCAACGGCAGCAAGGCGCATATTGGCCTCAATTTCTTTGTTGTTGTCCTCAATCAGGGTGGTCATCTGGCGCATTTGACCACGCAGGACACCAATTTGTTTGCGCATTTTGGCCAAATTGTCCTCCAGGTCTTCAATGTAATTCTTGAGGATACCGATGGGGTCAATGGTCACAAACATTCCAGTTACCCAGCGCATCACACTTTTGTACATGTACCAAATCAAGGTGCGCATCTTGGGATCGAGCACCATATAAAGGATGGCTACCAATGCAACAATCATCAGTGCCAGGTAAAGTGTACTTTGAGCCAGAGCCAGAATCTGGGGCAGATAGGTCACAAAAACATAACCCAGACCAGCCAGAATAGCCAGCCCAAAAATAGCACCCGTGGTGCCTTCTGGACGTGACCAGAACGTTTTTGGTTTGAATTCGGGATTTTCAAATTTAACTTCAGCCATGATTAGGTGAGTTTTGGTAGCACTCAATGTTGAGCGCACTCAAAATTACAAATATTGTTGAATGTTCAGAATATCGCGATCGATTTCGTTCATCAGCGCTCGCAGGGTGTTATCAAAACCGTTTTTGGTGTTTTCGATTTTGGTCAATTCGGCCTCAATAAGATCACCTGCCTGGTCAACAGTAGACTGGGCAGCAGCAATTTTAGCTTCCAGTTCTTTGATTTTAGCTTGATGATCTTCAATTTGTTTGCGCAACTTTTCGACCTCTACCTGCTTGGAACGCACCTTTTGATCTACCTGCTTTTGCACGGCTGCATCAAACTGCGTTTTTTCATTGGTTAAGATATTTTTATAATGCTCGGCGGTTTTGAGCAATTTTTCCTTAGTCAAACCAACTGTTGCGGCGGTGGCATACGCAGATTTGAACATAGTGGGTTCATCGATGCCTAAATTGGTCAGATTTCCAATGGATTGCTTGAACTCAATGTAATCGAAACCAGGAAGGTTGTTCTTTTCCAAAGCCTGGGTTAAAAAATCAACGCTTTTTTCATCCAAACCGTGATGAATACCAAAAAGCGCTTTTAAACTTTTTTGCATGTGTCGTAGCATTTCTATTGGCGCAAAATAAGAGTTTTTAACCATAAATAAGCCGGAAAATTCGATTTCTCTGGATAAAACTTGGATGAAAGCTCCGCTCTCGGCCCACTTCGGCTCCGCTCAGTGACCGAGAACGGAGCCGAAGTGGACCGAGAGCGAAACTTTTTTTCAAAAAAATAAACCTACTACTTGAAACGTACGAAATAAATCGTACCTTTGAATCATGAAAACACAGAAACCAGAATCAGAACAATCGGGGGCACCCACCAAAGCAGAAATGGACATTCTGCAAGTCCTATGGGATCACGGCCCCAGTACGGTTCGTTTTGTGAATGATACCTTGAATGCACAAAAGAAAGCCGTACAGTATACCTCCACCTTGAAACAAATGCAGGTGATGACCGAAAAGGGGATGTTGCTGCGCGACGAAAGCCAGATGAAGCATGTATATACCGCGGCACTGGAAGAGGCTAGCACGAAGGGCAATTTGTTGGAGAACTTTGTTGACACCCACTATCAGGGGTCGGTAAGCAAATTGTTGCAATATTTTTTGGGCAACCAAAAGGCCAGCAAATCCGAGCTTGATGAAATACGAAAGCTGCTAAAAGACGAAGAGAACAAACTGTAAATTTTCAAAAAGAAAAGGTTTATGCAATTGTTATTCGCAACGTTTACCGTTTCTGAAAGTCTACTTCATGCCTTGAGTTGGACGCTGCTGCATTCGCTTTGGCAGGGCGCATTGGTAGCTTTCCTTGCAGGTATCTTATTTTGGGGGGCTGCGAATTGGAACGCCAACCTCCGCTACAAGGTGGTGGAATTTTTTAGGATTTAAGCTTTAAACCTTATTCAGTATGAACAGCTTTTTCGCAGCCAGTTTCTTTTCTGAAAGATTGTTGCAAACCATCAGTTGGACGCTATTGCATTCCTTATGGCAGGGGCTTGCCATGGCTTTATTCGCGGGTCTGATTATGCTCATTTCTAAGCGTCAAAAGGCCCAGCTGCGCTATAATTTATTGTCTGTTTTGATGCTTGCATTCGTAGTGGGAATAAGCACAACTGCACTTATTGAATGGCATTTTTTTAAATCTTTAGCGCATATTCCCAGCATCCAGTATTTGAGTGCGAGCGAAGTCTCAGGTGGTATTCTCAATGAAACTCAGATGTTGCAGGCACGGAGTTGGTTCAAAACCAATGTGCAACTGTTGCGCAGTTTATTTGAGCAAAATCATTTGCTCTTCGTTGGGGTATGGATACTCATGCTAAGCCTCAAAAGCATCAAAATGGGGCTGGACATCTGGTCGCTTTATCGGATGCGCTGGTACCGAACCTACCAACCTTCCCTGTATTGGCGAAATCGACTCATCGATCTAGCCCCACAAAGTAAAGCTAAGCAA
>NZ_JANRKL010000193.1:0-76871 GCF_033763495.1 Haliscomenobacter sp. | reverse complement strand
ACTTAAATCCTTTAGCATTGATTACCTTTGCGGGCAATTTGGAAACGAGTAAGCCATGCCTAAGGACAATTCCATCAAATCAGTGCTGATCATCGGGAGTGGGCCCATTATTATTGGTCAAGCCTGTGAATTCGATTATTCCGGTTCTCAAGCATCTCGCTCCCTGCGCGAAGAAGGAATCGAAGTCACCCTCATCAACTCCAACCCTGCAACAATCATGACCGATCCGGTTACGGCAGACAATGTCTATTTGTTGCCGCTGACTGTTGAGAGCATTGTGCAGATTTTGGAAGAACGCAAAATTGACGCCGTATTGCCTACCATGGGTGGACAAACTGCGTTGAACCTTGCGATCGAAGCCGACAAGCTGGGCGTTTGGGAAAAATATGGGGTGCGCATGATCGGGGTCGACATCGCCGCCATCGAGTTGACCGAAAACCGCGAGGCTTTCCGCCAGCACATGATCGACATCGGGTTGGACGTGGCGCCTTCCTATATTGCCAACTCCTTTTTGGAAGGTAAGGAAGCTGCGCAAAAAATCGGTTTCCCCTTGGTGATCCGCCCTTCCTATACCCTGGGCGGAACGGGCGGTGGCTTTGTGCACAAGGACGAGGAATTCGACGCGGCCCTGCGCCGTGGCTTGAGTGCTTCCCCTACCCACGAAGTTCTAGTGGAAAAAGCAGTATTGGGGTGGAAAGAATTTGAGTTGGAGTTGTTGCGCGACAAAAATGACAGCGTAGTCATCATTTGTACCGTAGAAAACTTCGACCCTATGGGCATCCACACGGGTGACAGCATCACGGTGGCACCTGCCATGACCCTTTCGGACACAGCATACCAGGACATGCGCGACCAGGCCATCAAGGCGATGCGCTCACTAGGTAACTTTTCCGGAGGCTGTAACATCCAGTTTGCCCAGGATCCGGTCACCGAAAAGTTGATTGTCATTGAAATCAATCCACGGGTATCGCGCTCCTCAGCCCTGGCCAGTAAAGCAACAGGTTATCCCATTGCCAAAATTGCCGCCAAGTTGGCCATAGGCTACAACCTGGACGAGCTCAAAAATCAAATCACCAAAACCACCTCGGCATTTTTTGAGCCTACGCTCGATTACGTGATCGTAAAAATGCCGCGTTGGAACTTCGATAAATTCCCCGGTGCCGACAACACCCTGGGCCTACAAATGAAATCGGTAGGTGAAGTGATGGCCATCGGGCGCAATTTCCTGGAGGCACTTCAAAAGGCCTGCCAATCTTTGGAAAATGGCCGCAAGGGCTTGGGGGGCGATATCAAGGAATGGGTCAAAGTGGAGGACGTGTTGACCCGGATGGAAGTTGCCAGCGACGACCGGATTTTCCGTATCAAGGACGCGATTCGCCTGGGGGTTCCACTCCAAACGATCCAGAAATTGACCCGTATCGACCCCTGGTTCCTCAAACAGATCAAACGCCTAGTCAAGTACGAAAAGCAACTGATCAAGTTCAATGTACCGGATGATATCCCCGCCGATTTTTTCCGCGAACTCAAAGAAGTAGGCTATTCCGATGCCCAAATTGCCTGGACCATGCGGGTCAAGGAGGAGGATGTAACCAAAGTGCGCAAAAAACTGAACATCCGCCGGACTTATAAAATGGTGGACACTTGCGCTGCTGAGTTTGAAGCCAAAACGCCTTATTTCTACTCTACTTTTGATGGTGAAAACGAAAGTATACCCTCAGACAAGAAAAATGTGATCGTGCTGGGCTCGGGGCCAAACCGGATCGGTCAGGGTATCGAGTTTGACTACTGCTGTGTACATGGCCTGCTGGCCATCAAGGAGGCGGGTTACGAAGCCATCATGGTGAATTGTAACCCGGAAACGGTGTCGACCGACTTCGACATGGCCGACAAACTCTACTTCGAGCCCGTATTTTGGGAGCACCTCGAAGAAATCATCGAGCTAGAAAAACCAGAAGGAGTCATTGTCCAATTGGGCGGTCAAACTGCCCTCAAACTGGCTGAAACCCTGCATAAAAAAGGCATCAAAATCATCGGAACCAGTTTCGCCAACATGGACCTAGCCGAAGATAGAGGTGCATTTTCCGATTTGCTCAAAGAGTTGGAAATTCCTTATCCTGACTACGGCGTAGCCGACGATGTGGATGAAGCCATTCGCATTGCCAATAAAGTGGGTTACCCGGTGTTGGTGCGTCCAAGCTACGTATTGGGTGGCCAAAGCATGCGCATCGTGATCAACGACCAGGAGGTGGAGCGCCACGTGTTGTCCATCTTCAAACACATGCCCGAAAACAAGGTGTTGATCGACCACTTCCTAGATCGCGCCAAAGAAGCCGAAATCGACGCCATTTTTGACGGTGAAGACATCCACATTATGGGCATCATGGAGCACATCGAGCCAGCAGGGATTCATTCCGGCGACAGCTCGGCGGTGTTGCCTACTTACAGCCTTTCGGTGGACGCGGTGGCAACCATGGTGGAACACGCCGAAAAACTGGCCCGCGCCCTCAATATCCGCGGCTTGATCAACATTCAGTTTGCCATCAAAGACAATAAGGTATATGTAATCGAAGCGAATCCACGGGCTTCGCGGACTACACCCTTTATTGCCAAAGCCTATAAAGTTCCTTATCTGAAATACGCCACCTTGGTGATGCTGGGCACCCACAAACTGAAAGACTTCGACATCAAGCCACAGCCAAGTGGTTATGCGATCAAAGTTCCGGTGTTCAGCTTCGAAAAATTCCCGAATGTGGACAAGCAGTTGGGACCAGAGATGAAGTCAACAGGGGAGGAGATTCGGTACATCAAGGATTTGAGTGATCCGTTCTTCCGGGAGTTGGATCGGAATCGTTCGATGTACTTGACGCGGTAAGCGGGTATGGATCACAAAGAACAAAGAGCAGCATTTTTTTAGTACAAAGGACACAAAGGAAGGCACAGAGGACACAAAGTTAGACGTTGACCTTTCTTTGTGTCCTCTGTGCCTTCCTTTGTGTCCTTTGTGCTATAATGTCCCTTTGGCTTCATCAAAACATGGTGCCCCTACTTGATCAACTTCATCACCTTTTTGATCTTATCATTAGGCACCATCAAGGCCAAATTGTACTGCTTGATTTTCCACTCTTTACCACTGCGCTCCAATACTCCGGAGCCTCGACACACGCCCATCCAGGTATCCAAGAGCTCATCCCACCAGGCATAACGCCCATCCGCTGACACAGCAATGTTGCGGTTTTTGGCCTTAAAATCCCAGGCACTTTCTTTGTCAAAAGCCTTTTGCATGTCATTGCGCATGGCTTCCCGCAACCAACGTTCGCTGGCATCTGTACCCAAAAATACTCCATCGGCACTCATGGCCCCAAAAAAACTGTCCTCATCAGCCTTGGCCGCTGCCAGGTGCCAGGCATCAATCGCCGCAGCAATCTCTTTTTGGCTATCTGGCGCACTGGTGATACAATTGTCTTTACGGCGGGTATCGGTGATGCCAATGATTTTCCAGCCTTCGGTGGTTTTCATCAACTGAAAGGCATTGACGCCGCAGTGGCTCATTTGATCTCCTAGGTAAAAGGTGTACTCGGTCCAAACTGTCGCGAGGTTTTGATCAATCCGTACATCGTAGCTCCAGATGCGTTCATCCAGCATTTTGGGGGAGGGTTTGCCCACGGAGGAAATGAAGCGGCTGAAAGATTCGCTAACCATGCGTGGTTTTCCTTCCCGATCGACCAGAGTAGTCCGCAATTGTGCCTCGGGGTGGCTAATGGCTTTGATGCGAACGCTGTCGTTGGCGCGCATGCCATCAAAAAGTTGTTTGATCACGTTGATCACCGCAGTGCTTTCGTCCGTTTGGGCACTACAAACAGTACAGCAAGCGCTGAAAAGCAATACAAAAGGCAAAAGTTTCATGTTGTATGGTTTTACATTAGTCCTTCATCAGCAAAGCTGTAATAGCCCGATTCACCAACGATCAAATGGTCTTGCACCAAAATGTCCAGTTGCAGGCCGGCCTTGCACAGGCGTTGGGTCAAATCCAAATCGGGCTGGCTGGGGCGCAAACTCCCGGAGGGGTGATTGTGGCACAGGACCAAACTGGCGGCATTGTATTCCAGGGCTTTTTTAAAAATCACTCTGGCATCGACTACCGTACTGGTCAAGCCTCCCGCGCTGACTTTTTCTCGCCCAATCATCCGATTGGCTTGATTGAGCAACAAAATCCAGAATTCTTCAGTACTCAAATCGAGCAACAATGGCCCCAGCGCTAGATAAGCATCCTTACTGCTGCTGATCTGTGGGCGCTTTTGCAAGGGCAACAATTGTCGGCGTTGTCCCAACTCCAGGGCGGCAATGATGGAAATGGCTTTGGCTTCTCCGACTCCACGGAAGCGTTCCGTGAGCTCTTTGATGCTGCTACGCCCCAATTCATTCAAATCGGCGCTGTAAGCCTGCAAAATCCTTTGCGCCAAACCCAGTGCCGATTCATCCCGGTTGCCAGAACCCAGAATAATGGCCAACAATTCCGCATCAGTCAGTTGTTTTTTTCCTTTGAAGAGCAGTTTTTCGCGTGGACGGTCCTCTTCCGCCCAGCCTTTGATGCTGATTTTTTCCTTTGGATCGACATACATAACAAACAATTTTACAAGAATGAGTAAATCAAAACAATCCAAAGGCAGTGTAAATGTGCAAGGCAAATGTGTAGAACGGTAACAAGTAGTGGGGGCAAAATGAACACTTATTTTTTTATCGCCCCTAATTTCCGTTCCGTTTCTTATGTTTGAGCTAAAATAGAAGATATTTTTGAAAAGTGGAAAAAGATTTGCGGTTTAGGCGGGAAGAAAAGCTCAAAAGCTGGACGGCAATTGGGCGGATGTTCAAGGAGGGGCAATCTTTTGGCCAGTATCCTTTGCGTTTTGTATGGCTTCCCATGGAGGCTGGAAGCGCTGATTTTCCGGTACAATTCACGGTAAGTGTCCCCAAAAAGAAGTTCAAAAAGGCCGTAGATCGCAATCGCCTGCGCCGCCAAATCCGCGAAACTTATCGACTCCACAAACAGATTTTGTACCGCAATCTTGATCCAGCCCAGCAAGTTTATGCTTTGATGGTGATTTATGTTGCCAAAGACATGCTGGAATATTCCGAGATTGAGAACAACATGAACCGGGGTTTGCGGCGCTTGTCAAAAATTTTGCGTGAGCTTCCGCCTCAACCAACGCCAAAGCAGGATTAAAGCTCTTTACAGGGCGAAAAAACCAAGGCACTATTTTTCACTTGATTATTCTTTGCCAATGAATACATTTTTACGTTATATCCTTTTGAGTTTTGTCTTAGTCTGCGGGATACTCACTTCTGTATTCAGCCAAAAATTCCTGGCGCTCGAACGTTACGGCAAAGCCAAAAACATTCGAATCCCTATTGGCACGGTGATCACTTACCAAATCCGCGATGGGCAAGGTTGGTATACTTCAGAAATTGTGGATTTGAACTACAAAGATTCGCTGGTTATTTTTCCCAAAATTGCCATGCCCCTAAAAAACATCGTGGCGCTGCGCTACGATCAAAACTGGGCCAAAGGAATTGGTACTTCTCTTCGCCTGTTTGGATTGAGTTGGTCTGGTTTGGCACTGATGGGGACCTTGACGGACAAAAACCCGGATACCAATTATGAATGGAGCGATGCCATTGTCACGGGTAGCGCTTACGCAACAGGCTTTCTCTTGCCCCGTATTTTTAAGTACAGGATTGTGGAATTGGGCAAACGTAAGCGGTTACGCATCATGGATACCCGGCCATCCGAGCGGTAATTATTTCCTGAGCACAAAATACTCTACAGCAAGCCGATACCCGTTCAAACCCAGCCCTACAATACTGCCTACACAACGGGAGGCTAGGTAGGAATGGTGGCGGAATGCTTCCCGTGCATGAATGTTAGAAATATGTACCTCTACCACAGGGGTCTTGACTGCACTGATGGCATCGGCAATGGCCACCGAGGTGTGGGTGTAAGCCCCGGCATTGATGATGATGCCATCGAAAGAAAAGCCTACTTCGTGAATTTTGTCAATGAGGGCACCTTCGTGGTTGCTTTGAAAATAGTGCAGGTCCAACGCTGGAAAAGCTTGCACCAGCGTCTCAAAATAATCCTTAAAAGTTTGTTTCCCGTATACCTCCGGTTCGCGTACACCGAGGAGATTGAGGTTGGGTCCGTTGAGGATGAGGAGCTTCATATGAGATGAGAGATGAAAGATGAAAGATGAAAGAGGCTACCGCAGGGACATGGACGAGGTCATTGTCAAAAACGCTGCGGTAGCCTCTTTCATCTCTCATCTTTCATCTTTATTTTAATTGGCGAGTTCCGACAAAAACTTCACCCTTACCATCAAGATTTCGTCCATGGTAATGTCGTCGTCTTTGAGGGCTTTATAGGCTACTTTGGCATCGTCGGTTTCGGTACTCATGAAATAATCGTAGATATCGTCGCGGATGGCTTCATCCATGGTATCGTCCAGGTAGTAATCGATGTTGACCTTAGTGCCGGATAGCACAATGGCGTAGAGTTCCTCCAACAATTCATCCATAGTGATGTCGTTGGACTCAGCGATGTCCTCCAGGGGAACCTTTCGGTCGATGCTTTGAATGATATTGACCTTGATTTTTGATTTATTGGCCACTTGTTTGACCACAAAATCGGTAGGCCGGTCAATTTCATTTTCTTCAACGTACTTTTTGATCAACTCAACAAAGGCCTTGCCATAGCGTACCGCTTTGCCCCGACTGACCCCCGAAATATGGACCATATCGTCCATTGAGATGGGGTATTGCGTAGCCATATCTTCCAGGGAAGGGTCCTGGAAAATTACATAAGGGGGTACGTTGTGGCGTTTGGCTTCTTTGCGCCGCAGGTCTTTGAGCAATCCAACCAAGGTTTCGTCCAGTACCGAGGTGCGGCTTGTTTCTTCGGCGTTGATGTCGATTTGCTCTTTTTCGTAATCGTGGTTGAGTGGAATTTGGATAGGGTAGGTCTTTTTCAAAAAGTCCCGTCCTTTATCGGTCAGCTTGAGCAAACCGTAACTTTCGATGTCTTTGTACAGAAGATCCTGCAACAGCGCATGGCGGTAAACAGACTCCCAAAAATTGACATCCTTTCCTTTACCTACCCCAAAGGAAGGTTTTTTGTTAAAGTTGTAATCTTTGATTTCTTTGGTTTCCGTGCCTTGTACAAAATCGAGCAAAGTTTTGATGGTAAAGTTTTCGTCTAGTTCATCTACAACTTTAAGTGCATCCTGCATTTCTTTGGTGACCTCGATCTTTTCTTTGGGGTACCGACAGTTGTCACAAAGGCCACAATTGCTCCGATCGTACTCTTCTCCAAAATAATGCAACAAAAACTGACGACGGCAAGCGGTAGTTTCCGCATAGGCCATTACTTCCTGCATCAATTGGGAACCCATTTCGCGCTCGGCTACCGGCTTGTCGCGCAGGAATTTCTCCAACTTGAGCATATCCTTGTAGGCATAAAAGGCGATACAACGTCCTTCCAGCCCGTCTCTTCCGGCGCGCCCGGTTTCCTGATAATAGTTTTCGATGCTTTTGGGCATATCGAAGTGGATCACAAAACGTACATCTGGCTTGTCGATGCCCATACCAAAAGCAATCGTAGCCACAATGACGTCTACTTCTTCCATCAGGAAATCGTCCTGAGTTTTGGTCCGGGTTTTGGCATCCAGTCCAGCGTGATAGGGTGCAGCTTTAATGTCGTTGACCTGAAGTACCTTAGCAATGTCTTCGGCGGCTTTGCGGCTTTGTACATAGATGATACCAGATTGGTTGGGCATACCCTTGATCACCTGGATGATCTGGCGCATGGCCTGTTCCGGTTTTCCTTTAGGGCGCACCTCGTAATAGAGGTTTTCGCGGTTAAAAGAAGACATGAATGCATGCTCGTTGCGCAGGCCCAGGTTTTTTAGAATGTCAGACTGTACCTTGGGGGTAGCTGTGGCGGTCAAGGCAATGATTGGTACCTCTTGCCCTATGCCGTCCAGCATTGAGCGGATCCGGCGGTATTCCGGACGGAAATCGTGCCCCCATTCCGAGATACAGTGGGCTTCATCCACTGCCACAAAAGAGACGTTAACCGTGCGAAAGAATTCGATGTTCTCGTCTTTAGTGAGGGTTTCGGGAGCAATGTAAAGCAATTTGGTATTGCCATCGTTGATGGCTTGCTTTACGAGCTTCATCTGAGCTTTAGTCAGCGAGGAATTCAAAAAATGGGCTACATCGTCGCTTTGGCTATAACCACGAATTGAATCCACCTGGTTCTTCATCAGGGCGATGAGTGGGGAAATGACAATGGCGGTTCCCTCAACCATGAGGGCAGGCAATTGATAGCACAATGATTTACCTCCTCCAGTGGGCATGATCACAAAAGTATCTTCGCCGCTGAGTAAGTTATTGATGATTGCTTCCTGGTTGCCTTTGAACGCGTCAAAGCCGAAGTATTTCTGCAAAGCCTCTTGCAATGTTTCTTGCGTCACTGTCATGGCTCTCGTGCTTTGATCTTTTGTTTTAGCGTACTTTTGCGCAGCGCCACCGTTCAGTTATACCGTGGTGGATGCGTTTCGGTAGTTTTTGTGAATTTCTAAAAACTAAATATAACCAGAAATTAGGATAAAACATATACCTAACTGGTTTTTTTAGTGTAATTGTCTGGTTTTTTCCCGATGCCACAAGGTGGCTCGAAAAAAGCATGCGAAGATAATCAATTATTTCACAAAAACAATTGAATTTTAACCTATTATCTAAAAGCTTTGAAAAAAGCAACAAGTAGAGAAACATCAGGATGAAGGCCGCTGAAAACATTATTTTGAGTACTGCCCGGGAAACAATAGATATTGAGGTGACAACGCTTCAAGACCTAAAAAATAGCTTGGACGAGGGCTTTATTGCAACAGTGGAGGCCATTTACAATTCTTCTGGTCGGGTGATCCTGACCGGGATTGGGAAAAGTGCCATTGTTGCCCAGAAAATTGTTGCAACGCTAAACTCTACGGGTACCCCGGCTATTTTTTTGCACGCCGCGGATGCCATCCACGGGGATTTGGGCATGGTGCAGACGAACGATGTGGTGATTTGTTTGTCCAAAAGTGGTGAAACCCCGGAAATCAAAGTATTGGTACCCCTGGTTAAAAACATGGGGAGTATGCTCATTGGGATGGTAAGCAATAAGGCATCCTATCTGGCCAAGCAAGCCCGCTACATTTTACATACTCCGATTGATAAAGAAGCTGACCCCAATAATCTGGCGCCAACGGCTAGCACTACGGCCCAAATGGCGATGGGTGATGCATTGGCTACTTCCCTGTGTGCCTTGCGGGGCTTTTCCCCGCGTGATTTTGCCCAGTTTCATCCCGGAGGCTCCTTGGGCAAGCAGCTTTATCTGAGGGTCAGCGACCTTTACCCACATAACGCTTGCCCCAAAGTGAGTCCTGACACCAACCTGAAACGAACTATTCTGGAAATTACTTCTAAAAGGTTGGGCGCCACTGCTGTGGTAGATGAACAGGAAAAAGTATTGGGCATTGTAACTGACGGCGACCTACGCCGGATGTTGGAGCGTTTGGACAACTGGACCGATGTATTGGCCAAAGACATCATGACCGCACAGCCAAAATTGGTAACTGAACATACCATGGCCATACATGCGCTGGAAATTATGCGCAATCACAGCATTTCACAATTATTGGTAGTGGATGAAGCACAGCGATATGTGGGGGTGGTGCATTTACATGATTTGATCCGCGAAGGCATCATGTAGAGGTGCCCCTACCGCAATTTTTCATTATCCGCGTGCCGCTGCGCGTCACGCTTTGTCTTTTTTTCCAAATTTTTCCGCAGCGCCTCAGTCAAATCCACTCCGGTTTGATTGGCCAAACAAATGAGCACAAACAACACATCCGCCATTTCATCGGCCAAATCTTCTTTGGCCGTCAAGGCATCCGCAGGGTTTTTAAAAGACTGCTCGCCGTACATCCGGGCCATCAGGCGGGCTACTTCGCCCACCTCCTCCATCAAAATGGCGGTATTGGTCAATTCTTGATAATAGCGGATGCCGATGGTATTGATCCACTCATCTACGGTTTTTTGGGCTTCGCTTAAGAGCATGTTTAAAATTTTTTATTTTAGGTGGAAATGAGGCAAATTTAGGCTGAATAAGACGAGAAAAGCGGAGTTTAGCAGCGCTAAATGAGCATTTTCGCGGCGAAATTCAGCCTAAATTGGGCCATTTGCAACAAAATAAAAATTTTTAAACATGCTCCGATTGCATTATTCTTTGTTTTTGCTGTCGATGAGGATGGTGACGGGGCCGTCGTTGAGCAAGCGTACTTGCATATCGGCGCCAAATTCACCGGTACCCACGGAGATACCAGAAAGTGCTTCGAGTTTTTGTACAAAAGCCTCGTACATGGGGATGGCAAAATCGGGTTTGGAGGCACGGATATACGAAGGACGGTTGCCCTTTTTGGTACTGGCGTGTAAGGTAAATTGGCTGACCACCAACAGGCCTCCCCGGGCTTCCAACACGGAACAGTTCATCACACCATGTTCATCTGGAAAAATCCTGAGGTTGACCACTTTGTTGCACAACCACTCGATGTCTTCGGCTGTATCGGCATCTTCAATGCCTATGAGGATCAAAAGCCCGGTTTCAATGGCTGACTTTATTTTTCCCTCAATGGTGACTGAGGCTTCGCTGACTCTTTGAATGACGAGGCGCATTATTTTTTTTTGCGTTTCAGGATGGCTTTTTGGAAACTGCGGACGGCGTAGCTGTCAACCAGGGGTGATTCCTGGGTACCGTTTCCGCTTTGCCGAACAGCTTTGGTTTGCAGGCTGAAAAACTCTACGATCAGGCGGTCTTTTTCCAGTTTGTAGTTGTTGATGATGGTGCTTCCTTGTACGCTGAATGCACCACTGAATACTGGGCCCGTCCAATATTGATCCAAAACAATACCATTGCGTTCATCAATCACCCAATGTCCTTTTGATGCATCGACTGGTTTGAGGATATAGGGGCGATTGTCTTCGGATTGTTCGCCGTAGATCAGCTGCCAGGTATAGTGCCCGAGGGTGTCTGCTGGCTGAATATTGAGTTGCATCTTCACTTTTTTGGGCGAATTGCTATTCCCTGAATACCAACTTAGCTCACCTTCCCAATGGCCCAGCCAGTTTTTGGGAAAGTCTACGGCAGACTGCCCCTGGCTCAATTGTACCAACAACAAAGCCAGGAACAGTAAGAACCCCTTTTTCATATAGAACTGATTTACCGCTACTTGGCACTTTTTACCAACTCAGCATCCTTCAACCCATACATCAAGCGGTTGATGTCGTTGGCGTTCAAGTCCAGTTTACCTTTGATGGTGATGGCTTCCGTAGTGTATTTGATGGGTTCTTTGGAAATGACTTCCATAACCGTTTCTGGCCCGGCACCCCCACAAAAGAAACACATGTTGTAAGGGAAGGCGGAAAAGACAAACTCTTTTTGACCCCGGTAACCTTCCACTGGAATGATATAGCCTTTGATTTCGACGGATTTTCCTTCCAGCGACTTGATTTCGGGGCTAAAAATTGGCACATCCACTTTGAAGCCCAACATTTCGTCGTATTGCTTCTTAAAAGTCACTTTGGCCAGGGTCGTCCAGAGACTTTTGGCATCCTGGGCTTGTGCATTTGAACCAATCATACTCACAAAACCAAGCACGAGACTGGCTATCAACAAAGTTTTTTTCATTTTGTATGCCATTTTTATTTGTTAGGGCAAAAGTAAAAAAATAACCATGCTCTAAAAAACGAACAAATGTGGAACTAAGTTTTCTCACAAACTAATTTTTGCCACCCGCAGTTGGCCTCGCCTTTCACTGGGTACCACCATTTTATCAGCAGCGATTTGAATGGCGTCCCGAAAACGCAGGCGCAATTTAAGCAATTCGGTGCTCAATAAACTATGCCGCTCGTTGTCGCCAGTTCCTTTCACAACGTATTCACTGACTGTATTTTCAAATTTGATTTCATCATTAAAAATCAAACGCACATTGGTGGGGGTTTTAAACAGGAAAAAAGAAGAATAAGCCCCATCGTCATCCTGCGAATATTGCTTTTTGTACAACACTTTCTTCCAATGTTCTTCCCCATCGGGATGTACGGAAATGGCAAAAATGTCATTGTAGTAGTAATCGATGGTACTGCGGCTTACGTTGTCGAAACCCATACGTGGTACATTGGTGGAAAAGCGGGTTGAATTGCGGTTTTCTTCCCCAAGGATGAGCATACCGCCATCCTGGCGCAAAACAATTTCATTGATGCCCACTTCCACCAATCCTCGATTTTGGCGGATTTCCTTGCCTTCCAGGTCGGAAACAAAACTGTCGTCGAAGGGATGAAAGCGCAAGCGGTGAGTCAATAAATCGCTACGGGGTATACTGAGGTGGAAATACCCTTCGGCGCGTTCAATATTGCGTTCGAAGTAGAGGCCACCCGCACAGAAGCGTTTGTTGAGGTTGTCGATGATGAATTTGACATCGTAAGTCACCTTATCCTGCATAAACAGGGCAATCTGATTCAGGATCGGGGTGCTGCTATCCGCCACAAATAGATCGAAGCGGTGTTTCTCCCTTCGACTAAGCACATTGTCTTTTTCGATGACCATGTACATCTCTCCATCGTTGCTTACCAACATGTGCATCACATCAACACCTTCGGTAAAATCGTCGATCTGGAAGCTTTTTTCCCACATAACCTTAAAAGAGGCATTGTCAAACACCAGGACATTGAAGGTGTTTCTATCGATGTGGTAGATCAAAATCTTGCTGCGATCCTCGCTGCGTTCCCAGTGAAAATTGGGGGTGAAAAAGGTGAAGCCATAATCTTTTAGCAACAAAGTCTGCTTTTTATTGGCCGTAGGGTCAAAGTGATCAGCCCGGACGATGGTGTTGCCCTTATCACGATGGTGGTAAATAACTGTAAAGCTATCGCGCAGATTATTGACCCCAATGACGGAGGGCTGGCGTTTTTCCAATTCAATTTCTTTGCTCCAACTGCTGCGCATGTTTTCGTCAAAAGCCTGGATTTCGAACTTGTCCATCCGGTTGCGGAACAAAAGCACCCGGCCTTTTAGCTCTCCAATCACATCATAGGATACATCATTGCGCAAGGGCAATTCTTCAGATACCACAACCTGTTGGGCCGATATTTTTAGAGTTGCCAACAAGGCGAAAATGAGCAGCAAATATTTCATACCTGATGGTTTTAGACTTTATGTACAGAAGGTGCCTAAAGTCTGATATCTAAAAATAACAATTGTAGTTGGATTTCGGCTGCAATTTTTATGAAATTTGTCTGCCTGTGGGCAGGAATTTTACAATTCTGCCAACATAATCTTTCGATAGCTAATCGACATTTCGTTGCCAGGGTGCAATTGGATGCCGATGGGGCCGGAAGCGGCCATCCCTTCTGAGGTGTAAGTCATTACTTGTTTGCCATTGAGGTAGGCGGTGTAGGTGTTGCCGATTACCTTGATTTGAAGTGAGTTCCATTCTTTGGGCTTGAGCAATTCCTTGACTCCGGTAGCTTCCACAGGGTAACGCAGTTTAGGAATGTAAGGTGAGCCGGTCATGTCTCGTTTAAGTGAACCAGAAATGCCAATCTGAATCTGGTCATTTTCGGAGCGCAGGAAAAAACCGGAATCAACCGTGCCTTCACCCATCAAGAACTCGGCTTGTAAGACGAAATTTTGATAGGATTTTTCCGTCCACAGGATGGCACCTTTTTTGGTAGGTTCACTTTTGACCAGCAAGACTCCTTTGGATACTGTCCAGCAAGATTCTGGAGCTGGAACCACCCAACCATCGAGGTTTTTGCCGTTAAAAATCTTTTTCATCTTGGATTTCTGGGCATTTAATTGCCCAAAACCGAGAACCAGGAGGAGAAAAATCAGGGTATGTGAGATTTTCATGCACTAATGTTTTTAGTTTTGCACCCCAAAATAGGACAATACCCGTTATGAGCAAGCGGAATAAGCTACAGAAATTTGCAGAGTTGTTGTCATTCCCGAATGTTTACGAAAACTTCGATTCGGGAAATCCCCAATTAGCGGGTGAAAATGGGCAAATTGTGGATTTGAAAGGCCAGTGGAAAGCTGGTCATTTCAAAAACGATGCCCCACTTACCCTTGAACTGGCTTGTGGTCGGGGAGAATATTCAGTGGCCCTGGGTGAAATGTATCCCGAACGAAATTTCATCGGGGTGGACATCAAAGGAGCCCGCATTTGGAAAGGAGCAACTGCCGCCTTGCAAAAAGGATTACCCAATGTGGCCTTCCTGCGTACCCGCATCGAACAAATTATGCATTTCTTTGCGGAAGGGGAGGTGGATGAGATTTGGATCACTTTTCCTGACCCTTTTTTGCGCAACAGCAAAACCAATCGCCGGCTTACTTCGCCTGCTTTTTTGGATCGTTACCGCAAGATGATGCCCGCTGGCGGGATTGTCCACCTCAAAACGGATGACCCTACCTTATATGAGTTTACCCTGACGGTGATCAGGGACTACCCGGAAGCGACCCTGTTGTATACCGATGATGATATTTATGCGAAGGAGTTGCCGCTGCCCGAGTTGGAAATCAAAACCTATTATGAACGGATGCATTTGGCGGAAAAGAAGACGATAAAATATGTGCAATTCCGGTTGTCGTAGGGGCGATCACATTGGGCCAACCACGGAGGGGTGCCCCTACGGTTTTTTTTGCCCATACGTCAGATTCAAATCATCCAACACGATATCCAGCATCGGATCTTTGCCCCGTTGGTAGCCCTCTTTGAGGTGGTGGCCATAAAATCCTCCCAATACACTCCAATAAGTCGCTGTCCATCCGCCGCGCAAGCCTTTTACTAAGTCATACATTGGCGTATCCAACTCACGTTCGATCATTTTGATGAGGAGCATCCCCTGAGTGCGGGTGAGTTTTTTGAGGGGCTGTTCAAATTTTTCCTCCAGGTCTTCCTGTAGCGTTTTGATGTATTTGCGTTTTTGGCCTTTTTTGATGTCGTTGGTTACTGCTTCCACTTCCCGAAAAATGCGCACGGCTTCCACTGCGTAAGGATAGACGGAGTAAGCATAACGGCGGTATTTGCGGTATTTTTTGTAATCCTCTTCGGATTCAAACGAACGCAAAGAAGTGATGGAAACTTCCCCCAAACCTGCCATAATTAAGGTGTCGCCGGCATCGTCAATGATGTAGTCATAAGTCTGGCCTTTGATGGTCACTTTTCCTTTGTTGCTTTCCTGAGCAAAACTCAGCGTGAAAGCCAACCAACACAGCAGCAGGGTGAAGAAATATTTCATGGTTACCGTTCTACATTAAAACAAGAATCTCCTTTGCATGTTCAATGCAAAGGAGATGGTAAATATTGTTCAAAATGGAAGATACTTTATTGGCGGCTTAGGCTAAAAGATCACTTCTTTAGCTGCCTTCATCGGAATACCAATACACTTTTTCTCCATGTACTCCAACATACGCTCCAGCAAATCACGGGTATTGGTATCCAGCTGTGCGACTTCTTTGTGGAATACTTCGTTCAGTGCACGATCTTTTACGGCTTTGATTTCAACAGGCACCTGGCGCATGGCAATTTCCAAACGGCGTTGTTGGAATACCTTGGGCAGTTCTTCGATGAAATCTTCGAGCATTGCTTTGGCTTTTTGCACCTCCAATTCGCGGAAAGCGAGGTTTTCTTTTGCCAATGCACGCAGGCCTTCAATCTCGATGTAGTGGTTTTCGTAATTCTTTACGACTTCGGGGGCGATATTGTGAGGAATGGATAAGTCGATTAAAATCTTGGCACCAGTTTCTCCATTCAACAATTGTGGATAAAGTTCGGGAGTGATAACTGGCTCAGTTGCAGCTGTACAAACAATCAGTGCATCAAAACCTTCACGGTAGTTGTGCAGCGCATTCAGGTCAAATGCACGACCGTGCGGAAAAATGGCGGCGATTTCTTCCGCTTTTGCAATGGTGCGATTGAACACCGTTACTTCGCTGTAATGGTGCTTGTCCAAAAATTTCGCAATCAATGCGTTGGTCTGGCCTGCTCCTACAATCAGGATGCGCGCCTCTTTAGGGAGGTGGTAACGCATCATTTTTTGAATGGCCAGTGAAGCTACCGAAACAGGTTTGTCGCCGATACGGGTATTGGAGTAGATCGATTTGGCAACAGCAACAGCCTGATCCATTGCCATGCGCAGGTTGTCGCCGATCAGGCCCCATTCTTTACATTGGTCGTAAGCGTCGCGGAGTTGACCCAAAATCTGGCGCTCTCCAATCACCATCGAATCCATCGAAGCAGAAACAGTGAAGTAGTGCTCCAGGGCATCCATACCTTCCAGAATCTGCACACTGTCTTCCAGCGCGCCTAAAACTTCGTCTTCGAGTTGTGGATTGACTTGTTTGAAAAACTCTACGGCAAAAACCAGGTCTAATTTGCGCTCAGTGTGGAAGAAGTACATCACCCGATTGCAAGTAGACAAATACAAAAGCTCATCCAAACCAAATTGTTCCTTAAGGTCCTGCAAGCGCATTTTCAACGCCGAGGGGTCGGAGGTTTTGACCACAAACTCGCTGATGCTGTGTAAATTTACACGTTTGTGGGTGACCGTAAGGATTTTGTAATTGTCTAACATAACCTTGTTTGCTTAAAAAAATGACACTGTTGAATTACTAAGCGGTTAATTCTCGCAAGGGTTTGGGATGATTGACTTTTTATCCGGTACTTACGGTGTCTACTGAATGAATGATGCAAAAATAGAATGCCGCTTGGGAAATAATGTCACGGTTCTGTAACAACATTAAGTAATTCGATTATTTGGACGAAATCTAAATTGCATTTCAGAAACCTTGGATTTCTTGACATTTTCCTTGCAAAAAAACATCGGTGATTTTTAGCACGCACTGACAAAAGTCAACCCTTTCCGCTGATATAAACGCAATAAATTTATGACGGGATTCGGTTTTGCGTCAAAACAATTTCAAATTTGTCATTTCCAAAAGTATTTTGACCTTCTTATGACCTAAAGCCTTACTTTTGCGCCACTAAAACATTTTTTATGTACCGTACGCATACCTGCGGCGACCTGCGTATCGCCGATGTCAGCAAGACTGTGAAATTGAGTGGATGGGTGCAAACCACCCGTGATTTTGGTGCCATGACCTTTTTGGATCTGCGAGACCGTTACGGCATTACCCAGTTGGTGTTCAGCATGGAAGAAAACGCCAGCTTGTGCGAACAGGCTCGTAAATTGGGCCGCGAGTTCGTCATCGAGATTGAAGGCACCGTGCGCGAACGCAGCAATAAAAACCCCAATCGGGCTACTGGCGACATTGAGATTGTAACTCAATCCCTGCGGGTACTCAATTCCTCCAAAGTACCTCCTTTCACCATTGAAGATGAAACCGACGGTGGCGACGACCTCCGGATGAAATACCGCTACCTGGATTTGCGGCGCAGTCCGGTACAAAACAACCTGATCTTCCGCTCCAAACTGGCGCTGGAAGTGCGCAAGTTTTTGTCTGATCAAAACTTCATTGAGGTCGAAACGCCCTTTTTGATCAAAAGTACACCAGAGGGTGCGCGCGACTTTGTGGTGCCCAGCCGCATGAATCCCGGTCAGTTTTACGCTTTGCCCCAATCTCCTCAAACCTTCAAGCAGATTTTGATGGTAGCTGGTTTTGACCGTTACTTCCAAATCGTGAAGTGTTTCCGGGATGAAGATTTACGCGCCGATCGTCAGCCGGAGTTTACGCAAATCGACTGCGAGATGGCCTTTGTCACTCGTGAAGACATTTTGAATACCTTCGAGGCGCTGACCCGTCACTTGTTTCTGCATACGCTAGGGCTGGAATTGGGCGATTTCCCCCGGATGTCTTATGATGACGCCATGCGCCTGTATGGTTCTGACAAGCCCGATTTGCGCTTCGGCATGCCTTTCGCTGATTTGACTGATCTGACCAAAGGGAAAGGATTTGTCGTGTTTGACAGCGCTGAACTGGTAGTTGGCATCAATGCTACAGGTCAGGCTGATTACACGCGCAAGCAGGTCGACGAACTGACCGAGTGGGTAAAACGCCCCCAAATCGGTGCCAAAGGTTTGGTGTACGTTCGTTACAATACCGACGGAACCTTAAAGTCTTCCGTTGACAAATTTTTCAGCGAAGATCAACTCCGCGATTGGGCGAACCATCTGGACGCAAAACCGGGCGACTTGATGCTCATCATGGCGGGTGAGGAGGAAAAAACCCGCAAACAATTGGGCGAACTGCGCCTGGAAATGGGCCGCCGCATGGGCTTGATGAAAGCTGGCGACTTCAAACCACTCTGGGTACTGGACTTCCCGCTCCTGGAATGGGACGAAGACACCGAGCGTTTTTACGCCATGCACCACCCCTTCACCTCGCCCAAACCGGATGACGTGGCCAAAATGGCTTCCAACGACCGCGATGTCCTGAAAGGCTTGCGCGCTGACGCCTACGATTTGGTGTTGAATGGTGTCGAAATTGGTGGGGGCTCGATTCGAATCTTCGATCGCGACCTGCAAATGAAAAACTTTAGCCTCCTGGGCTTTAGCGATGAAGAAGCAGAAGCACAGTTCGGCTTCTTGCTAGGGGCATTTGAGTTTGGCGCGCCACCACACGGGGGTATCGCCTTTGGGTTTGATCGCCTTTGCTCTGTAATGAATGGCCAAAACTCGATCCGCGACTTTATCGCCTTCCCGAAAAACAACCAGGGCAGGGATATGATGATTGATGCACCTTCCGGGATTGCGGATGCGCAGTTGAAAGAATTGAATTTGGCGGTGACAGTGAAATAGGCAAAAGGTGCCGAAGAACTATAGGAACTACTTAATCTGAATGTTTTAAAAAGTCCTTGAGCATTGTATTTTAAATGTTCAAGGGCTTTTTGTTTATACCCGCACCACAAAAACACTTTTCCCATCTACCTCCACCCACTCACTGGCCCAAGTCTTCTGCTTCAACTGCTCAAAAATCAACAAATATCCCGTTGACAGAGATTGCCGATCTAGGTAATTGACCAATTGTTGCAAGCCATCCGCATGTGCTTCGGGGCCGCGCCAGATTTTTAGTTCTACAATGTATTTGTGCTGCAGGTAGGTAATTACCACATCCAAACGCCGTTCTTCAGATATCTGTGGTTCTTTGAAATCATAACCCGAACCATTAATGATGGGTTTGATAAAAGCTAAAAAAACCAGCCGAGCGTTGCGCTCCAGAAAGTTTTGGTCTTTCAGACTGTCTTGCTCGCGCATAAAAGCTTGAAAACGCAGCAAAACGGCCTCCATGTTCAGGCGTTGATCAGGCAGAATAAAATTTTTACTCAAGTTGTATTCAGACAGATTTACCTGTGAGCGGGTTTTCGAAGTCATGTAATCATAAATCACTTCCTCGTAAATCCGATTGTGGATGCTGATTCCCTGACCGTTTTTGAGGATGCCGTACATTAACCCCAGAGCTACCAGTGGTTCATGAATCGAATAACTTTGATATTCTACCTCAACCAGATTTTTAAATACAAACTCGTACAAATCAGCATTATTCTCCAAGCTTTTGATCAGACTTTCAAAATTGGTATTGGTTTCCTTGACTACTTTGGCAACGGCAAGCTCAACATCTATTGCTTCCCAGCTGCGGGTCAGTTTTTCGGGAAGCAATTGTTCTGCAATGACTTTGCACAATTTGCTCACTAAAAAGGGGTATCCTGAAGTGTAGTAAAACAAACGTTCGGCAATTGAAGCTGCCTCTAAACTCACTTGATTATCCCTCGCGTATTCTTCCAGCATCGGCTGGATTTCATTTGGCTGGAGGTTCATATCTATGGTGAAATCAGTAGCTATATTCCAAGGAGAATTGAATTTTTGCTCCTCATCAGGTCGGAGTCTGAGCTTAAGTGATTTTACATCGTGGAGGCCTGCCAGGATTACACAGTCAAAAGTACGTTCAGTTTTGAGGTGCCGCCTTAGGTACTTGTTGCGCAGCACACTGAGAAAATCTAAAAACAATTGATTGTTACTGCTTTTATCTACTTCATCAATCAGGAGTGCCAATTTTCGCTCGGCTTTTGCGACAAAAGTGCTGATGGTTTGTGATAAGTCAGATAAAGTGTGGGTGTTTTTTTGAGCGGTGTTGAAAAAATCGGCAAAAGTATCCTCATTGGATTCGGTCATTTGTAACTTCATCAGCCCTAAAAAGGCGCGACAAAATGCGGCTTCATCTTGAAAAGACGCACTACCTAAACCTTCAAAACTAAGGTTAAAAACCAACCATTCCTGGGTTTCTCTCAAAGCGCGGGCAATAGCCTCTAGCATCGTAGTTTTACCATACTGACGGGGGCGATTGATGACAAAATACTTTCCCTGCTGCACCATTGTCATGGTTTGCGCGAACTTTTGGGAGATATCTGCCATGTAGTGCAATTCAGGAAAACAAGTCCCGGTAATATTGAATTCCTTGTGGATCATTTCTTTAACGCTACGATATTCGCTAAATTTAGCTGCCCGATTTCGTCTACAAACTTACTTTATTTTTGCTAACTTATCCCTTGCTGTCACTTATTTCCTATTATTGCAACAGAAAGGTCTCTAGAACAACAACCATGTCTGACCACGCCCTCCTGCTCGCCCAAGCCCGCGAATACGATGCCCGCGGCGATGTGTACAACGCCGTGAAGTTGTACAAGCGCTGCATTAAGCTGGCACCAGAGGTCGTGGAAGCGTATGTGCAATTGGCGGAGATTTACAAAAAACGGGCAGAGTGGAAACCAGCCATGTACTATGCCAAAAAAGCCCTTTCACTCGATGCCAGTTTGGCAGATACCTGGTGGACCTTGGGCATAACTGCGGTTGCATTGGGAAAAGAGCGCTTGGCCAATTCGGTATGGTCAAAATTCGGACCCAGCAATCCGCGCTCAGCCTTGATCTCATTACAACTTACCCACAGCGGCCTATTTGAAATGATTTGGGCCAAACCACTTGACCAGGCTCGGGCACAAATCACGAGCATTCCACATCCCGATTCTGACCGTCATTTTTTAGACATTGTAGTTTTTGACCGACAAGTCATTGGTTACAATGTGGCCAAACGTCGCCGCTTTCCGGTACATGCCGAATTGGGCCTTCAGCAGCGCTCCCTTTATTTTACCTTTTCCTGCTGGCTGGAAAGCCCCACGAAAAAAGACATCCAAACCTTGGAACGACTGTGTGTTGAAGCGCATTTGGGCTTTGAAATCTGGTCCAAAGCTGCGCGGGTGCAAAAGCGGGTATACAACGATAAATTGCAGGAGTTTTACAGCGGAGACTTATTCCAAAAGGAGGAGGAAAACCTACTAGTGGCCATTGCAGCCAAGCAGGAAGCCCATGTCGAACAGGTGTTAAGAGCCTGGACAATCATTACATTAAGGCAATACTTTGCTTTGGAGCGGCATTAATATTGGGGCAAAAGAGTTCCTGTTTTTTTGTTCCTAAAACAGGTTAAAGTTTGATTTTTTTGAGCCGATCCAGTTCCCGCTTGTTGTCTTTTTCCCGAATGGAATCCCGTTTATCGTAAGATTTTTTACCCTGAGCCAAGGCAATTTCCACTTTTACAAAACCTCTTTCACTCAAGTAAACGCGGTAAGGCACAATGGTGTAGCCTTTTTCATTGGATTTGCGTTCCAGTTTGCGCAATTCCTGGCGGCGGAGGAGCAGTTTGCGCAAGCGACGGGGAACGTGGTTAGAATAAGTACCGTTTTCGTACTCGGCAATGTATAAATTGTGAATGTACAACTCACCTTTATCAAACACACAATAGGCATCACTCAGGTTGAGGTGCCCGGCCCGGTAGGATTTAATTTCTGTCCCCATTAAGGCAATCCCTGCCTCGTAGCGACTGTCAAAATGGTATTCAAAGGTTGCTCGGCGATTTACAATTTCCGGAGCGGCTTTCTTTTTCATTGTTCTCCAAACTTTTGGGTCAGCGACGCATCCAGCCTGGTTCTGAATGCGTCGCTGCTTGCAAATATAACCGGTTAGTTAATGGAAAGTTCCATTACTAGGGGCGATAAAGAAATAAGTGCTCATTTTGCCCCACTACTTCTGGGTTATTGCTTGATTTGTGGTTGTTGTTGCGTTATTTTGGGCTTAATCGGTTGCTGGCGAAACTTGGTGATATCCCGGTCCAATGCTTCCCGGGCATAGGCGCCATTCGGTTTTTGCTCAGGTCCTTTCAGTTTATCGTCCAGAAATTGCGTCATTTTGGTGTACAGGTGAAAGCGGGTGTTGCCCCCATAAATGCCATGGTTGCGATTGGGGTAAAAATAGGTGTCGTACTGTTTGTCGGCATCCACCAGCGCATTGACCAGCTCGGCGGTGTGTTGAAAATGGACATTGTCGTCACCCATGCCGTGTACCAGCAGGTATTCTCCGTTTAGTTGGTCTACAAAGTTGATCGGGGAATTGTCTTTGTATCCATTAGGGTTTTCTTGTACCGTGCGCATGTAGCGCTCGGTGTAGATGTTGTCGTACCATTTCCAGTTGGTCACTGGTGCTACGGCGATGGCGGCTTTGAAGGTGCCTGCTCCTTTGAACAAACAGAGCGAAGACATGTAGCCCCCGTAACTCCAACCAAAAATGCCAATCTTCCCTTGATCCACATAGCGCAAGTTGCCCAGATATTTGGCGGCGTCGATTTGATCTTCCGTTTCGTATTTGCCCAATTGCAGGTAGGTCATTTTTTTAAATTCTTCACCACGGCCACCCGTGCCTCGATTGTCTACACAGGCAATGATGTAGCCTTTTTGGGCCAATAGTTGGAACCACCAGTAGTTCTGGCCACGCCAACTGTCTTTTACCTCCTGGCTGCCGGGGCCACCGTAGAGAAACATCAGAACGGGGTGTTTTTTGGTGGGGTCAAAATTGGCAGGTTTGATCATCCAGCCATTAAGGTCTACTCCTGCCCGGGATTTGAAAGCAAAAAACTCCACAGGCTGTACGTTGTATTCCTTTTGTAGATTTTTGACAAAAACATTGTCCTCGATTACCCGAATTTTACTGCCTTTTTGGTCAAAAACGGTGTAGGTGCTTGGCGCATTGGCCGTGGAATGATCGATCACATAATAGGAAAAGGTAGGGCTGAATTGAGCTTCGGCCCAACCCTTTTCGGCAAACAGCGGCTTTTTGTTTTTGCCGTCCAGCCCAATTTGGTAGACCTGCCGCTCTAAAGCTGAATTTTCGGCTGCCTGATAGTATAGGGTTCCCGTTTTTTCATCCACCCCATAATAACTGCTCACTTCCCATTTGCCGCTAGTTATTTGGCGCACCATATTGCCGCTCAGTTCATAAAGATAGAGGTGGTTCCAGCCATCCATTTCACTGCTCCAGATGAAGTGTTTGCCATCCTGCAAAAAACTGAGGTTGTCGTGGATGTCCACGTAGTATTTGCTGTCCTCTTGCAAGATGAGCTGGGTTTTGCCTGTGGTGGCATCCGCAAACACCAGGTCCAGTTGGTTTTGGTGGCGGTTGAGCAAAAAGATGCTGAGTTTATTGGGGTCATTGGTCCATTTGATGCGAGGGATGTATTCCGTGGCAGGGTCGGTTTCGGTTTTTACGGTCCGGCCTGTGCTGAGGTTGTAGATGTGGATGCCAACTTTGGAGTTCTTTTCCCCAACTTTAGGGTACTTAAACGTCACATAATCGGGATACATACCCGCCTCAAAATTGGTTAAGGTAAATTGAGGCACCTCCTGCTCGTCGAAACGAAAAAAGGCAATGCTGCTGCCATCAGGCGACCAGGCGAAACCTTTGTCCATCGAAAACTCTTCCTCGTATACCCAGTCCGTAGCGCCATTGATGATCGCATTGAGGGCACCATCTTTGGTGATTTGGGTGGTTTTTCCCGAAGCTAGTTCCTTGTAATATAGGTTGTTTTTGTATACAAAAGCCACTTTATCCGCTTTTGGAGAAAAACTGGCGTACATCACTTTCCCCTCCGCGAATAAAGGGGTCAGTTGTTTTTGGTTGCGGTCGTACACATAAAAGGTGGCTCGACTGGAGTGGCGATAAATAGGTTCAATGCCAGTAGCCAGCAGGATTTTGCTTTCATCGGCACTAAACTGGTATTCCTCAATTTGTACGTTATTGCTCAGGGTGGCCGGGTCGAGAATGGTAGCGGTGGTTGCTCCGGTGGTCAGGTCCAGTTGGATAATTTTGTTGCGGTCGAGTTTGGTGTAATGGCGACCATCATTCTGAAAAGTAAAGCCTGGTACACTACGCGTGGAGAAGGTGTATTTTTTCCAAATATCTTCCAGAGTAATGGCCTTTTGAGCCTGTAGTGTGAGTAAGGACAAACAGCTCAGGGTGACAAACAGTAAATGCTTGAACATTTTTTTTGTGTTTTGTTGTAATAAACGCAAGTGTAGAAAAACTAACTCAACAGCTTATTCAAACGCTCCTGGATTTGTTGAAATTGCTGCTTTTTCTGGACAATCGAGGGTTCTGCCGCGCGTTCGACACAATTTTCGAGCGGGCAGCGCTCGCAAGTGGTGTGCACTTCACGGCTAGGGATGTTTGGATCGTTCAAAAACTGCACTTTAGCACGCAGTTCATCATCAATCAGCAAGCCGATGGTTACGCTCACATTTTTATTGGGTGAAGGATAGGAAGGACGTGCAACGGTGATGCACAAGTATTTGTCGGAGGTATTGAGGTAGTGTGAAATTTGGGGTCGAATCAACAACTCACTAGGTTTGCCCGCTAATTTGAGTTTGGCCAGTTCTTGCAACAAGTCAATGGACACCCAACGCCGACAATAGTGCTCATAAATCCCATTGCCATGCGGATGGTGCTTGTGGTTGAGGTGCAACTCTTTGTCAACGTCGAAACTGTTTTGAATGGGGTCGTGTACAAAACGCAGGAAGAACAACTTGCGAATGCCAAAAAAGCCGGGCAGAAGGTTGGTCAGACGATGATAAAACATCTCAGGCGTAGCATCGTACTTGCCGATGATGTTCTGGAAGGCTTCGCCGTTCCATGTTTTGCGCTGGAAAAACAACTCCAGATCCTGCACAATCGCTTTAAGCGGCAAGTGCAGCGCTACGGAAAAATAAATGGCCTGAGAGTGGTTCAATACCTCCTCGAAGGTACGGCCCCGTAAAATGGAAGAAGTATAAGCCCGTTCTTTGATGTTGAGGAATTGAAAACCCAATTCTTTGCCGTATTCAAAAGTTCGTTGAATAGGAGAAAGTTTGCTGCTCAGGAGCAACTCCTTACGTTTGGGGATGAACAAAGAACGCAAATGCTGCAACTCGGGATAACGGTCCAAGCCATTTTCGTGAACGATGTAGTCGTATTTTTCCTCCAAAATATTGCGCAGCTTTTCGCCAGTCATGGGGCGTTTGGCGGGTATCTGGAACTCCAACTGGAACTGATCGGCCGCTTTTTCGAGGCCATCAAAGTAATTGTTGTTGAGCTCAAGATAAGAGCGCAGTGCGCTGAAATAAAAATGCTCTTGCCGCAAGGCGTAATTGCGCGACAACTCCAGCAAGGTGGAAATAAATGCCCCAACCCGGGAGGGTGCACCGGCGATGATTTCAACTACTTTGGCCAGATCAATGCCAAAACGCTCTAAAGGAAGTTCGTTGAGAAAGTTGGATTGCAATAAGTCGTGTACAGGGGCCAAACTTTCATCTACGTTAAATGATGTCAAATCCTGGGGGGCCACGTTTAGGGCTTTGGCCAGGGTTTGGATTTTTTCCCCTTTGGGGTATTTTTTCCCCTTTTCAATTTCGTTGAGGTATGACACCGACATCCCTGCCTTCTCCGATAAATCTGCGAAAGATAGGTTCAAATGCTGTCGAAGTTGTTTTACCTTCAAGCCGAAAAGAATCCGTTCGTTTTGTGCTTTTGTACTCATACCGGGTTAAAAATAGTTTTTTCCAGCGAATATTCGCAATATGAATTATCAGGAAAGAGAGAAACACTTTCGGCAAGTGGCCGATCAATTGAAAAAACGCTACAACTTGCTCTCTTTAGGGCGCTTGTTGTACTTCGTTTTTGCCATCGCTTTGATCATCTTTTTGGCCCAGCAGCACTGGAGTTTAGCGCTGACATGGACGATTTTGGCCATTGCGCTTTTTTTGTGGATGATCCTGCGGCACCGTAAGGTACAGGAAGCAGAGCAACACCATCGTCGCTTAGCGGAAGTCAATCGGCAAGAACAGGCTGCGTTGGGTTACCATTTTTCGGAATTTGCCGATGGCGAACAGTACGCTGACTCATTGCACCCTTATTCCGGCGACCTGGATTTGTTTGGCTCCTATTCAATTTTCCAATTTTGCAACCGAACTGCCACCGCAGCAGGTGCTAATCAATTGGCCAATTGGCTACAGACCGCCGCTGAACCTGAGAAAGTACAGGAACGGCAGCAGGCAGTGCAGGAATTGGGTCCCCAACTCGATTGGCGCCAACATTTTCGGGCTTATGGCATGGCACAAGTTGATGAGCAAGTGTATCAGTTGGCTTTGCAAAAATGGATGGATGAGCCTTTTTTTGTGTTTGGCAAAAAATGGATGCGCTGGGCACTGTGGCTATTGCCCATCTGGGGGATAGCGGCCTTGATCGTCATTGTACCCAATTATCCGCTGATCCTGATTTTGCTCGCAGTTTTGCCTGCGGCCCTTTTGCTCCGCCAAACGCTACAGCTAGTCAATCGCACCCTGGAATACACTGCTAAGGCCGAAAGCTGGTTGCTTCGCTACGGGATGCTGATCCAACAAATTGAAAAGTTAGAGGTTACCACTCCCTTGCTACAAAACCTGCAAGCACATTTTCGCAACACTGAAGCCCAATTTGGTGCCTCCCGAGCCATCCGTCAATTATCCTACTACCTGGGGCAGCTCAATGTGCGCAATAACCCCTTTGCCATATTCCTAAATTTGATTGGAGTTTGGGACTTGCAATGGGTGTATCAATTGGAAAAATGGAAGTTTGAACACAAAGAAAACCTTTCCCAATGGTTTGTGGCTTTGGGAGAAATGGATGCTTTGAACAGTTTAGCCAACTTACACTACAACCAGCCAGACTGGGTTTTTCCGGTAATTCACCAGGAAGCGAGCCTATCGGCCCAAAAACTGGGGCACCCTTTGATCCCAGGGAATCGACGCATCGGCAACGACTTGCAGATGCCTACTCAACAGCACCTGAAACTGCTCACTGGCTCGAATATGGCGGGGAAAAGTACCTGGTTGCGCAGCCTGGGAGTCAATCTGGTGTTGGCGCAAATGGGCGCACCGGTATGTGCACAGGCTTTGAGTATGCCGCCCTTGTTGGTGTTTACGGGGATGCGTACACAGGATGACCTCTCGGCCAGTGCCTCTTCTTTTTATGCTGAGTTGCGCCGCTTGCGGGCTATGCTCGATGCAGTAATTGCGCAACAAGGACAACCTGTTGGGGTATTTTTCCTTTTGGACGAAATTTTGAAAGGTACCAATTCCCGGGATCGGCATCAGGGCTCACGGGCCTTGATGTTGCAATTGTTGCGCCATGGTAGTGCTGGCTTTATTGCCACCCATGACCTGGAGCTTACGGCGATGGAAGCTGAAAACCCCGGCTTGATTCAAAATGTGTGTATGGAAGTGGACATCCAGGGTGATGAGTTGTATTTCGATTACACCCTTAAAGCTGGCATCAGTCAGAGTTTTAATGCTTCGGTATTGATGCGCCGAATGGGGATTGGTGTGGAATAAAAGCAGGGTATGATACTGGAAATCAGGAAATAAAAAAAGGATCCATTTGTAGCGGGAACAAAATCAATGACAAAAAACGCTACATTTGGACCCCTTTGGGAATAATATAAGCACTATAAATTACAGTGTTATATTGTACAAAATCAAATAAACTTACAGAGTTCTATTATTGGGCGTATAAATTCGTTTGTAAAAAGCGTAGCCCTTGAGCTACGCTTCGGATTTTGGCAACAGGTATTAAGAAGGAACTTATGTGGAAGAATTTTCTTCCTTCTTTGTTTGTTCAACAAAGTACGTGGGAAATTTACAGAGTACAGGTTACGTTCTACTGCTAAAAAAGACAGGTTAGTTTTTTGTTATTTTTTGAAATTAGAAATATTAAGCATTTGATTTACAGGGTTCAACCGTGTTTGAACAACTCAAATTGTCTACAATTTCAACTGTTTTATTTTTTTCTTCCCTTTTGATTGGGCAATAATTTTTAATAAAGCCTGGGCAATACTTATTTTTTGGGTTAGCCATTTTCCATCAATTTGGGGCGAAACTCAAAATATGGCCTGTGCTGGATTGTGCAAAAGTGGCGTGACTGGATTGGGTGAAGTGTATAGATTTGCTTTTGCAATTAAGCTTCATCACAAACCCAAAATATCAAGCTATGAAAACTTTATGTACCGATGCGTTGACAATTCTGATCGATCTTCTTTTTGAGCGCAATGAATCGTTCAATTTGTTGGAATTACAACAAGATGTAGGTCGGCCAAAAACAGGTGGTAAGCGTACTGGAATTGAAGTTGATTTAATCCTTTGAACAGTGTGGCTATCTCTTTAGTGTAGATGGCCACACTGTAATCTAATTACTCGTGAGTTGAGGTATCGCCTATTCCAGGCAATTTAGGACCCATTGCCACAAGAGCTCGTAAGGGACAATTTCAATCTTAAAATGCTGGTCAGGATGACCTTTGGGAATCTTGCTGATTGTTTTGATCATGTCGGCTGTTTTGTAAATAAATACTTTTTTGGAGAAAGAGGAACTGGCTACAGTGCACAACATCCGGATGAATAGTTGGGTACGATAGTAACCATCTTCGGAGTTGAAGTGCTTCACCCGGTATTTTCGCAGTGCGATCAATTTATGGTAAGCTTCGTCAAACTTCTTGGCTTGCAACAAGAACAAAAACTGAGCAATCAGAATAGGTACATTCAGCCCTTTTTTGTCTTTGGAGTAGTTGGGGACTTGGTTTAAAAATTTGTTCAACCTGAAATTCAAAACTTTTTCGAGCTGTATAGCCGGGTTGATCGCCTGATTGCGGTCGGCTAAAATCAAATAAGCAGCCAAAAGAGTCCAGGACTCTTTGATGGATGCAGGCATTGCTGCAAAGTTCTTATTGGTATATATTTTTGCAGCAGCCTCATGTGCAACTTGAAAATTACTCGCCTTTAGCGAAACGAGCATCTGGTTGTCCAGGTATAAGAACCAGTTTCTTGAGCCCTCTATTTCAGTTTGAATGACTTCGGAATTCAAATCCAAAGCTTCAGCATAGCGATCCAACATGGTCAGACAGATCACTTTATGGACTTTAAAAACAGCCATAATCCTGGGGGAAGTACAGGCTTTTTTTTCTAAAATTTGGATGGCCTCGTCACACACTGCAATTGCATCATGCCAACGAAATCTGGACATCTCCCCGATGTATTTTGTAGCATAATACCCGCTCACAAAAATGATTGTGTTGCACTTTTCTTTGTACTGGGACAAGGAACCCAACAAAGCCTGTGCGCGCTTTGAGATTTGTAGCTGGGTTGATTTATATTTTACAGATGGAGCGATGACGGCCTGGTAACTCTCCATGGCCTTGTTTTCCGCTATCCAATCCAGGCGCAACCTTTCCTCGCATTCTTTGTAATAAAGGTATTGATCTGAATCGGGCACCCGTTCAACATAGTACCGTTTTAAAAAAGTAGCCATTTCGAGGGCGACCAGAGTCACGTCATTGTTGATGGCCACTTCGATGATGGATTTGGCAAGAATCTGGGCGTTTTCAGGGCAATGGCGGTACACGAGGGTCTGGAATGTAGCTAGTTTGCGCAGGCACTCAAAATTGGCTTTTTGGGTAGCGTTGAAGTTTGGACTGCTTTCTGTATCTAAAAACAACAATGGAGCAAACAAACGCCGTCGGAATTCCATTAAAAACCGCCGGAAAGGACGGCCTTTTACATCCAATCCCAACAATTTAGCTCCATCCAATTCATCGCGTACCTGCCCCTCGGCCAGGGCATGGTACATGATTCTGTAGCGCGTTTCTGGTACTTCTGTGCGAAGTGGTCTGGTCAGCACTTCGATTTGGCGCAATTTATATCCATCGATGACCTGGGCAAACTCTTTTAGGTCTTCCATTTTACAGTGATTTGATTAACAATAGCATGGGTATTTTATGGGTTTGACTTACTACAAACAGCGTTTGATTGAATTTCAATCAGCATATGAAAAATTTGTTCAACTCGGATAATTTCCGGAGCTGCTTCTGGACTGCTGTAATCCAGGGGCAGGTTTTTCAAATGCCTTATACCTTCTTGTGCCACCATGGCCGGATTTTTCCCCATTTCAATTTCTAGCAAACTGGTGATCAAGGTTTGTATACGCGCAGCATGGGGCATACAAGCGCCACTTAAGCTCAGGTATTTTTGAAACCAATTTGCCACTTGCCCACTTGCCCCACTTTGTACCCATTTGGGCACTTGCACCAGCAATAAGGCAGCTTTGCTGTCTAAATTGGTACTATTTAGTTCAGGTAAATACAAACTGCGAAAGGGTAGGCAATTGGCCATCAACATGCCCTTGACCCGGTTCGAGATAGGAAGCTCTCCTGTGTCGATTAAACACAACAAAATACTGTTGTACAATTGCTTTTGCTCCAAAGGCCATTCTGGGTATCTATTTTTTAGGTTTAAATTTTTGGTTAGGTCAAGTGCCTCAGCATGTTTGTCCAGGTGTAACAGCCAGGTCAGTTTCATTTCTTGCAGGCGATACCAATTGGAGCTACCTGCTACTTCGTCGGCAATGGCCGTATTCAATGCCACCAGAGCTTGATCAAGTTTACCCAGGTTGGCCCAGCCCAGGGCTTTGCTTAGGAAAAAAGCACTGATTTTTGCGGGGCTGGATATACTTTTGCGGTTCAACAGTTGGGTAGCCTGGTTGCTGATTTGTACAACTTCCTCCCATTCAGACTCCAGAAAAGCAGCCTGAAGTTTCAGAAAGTAAAAATTGAGCACAAAAGCGCTGCTGAAGCAAGACTGCGCGTGAATTTGGAGTCTCTGACAAGCTTCTTTTGCCTGTTTAGCTAGAAATTGGGGGCTACTGATCCCCTGATTTTGAAGAAATAAATAGGCACAGTACTCATCTTCTGCCGCCTGTTCAGCCTGGAGTATACTTTCGTATTGACCAATAATGCGGCAATATTTTTCAAATCCATTCATGTTGCCATTGTACAAGGCACTGAATTGCCGAAGTTGAGCGGCAGTTTCGATCACAATGGTGGTAAGTTCGTAGGTCTTGGCCAAATGAAGAATGGACTCGGCAATTTCGCGTAAGGATTTGAAGGCCCCTGCAGCCATGAGGGTTTTTAACACTGCGAGTCGTTGCCAACACAGGTACGCTACTCTTTGGGGATCCTGGTGATCTTCCTTGGTCAAATCCAAAAACAGCAAGGTGTTCCAAAGTCGTTGACGGGACTGGTCTGAGTCCTGACTAGTTGTTTTTGATTGACCATTCATCTCCGCATTAGGTTCTACCTGAAGATCACCATCGGCATGCCCATTTTCAAATGACTTGCTAGCCCAGAAGGGTATTTGTTTGATAGAAATGCTATCAAATACCTCAATGTGCTGATCGGCTGAGTAATTTTTTAACAATAGAACCAGCTCTCTGAATTCTTCCATGAACCAGAAAATTTAAAAACCCACAAAAAGCACAAATGATAGACGATTTAGGTAAGATCCAAACTTAAAAACTTCATTAGCCGAATTTCAAAATTAGGATTTTTTTGGAATTTACAAAAAAATGACCGATGATTTACCGAAAAAAATGTCGGCAACTACATTCTTATGCATTTAGGCTGGTCATTTTTGGGCAAAAATGCCTTGCTTTATTGAAATTTAAACCTCACATTTGAACAAAATGTTATCCCAAACCTTAAAAAGCCAAGAAAAAAAATGACCAAGCGTACTTCAATCCAAGCAATAGACAGTGGCTCCAGAATAGCTGACAGAAAAGGGCCTCAAACCCGGATTTTGGCAGAAGTGGTGTATGGTTTAAGTAGTAGAGACTGCAAGGGTATGGGCATTTGTAAAATCAATGCGGTAGATTCTCCTGATTATCAGGCAGGTAAGGCGCCTTGTGGTGCGAGTTTGGCTTATCTGCAAGTGGTTAATTCTTCGACGATTCGTTTTACATTTTTAAAAAGTTCGATTATGCCAGAGCAGTACGCACTGCGTTTTGCCGGTGGGTATTTTTGTTTGGAAGAGGCTTTTGCATTTTCGGACCACCTATCAACAGCATTGGAAACCACGAATATTTGTATTCCCGAAGGTGTATACCCGATCCAGGATGGTGAACAATTTATTATAGTAGATTTTTTACAGAGTTGAATCAAAAAAATGTGCTTCAATTGTAGCCCTTCCGCAAAACCCTCAGATTTTCGGTTATATTTACGCAACAGAATTTATGGGTTAATGCACTCGTTCTGACCGAGCCACCTTCTGTTCGTAAAGTCTAACAAGCACCGAAATCTATGATCCAATCCTACATCCCCGACCCAAACGCAGAAGGGCCGGAAGTCCAACAAACGCGGCCCAAACGATTTTACAACAACCTTACGTTCAGGGTGTTGGTAGCCATTGCGCTGGGGGTGCTGTTGGGCGCTTTTTTCCCAAAAACGGGAGAAGCTATGCAGCCCATCGCCAAAACCTTTATCAACATGATCAAGATGGTCATTGCGCCCATCATATTTTTGACCATTGTGACGGGTATTGGCAAGGTGAGCGACATCCGACAGTTTGGGCGTATTGGAGGCAAAGCCCTATTGTATTTTATCACAGTTACCACCCTGGCCTTGTTCATTGGTTTGGTGGTTTCCAATCTGATTCAACCGGGTGCTGGCCTGGATACCGCGCATCTCAACAGTGGCGACGTCAGTGAGTACGTGGAAAAAAGTAAGGAAAAAACCTGGGTAGATCACATCACCGAAATTGTGCCCCCCAATGTGTTGGGTGCTTTTGCGGAGGGGAATTTGTTGCAGGTATTGTTCTTTTCCATCCTTTTTGGCATCGGGATTGCTCAGTTGGGGGATACCGGGCACGGGTTGCTCAAAACTTTTGATAAAATTCTACAGGTCTTGTTCAAAATCATGGCCATGATCATGGTACTGGCCCCCTTGGGTGCATTTGGTGGGATGGCCTACACGGTAGGTAAATATGGACTGGCTACCCTCAAACCACTTGCCATGCTCATGCTGACGGTTTACATCACCATGGCCTTGTTCATTTTTGTGGTGTTGAACCTCATTTGTTATTTTTCCAAAATCAGTTTGTGGAAATTACTGGGCTTCATCAAAGAAGAAATTTTGATTGTATTGGGCACTTCCTCCTCGGAATCAGTGCTACCGCGCATGATTGAAAAAATGGAACGCTACGGCGCTTCCAAACAAGCTGCTGGACTGATCATTCCCACTGGCTATTCCTTCAATTTGGACGGAACCAGCATCTATTTGTCGATGTCGGTACTGTTTATTGCCCAGGTTTTTGGGGTAAAGCTGAGTATTCAAGAACAATTGTACATCATTGGCATTCTAATATTGACTTCCAAAGGTGCCGCTGGGGTCACCGGAAGTGGATTTATCGTTTTGGCGTCTACTTTGTCTTCATTTCCCCAAATACCGATCGAGGGTTTGGGGCTGCTGGTGGGTGTGGATCGCTTCATGTCCGAGGCCAGAGCAATCACCAACCTCATTGGGAATGCAGTGGCAACCATTGTAGTAGCCAAAAGTGAAGGGGAATTTACGCCTCTGATTCATAAATAGGCTATTATGGTAACACTGGAACAAGTGCAGGATTTATTGGCTGCGCAAGGCTACATTACCGAAAAACCGATTGTGCTGTCCTTGTTTTTGTCGATGCGCTTGGGCAAGCCCCTTTTGATTGAAGGGCCAGCAGGAGTAGGCAAAACGGAAATTGCCAAGGTGATGACCAAAGCCCTGGATACAGATTTGATCCGCCTGCAATGCTACGAAGGGCTGGATGCCAATCATGCCCTCTACGAATGGAATTACCAGCAGCAACTATTGTACCTGAAAATGGAAGAAGGCCTGGAAATGAGTTTGGCGGAACGGGAAAAAAACATCTTTAATGAAAAATTCCTGCTCAAACGCCCTTTGCTTCAGGCCATTACCCACCATAAAGCGCCAGTGCTCCTCATCGATGAGATCGACCGGGCCGACGAAGAATTTGAAAGTTTTTTACTGGAAGTACTTTCCGACTGGCAAATCACCATTCCAGAAATCGGAACCATCCAGGCTACCCACCGCCCCCATGTGATTGTGACGAGTAACCGGGTGCGGGAGTTATCCGAAGCCCTGCGTCGCCGCTGTTTGTACTTGTACATCGATTACCCGGATTTTGAAAAGGAGTTACAAATTGTACGAAGCAAAGTGCCGGGAATTGATACCAAGTTGGGGGAACAAATTTGCGCCTTCATGCGCGAATTGCGCCAACTTCGCCTCGATAAAGTACCCGGGGTAGCCGAAACCCTCGATTGGGCAACAGCACTGGCCAACCTCCACATCGAACACCTGGACAAAGAAACCGTAGAATCAACCCTCGGCATCATCCTCAAAGACTGGCAGGACATCCGTCAAACCCAAATGTCTTTGACGGAGTTGTTTGAAAAAACGGGTGCGATTTCGAAATTTGATAACCTATGAGGTTGAGAAGGTTTAATCCGGTCGCTGAGCGTAGCCGAATTGCAAGGATCGCTGCGGTAGCCTAAACCTTCTCAACTTCTCTCAACCTTCTCAACCCTTTCAGCGACATGTTCTACCAACATCCCACCGCCATCGTCGACCCAGGTGCCCAAATTGGAGCAGGTACCAAAATCTGGCATTTCTGTCACGTTATGCCTGGTGCTGTTATTGGTGAACAATGCAGTTTGGGGCAAAACGTGTTTGTTGCCGATAGAGTGGTTTTGGGAAAAAATGTCAAGGTGCAAAACAACGTATCGCTGTATTCAGGGGTCATCTGTGCAGACGATGTGTTTCTGGGACCTTCGATGGTTTTTACCAACGTTTATAACCCACGTAGTGCCATCAACCGCAAGGGAGAGTATCGTGAAACCTGGGTAGAAGGTGGCGTCACCATTGGAGCCAATGCCACCATATTGTGTGGCATCCGCATTGGGGCTTATGCCTTTATCGGGGCTGGCGCCGTTGTCTTGAAAGATGTTCCAGCTTATGCTTTGCTGGTGGGTAATCCCGCCAAAGCCATTGGCTGGATGAGTGAATATGGCGAACGCCTTTATTTTGATGAACAAAACCTGGCTACTTGTCCTGGTTCCGGCGAGAGGTATCGGCTGGAAGAAGGGCAGGTCAAAAAGGTTTAGGAAGGTTGAGAGGGTTGAGGGAGGTTGAGGCTACCGCGAGCAACTTTGACGCGTCCTTGTCTAAGTCGCTGCGGTAGCCTCAACCTTCTCAACCTCCCTCAACCTTCTCAACTTCCAAAAATGCAACATTTCGCACTGATTGGAGTAGCTGGCTACGTGGCACCCCGCCATTTGCGCGCCATTAAGGAAACGGGTAATCGTTTGATCGCGGCCATGGACCCTACGGACTCTGTTGGAGTTTTGGATACCTATTTTCCAGAAGCAGCTTTTTTTGTAGAATTTGAACGTTTTGATCGGCACTTGGAAAAATTCCGGCAAAAAGGGCAAAACTTGCATTACGTGAGTATCTGTTCGCCCAACTACCTGCATGATGCCCATATCCGCTTTGGGTTGCGGCAGGGAGCAGATGTCATTTGTGAGAAGCCATTGGTACTCAACCCCTGGAATGCCGAAGCCCTTCAACGCAACGAACAAGAGACCGGACATAAGGTCTTTACCATCCTGCAATTGCGCTTACATCCAGTGATCAAGGCACTGAAGCAACAAGTCGCAGTGCAAACCACGGGCAAAAAATACGACATTGACTTGACTTACATTACTGCTCGGGGTGCCTGGTACTTTGCCAGTTGGAAGGGGGAATTGCCCAAATCCGGGGGCATTGCTACCAACATTGGCATTCATTTTTTCGATATGCTGATCTGGATTTTTGGATCGGTCCAAAAAAGTGAAGTACATCAGCACAGCCACGATCGGGCGGCCGGATACCTGGAACTGGAGCAAGCTCGGGTACGCTGGTTTTTGAGCATCGACGAAAAAACCTTACCAACAACCGTGCAGGAAAGAGGCGGGCGAACCTTTCGATCTATCCGTATTGATGGCCAGGAACTTGAATTTAGTGAAGGTTTTACCGATTTGCACACGGAAAGTTACAAGGGAATATTGGACGGTCAGGGCTTTGGTTTGAGGGATGCTGCGCCTTCGATTGCGCTGGTGCACGAGATTCGCGAAGCTGAAGTGCGGGGGCTGTCTGGTGAATACCATCCTTTGGCTGCTTTGCCCCAGGCGAAACATCCGTTTAAATGATAGGAGCATATATTTACTAAACCTTCGAGATTTAGTAAACATCATAAAAAAAGCGGACCTTAGGGCTACCCAGGGTCCGCTTTTTTATCAAAATAAGCTTTTCGCTTAGAAATATTTCGAACGGTTGTCTTTGATCTTGGCCATTTTGCGGAAGGCTGGCATAAAACGAGTACTTACCTGAGCCCGTGCACTGGTAGCAAGGGTGGACTTCAACTGATTGACATCAGAAGCTGAACTAGGCGTTGAGACGTAAAATGCATTGACTACATATACACCATTGTTTCCTGCAAATGGTTTGCTGGTTTGACCTTGTTTCAATTTGAAAGCATAGGCATTGAAACGAGGTTCGCTACCAACGTTATTAGGCAGGAAAGACTGGTTGAAACGAATGTTGCGCAGGGTGTCCACTTTGGCGCTGTATTGAGCTGCTGCTGCTTCTACTCCTTTGCCTTTGATTTTATCAATGATCAACTCTCCTTTTTTGCGGTTGATAACAGCCGTTTCTATATCTTCCTTCACCTGATCTGCGGTAGGAGCTCCAGGTTTGAAGATGGTTTTTACGCCAGCCAGTACGTACTTGTTGGTGTAAAATTCGGTGGGATCAGTGAACGTGTAGATATCAGGAGCAACCTCCCCTTTGGAGGCATCGAAGGCCCAACGAACGATTTCCCGAGAAGTTTGGCCAGAGCCCAAAGAACCTACAAAGAATTCATTGGCATTAACAGCCGGGCTGGTTTCTTGAGTAACTCCTTTTATTTTTTTTGCTGCGGCCAACATGCCATCAATGTTTTTGTTGTTGGCATTCAGGAAGCGTTGTGCTTCGTCAAAACGTTTGGTTTCGGTTTCCTTGGAAGGTTTGATGACCTCGCCAATGTAAGCTAATCGTACACCCGAACCATTGGAAGTGATTCTTTTGCCTGTAACCTCTACCAAGTGTGCACCGAACTGGGTTTCGACAGTGTACAATTTCCCCTGTTCAGCCTGAAAGAAAATCAGGTCATTAAAAGGTTTAACCATGCCACCAGGCCCGGTATAACCCAAATCGCCCCCACTCATCGAAGTGCCATCCTGGCCAAAACGGGCAGCCATGGCTTCAAAGGTGGTGGTACCTTTTTCGATGGCACCTTTGATACTGTCGATACGAGCTTTTGCCACTGCCAATGGAGTTGTAGCGTCAGGACGGATCAGGATATGGCGCGATTTTACACTATCGGGTATGACTTTGCGGTCCAGCAGTTTTACGGCGCGGTAAGCGTTTCCTTCAACATAAGGGCCAAAAATACCGCCGATTGGCAAGTTGAAGATGCTGTCAGCATTCTGCAACAAACCTTCTCTTTTGACATAGGCACCATCTATGGTTCCAAGATATTGCTCTACAAACACCGTATCGTTGGGAGCCTTTTTCCACTCGGTAATCAGGTCCGCAATTTTTTTGCGTTGTGCAGCAGAGTCTGCTTTGGTTGGTTTTACATCAAAAATAACCAGACCGAGTTTGCGCGCTTCTTCTGTGAACTTGAACAACCCTGGGTTTTCTTTCAGGTAGTTGGCATAATCCTCATCAGAAACGGATACTTCAGCGTTGTCGATGGCATCAAATGGAATGCGGGTATAAACCAGTTCCATCATGGTTGCACTTTCTTTCTGGCTCATTTCAGCTGCCCAACTAGGCATGTACATCCCTTTGGATACCATGTTGACCAGCTTGGTCTGAATGCGATCCTTGATGATCTCCTGCTCCTGAATTGCCCAATAAGAGCGGGCAGTAGCAGTCATGGTATTGGAGGTGATTTGCTGCTTCAGGGAGTTCAATTGTTCCCGGTTGAGTTGACCCGTCGTTTGATCCATGAAACGCTGCATGATGATTGGACTGGGTTCTGGGCCAAATTGAAGATCGTTTAACTCATTTTTGCTTACCCCAAGGCCAAGCTTTTCGCCTTCCTGATCAATCAGTGCCTTTTCCACGAAATAATCCCAGAGCGCACTGCGGCGAGCATAAATATCACCAGTAGATCCTGCATAGAGGATACTTTCGGTGCGGTTAAACTCATTCAGGTCTACTCCTTGGCCATTAATTTTGCCAATGCTAGGTTGTAAACTGCCAAAGATACTATTTTGGCCAGCCGTCATATCCTGAATAATGAAGCCAAGTAGGCCAAGCGCGATCAACACCACAATCAAAGCGCTATTCTTGCGAATTGTACTAATCAGAGCCATCTTTTCTAATTAACTTTGAAGAAAAACGACGCAAATGTAAACAAATAAAATTTGAAAGCAGTACTTTTCCTAGACCATGATCCCAATAAATGTATGAATTTTAACAATTTTATTTTTGCCTTGTGCTAAAAAACAAACCCGATGCGCATATTCCTGGTATTGATCCAAATGATCTGGCTGTTTTTCCTCACCGTGCTTACCCAGGTGGGTGGCCTGATTTGGTTGCTGAATCGAGCCTTGTGGCTGAGACGCAAGTCGCTAAAAGGGCTTTGGGCCTGGCGCAGTTTATCCTTTGGTTTGCTTTATTTTTTTTCCGCCATCGTATTGGTTCCCTTATTGGCACGACTCAACGGGCGGGTAGCGCTACCCCTGGGGGCAAGATCTGATCGGCCCGTGGCACCACTCAGCTGGTGGACTTGCCTGAGCAACCGCCATTATGTGACCCCGGCTTTGTACGAGCTGGCAATCCGACAAGGCCGTTTTTTGCAAAAACTGGACGCCCAACAACACCTGATGTACCTGGATGCCAATTTTCCTTTCGGGAAAAAATTTCCTCTTTTCCCCCACCTTAGCCATAGTGATGGGCGAAAACTGGACCTCGCTTTTTTTCGCTACGACACCCGCGAGCAAAAGAGCACGACCCAATACCCGAGTTTTATGGGTTACGGCTTTTCGGAGCCACCCGCTGAAGGGGAGTTGAACCAACCAGAAATATGCGCTCAACGGGGCGCCTGGCAGTACAGCCTTTTACAAACCTTAGTAAAAAGCGATCCCAAACGCTACCCCTTTGATGCGGAACTGAATACTCAATTGGTGCAGAACTTATCTCAAGACCCTGCTACTGAAAAAATCTTCATCGAACCCCATCTCAAAGGCCGCCTCGGTTTGGGCCGCCTCAACAACATTCGGTACCACGGTTGTCAGGCTGTGCGCCACGACGATCACATTCATGTACAGGTAAAATAGCAGTATGGCCAAAGCAAATTATCAGGAACTTGTTTTTGACATCACCCGCCTGATTCCACCCGGACGGGTAAGCAGCTATGGCGCCATTGCCGATTATTTGGCTCTGGGCTCGGCGCGGATGGTAGGCTGGGCCTTGAACAACTGCTCCGCCTTTGGGGACGTTCCCGCGCACCGGGTGGTCAATAGTAAAGGTGAACTGAGTGGGCGAGCGCACTTCAAGCCGCCTAGTTTGATGCAACAACTTTTGGAAGCAGAAGGCGTTAAAGTGGAAAATGACCGGGTAGTCAACTTCAAGGAAGTATTCTGGCACCCGGAGGAACTAGGATGGTAGCTCTGACAACTGACAACTTATTTTTTACTCGTTACTAACCAAATCAAATTGACCAATGAAGTATTGTTTTTTTAGCTTCTTGATGCTACTTGGCATCGCTACAATAACTGCTCAAAGCAACAGCCCCTTCGGCGTTTGGAAAAGCATTGATGACAAAACGGGCGAGGCCAAATCACACGTAGAGGTGTACCAAAAAAATGGCAAAATGTACGGCAAGATCATCAAAATCCTGACCGACAAACCCAATGCCAAGTGCGACGAGTGCAAAGGGGAGAAAAAAGGCCAACCCGTGAATGGGATGGTCATCATCGAAGGGATGCAGGAAGTGGAAGGTACCTGGAAAAACGGAACCATCCTCGACCCTCAGAATGGAAACGTCTACGGCTGCGTGGTTTGGGTGGAAGCCGACAAACCGAATGAACTCAAAGTGCGCGGGAAGCACTGGACGGGAATTTATCGGACACAGACCTGGTTTCGGGTGAAGTGAGTTGCTGCCGTGGTTGGTGGGGGCTGATTGTGATTGCATTGGGTTCGATTTGGGCGCGTGATTGCGGTCGAATTTGAAGTTAATGTCTCATTTATGTTTGGTCGCTATTAACCGCGGCAGCGGTTGAATTTTGAATAGCCCCGGTCGTCCGGGGACAAGGAAATGGTTGGGGGTGGGTGGCAACCGCGGGAGCGGTTGAATAATTTTTTTTTTGGTTTTGGAAAATCCTTCAGAATCCTGTACATTTGAACATCTTTTTTGCCTGAATAAACAACTATTCTTTACGCTCCTTTCTGGCTGCAATCGCAGCATGCCCCGATCTATTGCGGGCGAGACCAATTCATTGTTGTTCAATTCAAATTTTTTCAGGCATGCGTACCTACACACAAATTTTGTACCACATCGTATTTGGCACCAAATACCGCGAAGCTATTTTGGTCAAGGAAAATCGGCAGGAGCTGTTTAATTACATTTGGGGGATTTTGAAGAAGAAAAAATGTCATTTGTACCGGATCAATGGGGTGGAAGACCACCTTCATATCGCGCTACACATTCACCCATCTGTAGCTTTGGCTTCTTTGGTCAAAGACATCAAATTGGCGAGTAGCGATTTTATCAAGGAGAAAAATCTATTCCCCAAGTTTGATTCATGGCAAGACGGGTATGGAGCATTCACCCATTCCTACAGGGATAAAGATACCCTCATTGAATATGTGAAAAACCAGGAGGAGCACCATCGAACCAAAACCTATCGCGAAGAATTGATCGAATTGTTCCGGGAGCATGGAATTGAGTTTGATGAAAAATACCTGGATTGAATGGGGTCGGACGGTTCAACCGCATCCGCGGTTGTGAAAACCTGAGGTGCCGATTTTTACCCCGGACGACCGGGGCTATTCAGAATTGAATCGCTGCCGCGATTCTTGGGAGGCCTGATGGTGAGTGGTTTATGTTCGATTTTAAGGTATGGCCTCAGCCAGGTTATGAGGCATAGGCCATTGATTTTTTGCCACTACAAACCGCGGTAGCGGTTGAATTTTGAATAGCCCCGGTCGTCCGGGGATAAGGGAATGGTCGGGGTGGGCGGCAACCGCGGGAGCGGTTGAATTGAATTTTAGGGAGTTTGAATCGCCCTTGAAGATTGAAAATTTTGTTGTGTTTTGGTGTTGGGAGTAGAGTGGTTCAACCGCATCCGCGGGTGTGAAAACCTTAGGTACGGATTTTACCCCGGACGACCGGGGCTATTCAGAATTGAATAGCTCCGCGATTGCGGGGAGGTGTGATTTTTAGTGGTTTATGTTCGATTTTAGGGCGTGGCCTGAGCCAGATTATGAGGTATAGGCCATTGATTTTTTTGCCACTACAAACCGCGGTAGCGGTTGAATTCTGAATAGCCCCGGTCGTCCGGGGATAAGGATGGTTGGGGGTGGGTGGCAACCGCGGGAGCGGTTGAATAGAAATATTGTGCTTTACCCACCCGTTAATAATCTCTTACCTACTTCTACTATAACGTCTGCGGCGATTGATTTGCCCACTTCAAAGCTATACTTGAAACAGTGAGCAACAACTCTTTTGAGGTTTTCAATAACTTTCTTCTTTGCCTGCTTGGGAATTTGTTTTTTGTTAACCTCGATCATACTTATAATGTGCTCTGCTTCTTCTTGATCCTCATTTGGTTTTTCTTTCAAAATCAACTCAATTAATTTGTTGTAAATATTTGTTATATATGCTTGTTTTTCAAAATTATATGGGGCTGTATCCGCGTCGGGTTCAAGGATTTCAAAACTTGGCGATAATTCGTTGTAATAGGTGTTTAAAATAGGGTCCTCGAATAAAGGATATGATAGATTATATTCACTAAGTAGATTAAGCCAATTATCCAAATGAGTTTTGAAACCATCTATGGCGACGGAGTCTTTAAAAACTCCTTGGCTCGCTCCATTAGAAGGTAGGTATTCTAAAGAATAAAGTGTCTTGCCGCGTTCCTCTCGACATGAGACGACTTTGAAGTAGAAAATAGAATCTATTTCGTTGTCGCGAAGTGTTAAAAGTGTATCAATTGATACTTCTGAGCAGATAAACTCATTTTTATTAGCCTTATCAACAGTATCTTGAATAGTTTTCAATATATCCAAAGGAATAGTTTTTTTCTCATCTGTATCATTTGATGCCGGGTCACCAATACAGACGACCCGGCTTTTTATTTTTTATCTTCTCAATTACACTTCGAATACCCACAACTCACACAACTCAAACACCCTTCCTTATACACTAATCCATGCGCAGCCCCACAAGATGGGCACTCTGCCTTCGCCGCCTTCGTCCCATCAGGCACCAGCGTTTTTAGGGCGCGAACCACCCCATTTTTCCAGGTGTTGATGTAATCCTCGTCGGCGTTGAGGCCTTCGACCAGGTCGACCACTTTTTGGATGGGCATACCCAGGCGGAGTACGCCGGAGATCAGTTTGGCGTAGTTCCAATATTCCTTGTTGAAGCTGCGGCTGAGGCCTTCGATAGTCACGCGGTAACCGTCGCGATCCATGAACTGGAAGTCGTAGCGGTTGCGGCCATCTTCACCTTTGGCTTTGTTGACCCAACCCGTTTCTACGTAGGGTGGCAACTTGAAGGTGTCGATAGCAGCGCCAGTGAAAACTTCATAAGGACGACCTTCCAGCAGGCCGATTACGGCGATCCACTGCTTGTCGTTGTTCATGAAGCGTACAATTTTGGCTTCCAGGCGATCGGGGCGCTCGGGATAGTGGGCCTCTCCAAACTTGGCGTGGCCGTTGCCATTGGAAGACTGGCCATTGGCACCCTTTTTTGCTTTTTTGTCTTTCTTCTCCGAAGAGATCAAAACGCCAGAGCGGGAACCATCGCGGTAAATGGTACAACCCTTGCAGCCCTCTTCCCAGGCCGTTTGGTAAATGCGCTTGACCATGTCCACGGAAGTATCTTCCGGGATGTTGACCGTTACGCTGATGGAGTGATCCACCCATTTTTGGATGGCACCCTGCATTTTTACCTTTTGCACCCAATCTACATCATTGGCACTGGCCTTATAGTAGGGGGATTTTTCAATAATGGGTTGCAATTCCTCGGCGCTCATTTTGGTCACCTCATCTACATTGTAACCATTTTGCTGGAGCCAATCGAGGAATTTGTGGTGGAACACGTTGTATTCTTCCCAGTGGTCGCCCACCTCATCGATGAAAGCCACTTTGACGTCTTTGTCGTTGGGATTTACCTTGCGGCGGCGCTTGTAGCTCACCATAAATACCGGTTCGATCCCCGAAGTGGTTTGGGTCATCAAACTGGTGGTGCCCGTAGGTGCGATGGTCAGCAGGGCGATGTTGCGGCGGCCGTAGCGCTGCATGTCGGCGTACAACTGTGGGTCGGCAGCGGCCAAACGCTGGATGAAAGGGTTGTTAGCCTCCCGCTGGGTATCGTAAATGGGGAAGGCCCCGCGGTCACGCGCCATTTCTACAGACGAGCGATAGGCATTGATGGCCAGGCATTGGTGAATTTTTACAGACATTTCGATGCCTTCGTCGCTGCCATAGCGCAAGCCCAATGCAGCCAGGGTGTCGCCTTCAGCAGTAATGCCCACACCCGTACGGCGACCGCCAATACAAGCGGTGCGTACCTTATTCCAAAGCTCGTATTCCACGTCTTTCAGGTCGCGGGCTTCCGGGTCTTTTTCAATTTTTTCGATGATGCGGTCAATTTTTTCCATCTCCATGTCGATGATATCGTCCATGATGCGCTGGGCCAATTGGGCATGTTCCGCAAATTTTTCAAAGTTGAAACGCGCTTCAGGAGTGAAGGGCTTTTCAACGTAGCTGTACAGGTTCAACGCCAAGAGGCGGCAGCTGTCGTAGGGAGAAAGGGGAATTTCGCCACAAGGATTGGTTGAACTGGTACGATAGCCCAAGTCAGCGTAACAATCTGGCACAGATTCCCGAATCACAGTATCCCAGAACAATACCCCCGGCTCTGCCGATTTCCAGGCGTTGTAGATGATTTTGTCCCAAAGGGCCGAAGCATCGATCTCCTTGGTCATTTTGGGATTGGGCGAATCAACCGGGAACTGCTGCTTGTAAGGGGTGCCACTCATGGCGGCGCGCATAAATTCGTCGTCGATGCGTACGGATACGTTGGCACCGGTTACTTTGCCCTGCTCCAATTTTGCGTCGATGAAGGCTTCTGCATCGGGGTGTTTGCTGGATACACTCAGCATCAGTGCACCGCGACGGCCATCCTGAGCTACTTCGCGGGTAGAGTTGGAGTAGCGCTCCATGAAGGGCACGATCCCGGTAGAGCTCAGGGCAGAGTTCATCACTGGGCTACCTTTGGGGCGAATGTGCGACAAATCGTGACCTACCCCACCACGGCGCTTCATCAGTTGCACCTGTTCTTCATCGGTGCGGATGATCCCACCGTAAGAATCGGCAAAGTTGCCAATCACAAAACAGTTGGACAGCGAGGATACTTGTAAGTTATTGCCAATGCCAGCCATCGGGCTACCTTGGGGCACGATGTAGGCAAAATCTTTCAACAATCCGTAAGCTTCTTCTTCACTCAATGGGTTAGGGTACTTGGACTCGATGCGCGCGATCTCCCGGGCAATGCGACGGTGCATGTCCTCTGGTGTTTTCTCATAAATATTGCCAAAGGAATCCTTTAAGGCATACTTGTTTACCCATACGTTGGCAGCGAGGTTATCGCCTTTAAAATACTCGGTGCTGGCAGCCACAGCCTCTTCGAAAGAATAGGTTTGTAGTTGTGCAATTTGTTCCTGGTCTTTGGCTATCATAAAACTTTTGGTTTAATCAGGAGTCCAATTTCCTCCTTTTTTCACACTAAACCAAAACAAAATTGTGGAAAAGACTAACATTTTTTCCACAGGCGGATAAAAAATATTTGTCTTTCTAGAAAAAAAGTGTATGTACCAATAGAAATGGAAAAGATTTGGCTTCCATGAAACCCGAAACTTGTTTTTTGTGTTCCTATCCTTATCCTTAGAAACTGTTTCATACCTTCGAACACCTTCTTCACCCGAACACAACTACTACATTATGAGCTGGAGAGAGCGGATTATCCTGATCCTGTTGGCGGCCTTGAACTTTACCCACATTCTGGATTTTATGATCCTCATGCCTTTGGGTAATTACCTAATGCCTTATTTTGATCTGTCGCCGCAGCAATTTTCTGTACTGGTGTCGGCTTATACCATCAGTGCCGCGGTATCTGGTTTTGGAGCTGCTTTTTTTGTGGATCGTTACGACCGTAAAAAAGTATTGCTATTTGCCTACATTGGTTTTTTACTTGGCACCATTGCTTGTGGCCTTGCACCTACCTTTATCACCCTCTTTATAGCCCGTACGGTTGCTGGTTTATTTGGCGGCCTGATTGGAGCTCAGGTTTTATCTATTGTGGCGGATAGTTTCCCTTACGAGCGGCGGGGGGCGGCGATGGGGGCCATCATGTCGGCCTTTGCATTGGCTTCTACTTTTGGGGTGCCTTTTGCCTTGTATTTGGCCAATCTGATTTCCTGGCATGCTCCATTTTTGTTGGTGGGTATTCTGGGGATTGTATTGGTTCCCTTGTTGATCCGCTACTTACCCAATATGACGGGGCATATCCAACCTGTGGGGGCTGAACGGCACAGCAAGTGGAGCGTCATCACGAATGTTTTTGCGGATCGCCGCCAGTACACCGCCTTACTTTTTAGTGGATTGATCATGTTTGGACATTTTTCCATCATCCCTTTCATCAATCCCTTCATGGAGTTTAATGTTGGTTTTTCCAAAAACATTACACCTTTAATATACCTCGTTGGAGGAGTCGCGGCCTTTTTTGCTTCGAACATATTGGGAAGGTTGTCGGATATTCACGGAAAGGTGTTCATTTTTATGATTTGTACCTTTTCAGCGCTGCCGATGGTTTTTGTCATTACCAACTTACCGCCCATGCAGGCGTATATTCCGGTTTTGGCCTTGTTCGGGCTCTGGTTTTCGGTGGCGACTGGTCGGGGGGTGACCTCCAGTGCGATGATTACCAGTGTGGTCAATCCAGAGCAGAGGGGAAGCTTTCAGAGTTTTAATAGCAGTGTCCAGCAGTTGGGCAGTGGCCTTGCGGCTTTGGTAGCTGGATTTATTGTGACCAAAGACCCTGAGAGCGGAAAATTGATCCATTACAACTGGGTAGGTTACATGAGTATTGTGACCTTGCTGTTTTGTGTGTATTTGGGGTATACGAATTTCCGGTATCTGGAAAAAGATAAGTTGGCTATTGCCAAATCGTAGGGGCAGCCACTTAGGGTTGCCCCCACGATTATTATTTGCTATTTTAGCGGTGGGCAACCACAAAGGGTTGCCCCTACATAAATACCATGTCTTTATCCCACATCTATTGGGGCATGATCGGCTGCGGAAACGTAACCGAGAAAAAAAGCGGCCCGGCATTCAGCAAAACACCTCATTCTACGCTGGTGGCCGTGATGGCCCGCGACCGCGATAAAGCTGCCGATTACGCCCAACGCCACCAGGTACCCCGCTGGTACGACAATGTGGATGCCCTTTTGCAAGCCCCCCAAGTCAACGCCATCTATATCGCCACTCCTCCCAATGTCCACGCCGATTACGCCATCCGAGCCATGCGTGCGGGAAAGGCAGTATACGTCGAAAAACCCATGGCCATGAACAGTGCCGAGTGTGCGGCGATGAATCAGGTGAGCCAGGAAACCGGGATGCCTCTTTTTGTAGCCTACTATCGCCGTTCCTTGCCCAATTTCCTCAAAATCCGCGAATTGGTACACTCTGGAGTCATTGGCGACATTCGTTTTGTGCACCTGCGCATCCACAACCCGCCGCAAGCCGAGGAGATTGCCGAAAACCCTCAACCCCGTTGGCGGGTCAATCCCGAGATTTCCGGGGGTGGCCATTTTCATGACTTGGCCTCACACCAATTGGATTTTTTGGAGTATTTGCTGGGCGACATCCATCAGGTGCAGGGGATGGCACGCAATCAGGCCGGGCTTTACGCTGCGGATGACCTGGTGGTGGCCAATTTTGAGTTTGCTTCAGGCGTGATGGGCTCAGGCACCTGGTGCTTTACCGTCAACCCCGAACAGCGGACCGATGAAACCCAAATCATCGGCTCGAAAGGCAAGATCAGTTTTGCTTTTTTCAACGACTCGCCCATCCGGGTTGAGACGGCAGAGGGCTTGATGGAATACCCCATCCCTTACCCAGAGCATGTCCAACAACCTTTGATTCAAAGCATCGTGGAGGAATTGCGAGGGGAGGGGACTTGCCCGAGTAGTGGCATCACTGGAGCCAGAGCCAATTGGTGGTTGGATCGGATTGTAGGTTAACAATTGATTAAATCTCTCCATTCTGGTATTAATTCTACTGGTTTTTAATATCTTACTAGAAACCGACACACCTATGTCCACCACCCACCTAAACACCGAATTTGAACAAATCCAGGGTCAACTCAAATCCTTTATCCTCAGGATTACGGCGAGTGTAGCTGATGCCGAAGACATTGTTCAGGATACTTACCTCAAAGCAGCTGAAAAAATTGAAAGCTTCCGTGGTGAATCTTCACTCAAAACCTGGATATTTTCGATCGCCTCTAATCTTGCCAAAGACAAACTGAGGGCTAAAAGACGCTGGACGGAAGACGTAACCGACATCTGTAAATCGGCGGCTATGTCCAATCCTCAATTCTTTCAGGAAGCCATGCAAATCCGCCACAGTTCCACCCAAGGTGCTTTCGAAATCAAGGAACACATTGCTTTTTGTTTTACCTGTATCGCCAAATCACTGCCACTGGAGCAGCAAATCTGCCTTCTACTCAAGGAAGTATACGATTTTAAGGTTGCTGAAATCCTGCAAATTGTGGATACCAGCGAGGCCATGGTCAAATATTACCTGCATACGGCCAGGGCCAAAATGATTAGCATATTTGAAGGACGTTGTGCCTTGATCAACAAGGAAGGGACTTGTCACCAGTGTTCGGAGTTGAACGCCGTGTTTAATCCCCAACAAAAATTTCAAGAAGAGGCGGTCAAAATTGACATGGTCAAGGCCGCCGAAAAAGGAGACAAAGAGCACCTTTTTGACCTCCGCATGCAAATTTTACAAGGTATTGATCCGTTTACTTCCGGTGCTGCCGAATTGCAATTGCATCATTTAGAGCACAATCGAAAAGTGATGGAAAGTTTTTTGAAAAAAAATGAAGTTTAGCCTATCGTTTTTATTTGCTCGTTCGTCAGAAACGCAAACAAGCATTAATAACCAACATTGCATCAAAAAACATCCATCATGAGTGCTACAACAGCAAATGGCAAAGCCGCAACAACCAAAACCACTTTTAGCCGCGAAACCGCAGTGAGCATCGCCATCCAGGCTGATGCCTCCATCATCTGGTCTTTGTTGACCAATGCCAGTGATTTTTCACGTTGGAATTCAACAGTGATCTCCATTAACGGAAATATTACCTTGGGTGAAACCATTCAATTGATCTCCACGCTGGACCCCAAAAGAACCTTTAAGCTAAAGGTAAAGGAGTTTGAGGCGGGTAAAAGATTGGTTTGGGGTGATGCAATGGGCAATCGAGTGTACACCCTGAGCAAAAATGACCAGGGTCACACTGTTTTTTCCATGGTGGAAAAAATTGGCGGCCTGATGTTTCCACTCTTCGCCCGTTTTATTCCCCCTTTCGATGCCTCCTTTGAACAGTTCGCGGCCGACCTGAAAAAGGAAGCCGAAAGCATCATGCAAGCCAATTGACTCATTTCCAAAACCCAATACCATGAAAAACAAAATTGGAACCAAAGCCAACCCGATGTTACTTAAAACTCCGCCGCTATCTGGTGAATACACCATGCATGTGGATGAAAAGGACGGCAAAGAAATTCTGGTGTGTACCGTAGGGAAAACCGTTTTACACTACGATATCCGCTGCCTGGAAGACTTGCACCAGATGCTCAAAGCCCACGGCGACTGGATGGAACTTGGCAGTGCCGACGAGCAAAAACCAGCGAAAGAAGGTACCGTAGAAGCCTGGGGCCGTGCCGAAAATAACCCGGTAGGAGGTTGGTATGGCTTGAAAAAAGGCTATCGGGGTCGTTTTGGCATGTACGTTCCGCCGCTGATGGAGGCATTGGGGCTGGCGGAAGTGACGCATGATGCGAAGGGGAACAAAATGCGGGCGATCTAGGGCTTAAGCGTCTCCACTAAATCTGCTTGGTAAAACAACAATGACTTGATTGTACAAAAAAATCCTGCTATTTTTGTATAAATAATGTTTATGCCAGACGTACATTTTGCAGGTTTCAAAAGGATAGTAGCGGATCCAGACTTCTGTGACGGGCAACCCCGTATTGAACATACCCGTATTACGGTTGTCGCTATTTTATCGTATTTAGCTGGAGGTATGAGCGTAGAAAAAATTGTCGAGGCGTATCCAAAGCTATCAACTACTGATGTTTACGAGAGTATTGCTTTTGCGGCTGCTCATTTTAAGGATCGTTATCTTCCACTGAAGCTTACTCCCGCTGCTGCATGAATTTACTGCTTGATGAAAATCTTCTGCCTTCTTTTCGCGATATTTTGCTGAGTTTGGGATATTCAGCCCGACATGTTTATGATGTTGGGCTGGATCAAACTCCCGATGAAGACATTGTCGCTTTTGCTCGAAAATCAGGAGAAACGATTTTGACGAATGATTTGGATTTTTCCAGAATAATGGCGCTTTCTAAAGAAGAATTCCCGTCCATTATAACTTTTCGCTTTGGCGCCATAAATGAGGCTTTGTTCAGAGAGATCGTAGTGTAAAACTTCTCTGATTTGGTCGAAGCCGCCGAACAAGGTCATTTGATGACCATTGATGAAGGAGGTATTTGCGTCCGAAAGTTACCACTTTATAAATAAGCATGAACAACAAACACTACCGCAATTGGATGATACAGGCTCCACTGGGTCTGGTCATCCTCGGATTTGGCGTCTGCCTGGTGGCAGAATCGGCCATGCTCAAAGCTTCTGGCGCATCGTGGATGCAATGGGTGCCTGCGGGCACTGTATCGCTTTGTGTCTTTAATGCAGGGCTTTGCGTTTTTGGGAATTCTATTCTGGAACGGGTTCGGTATGAGCGGGAGATGGAAGGGGGGAAGTGAGTTCAGGGTATTAATTGTTTGGCGTTCTGTAGAAAAGAAGATTTAAACCATCGGGGCAAATCCTAGTCCAAGTGCTATTGCTCATTCCCAACCCAAGCTAGCATGAAAACCCTAAAATTTACCCTGCTCTTTTTGGTAGCCATACTGAATTGCACTGCCCTTTTTGGCCAAAAAGATTCCATTTTTGAGCAAGGTGAATACCGCAACTACATTGTATACTTGCCCAAAAGTTACAAATCGAGTACCCGTTACCCACTGGTCTTAAACCTGCACGGCCTCAATTCCAACGCAGCCCAGCAACAAGCCTATTCCCAGTTTGATAAGATAGCCGATACCGCCAATTTCATCGTGGTCTATCCCAACGCCATCGGTGGTTCCTGGAGTTTCACTGGGGACAAGGACGTCAATTTTTTGACCCATCTCGTTGATTCTCTAAAAAAAGACTTTTCCATCAACAATAGCTTATTTGCTACAGGTATGTCGATGGGTGGTTTTATGTCGTACCGACTGGCTTGTGCCGTCCCATTAAAAGCAATAGGTGTAGTTTCGGGCAACATGAGTACCAACTTGCAAAACAATTGCCCGCTACCCAATGGATTGCCAGTGATTCATTTTCATGGTACTACCGATCCCCTGGTCAATTACAACGGCACTATTGGCATCCCTCCGGTCGAGACAACTATCAAATGGTGGGTAGATCGAAACAAATGCACCAAGACGCCCATCATTACCCCCATTCCCAATAGCAATGCCAATGACGGATCCACGGCGGAGCAATATGCCTACGGAAATGGGACCAACAAGAGTGAAGTCATTTTTTACAAAATCACCAATGGAGGCCATACCTGGCCGGGTGCGCCAACCAATTTACCATTCGGCAATACCAATCAAGACCTCAATGCAAGTCAGTTGATTTGGGCTTTTTTCAAACGGAATTCCAGCAGTAGCGTGACCACCGCAGTTGCAGACCCGAAAAAGATTGAACGCATCAAAGTGTTTCCCAATCCGACTCAGGAACAAATCAATGTGCGGATTTCAGAACGCGGTATGGATGTGGCTGCTGAACTTTTTTTGTACAATAGTTATGGCCAAATGGTGTTCAAACAGGCGATTGAAAACCCCAATGCTCCAATCTCCATACAGGTATCAGCCTTCCCCAAAGGCGTGTATTTGCTTTGTGTCAAAACCGAACAGCACCAATTGTACCATCAAAAAATAGTAGTAGGATTGAAATAGCACCTGGTTTTTGAGCTGGCTTGAAAACAGGTGTATTATCTTTAGGCACTAAAAAGTTGCCTAAAATTCACTCCATGCCCCGATTAAGATCAAAATTTGACCAGTTTTTGCGGAGACGTAAATACGAACTGCTGCTCTTTGCACTGCTTCAACATCTTTTTATTGGTGTTTTTTTGCAAAATCTTCCCTTGTATACCAAAGTGATTTGGCCGATCAACATGTTGATTCTGGGCATTGCCAGTGTGGGGGTGTTTGTTGAAAAAGGCAAGTGGAAAAATGTCGTGCGCAACTTCTTGTTTATCCTAGTGTTTGGTTTTCCTATTGCGCTGACCTTTGCCTCCGGGGTTCCCTATTTTATGCTTGCCCTGAATGTGACCTATGTGATTTATTTCGCCTTCATATTTTGGGAAATCATCAAGTTTTTGACCCGCCCCAGCTACATCAATGTGGATGTCATATCCGCTTCGGCCTGTGGCTACCTGCTGCTTATTGAAATGGCGGTTTTCCTGTTGCAAATTTTTGTCTATGCCAATCCCGACTCCTTCAAGGGGGTAAGCGCCAGTGGTACGGCTGCCACCTACATGGACCTGGTCTATTTTTGCAGCATCACCCTGACCAGCATTGGGTTTGGAGACATAACACCCAACACCCATCATACCAAACTGATCACGGCTTTGTTTGGCATTGCCGGGCAGTTTTACCTCGTCGTCTTGATGGGGATTTTAATCAGCAAATTTTCATCCATATCTGACCATAAACGCCAATCATGAAAAAACGCGAAAAACTCGCCATCATCCGCCAATACTACCACGACGCCATCACCACAATTGACGGAGTCAATCGATTGATCGATTTTGTGGAAGAAACATTAGATCTGGAGCCAGCGCAAGTCATGCTGGCCGATAGCATCTGTAGTGATGACGTCAACAGCATCCAGTATCCTGCTCGCGCACATGAGTTTTTAGGCCCTTTTAAAATGGGCGGACTGGATGGATTTCCCTTTACCGGACTTACCGGAATGGGGGCTTTTGCCAGCCATGTACCCGATGATGGGGCGGTATTTGTGTACTATGGTCCACATATCGGAGTAGCTAAAAATGGTGCTTTTGGGGAAATTCATCGTTTTGGACAAAGTAAAAACTCGGGATGTTGTGGCGCAGCTAAAGGGGCACTGAACAAGCTGATCAACGGTCAAATTACTGCCGGGAATGTGACCGACATGGACTATCAGATGAATACCATTGAGCAAATTTTGCTGAAAGAAAAAGATCGGATTTTGAGTGCGGCGATCCCGCTGAAAGAAGCCACCGAAGTCATTTATGAGGCCATCGACCGTCGGATCGAGGAATTGGTAGCGGCAACCCAGTACAATTGCCGCTACGTTATTTTGATAGGTGCTATTCTGATTAACAGTGACTCAGATATGGGCTCATTCAACTGTGCCCGCAAGTTCGATGTCATCAATCTAAAAACGAACGAACGCCAGAGTTTACTGCATTTGATGAAGCCAAATCCAATCAATTAAAAGGGTTCGCGTACCGAGGATCTTTGGTGATCGATTCGTCGGTCAAAGTCTTGAGGAAAGCCACCAGCGCTTTCTTTTCAATCGCATTCAGGTTCATTTTCAGCGGCTTGCCATCTTTGTCGATGAATTTGGGGTCAAGATCAGGATGAGCCTGAATGCCACTGTTGTAATGGTCGATTACCTGATCCAGGCTGGCAAAACGCCCATCATGCATATAAGGTGCAGTCAGGCCCACGTTGCGCAAGCTGGGAATACGGAAACTGCCATTGTTTTTGCCTTTGTCTTTGGCCAAAATTTCCAAACCAATCACCGCAGTTCCGCCAATTTCAGGCGAGCCATAAGGATCGTTGGAATGGGGATTATCAGGCGCAGAAAAATTGCTGCCAGCATGGCATTCCGAACACTTGGCTTTGGAACTGAAGAAAAGCGCACGACCCATTTTTTCCAGTTCGGTAAAATTGCTGAAATTGCTGGCTACCCCCTTGTCGAATTTGGAGTTGCTGGAAATGATGGAACAGACAAACTGTGCCATGGCATCGGCAATAGTGGCGCTGGTGATGGTTGATTTGCCGTAAGCTTTGGCAAAAAGTTCGGGATAGAAGTTGGTTGCCGCTAATTTTTTCTCTAAAACCTCCATGGATTCCATGCCCATTTCAATGTGGTTGCGCACAGGCTCTAGGGCCAATTGCGTCACGGAATGTACGCGGGAGTCCCAAAACAGGTTGTGGTTCAAACCCGAATTGATGATGGCCATTGAGTTGCGAGGGGTCATTTTGCCCCCAAAACCTTTGCTGAATTGGGCATTGTCCGAAAAGGCCAGTTCTTGCTTGTGGCAAGAAGCGCAGGAAATGGAGTTGTTGATGGACAAACGGGTATCGTAAAACAACACTCGCCCCAAGGTGGCCCCGTGGTTGCTGACCACCGGATTGGCTGGCCCCAAGGTGATATTGGTATTGTTGATAAAATTAGGATCGATAAAATTGGGGCTGTTGATCAGCCCAGGATTGGGTTTCACCCCAGGCTGCCCAAAAATATTATTACTGAAGCCCAGGAAAGTATTTTTCATGTGCTCAGGCATCTGCAAGGAGGTATAATCCATCACCTCCTCGGGCAAATTGGGCTCAGCCAGAGCATCCTCAAATTCCATTTCTTCGTAACATGCGGTCAGGCCGATGAGCAGGCCAATTGTAAGTAAGGAGAGTAGTGTAATTTTCTTCATAAGACAGGTGGTTATTCAGCTATAAAAGAATTATTCATTTGAAATGACACGCAGTACGCGTTTGGGCGACCAGAAATTGAGGTTGAGGGCTACGGGTGGAATGAACTCAAGCTTGGGTCCAAAACCAGCAGTTCCAATTACCAGTGCAGTTTCCAACGAAAGACTCACTTTAGAGGAAACGAAAAAATCGACACCCCAATGTGGCCCTATGCCTAAAAAAACATCGTTGTTGGGTTTAGAACCCGGGGTATTAAAATCTCCTGAACTGAAAAAGCCATTAAAACCCCGGGTATACCCCCAACGTGGGCTGATCCGCCGGTAACTTTCAAATCCCAAGCGAAAGTTGAAAAATGCCTGAACTGGATTTATGTCATCAACATCAGAAAGATCAATACCCAAGCTTATTTTAAAGCCTTTCAATTTGTCGTTTTTTTGCACGTAACTCCGCCAATTCACATAATAAGGCCCAACTACCCGTGGATCTGAACGGTTAAAGGGAATCAACTGCACCAAAAGCGGGGTAGTATTGAATCCCATCACCCGGTATCCTCCAGGGGGCAAAAAACGATCTTGCTCGTTTTGAGCACTCAACACGTTGGCCATCAATAGGCCGATGAACAGGCTAGCAGTAAGTATCGTCAGGTAGCGCATGGTCAAAAGCGGAAAAACACGTACAAGGAATTCGGTATCGAAGGCAGCATTTCAAACTGCCGGATCTTCTGCTCGGTCGGTGGGACTCCTGGATCGGTTTGATCTCTTTCTTTCCCCGAACTCGCCATTCCATACAAACTACTTTCGGTGCTCAGCATTATCTTAGACGACAGGTGAAATAGTATACCCATCAAAGGGCCACCACCAAAACCAATATTATTGCTGCCCAATTCAATTGTTCCGCCATTGGTAGTGAAATCAACATCTTCCTGTTGATAACGCATGATGGCATCAATGCCGTAGTAAAAACTGAATTTTTTAGTCAAAGCCCGCCGCCATTCCAGCCCTGCGCGCAGGTGAAAATCCCGCTCATTAATCAGGCGTTGGCCAGTATTGGAGGCTTCTTCCCGATTGCGCAAACGGGCGTTGAACCCCGTGCGGAAAGTACTGCGAGCCCCCGGAATTTTGAGGCTGAACAAGTAAGGATCGGTAGGCAATCCTTGCCCGCCGGAATTAAAAAAACCAGCCAGGGTTTGGGTAATGTTCATGCCCAATTCCAACTTTGGCCAATACAAAAGGGTATCCTGAGCAGAGAGCTTTCCCCTTACCGTCATCGTCATCAGCAGTAAAAACAGCAGTCGCAACATCCTGTGTAGTTGTAATCTTGGTAAAAATACCGCAAATTGCTGTAAACCCAAGGGTTTTAACAAGGTAAAGTGGGAATAGGAAGCTACTTTAACATAAGACGAGGGTAGGGAGAAATGCGTTGGAATTTTTTCAACGTTTATATTGGCTAATGTAATCGGGTACTGGGATGTTGGACTCTTGTTGCTCATCCTGTTGTGGGGTACCAACGTTCAGGGTTAAAGGCAATAAACCAGCCCAAACCGGTGCCTCCATGTCTTCAGGATCATCTCCAACGCCCATATCGCGCACTTTAGCCGAAACTTCTTCTAGTTCAACGGCGATGAACATCGTTTTTTTGAGTTCGCTTTTTGAAGGTTGGCGGGCATCGTTCCAACGCCCGGGGATGATGTGCTCGGTAAAACGTTCGGCGGCCATCCACCTTTCCGCGGGGTCATCCACCAGGCGAGTGCTTCCAAAAGCAACCACTGAGCGATAATTGAGGGAATGGTGAAAAACCGAACGAGCCAGCACCAGGGCATCGATCAAGGTCACCGCAATACAAACCGGAATACCTTTGGCCATTTGCATGAAAAAATGACTACCTACGGAACCGTGCAAATAAATGGTGTTGTTCACCCGGCAATAAGCAGTGGGGATGATAAAGGGTTGCCCGTCCAATACATAAGATACGTGACAAACCAGGGATTCGTCCAGAATGGTGTGAATGGTCCCTTCGTCGTTGCGCATCCGTTTGGCGTAACGACTGGGTTCGATGCGGGAAGTCTTCGGTTTCATGTTTTTTTTACAAAACTATGGAGATTAAGGACTAGTAAAAACAGCCAGTTTCGAGAAAAAAGATAGACCAGTTCAATTGCTTCCTGCTTTGATGTTGTTAAAAAACTTAAACCAGTTGAAAAAAGCAATAGAAGCCCATTTGAGCGAAAATCCTTGCCCATTGGTCGATACAAAGGACGCGGTGTGGCATAAGTAAGCTACTTTTGTCGAAAAGCAAGGTATTCTTTTTGAACGTGCTTTAAGATGGAGAAGACTATGCAGATTTGGCTATTTATTCCCGCATTCCTTAGACTCACCTGGGCAGAGCAACTGCTGTGGGTGGCTGCGGTGGTATTTACCATCTTGCTGAGTATTTTTTTGATCCTGCAGTTTTTTAACGATGAACATGATCACGGCTATACCCGTCCTAAAGTAACTGGTGCTCGGTTCATCCTGACTTTTTTCACCTTTTGGTCCTGGACAAGTCTTTTGGCTCATATTTGGGAGCCAGGCTTACTGATTTCCCTGGCAGATGGACTACCTTTTGGAGTTCTTGCGGCATTGTTTCCCTACCTGATTTTGCGCCTGCGTAAGCCTGTGAAAAAAATTGTTCCCTCTCATCGGTCCGAATTCAATTATCAGGAAGCCCTCACCAGCACTGGGGAAGTACTGCAATACATTCCTCCTCATCAGGAAGGACTGGGAAGAGTGCACCTCAATTTGCGCAAAGCGCCCTATGCCCTGGATGCAGTTTCGATTGGTGCCGAAATTCGGCCAGGGGACTCTGTGCGGGTGGTGGATATTGTTGATGACCACATCCTGGTAGTGGAACCTTTACAACATATTGGTCCGCAGTCTCCCTTCTAGTTATCACCTATTTTATATCTTTGGGTTTTGAGTTTAAACAAACTCTTGTTCCTGATCAAAATCATTGCACCATGACCTTGAATGACCTGCTCATCTACCTGGGCAATCATCCCGAATCAGTAGTCCTGTACTTTGCTGTTTTGCCAGTGGCGGCTTTGCTTCTGGCCTGGATAGCAGGTGTAGAAGGCCGGAATACTCCCTGGAAATACCTGTATTCTGCTATCATTTATTTGAGCGCAGTGCCAGGTATCTTTGCCCTGTCGCTCAATGTCTATATCTTTTTATTCGAACGCACCAGCATCCTGAACATGGATATCTATACCCAGGTTTTGCCCATCGTATCCATGATTCTGACCTTGAGTATCGTGCGGCGCAATGTGGATTTGAGTTACATCCCTGGATTTGATAAATTGTCGGGATTACTCATGCTGATTGCTGCTACCATAGGGCTGATGTGGCTGGTAGATCGTACGCGAATCTTTGCCATTATCAGCATGCCTTTTTCAGTGGTGGTCTTGATTTTTGCCGGATTGCTGCTGGCGCTGAGTTTGGGGTACCGCCAGTTTTTTGGAAGAGGTTATTCCAAAACTAGAAATTAAAATCACTATCGTCGTCTTTGCTTTCATCTTTGCGCAGGCGCTCGGGGCTTACGCGGAAAGTGTACTCCCGATCAACGGTGTACCCGAAAGTAGCGTGGGGCAGGAGGCGCATCAGGAATTTGCTAACCAATTTTAATTTACTAGCTTGCATGCCAACCGTATAATCACTGCCATCGGCGAGTTTGAAGTGCAGCGTGCCCTTGCGGAACAAGTGAATGCCGAAAGGGATACGTTCGGTAATGATGGAATACACCCACACAATTTGTTGAGGCTGATAGCGGAGGTAATTGAGCAAAAGATGGTTGTCGATGCGCAGATTTGTGGTGGTGTCAACGACCAATTTGCCGCCCACCATGCTTAAGCCTAAACCAATAATGGAAAAAACAACGTTGATTTTAAAGGTCAACACGCATAGTCCCGAACCAAAAGCGAGCAATACCAAACTCATGGCAAACTGCATCCGCAGCTCACGAAGGATGGCATTGCGCAGGTTGCGCATGGCAGGGTGACGGTATAAGTTTTCTCGGTTCAAGCTGATGAAATTGAAAAATAAACAACAATTTGTTGCTTGAAAAAGTTTTTTTACTGTATATTTAACGCAAAAATACCACTCTTTTCGTTCTTTTGGGCAAAAAAAAATAAGTGATTCATTTTGTCAAAGGATTAGATAAGTAAACGGTTCATTTTAAGTGTCTTATCTAATCCTTTGACTCAAAAAAAATGAATACTTATTTTTGCCCACTACTCTGGAACTGATTTGCAGTAGTTTTTAATATTTTTTTAACATCGGAGCACATGGCAGAACAGCAAGTGAGTTACAACGAGGACAACATTCGCTCTTTAGACTGGAAAGAGCACATTCGGTTACGTCCCGGGATGTACATTGGTAAGTTGGGGGATGGAGCCTCTTCAGATGATGGCATTTATATTTTGCTCAAAGAAGTGTTGGACAACTGCATTGACGAATACGTCATGGGGCACGGTAAGGAGATTCACATTAAGATAGAGGAAAACTCCGCCGAAATTCGTGACTATGGTCGGGGCATTCCCTTGGGTAAAGTGATCGACTGTGTATCCAAAATCAACACAGGCGGTAAATACGATTCCAAGGCCTTTAAAAAGTCGGTGGGTTTGAATGGGGTAGGTACCAAAGCTGTCAACGCCCTTTCAGACTATTTTCTGGTCAAAGCTGTACGTGAAGGTCAGATGAAAGTTGCCGAATTCAAACAAGGCGAACTAGTCAAGGAACATCCCATTGCAAAAACCAACGAACCCAACGGGACCTTGGTTTCTTTCAAACCCGACAATGGCATCTTCCGCAATTACCGTTTTCACCGGGATCACCTTGAAAACCAGTTGTGGAATTACGCTTACCTCAACTCAGGGTTAAAACTCAACTACAACGGGCAGATCATCGCCTCCAAAAATGGTCTTTACGACCTCCTGGAGCGCAAGAGTAAAAACGAAGACCTGCGTTATCCGCTGATTCACCTCAAGGGCGAAGACATGGAAGTGGCCATGAGCCACGGCAACCATTATGGCGAGCAATATTACTCTTTTGTCAATGGTCAAAACACCACTCAAGGTGGTACCCACCTCAATGCCTTCAAGGAAGCGGTGGTAGAAACCGTGAAGAAGTTTTACAACGCCAATTACGACCGCACGGATATCCTGGGCTCCATTGTAGCTGCCGTGAGTGTCCGGATTGAGGAACCTGTTTTCGAATCTCAAACCAAGACCAAACTCGGCTCGGTCAATACGGCCCCTGAGGGCGGCCAAAGCATCCGTACCTTCGTTGGCAACTTCATCAAAGAGCAACTCGACAATCACCTCCGCAAACATCCAGAAGTAGCAGATGCGCTGAAAAAACGCATTCTGCAATCAGAAAGGGAGCGCAAGGAGATTGCCGATATCAAAAAACTGGCCAACCAACGCGCCAAAAAAGCCAACCTGCACAATAAAAAATTGCGGGACTGCCGCCTGCACTTCAGCGACTCAACTAAAAAAGTGGCTGAAGACCTGCGCCTGGCAACCACTTTATTCATCACCGAAGGAGATTCGGCCAGCGGCTCGATCACCAAAGCTCGGGATGTTCAAACCCAGGCTGTGTTTAGTTTGCGGGGTAAACCGCTTAACTGTTATGGCCTGACCAAAAAAACGGTCTACGAAAACGAAGAATTTAACCTGCTCCAGCACGCTTTAAGTATCGAAGACGGGATGGACGATCTGCGCTACAACCGCGTGGTCATCGCCACCGATGCCGACGTGGATGGCATGCACATCCGGCTTTTGATGTTGACTTTCTTCCTCCAGTTTTTTCCTGAATTGGTGCGGGGCAATCACCTGTATATCCTGGAGACCCCACTTTTCCGGGTACGGGATAAGCAGCAGCGTTTTTACTGCTACTCGGAAGCTGAAAAACAGGCCGCCATCAAAAAACTGCGGGGCAAACCGGAGATCACCCGCTTTAAGGGCTTGGGTGAAATTTCTCCAGATGAGTTTTCAGCCTTCATTGGTGCGGATATTCGCCTTGAACCGGTGATTATTACCGAGAGTACGGATATCGACGATGTGCTGTCCTATTACATGGGCAAAAACACGCCAGAGCGCCAGGATTTTATCATTGGCAACTTGCGGGTGGAGTTGAATGAGATCGAGATAGAGGCAGTGGATGCTCCAGCACTGGAAACGGCGGATGTGGAGGATTAAGTTGCCTTTATTCCTTAGGTGACTCCTTAAGTGCCTTAGGTTTCTTAGGTGGTGAAAGAATGTTTTTTACCACCTAAGAAACCTAAGGCACTTAAGGAGTCACCTAAGAAGTTATACGCTAGTGGCGCCTCAACGAAACCCTCCAACATGTCCAAGATTTTATACTACTTGCCCGAGATCACTTATTTCATCACCGCTTGGCTACTATTGGACTTACTAGGTAGTGGCTTGTTTCGTTTGTTGGTACGTCCCCGCGCCAAACAGCATTGGGAAGCCGCACAATCCCCTATTGAAGCTCCTCCAATTCAAGGAGAGCAATCCCCTCAATCCTGGCTCAACTACCTCGCCCAAAGCAATCCAACGACCCAAACAGAGCCCAGCACCCGAGTACGCCTACGCATGAAAGGTATTGTACGAAACAGTTCCAAAAGCAAATGGCACCCCGCTGAAATCAAGGCTTTTTTTACACTACAACCTTTGACCATGGTTTGGTATGCCGACATCACCCGAGCCTTTATGGTGTCGGTCAAAGCGACTGAGCAATATGGCCAATCCCAGGGATTCAGTACCCGTTGGTTGTTGTCTACTTTTCCTTATCGGTGGAAAAAAGCGGCGCTACCCTTGGTTTTGGCTCGGCGCAATGCGTTTTATAACTTCGCCGCTGCCGTTTGGCAACCCAATTGGTGGTTGTTTTACCAGCTCAATTGGGAGGATACAAATGTGGGAGGACTGGCTTTTACTTGCTCTCTGGACAACCAGTCCTTTTTTTTTAAAGCCCAAATCAATGATCAACAAGAATTGGAAGAACTGAGCCTGTGGAGCGAAAACTGGCAGGAATGGCAAACTGCACTCCGCTGGAGCGACTATCGGCTTTTTCAGGAACAAAAAATGCCTTTTCAGGTGGAAATTTTGCGGAAAGATAAAACTGGGGAGGTGTTTGTGCAGGCAGATTTGCAGGTCACGGATGTGGTGCAAAAAGGGAAATACGCTTGGTGGTAGGTTATTGGAATAAATAGGAATTTCAACTTACTAACTGACATTACGCAGTTAAATAGATTAAAGCTTGACATTCTAGCTGCTCCTTTTCAGAATCAAACTTGCGTAATGTGAGTGATTTTTCAAGCTAAGCATTAGAGGCCAAAAAATAGTCCATATGAATGGAGGTGTCCAACTTTTGCGGTATTTTACCTCAGATCATCTTTCAAATCACCAAAATCATGCGGCGAATCCTCCCTTTGCTTTTTCTCCTCTCTTGTTGTGTGGGTACAGCTCTGTTGGCACAATCCCCCCAAATCCTCAAAACCGAAATTCTGATCGCAGGAGGAGGCGCATCCGGCACTGCCGCAGCGCTCCAAGCCGCACGCATGGGCCGCAAAGTCATCCTGGTAGAAGAGACACCCTGGCTGGGTGGTATGCTGACCGCCTCAGGGGTAAGCGCCATTGATGGCAACCACAAAATGCCCTCGGGCATCTGGGGGGAATTCCGCAGCAAATTGGAACAACATTATGGTGGCCCCAAGGCCCTGGCCACTGGTTGGGTAAGCGAAACCCAATACGAACCCGCCGTTGGCAATCAGATTTTCAAGCAACTACTCGACCCCTATCCGAACTTGAGCCGCATGCATGGCTATTTCCCTGTCCAGGTACTGAAATTGGGTAATGCTGTAACTGGAGTGGTTTTTGAAAATGCCGCAGGGGAAAAGCTGGAGATCCACGCCAAAATCACCATTGATGCTACCGAATTGGGCGACGTGCTGGCGATGGCGGGTTGCGAACATTACATCGGGCAAGACCCCCGCAGTTTGACCGGAGAAGAACTCGCCCCATTGGAGCGTCAGGCCGACAACATTCAAGACCTCACCTACGTAGCCATTCTTAAGGACTATGGCCCAGGAAAAGCCCCCCTGTTGCCGAAGCCACTAAACTACGACCTGTACGATTTTGAATGCACCTGTAAAGAAGTTTGCCCCGACCCCGCCAATGCCCGCCATGCTTGTGCCGCCTTGATCACTTATGGCAAACTGCCCAACAACAAATACATGATCAACTGGCCGCTCAAAGGCAACGACACCTACCTGAATTTAATTGGACTGAGTACCTCGGAGCGGCAAAAGGCCTTAAAAACCGCCAAAACAAAGACTTTGGCCTATGTCTGGTTTTTGCAAAACAAAGCAGGGTTTAGCCACCTGGGCTTGTACAATGAATTTGGCACTGTCGACAGTCTGCCCTTTATCCCTTACCACCGCGAAGCTCGGAGGGTCAAAGGGCTACAATTTTTTACCATGAATGATCTCTTGGACCCATATGCTCCCGGGGGCAAAGCTTTTTACAAAATTGGCATTGCCGTGGGCAATTACCCCATCGATCACCACCACGAAGAAAATCCGGCCGTAAGCAACGAAAAGAACTATTACCAAATCCCGCCCTTCACCGTGCCTTATGCCTGCTTGATCCCGGAGCAGGTGGATGGACTGATTGTGGCGGAAAAAAGCATCAGCGTGTCACACATGGTCAATGGCTGTACCCGACTGCAACCCGTCGTGCTGGGCATTGGGCAAGCAGCTGGTGCAGCGGCAGCGATGGTGGTGAAAAAAGGCATTGAAGCGCGGGAGCTGAAGGTCCCCACATTGCAGGAAATATTGCTCGCTGCGAGTGCCTATGTGTTCCCGCTAACCGATATCAGACCCCAAGACCCCGATTTTCGTGCCATTCAAAGGGCTTGTGTGCGTGGCTGGGTTCGGGCTGAACCAAAAGCAGTGGATTGGGCCAATGAGATGTTTTTTTACCCGGATAAATTGGTTGAGCAGCAGGATTTGCAATCGTTATTGGATCAGCTGCGCCCTGGGCTGAAGGTGGCCGAGCAGGGTGTCTTGAGTGCAACGGTGGTAGTGAAATATTTACAGAAATTGGGATTTAAGGTGAAAAAACGAGAAATGGAAAAGGAAGGGGTGACGAAAAGGCAGTTGGCGATTTGGGTGGATCGGGAATTGGCGATGCCGTAATCCCGCTCAGTAGGTCGTAAAATCTTTTCTCGAACAATGTTCTTTCTAGCTGAGTTGAATGTGAAAACTATGAAGCATGAAAAAGAACTGTTTGATCGCACTAATTTGGTTAATCGGGCTCAGCACACTCAATGCTCAATGGACCCCGGATATTGCCACTTTGAACTACAAAACAGGCCTGAATGAGGACAGTACCAGCACCCGTGCGCTTTATGCCATTCGCATCATACCGAACGAGACTTACCACAACGAATTCCTGATTTTTGTACCTGAACGCTTGGACCGCCAGTACCTTCGCAAGGAATTTTTTAACCTCTCAACGCTTCAGAAGGTCAAACCCCACATTGAACGGGTCAACAGCAATGTGTACCGGGTTTCCAAATTGAACTTACCGGTTGGGGAGTATTTCGTGCATTTTAGGTATAAGGGTGATATCGCAGTGCATCGCTTCCGGATAGTGATGTAGGTTTTATCTTGGATTTTTTGCGATTCAAAATTTAAATCCCTATGGCAAGTGGTGTTTCGAGCGCCTAGTTTATCGCAACCCAAACAATCCTAAGATTCTTACATTTAATCGAACCAATGTCTTTGTTGTGTGTTATAATAGTATTACTTCTTTTTTTGATAGTATTATTATTTTTTGAACCTATTTGCTTTAACATAAAAACACAACACATGACAAAGCTAAGAAACACCCTGCTGATTTTGGCAGCTGTATTCATGGCCAGTTGTGCAACAGTCATGCCGGATCAAGTTGGCGTGAAACGCACTTTTGGTCGCATCCAGGACAATGTAAGACCTCCAGGTTTAGTTTCGTTTAATCCATTTACCACTATGGTGGTGAGGGTGCCAATTCGAACGATGAACCTGGCCATTACCGAAAATTTACCGTCAAAAGAAGGTTTAACCATTCGCTCAGAAAGTTCAATTCTCTACCGGATTCAACCCAGTTCAGTGCCTCAAATCCTCAAGGAAACAGGAATGGCTTTTGAGGAAATGTTGATCCTACCCGTTTTTCGCTCAGCTGCCTCAGATGTATGTTCAGAATATGACGCAAAGAACATGCATAGTTCGAAGCGCGCCGAGATTGAAGAAGCGATCAAACAGCGCTTGATAGAGGTATGCGGCCCAAAAGGATTTATCATCGAAGCGGTGTTATTGAAGAGCATTACATTGCCTGCTGGCCTTTCCAAATCCATCGAAGCCAAACTTGAAGCTGAACAGGATGCATTGCGAATGCAATTTGTACTCGATCGCCAAAAACAAGAAGCCCAACGCCAAATCATCGACGCAGAAGGAGCTAAAGAAATCGCCAGAATCCAAGCAGAAGGTAAGAAAAATGCAGCAATCATTGAATCGGAAGCAAAGGCTAAAAGCAACGAGATTGAGGCAGAAGGCATCAAAAAAGCCAACGAACTAATCAGTTTGAGTCTTACTCCCAATGTATTGAAATTCAAGCAAATTGAAGCTTTTCAAAAATTGTCGACATCTCCCAATACTAAAACAATCGTCACGGATGGCAAAACGCCGATTGTGAACATGCTGGGAAATGAAGGGAACTAGAGTGCATTAATACTAAAGAATACAGCCCAAACAAGCACTTAGTAAATGGTGAAGTAAAAGGTCTAATGATTTTTTATTGTAACCTTGGGGTAGCAGTTAGGACCAAGTTCTGCCTCCTGCTGCTACACCCTTTTATCCATTTCACCCATGAAGACCATTAAACAGCTCATGAGCAATCTAGGTGTGGTGGTCAATCCAGAGACTACCATTAAAACCTTAATTGAATTAATGGATCAACAAAACATCGGTGCCATCTTAATTGCCGATGAAACAGAAAAAGATACCATTATCGGCATTGTGACCAGATCAGATTTGCGCAATGTAAACGATAACTGCTTAACTGCAGATGGTTTGATGAGTACTCAACTTTATTGCGTCAACATTGACGATTCAATACCCGAAGCGGCAAAAATAATGTTAAATAACCAGGTGAAACACGTATTGGTCAAAGACAACGACAAAGTGGTAGGGATACTTAGTGCTACTGATCTACTCAGATGGATCGCCAATCAATCATCTACGGATCAGGACGTATTATTTTTTGTGTAAAATGGTTGGATATTGGTTGTTTCAACCTACCCAAACGTACCGATTCCCGCTCTCCCTTCGTTATGATGCTACTGAATTCAGCCATCCATGCGTTACACCTTCATTTTATTCCTCGGATTGTACTGCTGCCTACAAGGTCCCCTTGCCTTTAGCCAAAACTTTACCACCCGTACCACCCTCGCCCCCAAACTCCAAAAACAATTCGAAAAAGCCCGTACCCAGGCCGAAGCCAAAAACTTCACCGACGCCCAAAGCGGCCTCGAAAAAATCCTCCAGGAAGATCCCACTTTTATTGACGGCATCATTCTGCTGGCCAATATCCATTACGACGAGCCAAACTATCCTAAAGCCATCCAACGCTACCGCGAAGCGCTGCAATTGGGGCCAGATTATCAAACCCGTTTGTACTACCAACTGGCTTTAGCCCAAATGCGGGCCGATGATTTTATGGGCTCTTTGAGTACCTGGGATCAATTTTTGCAACGCGAAAAAAAGAACCCCGAGCTGATCAAACGCGCCCAACGCAACCGCGCCGACGCCGTTTTCGCCGCTGAGGCCATCAAAAAACCAGTACCCTTTAACCCCGAAAAACTCCCTTCCAGCATCAACAACCCTGAGCAAGCTGAATTTTTGCCTTCCGTCAGTGCGGATGGACAAACGATGGTCTTCAGCCGCCTGGTGCAAGGGCAGGAAGATTTTTTTGTGAGCAAAATGGAAAACGGCGTTTGGCAAAACGCCGAACCCTTGGTTGCCCTTAACACCCCCTTCAATGAGGCGGGACACTGCTTGTCGGCAGATGGCAAAACCTTGTATTTCACAGGTTGCAACCTGGCCAAAAGCCTGGGTGGTTGTGACCTCTACGTATCTTATTTTCAAGACAGTACCTGGACTGCTCCCGCCAACCTGGGTGCCCCCATCAACTCCGGTGCATGGGAATCCCTGCCCTCCATTTCTGCCAGTGGCAGGGTCATGATTTTTGCTTCCGACCGCGCAGGTGGAGTAGGCGGGCGTGACCTCTGGCTGAGCCGACAATTGTCCGACGGCAAGTGGAGCAATCCGCGCAACCTGGGACCTAAAGTCAACTCCCTGGGAGATGAACAAGCCCCCTTTCTGCATCCTGATGGCGCTACCCTCTACTTCATGTCCAACGGCCATCCTGGCATGGGGGGCTTCGATCTATACCTGAGCCGCCTGGATAGCGCAGGGAACTGGGGCACACCCCAAAACCTGGGTTACCCCATCAACACCCGCGCCAATGAGGGAGCCTTATCCGTAAGTTTGGACGGTAGCCGTGCCTGGTTTTCGACCGATGTGGAGGATACCCGCAATGCGGAAGGCATTAAACAAGGGCGTTCGGATATCTACACTTTTACAATGCCAGCCGTAAATCGCCCCAAAGTAGTCACCTTTGCTCGTGGCAAGGTATTTGACCTGGCTAGCAAAGCGCCACTGACCGCAGAAGTAGAGGTGCAGGAACTGAACACTAAGCGGGTGTTTTACAAAGCAAAAGCCGCCTCTGATGGCAGCTTTATGGTCTGTTTGCCTGTCGGACAAAACTATGCCCTCAATGCCAATCACCCTGGTTATACCTTTTATTCAGCCAATTTTGAACTGGCCGAAGTGCGCAATGCCGCGCAAGCTTATGAACTGAGTGCAGGTTTGCAAGCTTTACCTGCCGAGGGTGTTACCACAGTCCCGGCGGATAAAACTCCGGTAATCTTGCGCAATGTGTTTTTTGGAACGGGATTGGCAGTCCTGAGCCCGGAATCTGCCCCCGAATTGGATCGCCTGGCTGAGCTTTTGCAACAAAACCCCACTTTGAAGATCCAAATCAATGGGCATACGGATAATGTCGGGTCTGATACAGACAACCTGAAATTGTCGGAACAACGGGCGAAAGCGGTGTACACCTATCTGATGGGCAAAGGAATTGCTGCTGCTCGTTTGAGCTACAAAGGTTTTGGCGAAAGCCAGCCTATTGCTGACAATGCGACGGAGGCGGGACGGCGGGAGAACCGGCGGACGGAATTTGTGTTGCAATAAATCCTATTCAAAACCCCAACCCAGCCCCATGTTTCTTCAACCACTTCTCCTGCATCACATAATTGGGCATGGCCTTTTCCACCAGCGCCCAAAAACGATCCGAGTGGTTCATTTCAATCAAATGGGCGAGCTCGTGGATGATCACATAATCAATCACCTCAGCGGGAGCAAACAACAGGCGGGTAGAAAAATTAAGATTGCCGGTATTGGAGCAGCTGCCCCAGCGCGAACTCGTGTTTTTGAAACGGATATCTTTAATTGGTTTGGCAAAATGCAGTTGGTTGAGTTCCAGCACCCGGCGAGAAAATTCCGGCAAAAAATCCTGTCCAATCAAGCGGCTGAGTAAGGTAGCCGCGGCTTTGTGCTGCTCTTCAGTTGATACGGAGCGCACCAAATTCAATTGAATGTAGCGATTGGGGTGCAACTTGGCGGTGTGGGAAGCCTGATCTTCGAGGTTGATGCCCAGCGTATATTGGCGACTGCCTACCTGTATGACATCACCATCGTTGTATTGTTTGCTTAAAAAACGCTGGAAAAAATCGGGCTTATCCCGATGGAGTGCTTTGGCCCAGGTTTCAAACCACTCCCAGGCGCGTTTTTCTCCACTTTTGTCCAGGCGTTTGGGCAAGCGCAAGATGAAACCTTGCTTGCCAGTGGCTGCACGGAAGGAGCTCCGGCGTTCGTGGATGACTTTGACCGGGATGTGTTGACCGCCTAGTTCAATGGAAGAGGAGAGCACCTTTTATTGTTTATTTCGGAAGTGGGATTTCGGATTTCGGACGATTTCAAGCCTGGAATACCACCGAAATCCGAAATCCCCCATCTGAAATCGATTAGCCCATTTTCTGCGCGATATCCCGCATCACATCCACCAACAACTGTACACCTTCTAGCGGCATGGCATTGTACATGGAAGCGCGGAAACCACCTACCGAGCGGTGCCCACGAATCCCATCGATACCCGCAGCTTTGGCCGCAGCATCAAAAGCCTTGTCGACCTCTTCGTTGATGGCCAGGAAAGTTGGGTTCATCAAGGAGCGGTCGCCTTTTTCGGTAACAGTGCCGTTGAAGAGTGGATTGGCATCCAGTTCATTGTAGAACAAGTCAGCTTTGGCCTGGTTGTGGGCGCCCATTGCGGCAAGTCCACCTTGTTCTTTGACCCACTGCATGGTCAGCAATGAAACGTAGATGGGGAATACCGGTGGGGTATTGTACATGCTGTCATTCGAATCATGAATGCCATATTGAAGCATGGATGGAATGGCGCGGTTTACTTTGCCGAGCAAGTCCTTGCGCACAATCACCAATGTGGTTCCTGCAGGACCCATGTTCTTTTGTGCCCCGGCATAGATCAGTCCAAATTTCTCCATCGGAATTGGACGGCTGAAAATATCCGAAGACATGTCGCATACGATCGGCACTTCGGTGTCGGGCCACCAGTGGTACTGGGTGCCGTAGACGGTGTTGTTGCTGGTCAGGTGTAGGTATTTGGCATGGCTAGGCACCGTCCAACCTTTGGGGATGAAGGTGTAGTTTTGCTCCTTGGACGAAGCCAGTACTTCCACTTTGCCGAAGAGTTTGGCTTCCTTGATGGCTTTATCGGCCCAGGTGCCTGTATTGACGTACGCTGCCGTTTCGTCCTCGTTCAGGAGGTTCATGGGGGCCATGAAAAACTGCGTACTGGCGCCTCCAGAGAGGAACAATACGGCGTAATCGTCGCTGAGATTTAATAATTCGCGTACGAGTTGCTCGGCCTGAGCAGCGATAGCGATGAAATCTTTGCTACGGTGGGAAATCTCTAAAATAGATAGTCCACTGTTGTTGATATTGAGTACGCCACGAGCGGCTTCTTCAATGACCGATGCTGCTAAAATAGCCGGCCCAGGACTGAAATTGTGTTTCTTCATTGGGTATGCAAATTTTGGTGGTGCAAAAATAGGTTTTCTAGGTGGTGCCCGCTTGGAAAAAATGGAAGTTTTGTGGCTTTTTTTACGATGGGAAAGCGTTTGTAGGCCTGTGGCTAAAAACAAAATCCCCCTGCACATCGTTTTCAACCGTATCTTTGCCCTCAAATAGCAACCCAATGCTGAAAATTTTGCACCTCATTCTGGCACTCAACATCCTTTTATCCTCCAGCGGGATAATGGTGTTTGAGCATTTGTGCCAAATGCGGGGCAAAAAGGTAGCCTTGTTTGTACAGCCTAAAAGTTGCTGTCAAAAACGAGTACAGGTTCAAGGTTCCTGCTGTGAAAAAGCGGAAGCGAGCACTGGACAGGAAAGCCTTTCCCGTATTCCCTGCTGTTCGGACAAATCTTCTTTCCTCAAAACTGACACCCAGCCTACCTTACAAAAAGTGCTAGCACTCAGCCTTGTCGCTGACGCGTTTATTTTACCCCCAAGCCTAAATTTAACCATAGCATTCTCTCGAGATATTCTTCCCCACAATCAAAAAATTCTGCGTTTTTACCTTTACAAGCCCCCGCCTCGCATGCGCGACATTCCGGTGCTGGTACAATCCTTCCTTTGTTAGCCTCTGTCAGCTTTAAGTCTTCATCGTCCTGATGAAAACAATCTCCCTTTTTGATTAATTCTTCAGTGCTGTATCCAGCATGCATCAATTTTATAGTTATGAAAAAAATATTGCTCGGCAGTGTTTTAGCCCTTTGTGTATCCGGTATTTGTCTGCAACATACCCATGCCCAAGCCACTTTAAAAGCCCCTACCGCCAGCCCGGATGCTACCCTGGTGCAAAATTTTGGCGAAAGTGACATCACCGTAACCTATGGTCGCCCATCAGCACGAGGACGCAAAATTTTTGGCCAACTCATCCCCTTCGACAGCCTGTGGCGCACCGGGGCCAACGATTGTACCGCACTTGCCCTGCGCGAAACAGTGATCATCGGCGGCAAAAAAATCCCGGCTGGCAAATATTCTCTTTTCAGTATCCCTGGCCCAGAGGAATGGACGCTCATCCTCAATCGGGATGCCACGCTGCACGGCGCTTTTGGGTACGACTCCCAAGTAGACATTCACCGCTTTAAGGTAAAGCCAGAAGCAGCGGGGCGATTTTATGAAACCTTCACCATCGAGTTTGGAGACTTTAACCCACGTGGAGAAAGTTCACTGAATTTGATGTGGGAAAATACCCTGGTCAAAATCCCGCTTCAAACCATCGCCGATTTCAACAACATGGCCGAAATCCAAAAGCGTTTGATTGATAAGCAGGAGAAAAATGCTGATTTGCTGTTTAAGGCTGCAGCTTATTACTATGCGACCAAACGAGATATTCTGCAGGCCAAAAGCTGGATAGAAGCAGCGGAAAAGCTGGACGATAAAACCTTTTCCATCCCCAATTTGGCCCAAAAAATCCATGCGGATTTGGACGACTATCCAACGGCATTAGCTGCGGCCCAACGTGCTTTGGTTTTGGCTGAAAAGGAAAAACTGAGCACTGCGATCAAAGATTTAAACAAACGTATTGCCGATTTGCAAAAACGGGTTGGCTCAGGAAAGAATTAAGCAGCAGGTTATGTTGAACAAGATCATTTATTTTTTCTTGCACAATAAACTCATGGCCTGGGTGGTATTGCTGCTTTTCACTGGCTGGGGATTGGTATCGGCACCTTTCGACTTCCACATCCCGGGTTTGCCGCGTGATCCGGTAGCAGTTGATGCCATTCCTGACATCGGCGAAAACCAGCAGATTGTATACACCGACTGGCCGGGGCGTTCGCCACAGGACATCGAGAATCAGATTACTTATCCGCTGACGACTACCTTGTTGGGGCTACCGGGGGTGAAGAGCATCCGTTCCACCTCCATGTTTGGGTTTTCCAGCATCTACATCATTTTTGAGGATCAGATAGATTTTTACTGGAGCCGTTCGCGGATTTTGGAAAAGCTCAATTCACTGCCCTCCAGTTTGCTGCCGCAAAACGTACAACCCACGCTAGGCCCGGATGCGACCGGACTGGGGCAAATTTTCTGGTATACTTTGGAGGGCCGGGACCCTCAAGGCAAAGCCACTGGTGGCTGGGATGCCCACGAATTGCGCAGCATCCAGGATTTTTACGTGCGCTATGGATTGACCTCCGCTGCGGGTGTATCCGAGGTAGCTTCAATTGGTGGTTTTGTCAAGGAATACCAAATTGACGTAGATCCTCAGGCATTGCGCACCTACAACATCAGCCTGGAAGAGGTGATGAACGCCGTGCGCCAATCCAACCTCGATATTGGTGCCCAAACCCTGGAACTCAACCTGGTGGAATACTACGTGCGTGGACTTGGCTACATCAAAACCCTTGAGGATTTGGAAGAAACCGTGGTGCGGGTCAGCAACAACATCCCCATTCGCATCCGCGACATCGCCAAAGTCAACATCGGCCCGGCCGAGCGCCGGGGGATTTTGGACAAGTCGGGTGCCGAGGCCGTGGGTGGGGTAGTAGTAGCGCGTTTTGGCTCCAACCCCTTGGAAGTCATTCAAAAAGTAAAAGAACGGATTGCCGAAATTGAACCCGGTTTGCCCAGCAAAGTACTGGCTGATGGTACCCTCTCTCAGGTGAAAATTGTGCCCTTTTACGACCGTACCCACCTGATCAAAGAAACTTTGGGGACCTTGTACGGCAACCTGATCCAGGAAATCCTCACCACCATCATTGTGGTCATCGTGCTTTTGTTCAACCTGCGGGCTTCCCTGGTGGTATCGGGGCTTTTACCGATTGCCGTATTGATGACTTTTATCGTGATGAAATTGGTCGGCGTGGATGCCAACATCGTAGCGCTTTCGGGCATTGCGATTGCCATTGGTACCATGGTGGATGTAGGTATCGTGATGTCGGAAAACATTGTACGTAGGTTGGAAACCCAAGGTGATAAAGAAGATTTGTTCACCACGGTGTACGAGGGATCAGCCGAAGTGGGTTCGGCGGTGGTAGCGGCGGTACTAACAACCATCGTGAGCTTTTTACCCGTATTCGCGCTGGAAGGTGCCGAGGGGAAATTGTTCCGCCCACTGGCTTTTACCAAAACCTTTGCACTTGGTGCTGCGATTGTACTGGCCATTATGGTATTGCCAGCCTTGGCGCATACTGTTTTTTCCTGGAAAGTAACGCGGCGTTTTTGGCGTTGGCTCGGTGCCGGGGCTTTGTTCGTGAGTGGGATCGTAGCTTTGCTATTTGAGCAAAACACCCTTGGTTTTATATTGCTCATCATTGGGCTATCCGCTGCAGTATTGGTGTGGAGTGAAAAACGTTGGGGTGGCATTTTGCACGAACGGATCAAGCTGGGCATCAATTTGGTATACGCAGCAATTGTAGCTGGCCTAATCACCCACATGTGGATGCCGCTGGGAGTGGATCAGTCTTTTGCCCTCAATTACCTCTTTGTAGGAGGCATTATCGCGGCGCTGTTGGGACTCCTGTACGGAATGACCATTATTTATCGCCCCTTGTTGGCTTTTTTTCTAGAATACAAGTTGCTGTTTTTGCTCATTCCCCTGGGCATATTGAGCGCAGGGTATTTCATTTTTAGAGGGATTGGGCGTGAGTTTATGCCTGCTTTGGATGAAGGTTCCTTCCTGCTCATGCCCAGTGCCATGCCTCACTCGGGGACACAGGAAAACGCCCGCAATTTGCGGATGTTGGACATGGCAGTAACGGCTATTCCCGAGGTAGAAACCGTGGTAGGAAAGGCTGGTCGGGTAGAAAGTGCCCTGGATCCCGCTCCTTTGCCCATGTACGAAAACGTGATTTTGTACAAGTCCGAATACAAAACCGACGAAGACGGCAATCGCCTCCGCTTCAAGGTGGATGAAAGGGGTGAGTTTGGGAGGGACAAAAAAGGCGACTTGATTGAAGATCGGAATGGCCAGTATTTCCGCCAATGGCGTGACCACATTCAATCGCCCAATGACATTTGGGATGAAATCAGCAAAGTAACCCAACTCCCGGGCATTACCTCGGCTCCCAAGTTGCAACCCATCGAAACCCGCTTGATCATGCTGCAAACGGGGATGCGCGCCCCGATGGGCATCAAGGTCAAGGGGCCAACTTTGGAAAGTATTGAAGCTTTTGGCCTTGAAATTGAAAAATTACTTCGTGAAGTGGAAGGGGTGAAGGATGCCGCGGTCTTTGCAGATCGGATTGTAGGCAAACCCTATATCGAATTGGAAATCGACCGCGCCGCCATAGCCCGGCATGGACTGAGCATTGCCGAAGTGCAAAGCTACATCGAAGCCTCCATCGGTGGAACTGCGGTCACTCAAACGGTGGAAGGCCGCGAGCGCTACAATGTGCGGGTGCGTTACCCCCGTGAGTTGCGCAACGACCCGGAGGCGGCCAAACATATTTTTATCCCCTCCAAAAACAGCAACAACCCCATTCCACTGAGTGACCTGGTCAAGACCAAGTATACCGCCGGAGCACAAATGATCAAAAGTGAAGACGGCTTTTTGGTGGGCTACGTGCTTTTTGACAAGGAAAACAACTACCCGGAAATCGACGTAGTGACCAATGCCAAAACATTTCTGGACGAAAAGGTGGCTTCCGGTGCATTACAGGTGCCTCCTGGCGTGAGTTATCGCTTCGCAGGAAACTATGAACAAAATCTCCGTGCCAATGCCCGGCTCCGCATCATTTTACCACTGACTTTACTGATCATTTTTATGATTCAGTACCTGGAATTTCGCTCTTTGACCATTTCAGCAATGGTTTTTACAGGAGTATTGGTCGCTTTCGCCGGAGGTTTTATCATGATGTGGTTGTATGGCCAGCCCTGGTTCTTGGATGCCAATTTGTTGGGTGAAAATTTGCGGGATTTGTTCCATGTTCACCCCATCAACCTCAGTGTGGCGGTATGGGTAGGGTTCCTGGCCTTATTTGGAATTGTGACCGATGATGGTGTGTTGATGGCCACTTACCTGCGGGAGCGTTTTGCGGCCTTGAAGCCTGGCAATACCAGCGAAATTCGAGCGGCGGTGCTAGAGGGGGCAGCTCGCCGAGTGCGCCCTGCCATGATGATTACAGCCACCACCTTGCTGGGATTTTTACCGATTTTAACCTCCACCGGTCGGGGCTCCGACATCATGGCACCCATGGCAATACCGGCCTTTGGTGGGCTTTTGATTGAAATCATTTCCATCTTCATTGTTCCAGTGTTGTTTTGCTTGTGGAAAGAGGCGGGACTGCGTGGGAAAAAAACTGAGGAGTTATGAATAAAATGAAAAATGAATTTGTGCGTTGCCTCAGCTGGTTCAAGTCTCCAGACTTGAACCATTATCTACACGTCTCCAGATGTGTTGCAATTGCTTCTTTGTTAAGTGGTTTTGAAGTTTTTTTGCGTTGCTTGTGCGTCAGAGACGCGGGGATAATGGGTACAAGTCAGCGATTTGTACTAGCAATGCGACTTGTACCAGCAGCATTTCACCGTTGGGCTATTTTACTTTTGGTGATGGCGACAGGAATTTTAGGACTAAAAGCCCAGCCCCTCGACAGCCTCGTCCAAATTGCCCTGCGCCAAAACCCCGAGCTCAAAGCCCGCTACACCCGCTACCAATCCCAACTGGAACGCGCGCCGCAACAAACCCAATTGGCCGATCCTCAACTGGATGTCAGCACCCAATTCCTGCCTTTGCGCATGCGTACCTGGGAGCAAGCGGCGATTATTGGGGGCATGCAGGAATTTCCCTGGCCCGGCACCTTGTCAACCCGCTCAGCTTTGACGCTCAGTGAAGCGCGAGTGACTTACGAACAAGCGGAGGCGGAAGCACTCAATCTCCGGTATGAAGTCAAAATGGCCTGGCTGGATTATTACCAAACGGTCAATAGCATTCGTTTTTTAGAAGAAAGTATCACCTTGAGTCGCTCTGCCGAACGACTGGCACTGGCCAGGGTGGAGAGTGGCCGCGGAAATGCAACTGAGGTGTTGAAAGTGCAGCTGAAAATCCGTCAACAGGAGCAGCAACTGAACCTACTGAAAAACCGCACCCAATTTCCACAGTATCGCTTGAATCAATTGTTGAATCGACCGGCTCAAACACCCATTCAATTGAATGAAACCTTGACCTTTGAAATCCTGCCATTTCAAATGGATTCCCTGTTGCAACAGATCAAACGAGAGCACCCGGCCATCAGCAGTTTGCGTTACGAAAAGGAAGCTTCCCGTCAAATGGAAACCTTGAACCGATTGGAAGGCAAACCGGACATTGGCCTTGGCCTGGACTACGTGGTGATGAGCAAAATAACCGAACACGGCCTTACCTCCGACGGTAAAGACATGGTGATGCCCCGCATTGGCATTCGTTTGCCCCTTTACCGCAAAAAATACGAGGCCAAAGCGCGGGAGGAACAACTGCGCCGAGAGGGTTTGGACCTGGAAGCCCAGGCCCTGGGTAATGATTTTGCAGCAACCCTTGGTCGGGCCATGTCTCTGCAAGAAGAAGCGCGATTGACCCACGAATTTGTACAAGAACAGCTCAAAACCCTCGATGCACTGATCAAAATGCAGGAGGGTAATTTCAGTACCAATGCCGATTTGTACGAGAGCCTTTTGGAAAATTATGAACTACGCTTGGAGTACCAATTGATGGATTTGGATGCCATTGTGAAGGTGCAGCAGGCGAAGGCAGAGGTTGAGAAGTTGAGAAGTTGAGGCTACCGCGAGCGACTTAGACAAAGTCCTTTTCAAAATCGCTCGCGGTAGCCTCAACTTCTCAACTCCTCAACCTCCTCAACCAAAAAAACATGAAACCAAAATATCAACTTTCACCCCGT
>NZ_JANRKL010000192.1:0-59889 GCF_033763495.1 Haliscomenobacter sp. | reverse complement strand
AGGATGCTGAAAAATATTTGATCTTCTTGGAAGGAAAATAATCTTTTCCAAGGGTCACTTTGTTTGGAAAAAGGTAAGAAAGCATTGGTGGCTTTCTTACCTTTTTTTGTTCAGAAGTTGAGGAGGTTGATGCCTCGGCTTCGCTCAGCGACCGTTTGCGGTAGCCTCAACTTCTCAACTTCTCAACTCCTCAACTTCTGAACAAAAAAAGGTAAGAAAGCCACCAATGCTTCCTTACCTTTTTCCAAACAAAGTGACCCTTGGAAAAGATTATTTTCCTTCCAAGAAGATCAAATATTTTTCTGCATCCTGGCCTTCAGGGGCACTTGGATATTCGTTTTTCAACTCTTCGTAATACTTGCGGGCAGAAGCAAAGTCGTTTTCCTTTTGCGCCAACATTGCCAAACGTTTGAGGTAAAACGGAGTCAGTAGCTCATTCGCTTTGCTACTTACCGCTTTTTTGTAGTAGCTTTTTGCATTGGCGAAATCTTTTATCTCAGAATAAGCATCGCCCAATGCACCGTTTTTCATGATGGGCATCACACTTCCTTTGGCGCTGAAATCCTTGAGGTAGCTAATGGCTGCATCGTATTTACCCAGGTTCAACAAACAAACACCGGCGTAGTAGTTGGCCAGATTTGCTGCGGGTGTACCAGGATAATCTTCAATGATTTGAGGGAAACCTTTAAAGCCACCAGGCAGGTTTTTCAACATTGCAGTAGCGAATGAATCGCGTTCAAACAAACGTTCCGCCTGACGCATCTGCTCTACGGCCTCGGTTTGCTGTGAGCCAATGTAAACTTTCCAAGCGATCAAACCTATTATGAGCACCACCAAGGCAGCACCTGCAATCATCAAAGGTTTACGAAAACGATTCAACGTGTCCTGTGCGCGATCGCGAACCTCTACAATGTCCACCAAAACTTCGTCTTCTGGCCGATTCGCAGCCTTAGGAGCAGCACCCCTGCGCACCTGTCTTCCTTTTGCCATTTTCTGTCTTTGTTAGCTGGTTATATTTTAGGAACGCAAAAATAAATAAAGTTTTGTTTCCCCCTCTATTTAAGACAAAAAAATACGGCGACAGCTGAAAAGCCACCACCGTATTTGTCTATAATTTTGAATTTGAGCCCTTAACGCTATTTCAATAGTTGATGAAAGGGTAATCAGATTCTGTGTAATTGTCCGTATAAAGCTCTGAAGCGTCGGGGTAAGGTGAATTTTCAGCGAATTGGACACAATCCTCGATCTCTACCTTGATCTTGTCCTTAATGGCTTGGATCTCTGCTTCAGTCGCAATTTTTTCGCTGAGGATCTTTTCTTCGGTCACCTTGATGGGGTCACGATCCTGGTAAGCTTGCACTTCTTCTTTGGTGCGGTACTTAGCAGGGTCAGATACGGAGTGACCTTTGTAGCGATAGGTGCGTATTTCCAGGAAATAAGGGCCATTGCCTGCACGGATGTGCTCTGCAGCGCGTGAAATGGCTTCGTGAACCGATTCTGGGCTCATCCCATCTACCGATTCGCTAGGCATTTCAAAGCTGAGGCCGATTTTCCAGAGTTCCTCTACATTGGAGGTGCGCTCAACGGATGTACCCATGGCGTAACCGTTGTTTTCCACGATGTACAACACGGGCAGTTTCCAGGTCATAGCCATATTGAAAGACTCGTACAAGGCCCCTTGGCGGGCAGCTCCGTCGCCAAACATGGTCACACAAAAATTTTTGGTGCCTTTGTATTTTTCAGCAAAGCCGATACCCGTTCCAATTGGAATTTGAGCACCCACAATCCCGTTTCCACCAAAATACTTATTGCCAGCATCGAAAAAGTGCATGGAGCCACCTTTTCCTTTTACAATACCTGTAGCTTTGCCGTACAACTCAGCCATTGCCTGGCGAGAACTCACGCCCCTGGCCAGTGCAATACCGTGCTGACGATAGGCTGTTACGATGCCATCCTGTTTGGTAATGGCCGACTCAATTCCTGCGGCTACGGCCTCCTGACCAATGTAAACGTGACAAAAACCGCGAATCTTCTGCTGTCCATACATCATCAGCGCGCGTTCTTCAAAACGGCGGATGCGCAGCATCAATTCATACCAATAGAGGTACTGCTCTTTGCTGTAAGTGACCTGATTGCTGCGTTTTTTGGCTGATGCTTTCTTTTCTACAACCGAACCCATGTGCACTGTATGTTTAGGAGTGGTTTAAAAATTCGCATTGAAACCTGCCTTTTAAACCTGCTCTTAGCGAAATTTCGCTATGTTTGTTGAATAGTCGAGCTAAAGATAAGGCAAATATATATCTTCCGACAAAAGTGTCTGGCAGATTTTTATTTTTACCTTCAACGCCCGAAAAGCCATTTTGTTGATCAGCAATCAGCATTCAGCAATCAGCCTTCGGAGATCGTCTGATCGCTCATAGCTGATAGCCTGATCGCTGATCGCTCAATTGACGCTTCATGTACCTCGAACGCATTGCTTTAGCGAATTTTAAAAATTACGAAAACCAAAAGCTTGACTTTTCCACCCGCTTGAATTGCCTGGTGGGCAACAATGGTATGGGCAAAACCAATTTGCTCGACGCCATTTATTATTTGTGTATGGCCAAAAGCCACTTCAACCTGACTGACAATGCCATCGCCCGGCACGATGAAACTTTTTTCCGCCTGGAGGGCCATTTTATTTTGCAGGGAAAAAAAGAAAAAATCGTGGCCAAGGTGATGCCACGCAGACTCAAGGAACTCGAACGCAACGACGTAGCCTATTCTAAGCTGGCTGAACACATCGGCCTGTTGCCGGTAGTTTTTATCGGCCCCGATGACATTCAACTCATTCGAGAAGGCAGCGAAGAACGGCGGCGTTTTTTGGACAATACCCTCTCCCAACTCGATCAGCGTTATTTGTACGAACTGATTACCTATAATAAGGTGTTGCAACAGCGCAATGCCCTGCTAAAAAGCCTGGCCGAACGCAGCGGCGGTAGCATGAGCCTGTTGGATGTGTACGATGAGCAGTTGATCGACCCGGCTTTGTATGTTTTGGAGCAAAGGGCCGTATTTACGAAAAAATTTACGGCCATTTTCCAATCGACCCATCAATACATCACCGGCCGGAAGGAGGCGGTGCAATTGAGCTACGAGTCACAATTGCTGGAAAACGATCTGGAAGACTTGTTGAAACAAAGTCGGCAAAAGGACCTGGCCCTGCAACGCACCACCAAGGGGGTACACCGCGATGACCTGGTCTTTAGCCTGGGCGAGCACCCCCTGAAAAAATATGGCTCGCAGGGGCAGTTGAAGTCCTTTTTGCTGGCGCTTAAACTGGCGCAATACGAGATGTTGCGCCAAAACAAGGGGGTGTCTCCAATTTTACTCCTCGATGACTTGTTTGACAAACTGGATGCCCAGCGGGTCACCCACCTAATCCGCCTGCTCACCGAAGGGCAGTTTGGGCAGATTTTTATCACGGATACGCACGAGACGAGGATTGCGGAGATTGTGGAGCAGTTTGGGGTGGATTATCGGAGGTTTTTTGTGGAAGGGGGGAAGGTGGATCTACAAGCCTAATCCAAAGCATCTACCATTTCCCCCAATCAGCAGAATTCTTAACCCTCAATTAATCTTTATGATCTAACTTTGAAGTCAATTACAATTCCAAGAACATTCAGGTTTCACATTCACTCCATGTCAAAGGAAAGCCCATTTGGATTGCCCCCTAATTACCTGCGATGAACCTTAAACAACTGTACCTCTCCTCCCTGTTTATGCTGTTTGCCTTGGGGCTCTTTGGCCAAAAGAGCATCACTTTGTCGGGCAAGTTGATAGACACCCTATCCACGGAGCCATTGAGCTATGCAACAATCAGCTTGCAACACTCCTCCTCCAAAGACCTCATCTCAGGCCAAATTGCCAATGAAAAGGGCGGTTTTAAGTTTGAATCTTTGACCAAAGAACGTTTTTACATCAAAGTAGAGCATGTGGGCTACCGCACCAAGTACATCGAAGTCAATCTGGAAACGGTGGCGGACAAATTAGACCTGGGAGCCATCGAGCTCGCTCCACTGAGCCAGTTGTTGGAAACGGTAACCGTTCAGGGACAAAAAAAGAACATCATCGCCAGTCTGGAAAAACAAGTATTCAAAACCGAACAATTTGAAACGGCCAAAGGGGGAACCGCCATTGAAGTACTGCGCAACATCCCTTCCATCACCATCAATGCAGAGGGAGAAATTATGGTGCGCGGCTCCAAAGGTTTTTTGATTTTGGTGAATGGCAAGCCTAGTCAGGTGGATGCCGCTACACTGCTGAGCCAAATTCCGGCTAACAGTATTGACAAAATTGAAATGATCACGGCCCCTTCCGCTTGTTATGACGCCGATGGCAAAGCGGGGATCATCAACATTGTCACCAAAACGGGAACAACCGATGGCATCTCCATCCTTGCCAATACCCAGATTGGTGCTCCGCGCCTGAAGACCTATTACAACCTCAACGAACCCCAACGCTACGGCCTGGATGCAACCTTGAACTTCCGTAAAAAAGCCTGGGATGCCTTCCTTTCGGCCAACTACCTGAAAAATGACATTGCTGGTCAACGCATCGGTGACGTCAATACCACAATCAACAACATTTTCACCCAATTTCCCAGTAGCGGCGAGCGCAGCCACCAACGCGACAACTATGGCGTGAGGGCTTTGGTCAATTTCAAACCCAACAAGGCCAATGAGTTTTCCACTGGCTTTTATCACGGTGGCCGGACTCAATACCGCCGTGCCGATATTTTTTACAACAACAGCAAAACCGACCTGAGCACCAACACCCTACTTTCCAGCTAACCCCAATCTGGTCAAAAAGCAGGGAACCTTTACCGTATTCAATCTTGATTACGGCCATAAGTTCAGCGACAACAGCCTTTTGCAATTGTCGGGTTTGTACGAGAATGCAATAATTGAGGGCTGGACAAAAAACGCCAACCTGAACATCAACAACCTTCAGGATACCATTCAATACACCCTGAACAATGGCTACAACCCCCTGAATGCCTTGCGGCTCAAAGTGGATTTTGAGCAAAAAATCGGCATTGGCAAACTCTCGATGGGTTATCAGTACCGGGATCAACAGCAGGATGGGCGATTTGATTATCAGGAAAAGGCGGGGAACGGTGCTCCATTTGTACTCAATCCCGCATTTACGGCAGACATCATGGTCTTGAACCGGATCCACGCCCTGTACACCCAGTATGCCGGAACGTATAAAAAGGCCAGTTTTTCAGCGGGTTTTCGATATGAAAATGCCTTCCGCGAATTTAAAGACAACAAGGGCAACCCACCGCAGGTGCTGCAATTGTCCAATTTGTTTCCTTCCGCCAATGTACTGATTGACCTGGGCGAAAATCTAAAATGCAAACTGGCCTATAGTCGCCGGGTGCAGCGCTCGACCAACAACGAACTCAACCCTTACCCCGAACGCGAACACAGCGAAACCCTGGAACAGGGTGACCCTGGGATCAAACCCGAATTCATTGGCATTTATGAATTGGGCTTGAGCAAAGATTTCAAAAAAGGCTCGTTGTACTGGAATGTCTACTCTCAACAGATTACCAATATCGTCAATCGGGTAAACAGCGTATTCAATGACACCATTCTGAATCGCATTTACACCAATGCTGGCAATGCTCAGTTGTGGGGCTCTGAGGCAGGAATTACCTTGTCACCCAGCAAAAAATTGAAACTTTTTCTGGGTGGGAATGTATACAACCTGCACATTCAGGGAGCTTTGTTCAATAATCAGGTAGAGGTCAATACCCGAGGATGGATGCATAGCCTCAACAGCAATCTCAACTGGCAAGTGTCAAAAACCCTGAGTGCTCAATTCAATCTGTCGTATTTATCGGCGCGCACTACGGCACAGGGTGAAGATTCTCGCTTTTACCTACCTGCATGTTCGGTCAAAAAATCATTTATGGACAATCGGCTTTCAGCCACGCTGCAATGGCAAAACATGTCCATCAGCAAGATGGGGGTAAACGAGCAACGGATTACCACCTTCGGGCGGGATTTTTATACTACTACCAACTACATCCAGGAAACGAATATCTTTTTGTTGAACCTGGCATATAACTTCAATCAATCGGAACGGAAATCGAAGTTGCCGGGAAGTGAGTTTGGGGAGCGGGAGTATTGAAAGCATGGTTAGTGATTTGGGAAAAATCACTAACCATGCCTTTTTTACTTAAAAATCTTCCCCTGCGCTTCCAACTCCTTGTATTTCTCAATGTACTTCTTATCCAGTGTTTCGGAATCCTTGTATTTCACCCTGAGTTTAGCCAGTTTTTTGTGCAACTCGACCCTGACCTTGGCGTATTTTGGATCGTGGTACACGTTTTTCATTTCATTTTTGTCGTTGGTGCGGTCGTACAGTTCCCATTCGTTGATGTCGTAATAGAAGTGCACTAACTTGTATTGTTCAGTTACAATCCCATAGTGACGCTTGACCATGTGTACGCTGGGGTATTCATAGTAGTGGTAGTAAGCGGCATCGCGGAAATTTTGCCCCTTGCCTTTAAAAATAGGGATCAGGCTTTCGCCTTGCATATCAGAGGGTGCCTTGATGCCCGCCGCTGCGAGGAAGGTTTGCGCAAAATCGAGGTTTTGCACCATTTGAGAATTGCGTGACCCCGCCTGAATGACCCCTGGCCACTTGACCAATAGTGGAGTTTTGAAAGACTCATCGAAGATGAAGCGCTTGTCAAACCAGCCGTGTTCCCCCAGGTAAAAGCCTTGGTCAGAAGTGTACACCACGATGGTATTTTTATCCAGTCCATTCTCCTTTAAAAAATCCAGAACTTGACCGACACCCTCGTCAACCGCAGCAATACTGCCCAAATAATCCTGCATGTAGCGTTGGTAACGCCAGCTCATGAGGTCTTCTTTGGTCATATTCGGGTAGTTTTGGATGAATTCCGCATTCATTTTGTCGTACACCGCATCCCATTCTTTGCGTTGCGTTTCATTCATTCGCCCCACTGTTGCCTTATAGTTGCCTTTATCGTAAGGGTGGGACTCCTTGATGCCCAGTTTGTCCATGTTTTCGGGGCGGATTTTGGAATCACCCGCCCAGTTCATGTGCGCGAGTAAGTTCATTTCTTGCTCTTTGGAAGCACGGCCGCGACCTTCGTAATTGTCAAAAAGAGTCTCTGGTTCGGGGAACTTACGATTGATGAACTCCTTGTAGTGACGTTCGGCAGGCAGCCATTCGCGGTGAGGGGCTTTGTGCAAATAGGCCAAAAAGAAGGGTTTGTTTTTGTCTCGGTCCTGCTTTAGCCAGTTGAGGGTCATGTCCGTGATCAGATCGGTGACGTACCCGGTTAATTTGATTTTTCCCTGCTTTTTGGTGATGAAGTCAGGGTTGTAATAATGCCCCTGATCCGGCAGAATTTTGAATTCATCAAAACCTTTGGGGTTGTTGCCAAAATGCAGTTTACCAAACATGGCCGTTTGATAGCCATTGGCCTGAAGCAGTTGAGGGAAAGTAACATTGGTGGTGTCAAAAGGAAAATAGTTGTCGATTTTGCCGTTGATGTGGCTGTGTTTTCCGGTGAGAATCACTGCACGGGAAGGCGCACAGATCGAGTTGGTTACACAGGCGTTGGTGAACAGCATACCTTCTTTGGCAATGCGGTCGATATTGGGGGTTTGTAACAATTTGTCGCTGTAGGCCGAGATGGCCTGGTAGGCATGGTCATCAGACATGATGAAGACGATGTTGGGGCGTTCTGGTTTTTGGGGTTTGAAGGAAAAAAAAGCCAAAACAGCAACGAAGAGTGAAAGCAGACTGAGATATTTTTTTTTCATAAAGGCAGGTTTTTATGGAGTGCAAGATAAGATAGTCTGTCATTTTGTTGCGCTAATGTAACAAACAACGAAATAGAAATGGTGCTTATAAAAACCAAAAAAGGCTGACCAGATTACCCTGGCCAGCCCCACAATAGAACACTGTAATACTTAATATCTTTACTTCTTCTCGAAGCGTACATTGTCAATACATACATTCACCGATGAGCTGCCAGCGTTGAAGGCCACGCCAAAGTCCTCTGTGATTGAAGCTAGATTCACAATCCCTTTGCTGCCATCTGAGAAGGCCGTAATAGGAACTGTCACTGTAATCCAACCATCGGTTTTGTAGGAACCAGTAGCTTCCCAAGGCTTCCAGCGGTACCAAAAGTCCCCTTCAGAACCCTTCAAACGCCAGGCAAATTCGCCTCCCGTAATGGGTGTAAGCACATTAACGTCAAACTTTAACACATAATTGCCCACTTGGGTTCCAATGACGCTGCCAGGAAAATTATTTGCTCCATTGCGCCAGAAAAAGCCCGTCCAGCCATTGCAACTTTGGTTGACGCGGAAGTATTTGCTACCGTCCACACTGAGGTTGGGGTCATTTTCATTTGCCCCCGCATCACCCCACCAGCGATCCAGGCCGTCAAAGTTGAAGAACACCAGGCTCAGGTCAGCTACCGGATCGATACCTTGAAAGTTGATTTCGGGAGATTCGATGGTTTCCCCTTTGGTGGTAATGAATTTGATTTTACCAATCCCATTTTTGGTTTTGATGGGCACTACCACCTCAATGATGCTATTGGATTTGGCCCCAAACATCGTTGCTGCGATTTCACCAGGGAAAATCACTTCACTGATTTCGTCCAGGTTTTCGCCCTCAATGCGGATTTTTTGGCCAGGTTTGGCTGTAGTTGGCATTTTGGTGATCACCGAAGAAGTGGAAGCAAGGATATTGAGTTCTTGGGTTGAAGCCACTTCATCTCCATTGTTGGCCACCAGGGTAATGGTACCAGAGGTAGTTCCAACGGGTACAATCACCTTAATTTGGCTCGCAGTGGCATTTTTTACATCTACTTCTTTGCCGCCGCTGAATTTCACTTTCGCCACAATGTCCAGATCATTACCATTAATAATCAGCTCTTTGCTGACCTGAATATCTGTTGGCGTAATGGACGAAATGCTGGGTTTAACCAGTTTCAGTGCATCAGCCGAAGTCACCGATTTGTTGGCAGCGGTGCCAAAACTGACCGTACTTACCGTTGCATCGGCGGGTACCCGCACCTGCATTTCACTCTCGCTGCGCTCCGCTTGGATGGTCCCCGTTTTGTTGCCACCAAAAGTTACGGACGTCACCAAATCTAAGTCTTTACCCTTTACGGTGATGAGCCCGCCCGTTTTGGCGGGATTGGGGCTTATGCTGCTAATGGTCGGCGACAACATGGTCACGGTAGGGGTGCTGCTTACTTCTACCAGAGAAGCCATACTGAGTTTGATGCTGCCATCTTGACTGTTGGCGGGTACTTTCAGGACAATCTTTCCAGCTTCAATGCTTTCGAAAGTACTGACTTTGCTGCCACCGGGGAACGTGACTTCTTTGGTCAAATCCAGATCAGTCCCCGTAATGGTTAAACTTCCGCCAGCTTTTACCGGGCTTGGCGCAATACCACTAACCACCGGTGTAATAATTTCCAGCGGAGTAGCCGACTCAATCAAAATCGGATCAGCCAATCCATTTGAGATAACAAACAGGCCGCTTTGGGCATCAGCAGGCACCACTACTTCCAGCTTGGTTTCGGTTTGGCTCTTGAAAGCTGTTACCGATTTTTTGTTGCTAAAAATGACCTCTTTGATCAGGTTCAGGTAAGTCCCTTCGATGGTCACCGTTGCACCTGGCCGCAATTTAGCGGGGCTAAAGCTGGTGATGGCGATCGGCTCCGAGATGGTCAACAAAGATTTGGAGGTAATGTCCCCATTTGGCGTTTTGAGGGTCACCTTCCCCGCCACGGCTGCCTTGGGTACATCGATTACAATCGATTCGGAGGTTTTGGTTTTGAAGGTGGTGACCTCTACATTATTAGGCAGGACAATGGCTGTTACCTTGTCCAGGTTCACTCCAATGAAATGCAATTCACCACCCCGCAAAGCAGGCGAAGGCCCAAAACTGTTGAGTTGTACCAGCCCAGAGGCGATGTCATCGTCCTTTTTACAGTTGTTGAGCACAAAAAGCACTCCCAACAACAAGCCGAGAAAGAGGACGGATTTTATGGATAGTTTCTGAAACATAACTTAATTTTTAGACGAGTCCCTTAATTTTGAACGATCCGAATGTTGTCCACCGCGATTTTGACCGGATTGGTGCCATTGGCTGGGCCAAAAAGCATAAAGACCACATTCGTTAAACTGGACAGGTTCTCAATTTTCCGGGTGCCAGTTTCATCAGAATCAGAATCGTCCTTGCCGTATTTAAATTCAGTCAATGGAATGGAAATGGTCACCCAACCATTGGTTTTGAAAGGGCCATTTTTCCAGGGCTTCCAGCGTGCAATTGCTGTTCCTGCAGCGTCGCGGCCATGATCATCGGCATAGGGGCCAAAGAACATTTCCATGCGTACATCCTTCCATTCCTGAGGTACATTGCATTCAAACTTGAGAGTCAGGTCGTTGATGGAACCTGTAGCAACGGGGACCCGACCGCGGCCACGGGTCGCCCAGTATTGCATGGTCAGCTCGTTGGTCCATTGCCAGGCACCATTGGCATTGTGCTTGAATAATACATAACTGCCGTCGCAGCCAGGCATAGTTGGATCGGCGTTGGCAGCAGTGATGGGTGCGGTCCAGGTTTCGTGGTTTTTACCATCGTAGTTCAAGATGATGTTGCGGTTGTCGCGGAACAAAAAGCGCGATTTTACTTTGCCAAAGTTGGTTTGGATGGTAATTGGCCCGGGCTTTGCTCCAGCAGGTACCTTAACCGACAAAGCGGTTTTGGAAACCGAGACGATTTCGGCAGCCAGATTGTCGGTAAAAAAGACTTTTGGCTCAAAAAAGAAGTCTCCTTCCAATTCAACCACACCACCATCGGGCACATATTCACACTTGATAGAACTGAGCAGCGGTGCAGGTACATTGACTTTGAAGTCGTACAACATTTCGCTGCCATCCTTGAAGACGAAGCGCATTTTGTCCGACACCTTGCTGGGTACGGTGCTGGGCACGTTCACCAGAATCGTTTTGTTGGTGATGTAGGTAGGGCTCAAATTGGCCTTTTGGTCGTTGAACCACAATTCCCGGGTATTTTGCAGGTTTTCGCCCACAATGGCCACGAGGCTGCCCATAAAAGCGCCCACTACCAATGAATCGGCTGCCTTCGGATCGGTGATCCTCACGTATTTGACTACTGGCGTACCCGTACTGACCTCGTCATTGTCTTCCTTTTTACAGGAAAAAATGCTGACAGCCAAAACGATAAATAAGGCAGTATATGAAAAAAAAGATTTCATGTTGTCTGATTTGGTCGTTTAACAATACTACTTAAACTGATAGGTTTCTGCGGCGACACCAGGTGCCAACTTCGAATTGGCCACAACTTCCGCTGCAGGAATGGGCAAATTCATCTTCGATGCATCTACCTTGATCAAACTTGGTGGAGGATTGATTTGATATCCCGCCATGGTGTTTTCATCAGGAGCATTCGGCGTGTTGATGCGGTAAAAAGTGGTTTCTTTTTCCTGCGCACTCAAATAAGCGAGGGCCGCTTGAGGATCACGGTAGTAAAAGCGTTTGATGTCGAACCAGTTGATGCTCTCCAAACCAAATTCAATTCGGCGTTCTTTCAACAGGTCGTTAAAAGTAATGCTGCTCTTGATCGGTAACCCAGCCCGGGTGCGGATTGCATTGAAATACTGGAGCGCTTTGGCATCAGCGGTAGAATGTGCTGCCCCCAAAGTCGCTTCGGCATAAATCAGGTATACATCGGCCAAACGCAGCACATATTGATTCAGCGCTACAGCTTGTCCGGTAGATACTTTCCCCGCGTTGTCTTGAGCGCTGCCCACGATGTACTTTTTCAAACTATTGAGCACTGGTGGTGCATTTTCCAGGGTGATGTTGGGATCACTGGGGTCGCGGTTGACCAGTTTGAAGGTATAACCTCCATTGTCCTTGTTGATTTCTGGATAATGATCCCCTGGTTTCATGTAAATGGAAGGCTGACGCTTGTCGCCAGGCTCTACATCCTGCATGAAGTCGTAAGTCACCCCTTTGCCACCGCCCCAGGCTTCGCTGTTGCCCGTAATGACGCTGGAACGTGCCCAGTTGGCCTGGCGACTATTGCCCAGGGCATAGGAACCTTCCATCCACTGCATGGCAAACAGGGACTCGGGATTGTTGTTGTTTTCAATTTTGAACAAATCAGCATAGTTGCTCATCAAAGACAAGCCACTGGTTTCGATCACTTCGGCAGCCAGTGCTTTGGCCTTGGCGAAGTTTTCAGCCGACTTGGCATCACTCAGGTTTTGGGCCATGGTGAGGTGCAATTTAGCCAACATGCCTTTAGCCGACCATTGGGTCACCCGACCGGGGCTATCTGAGGTTGGCAGGTTTTCGGCCGCGAAAGCCAAATCGCGGCGAATGAATTCGTAAATGCTGGCCTTGGTGTTTTTGGGCAAAATCAGGTTGTTTGCTGCCACTAGTTCAGTAGAGTTTTCTACAATGGGCACTTCGCCCCAAAACTCAGCCAACATGTAATAAGCAGTACCTCGAATGAAACGTGCTTCACCCAAAGCCCGGTTGATCACTTGCTCACTTACCTTCCCGGCTGCTGCGGGAGGCATGTCGTTGATGATGGAGTTGGCGTAGGAAATTACGCGGAATAAGCCCTTCCAACCAGAAGAAATGTGGGCATTACCTTCGGTGTAAGAGAAGTAAAAAAACTGACCTTCCTGATCCCAGGTATGGTACAGGTTGCCCGCCATTTCGTCGCCCGCGCACCAGAAGAACTTGTCGTTGAAGTCAAACCAGGGGAAACCGTACAAGGAAGCAGTCGAAGCCTTGATCTCGGTTTCGTTGCGGTAAAAATTGTCGGCAGTGAGGCGATCCACTGGCGTGATGTCCAGGAAATCCTTGCCACAAGAGGTGGCCAACAAGACTGCACAGAAAGAAATGATGTATTTGAAATGATGTTTCATGTCTTGATTTTTATGTTGTTGTGCCGTGTGTAGAGACGCACGGCGTGCGTCTCATCTCCACCAAGCCAAGACGCACGGTCGTGCGTCTCTACGGTTTAAAAATCCACATCCAAACCAAAAGTGATCACCCGAGGCGTTGGGTACCGACCCATATCCACGTTTTGCAACAATGGATCCTGGTTGAAAGCACCAATTTCCGGGTCATAACCAGAGTAGTTGGTAATGGTGTAGATGTTTTGGGCATTCACGTACAATCTCAATTTTTGCACCCGTATTTTTTGTAAAATTCCTTGCGGGAAAGTGTAGCCAAAGCGGATGTTCTGGATGCGGGTATAAGAACCATCTTCGATGAACCGATCCGACATCCGGGTATTCCGGTTGTTGTCGGTTGTGGTTGGCCGGGGTAGGGTAGCACCTGGATTGGCAATCACTACATTGGTAGGATCGAGGCTGGAACCCGTTGGATTTTTCAAGGCATAACGCACCCGATTGTCCACTGTCCGTGCCTGATTGCCAAAAATGGTAACCTGACCTTCGGTCAATACGCGAGAATAGTTCAGTACTTCGGCACCGTAAGAACCGGTGAGGTAAACGGTAAGGTCAAAGTTTTTGTAGGTGAAACTGTTGTTCAAACCCATGGTGAAATCCGGGTTTGGATTCCCAATGATGGTTTGATCCTGGGTATTCACCACCCCGTCCCCATTCAGGTCTTTGAACTTGATGTCGCCAATCCATACTCCGGTTCTTTTGTCCACCAGGTTTTTGCCTTCATTGGATGGATCAGGAATTTGAACCGCATGGCCCAAAATGTCTTCCTGGCTGGTAAACAAACCCTCGGTTACATAGCCATAAAACTGCCCCAGGGGCAATCCCACTCCAGTCCGGGTTGCGGTTTGGAATTCGCTGTACCAATACAAGTTCCGCCAGTAAATACGTGCGTCATTGTCCAGGGCTACCACTTTGTTGCGGTTCAGAGACATGGTGAAGTCGGTATTCCAGCTGAAATTGTCGGTTTTAATGTTGCGGGTATTCAAACCAATGTCAATCCCCTTGTTTTCCATTTGGCCTACGTTGGCATAGGGGGCACGGATGTCGTTGTAGCCGGAACCGCCGAGGTAGCTGGGAACAGAAAGCTGGAGCAACATGTCGTTGGTGCGTTTTTGATAGACATCAATGGTCAGGTCGGCACGGCCTTTGAACATCGACAAATCCACCCCTACATTCCATTGTTGGGTAGCTTCCCATTTCAACTTGGGGTTGGCAATTTGCTGCAAGCGGTAAGCGGTCCCAAAAGGAGTAGTGATGGTTTGCAGTGCAGATCCAAAGAGGTAGTTGCCAATGGCCTGGTTGCCCACTTCGCCATACCCAATGCGCAATTTGATGTCCGTATTCAAACCTTTCATGAATTCTTCTTCACCCAATCTCCAGGCAAAAGAGCCTGAAGGAAAGTAACCCCAGCGATTTTCAGGGCCAAACTTGGAAGAGCCATCTGCCCGCATGGTGAACGTAAAGAGGTAGCGCTCACCAAAGTTGTAGTTGAAGCGGCCAAAATAGGACTCAATTGAAGCCCCATCTTTCCATCCCGATGTACGGGAGGTCACGTCTTCACCTTCGCTGAGGACCTGAATGTCGTTGGATGCGAAGTTTTTCTTGGTCACTACCGAGCCTTGCCAGTTGGATTTCTGAGCTTCCTGGCCCAACATGGCGGTCAATTTGTGTTTGGTGCCCAGGGTAAAATTGTAAGTCAGGTAGTTTTTCAAAATCCAGAAAAAACTACTCTCTTCCCGTTGGCGCAACTGGTTTTCGCGGTTGACCAATACGCCCCACTTGTAGGTAGGCTGGAAGGCTTTGTTCAGGGAGTTGTTGTCGTCAAAGCTCAATTCTGAGCGGAAGGTCAGGCCTTTCATCAAAGTCAGGTCTCCGTACACGTTGGCCATAATGCGCTGGCGTTGCAAGGTGTTGTTCCGTTGCAGGGCAGCCGCTACGGGGTTGTAGGAAGAGGCACCTGCCTGGGCTTCTGGCCCGGCGTAATCACCATTGATGTCCTTGACTGGCACATCGGGTGCCATAACCAGAGACTGGATGATTACTCCATCACCACCGTCGTTGAGGGTGATTTTTTCATTGGTATTGGCATAAGCGAAGCTACCGCCAATTTTGAGCCAGCTTTTCACCTGATTGTCCAAGTTGATACGGGTGGTGTAGCGGTTAAAATCCGAACCAATGATGATACCATCCTGTTGGAACAATCCACCTGAAATGGCATAAGTCATCTTGTCGTTACCCCCCGAAACCGAAAGTTGGTGGCTGTGCATGCCAGCCTGGCGAAAAATTTCATCCTGCCAGTCGGTGCCAGGGCCTAAAAGACTGGGATCGAGGTACCTTTGGTTCAATTGTAAGCCCAAATCTGCGGTCACCTGAGCCTGATAATCGGCAAATTGCGGGAGGTTCATCATTTCAATACGCCGCGGCAGTTCTTGCTGGGCGTAAAAAGCGTTGTACGACACTTTTGATTCGCCTTTTTTACCTCGTTTGGTGGTCACCAGGATCACCCCGTTGGCAGCGCGAGCCCCGTAAATGGCGGATGCCGAGGCGTCTTTTAATACTTCAATACTGACAATGTCGTTGGGGTTGATGGCAGCAAGGGGGTTAACCCGGTTTTGGCCATTGGCGCCACCAGCCCAGTCAAAGCCGGAAACGCCTGAACCATCACCCTGGAAGGGGATCCCATCGATGACGTAAAGCGGCTCGCTTGAACCCGTAATGGAGTTGGCACCCCGAATGCGGATCGATGCCGCGCCACCCGGTGCGCCCGAGTTTTGGGTCACCTGTACCCCTGCCACCCGGCCTTGTAGCGCCTGGTCAAAGTTGGTAAATACCGAACTTTTGATTTGTTCTCCAGTTACCGAACCGACGGCCCCGGTGAGGTCACTTCTTTTGGCGGTGCCATACCCTACCACTACTGTTTCTTCTAAAAGGGTAGCGTCGGGTTCTAGTTCAACATTCAAAACGGTTTCATTCCCTACAGTCAGGGTTTTGGGACTGAGCCCCAGGTACGAAAACACCAGTACTTCGCCCTTGGCAGCCTGAATAGCGTAATTGCCACTGGCATCCGTCACCGTGCCGCGTTCGGCAGCCGCTTGCACTTGTACGGTTGCCCCAATCAGCGCTTCTCCTGTCGAGGAACTAAGTTTCCCGGTGATTGTTCGCATCTGCGCACTCAGTAGGGTGGCGAATAGCAGTCCCAGAGGAACCATCGTCCACCTCATCATTCTTGGAAAAGATGTAGAAAATTGCATAAGTGAGTGAATTAGCAGTTTGGTAAGTGTATTTGCAGTGATCTTGGTGTCCGTTGACACAGTGATACGCTAATAAAGTACACTCCCAAATGTCCGATCTCAGCAGCAGAATAATAGGGGGAAAATTGTTCAAAAAGAGGGGGGATTTATTACAGGGGCGTGGCTTGGGCATAATTATCTTTGGAAATGTGTGCACTCAATGATGGAGTTAAGAGCCTGAGGGAACCTTTTGGCGAGCTGCCGACGTTTCTTGCTTATTTTCGGGTCATTCTTATTGTTTATACTTTTGGATTATGAACGTTCTCTCCTTCATTTTGCCTAAGCCCGTACTTTTTCACCCCTTGAAACACCACCTAGGGTATATCCGCCATTTTATCCAAAATACTACTGATGATGAATTTTATGCTGCGATACCCCGGATCGGCGCTTCCCAAATGGATTTGTATTGCGGGGAACTTAGCTTGCTCAACATAGGTCAGGAGATTTTGGTGCAGTTGGCTGCCATGGAAATCGCAACGGAGTCCGACTTTATTTCTTTTTTAGCAATAGGTAAAGGGCATCAAAATTTAATCATTTCTGACGGTTCAAGCTGGACCTTGTTGCGCGGCGATGATCCTGAATTTTATGTGCACATCCATCCGGCGCGTTATGCTCGGCACTGCATTCGGGTCAAGGCTGGGGTACTCAAAACTGCGGTGATGATGCAGCGACATGGTTTGACGCTAGAAAGTGGAACAGTTCAAGTCAATGCTTTGCGGAAGTGCATTGGTCTTTCGGCGATTAAAAATTTGGAGGAGAGTGAGGGGATTGGGCGAATTTGGGCGGTATTGAATGGACCAATTGAGGTTTGATCCCCTGTTGAGGTGTCCCTTAAGTGTCTTTGGTTCCTAAGGTGGTGAGAAACGTACTCTTCGCGCTTGCGCGCAAGAGTTTTTATTTCTTACCACCTTAGGAACCAAAGACACTTAAGGGACACCTCAGCTGTTCTTGTTTAAACTTCACACTTAGCTCTGACTTTCATCATTTCCCAACGCTCCAATACTCAGCAGTTTTGCTCAAATTGTATGAGGTATGAAAAATGCAATCACACCCAAGCCGCTTGGTTTGTATTTGCTGCTCTTCCTGCTCCTGTTTTTAGCCATTGGCGGGATTTATGGCGGAATGATGCTGATCACCGACCCTTCGGGCCAAAAGATTCAATTTCCTCCCGAGATTATAGCACGATTGCCCTTTCCCGATTATTTGATTCCTGGCATCATCCTGATCCTGGGGATGAGCATTTTGCCCCTACTAACCACTTATGGCCTTTGGTTTCGCCCCAACTGGAAATGGCCAAAATTCCTGAACATCTACCCTGAGCAACATTGGTCCTGGACATTTGCCCTATACACAGGCATCATCCTGGCGATTTGGATCAATGTGCAAATCCTGATCACCGGAGCAATTGGCCAAATTCAGCCTTTTTATGGTTTGTACGCGGTAGCCCTTATCATTTGTAGCCTGTTGCCAAAGGTGATGCGCTACTATCGGATTTAATGAAACTAAATGCTAAAAACATGCTACGTAATCTCTTCCTATTCATGCTGCTGCTACATGGTGCAATCCATGTGCTTGGATTTGTAAAGGCGTTTCGCCTGGGAGCCGTTGCTCAACTTAGCAAAGACATTTCCAAACCGATGGGTTGCTTGTGGTTGTTGGCAACAGCTCTATTTTTTTTGGTGGCTATTTTTATGCTTTTGAAGAAAGAATGGTGGTGGATACCGGGCCTGGTAGGGGGGCTTTTATCCCAAATACTCTTGTTCAGTTCCTGGGGTGATGCCCGTTTTGGTAGTATTCCCAATGCGGTAGTTCTGATTGTAGCCCTATTGGCTGGAACGGCCTGGTGGTTTGAGCAGGATTACCGCAGTGATGTAAAAACGCTTTTACTTAAAAATGAGGCTCCGTCTGAAGAATTGTTAACGGAAAAAGACTTGGAACATTTGCCTGCCCCCGTGCAGCGTTACTTGCGCTACGTGGGCGTTGTAAACAAGCCCAAAGTTAAAAATGTCCACATTGTTTTTAAGGGACAGATGCGGGAAAAGGGGAAGGATTGGTTCCCTTTTCGCAGTGAACAATACAATGGTTTTGAGCAGTATGCCCGTCTGTTTTTTATGAAAGGGAAAATGTTTGGGCTGACTGTGCCGGGTTACCATGCTTACCAAAATGGGATGGCATCGATGCGCATCAAGGTGTTTGGCTTATTCCCTGTTGTAAATGTAAAGGGGCAAGGGTTGTTTAGAGCGGAAACGGTGACGATTTTTAACGACATGTGTTTGTTGGCGCCGGCAACCTTGATCGATTCCCGCATCAGCTGGGAGGCGATTGATGATACTTCAGCACGAGCCACTTTTAAAACCGAGGGCCTCAGTATTCAGGCGACTTTGTATTTTAATGCAATGAGCCAATTGGTCAATTTTGTTTCCGACGACCGCAATGGGGTCAGTGACCTCAATAAGTATCGCTTTTCAACCCCGATTTCCAACTACAAAAGCTTCCATGGTTTTAATGTAATGTCATTTGGCGAAACCATATGGCATTATCCCGATGGAGAATTTGTGTATGGAAAATTTGAGTTGCAGGAGCTGATGTACAATGTAGGTTCCAAGTATTGAACTCATTTTATTAGTCCCTTAGAGATTTTTTAAGTTTTTAAAATTAAAACTCTCTTTTAAGCGCCAAACTTGGATATACCTGCAAAGTATGTTCACTCGTCAGGACATGGTAGAACATACTATACCTGGAACCTATGGAATACTTGCCTTTGATGCGGTACCAGATTTGTGGATCGCCGAAAAAGGCGAGTTTTTTTCCCCTCAAGTCCTTGGTCCATTCATTCCCGTGATTACGGTTTTCGGAATAGGCTACAAAACTACCTGCCACCAATAATTTGTAATTGAAAAACCCTTTGCCAAAATACAGCGTGCCTTGTAGGTCGTGGCTGGGTTTAGCAAATGTATTATAACGGTAGCCCATGCTAGCGTTCATCCAGGCACCCTTCCATTGAAAAGGATAAGCAGCACCTAATCCAAAGGAATTGCTAAGGTAATACCCATAAGATGGAGGGGTAACGCCCAATCCGCCCGTAAAATTTAATGCCATAAATACCTTGGGTTTCCAAAAGCGCAGGTTTTGAGACACCTGTAAGAACAACTGTCCAATGTTGTTCTTTTCCCCGTTGAAATCCATTTGGGCTTTTAGCAAAAAAGAACCAAGCGAGTCGTTGGCATTAAAATATTCAAAACTCAAGTAGCTGAAATTCCGACGGTGCAATTCGGGATCAATGGAATGCCTAAAATCATAATGCAATTGCAATTGCTGGGCTTGGAGTGCCAAAGTGGTGCACAAGAAAAAAAGGATGCTCAGTTGTTTCATGGCTTATTTGTTTTGCCACAAAACTGCGGGATACGAGCATTGGGCAGCGGAATTGCAGCGGAAATATCCCGGAAACCTGATTTCTAGGGGAAATGATTTATAATTGAGCCTATGAATTGCATGGCTTAATTCAGAAAAGCACTTAATTTTACCTAGGTCTTGATGGATGTATAAACCAAAAATCTCCAGCAAATATGAACAAGCAGGATTTGCTTGCCTTTACTTCTCTTTTTATTGCAGTTTGTGAAAAATGTTTTGCTCAGCCCCTAAGCAATGCACTTTCTGAGGCTGAAAGCCGGCATTTGAGCCATGAAATCGAATTACAAACCGGATTGGTGGTAGGTTGGAAAAGCATCAAAAATTATGCTGCCTTTGTTCTGCAAGAGTCACCTTACAAACCAGAGAATCCATCCCTGGCTACTCTGGATACCCTGGCGCGTTATCATTTTGAAGCAGCGGTGACTACGGAGGTCCAGCGCAAAAAAAGTGCGAATCTTTATCCTTATTGGTTCAAATACAAGGATCAAATCATTGCGGTTAGATCTACTCCAACGCCTCCCCTAATTCTCCCGCGAAAAACTTATAGGTGGTTGGCCATTGGATTGGGATTGGGATTTATCATCATGCTTGTCTTTTACTTTCAAGCAAAAGATTTGGAGCAGTTTTATGATGATTTTTTAAACGTTGAGGAAAGGGTGCTGATCGACAGAGGTTGGTTTGTACAATCCAAAGAGGCAAGGTATTGGAATCAAAGAGGGCAGCATACGAATCATTTGAGCCTTTTTACCCTCAAAGGCGACAATTGGCCCCAAAAAGGAGAAAAGCCGCTGATTCAGAACCTGTTGCTACGCAAAATCCAAGATGAATGTTTTAGCACAGAAGTACATTTTTCGGAATTCATCCCCCATGAAAGTTGGCAACAAGCGGGACTCCTGCTGTTGGAGGACACTACTTTTACTGGCAAAAGTATTCGTTTGTCTCTGTCGTACAATGATTTCTTCGGTGGATATGCCAAACCCGGTGAAATCATCATCCAAGGCATTGCTTCATTGGGCAAAAAATATTCCAATCTGGAAGAAGTGGTCCATCAACCCTTATTTACCCTTGAGCAGGGCACCGAAACGCTGATTGTCAACAATCTGAAAAATTCCGCCGTGAAAATTGAAAAACAGGGGCAGCAGTTTCGTTTTTTGTATTCAAGTGGGAATAGCGAAAACTTCTCCTTCAAAGAGCTGAAGGTTTATGAATTTGACATGAAGCCCAAGTATGCAGGCATTTTCGCCTTAAAAGGTTTTGTGGATACGAGTGCGACCATTCCAGTGAAAGTGAAGTTCTTTCGTCTGGAAGGTCGGAAATGTAAACCGGAATGAATTAAACCGTTGAAACGACCTAATTTTTCAAAATTTTCCCGGGAACTTGTTGTTTTTTTTGCCCATAGGTAACTTTGAAGTGGTATAACTGTCCATCTTCTTCCATCGGAATCAGCATGACCATGCGGGAAGCATTGGCTGATTTCAGGATCATTTTGGCTTCAATGGTGCCGTCAATGATGGTGAAAGTGCCGTTCGTGGCCAATTTCCACTTGTAGGTTTCTACAGCTTTTTCTGAAGACACACAACGCTGGCGGCGCTCGAAACTGACCGTATGATTGGGATAAATTTTCATCACGTCATCGAGGGCACAAGTGGGAGTTTCAGACATGATGTCGGTGGTTTCATAACCATCTCCATTGACATCGCAGGGTTTGTCTGCCGTAATGGAAAGAATTTTCCAACTACCCTTCATTAGGTATTCTGAATCAACATCCAACATTTGGGCTGACTCCCCTGTGGCAGCCTTTGTGGCTAGGGCAATGGACGGAGTATTATTTGAGGTCTTGGCTTCTTTTTCGACTATTTTATTGGGTGAAAAAGTGGATACCAAAATGGTGGAAAGAAGAATGAGGATACGCATGGGACGATGTTTATGGGTTTAAAATAACCACAGCTTAATGTGGTCAGCTGCTATATGTGTATTTATACGTAAAAACGTCCCATTTGTAACACCCAAAAATGCATTTTCATTCCAAAAAAATGTGTTTTTTGGGGTTTTTGGTCGAAAAGGTAGAATGAGGAAAATAAGCAACAAAAAACGGGTTTGATGCACCGCACCAAACCCGCTTTTTTATTTTACTGTTGAATAGTCAATTACATTGCTAATTCAATTACAGTTTCTTCGTGCTGGCTGATGTCCAGACCTTCTTCTTCCTGATCTTCAGATACACGTAGTGGAGTAATCAAGTTGGTGATTTTGTAAACTAGCCAAGAACCAACACCAGTGAAAGCTACAACAGCCACCAGAGCGATCAAGTGATTGATCAATAGTTTGGGGCTTCCTGTTGCAAAAACGCCACCAAAAGCATCCGTTGCGTAAAGTGCAGTCATCAACATACCCACGATACCACCAATACCGTGGCATGGGAATACGTCCAGTGTATCATCCAAGCTGGTGCGAGACTTGCGAACAACGGCATAGTTTGAAACGGTTGCAGCTACTGCACCAATCAGCAAACTTGGGCCGTAGTTGATGTAACCACAAGCAGGGGTGATAGCCACCAAACCAACTACCGCACCGATACAAGCACCCAAAGCGGAAGGTTTGCGGCCACGCATGGTGTCGACCAAAATCCAGACAATAGCAGCAGATGCAGAAGCCAGGTTAGTGTTTACAAATGCAGTTACTGCCTGACCATTTGCAGCCAATGCAGATCCACCGTTGAAACCGAACCAGCCGAACCACAATAAGCCAGTACCCAGGATAACATAAGGTGTATACAATACATTGTGAGATTGTCCTTCGATGTGGGTTTTTCTTCTGCCCAACACCATTGCACCAACCAAAGCAGCAATACCTGCAGAAATGTGCACAACAGTACCACCTGCAAAGTCAAGTACGCCTAACTTAAACAACCAACCTTCTGGATGCCATGCCCAGTGTGCCAGAGGTGCATAAATCAGCAAACTCCACAGTACAATAAAAACAATGTAACTCCAGAAACGAACGCGCTCAGCGAACGAACCCGTAATCAGGGCAGGAGTGATGATGGCAAACTTCAACTGGAAAGCTGCGAACAAAACAAAAGGAATACCTTGGTTGATACCAGGATTGGCTGCGGGTGCCGTACCAACTCCATTGAACATGAAGTGGGTCATTGGATTACCAACAAAACCACCGATGGAGTCACCGAAGGCCAAGCTGAAACCTACCACGTACCAAATTACACTGATGATTCCCAGTGAGATGAAGCTTTGGAGCATGGTGGAGATAATGTTCTTAGGGCTAACCATCCCGCCATAAAAGAACGAGAGGCCTGGTGTCATCAACAATACCAAGCTGGAAGCGACCAGAAGCCAGGCTACGTTGCCTGAATCAAATGTTACGCCTTCTGCAGGTGTTGGAAAAGTTGCCGGATAAAAGGAGGCAACAATAGAGATGATGAGGAGCAGCACAAAGCTGAACGTAGCCATCGGCTTGTTCGTAATCAATTGTGTCATACCGTTTCCGATTTAAAGCTTTAGTTGATCTTAAAGCAGTTAAAAAAAAGGGTTAAAAAATTTTTTTGCTTTAGTTGTATGGCAAAAGTACAAGTAATTCTTTGAAATATTCTCAACTTCAGGTCGAGAATTTTACAAAAATGCTCAAAAGAAAATAAAAAAGAAAATTTGGGGGGATCAGAAAAATTAATTTTAGCTAAGTTCCTTCTCAGCATAAATATCTTTGGCATTTACAGCAAGCCTTCATTTTTTAAAGTAGAATAAATCCGGGAAGAAAGGCGGCTTTTCGCTTGATGTCCGGCCTGTGTCACCCAGAATTGAATTTGGAAAACCTGTTGCCCGTTGGGGTCAATGCCCTCAAAACTTACCAGTGGTTCGGGTTGTGTCAGGATAGCTTCTTCCCGAATAGAACAGGCTTTGATCATTTCCATTACTCGTTTAGGATCTGAACTTGCCTGGGTTCGAATTGCCAACTCGTACATCCTGGGGCCCACCGATCGACTGTGACAAACCACCTGTTTGTACACCAAATCGGTATTGGGTACAACGAGCATACCGCCATTGATTTTTCGAATTTTACTGCTGCGCAACTTAATTTCCAAAATTTCCCCTTCCTCTTCATTGACAATAACCTGATCTCCCACCCGAAATGGCCGCCCAAAAATTAGCACCAAACCTGCAAGTACGTTGGCAATAAAACTTTGCAAACCAAAACCCAGGCCAATGGCCATTGCGCCAATGATCAGGCTCAGTTTTTGCACGTCAAAACCAAGGTAAGCAATTGCCAGGAGTACACCCACAAAGACGATCAGGTATTGCACCAAATGCCCAACCGCCATGGGTACGCCATATTCAAATTGAAATCGGGTCAGAATTTCTTCTTCCAAAAGGTATTTAAACAATTTTCCGATTAGCCAGGCAACAATGATGATGGCACAAAAACCCAGCACTCCACCAACCGTGAGGCGAACTGCCCCAAAGCTATAACCAGCATCCCAGAATTGCCCGAAGGTGTATTCTAAAGGCCCTAACAAACGCAAGGCATTGAGTACAAATCCAAACCATACCAATACACCACTGATGCGCAGGAATTTACTCATGCCGTTCAAAAAAGCATTGCGGTCTTTTGCCACTGTTTGACCTTCCTCCACAGGGCGCAAATTGAGCACAAAACGCAGCAGCCCCTCAATGACCATCGTTGCACTAAAAATGATCAAACCTGTAAGGATGATTTTTTCGAGCGAAAGATTAAATACCTCAGCAAGGGTATCGTAACCGGTTATATTTCCCAGTGCCGCCATACTGGCCACAACCAGAAAAATGGGGGCAGCAAATTGCATTATCCGCGCAAATACTGCACTGGTCAATGGTTCGCGGAACCATTGTCGGTCGCGGAAACCCACTGAAAAGACAAACAGCCCAAGGGAAATACTTTCCAATACCATGAACCAGCGAAAAATGACCTGATTGGCGATGGCTGATTTAAGCATCAAGTGGACAAAAAACAAGGCGCCAACCAGATAAATACTCCAGCGAATATTGGGAATGACAAACCTAGGAACGATGACCACAAAAGGCACAACCAGGGCCATCACAATCATTTCACTAAAAACAGAAGGCCGATTGGGGTACAACAAGGGAGTCATCAACAAGGTGATCAAAAAGGCGGTAGTCAGTGGTTTGGAAAAAACAATCTCAGTTGCGAGATTAAATTCGTTCTGTTTGTTGTATTTACGGTCTTTTTTGAAAAAGGAGTTGCCCAACATAAAAAACAGTCCAATGCCCAGGAAGAGCATCAGGTGGAGAAACATGCGGTCACGATTACCTTGTAAAAATTCGTTGAACTCTTTTTTGAAATAATCCAGGGCTACCTTGCGGTAACTTTGTTCAGCAGTAGATTGGCTAAAAATGGGAATTTCAAAGATATTCTGCCGGCGTTTGGTCAGCATACTTTGCAACTCCAGATTTTCCAAACCCTCCATATTGGAAAGGTGGTACTGGCAGAATAGTTTTTGATCCAGTACCGTGCTTTGTAGTCGTAATACGGCATTGCGTTGAGTCAAAAGCCCGGTATTGGCTTGATTTAGGTCGTATTGTAATGAATCAATGCGCTGTTTGACCTCGACTGGAATGTCTTTAAATGCAGTGGTGGTGAAGCGCCATTTTTCCTGCATGGTTCCCAGCTGTTCGAGCAGGGATTGCAGGCTGCTGGAATAGTTCTGCAAACGTTTTCCTTCTTCTTGTAATTGACGCAGATAACGCCGCCAACGTCCCGCCAGACTACCACTGATGCGGCTGGCTACTTGTTGCTCCCACACGTAATTGGAGGTTTTTTGCAAACTATCGGCTGCCCGGCGCAGCGAATCGACGGACTCTTGTACGCTACTCAACACGGCGTTGCTTTCCAGCGCAGGCCGCAATTGATTGCGTAGAAACAATTCGGAATTGCCCAGCTCTTCAGCCAGTTGCAAAATGGGAATGGCCACCACAGTGTCTGCTTGGGCAGCAATAGGAGTTTGGGAAAAAACGGGTAGGGCGGATAGCGTCAATAAAAGCAATAGGATATAGCCTCTCATGGATGTGCACATATTTGCAACGAATGATGGGAGCAAGGTAGGGAGGAATGACGAATTTTTCGAATGAGGAGAGACGAATTTGCCATATTGCCCTTAAAGTTGGTGCATAATTTCATGTAAATGGAATCTACCTCCAACATTCCCCCCAAATGCCAGGTACTTCAGCGCTTAATCGTCATTCGAAAAATTAGTCATTCCTCTCTCGAATCTTTGGTCATTCACTATTTGTACCCCTTCAGACTAAACTTTTTACCTCCTAACACCTTATATTACGCAAATGAGCGTTAATTTTGAGCGAACGGTACAGCTTTTTGTATAAAAGGAAAGCCCCGTTGATTTGTAAGGCGATCTATCAAACCGAACTATGCGATTATTTTCTACTGCCGCATGGTTGTATTATCTTTTTGTGGGGGCGTTAACGGCGACCCTTCCACAACAGGTAAAGGTTTGGAAATCCCCATCGTCCTTTTCCAATATTGCGGCCCTAAGTTGCCGTCAAGATGTCATCTTTACGCTCGACGAAAATTGCCAAATCAGCCTGAGTCCACAACAAGTTCTGCTAGGTGGAGACGATGCTACCAACTGGGCGCGTTTGCAGGTGCTGGTCAATGACTCGAATCCTTTTAACCGCAACATTGCGGATGGTGCTGGTAGGCATGCCTATTTAGTGCGCGATATCATTACTGGGAGTATCGTTTGCCAGAGTACCTTGATTACGGAGGACAAACGCCCTCCCTCGGTTCAGGCCATAGACTGGGCCCGAGATACCCTGGATTGGTTGTGTTTTGACCTCGACAGCATTTACAACATTCCCGCTTCCTGGCAAAAAACAAATTACAAATACTACACAGGAAGAGTGGTTTTTAAAGACAATTGCAATGGGGTTCTGGTTGATCTTAAAGTCAATGACCGCCTGGTACTAGGAGATTGTGACAGTACTTTTTTCGCAAAAATATACCGCAATTTTTCTGCGGAGGATGCCTCAGGCAACCGCAAAGACACAACGCAAGTGATTGTTTTTTGGCGGCCGGATTGGAAAAAGCTACATTTTCCGAAAGATACCGCCATTCACTCCTGCATTCCTGAAGTCATTCGTACTCCGATTTTGTACCCGTTCTGGATTAATGCGGTAGGTGATACCACCATTTTTGACCGCGAGTACTGTGGCTTGTCCATCGAACGTCAAGTCAGCGAAGTGCTGATTTGTCGTCGGGGCAGAAAGGTGATCCAATCTTTAAAGTTGTTTGATTGGTGTGCTGGAAGCATTGTTCATATCGACACTACGCTGATGAAAATCGGCGATTTGCAAGCCCCGGTCATTACCAAACCCAGTAAACCCATTGAGGTTTCAACCCAGCCCATGAGCTGTAGTGCAGCTTTACCCGTCAGCCCCGATCAGTTGCAGCGCCTTTACCAGATTGGATTCAGTGATTGTGATGCGGTGCAATTGAGTGTAAAGGTTAAATCCTATGTTGCGCGCCCCAGTGTAGGGGACTCAGTGTGGTTGGAGAAAGTATATCCTACTAGCAATGGCGTAATGAACAATTTGCCAGTAGGAAAACATCGCCTGCTATTGTACGCCAACGACCCCTGTTTGAATACTAGGCTTGATTCCGTGGAGTTGCGGGTTAAAGATAAAATAGCGCCCCAGGTGCGTTGTGATAATGCCATTAATGTGAGTGTAAGCAATGGTTATGGCAGACTTACGGTAATAGATGTAGACGAAGGCTCCAGCGACAATTGCCAATTGCAGTCCCTCAAAGTACGAAGGGAAGTTTCTACAGCTTGTACTATGGCATTTGACCAGAATGGCAATGGGAAATTGGATACTGCTGATGCCCTGACGCTGGAAAATGGTGTTTTTTATACTCTGCCTGCCGAAAGGATTGACTTTTTCTGTTGTGACATTGGTGCCAAAGTTCGGGTAGAACTGATAGCCCTCGATGTCGCTGGTAACAGTAGCAAATGCTGGTTGGATGTACCCGTAGAGGACAAAACCTTACTGCAATGTGTGGTTCCAGCAGATACCAATATTTTGTGTACCGATAAAAACCTGGGCAACCTTAGTCTTTTTGGCGTAGGCAAAGTACTAAATGATCCCTGTGGTTTGTTAAGCATTGTGTCGTTGCCTGCTTTGGACAAATTGGACAATTGTGGCGTAGGGACCATAACTCGTCGCTGGCAAGTGGTGCGCAACCTGGGCAAAGCCAATGAACAACGCAGTCCGGAGTGCATTCAGGTGATTCGGGTTTTGGCGATACGGGATTATGCGATTCGTTTTCCCAAGGACACCTCGGTGAATTGTCAACAAATTCCACCTGGCAATAACCTCATTCACCAGGAAAATGGATGCAATGTTCTTGCTTTTAGTGTGAACGATGTGAAATTTAGCTCCACCGGACAGGAATGTTACAAAATATTGCGCACCTGGACCATTATCAATTGGTGTGAGTACAAGGAAGGAAACCAGCCAGTTATCCTGGATCGGGATTACGATGGAGATGGTGAACGTGGAAACACCGCATTTTGGTTGTTGGTCCAACCCAATGATACGACTTATATCGACCAGGACCAGGTCATAAACAATACCATACCCAATGACAAAGGCCATTGGACCAATAGCATCGAGCGCCCCCTCTTGCAATCGCGAGGCATCTGGGAGTACACCCAGTTGATCAAGGTTTACGACGATGAAGCACCCAAAATCACTCTCCTGAGCAGCAGTTTTTTTGACGCACGCAACAATGACTGCACCGGCGATGTCAATTATCTGTTTTCGATTGCTGAAAACTGCAATAGCCAGGATCTGAAAGTGGAAGCACTTTATGATGAAAAGGCGGATGGTAAAATTGACCGTACCCTGAAACTGGTGGGCACTTACCCGCGTTACCGCATTCAGGAGCGATTGCCTATCGGCATCCATAAAATTCAGATCAATGCCTCCGATGGCTGCGGGAATATCGGTCGTGAAACCATCCAGATTGAGGTGCGTGATGTAAAAGGCCCAGCCCCGATTTGTATCAACGGGTTGGTTGTTGAATTGATGCCATTACCAGTGCCAAAAGACATTGACGGTGACGGTGATCCAGACCCAGGAGCTGCAGTAGTTTGGGCCAAAGACTTTGTTGCCAGTAAAGTTGAGGATTGTTCGGGCATTGTGGCTTATTCGATTCACCGGGCGGATGAAATCGAAAGCGGAAGGGAAAAACCTGACCCTAATCACATCAGTTTAACCCTAACTTGTGATGATCGGCCCAGCATTCTGGTGTATGTGTACGCCTGGGATACCAGGGGCAACTATGGTTATTGTGAAACCTATGTCTTGGTACAAGACAATCGCGGTTTGTGCCCCAGAGTTGGCAGCGCCAGCATCAGTGGCACCATCAAAACCTTTACCAACAAACCTTTGAATAATGCCAATGTGCAGTTGAGTGGAGTACAAGATGTCACAACGCTCAGCAACAAGAGCGGGCAATTCAGCTTTGAACAATTAAGAGAAAACAATGATTATACGGTTACCCCTTCATTGAATACCAATCATCTGGATGGGGTAAGTACTTACGATATTGTGTTGATTACGCGCCATATTTTAGGATCGATGCCCTTTGATTCCCCCTATAAATTCATTGCTGCGGATGTGGATTTGTCAGGTTTTGTATCCACCTACGACATCATCCAAATCCGCAAAGTAGTACTACGCCTGGATCTGGAATTTAAAAAATGCCCAAGCTGGCGCTTCGTAGATGCCTCTTTCCAATTTAAAGACCCACAAAACCCCTTGCTGGAAACCATTCCGGAAGTGCGCAACTACAATAACCTGAACAGTGAAATGTTGGGCGCGGATTTTGTTGCTGTAAAAATGGGCGATGTAAGCGGCAACGCCGCAAAAGAAAATGTAAATCCCTCTCCTGAATTGCGCAATACCGCCGAGCGGACCTTACAAACTGGTGCTTTGCCCGCGGAAATTAAAGCTGGTGAACTGTACACCATTCCGCTTAACTTGTTCGAAGCCAACGAGTTGATCGGGGCTCAGTTTAGCTTACATTTCAATTCTGAATTTTTGACCTTCCAAAACATTGAATATCGCGATGCGGGCATGGAGAGTATCGGTTTAAGCGACCTTGAACGCGGGCTGATTCGGGTATCATGGCTAAATACATCTAAAAAAACAGGCCAATTGGCCACACTTGAATTCAGGGCTAAAAAGTCGGGCAACTCAAGTGAATTATTCCAATTGGTAGAACTGGATTTAGCCGCAGAGGCCTATACCCATGGAGGTGAGTTTGAAAAAATTGTTCTTGAGCGCAATTTGCAGTCTGAAAGCATTCAACCTCAATTTCAGCTTTATCCCAATTCTCCCAATCCTTTTAGTCAATCTACAACCATTGAATTTGACCTGGGAGAGGCGGGCCCTGCAACCTTGCAGATCAGTGATCTATCGGGTCGGGTACTCAAGTCCATTAGCCAGGAATACCCCGCAGGCCATCAGCAAATTGTCATCGATAAAACGGATTTGAACCAGGTTGGAGTGCTGCTTTATACTTTGCAAGCCGGGGCACATCGGAAGACGATGAAGATGGTGGTGTATTAACCTTGGAACCCTGAAACCTTACGCTTATCTTCGCCTCTATGAATTACTCCTTTTTTATCGCCAAAAAAGTTGCTGCCGAGGGAGAACAGTCCTTTGCGCGGGTGATCATTCGGATCGCAGTTATTGCTATTGCGCTCAGCATCAGTGTGATGATTTGCGCTACTGCCCTGGTTTCGGGGTTCAAACGGGAAATCAGTAGTAAAATTTTTGGTTTTTGGGGGCACATCCACATTACCAATGCCAGTGTGTACGAGAATTTACTAGAGGAGTCTTTTGTGGATAAAAACCAGGATTTTTACCCTTCTCTGGATACGATTCGCCGGGTAGCTTTTCTCGAGAAGCGCAATCTTCTGGGGCGGGAGCTCAAGAGAAAACGCTTCACCAATGGTGGCGTAAGGCACATTCAGGTGTATGCTTTTAAAGGGGGCATCATCAAGGCAAAAGACGAAATAGAGGGCATCTTTTTAAAAGGAGTAGGGCAAGATTTTGACTGGCATTTCTTGAGCCAATACCTGGTGGCAGGCAAACCTATCAACACCAAGGACAGCACAGCATCCAACGAAATCCTGATTTCCCGTACCACGGCCAATCGCCTCAAGGTTGGGGTAGGGGATGGCTTCCGGGTTCATTTTGTACAAAATGGCGAACAACTCAAGCGCAGCTTCAAAATATGTGGCATTTACAAAACCGGTCTGGAGGAATACGACCGCCAATTTGCCCTGGTAGATATCCGCAAAATTCAGCAATTACTAGGTTGGACCGAAGACCAGGTGGCCGGATTTGAAGTTTTTCTGGACGACATCAATGATTTGAAGCCCCTTTCCGAAGACATTTATTACAACCATATCCCCAACGAACTTTATGCCGAAACCATCCGCCAAAAATTCCCGGGTATTTTTAACTGGTTGGATTTGCAAAACATCAATGAAGTGGTGATCCTTAGCCTGATGGTCATTGTCGCCATCATCAACATGATTACCGCCTTGATGATTCTTATTTTTGAACGTACCAATATGATCGGGGTACTCAAAAGTATGGGCGCACGCAATTGGGGCATTCGACGCATTTTCCTGTATTATGCTTCCTACATCATCCTCAATGGGATGTTTTGGGGGAATTTGTTGGGGATTGCCTTGTGCCTGCTGCAAAAATATTTCAAATTCATTCGCTTGGATGAAGAGAACTACTACCTTTCTTATGCTCCGATTCACTTCAACCTTTGGAGCATTTTGTTGCTGAACATTGGTACATTGCTGATTACCTTACTTTTTTTGATTATCCCTTCTTATTTGGTCAGTAGGATTAGTCCGGTGAAGGCGATCCGATTTGATTAACCCAATCCCATGCACAAAAAAAATAAACCCTATGGCTTAGTTCGGCTGAGGTGGTGCTTTGGAAGTTACCCACAACGCTTTCGCAGGTTGTTTAAGCGCTCAAGCTTCCAACATCCGGCTGATTTCGCCTTTGTTTTAATCGATTTGTTCGGAGTACTGGACGGATTTGAATTGATCAATGCAATACTTCTGAAACGAAATACCCGTGGCCTGAGTGATGCAGAAAAATTCTCAGCACGTATGGTTTTTGGCAATGCCATACCTCTGGATTTGGTGCGCATTGACGAAAATGCCCGGATCGGGACGCGGAGTACGGGTATTGTATACGTTTCCGGCTTTACCATCAACGGTTGGGGGCCATTTCCCGAGGCTATACTAATCCACGAATTGGTTCACGTATGGCAGTATTGTCAGCAAGGTGCAGCTTACATCCCTAGAGCACTACGGGCACAACGCAGCACCATGGGGTATAACTACGGTGGGCTTCCTGCCTTGCTAAAAGCCAATCACCTATCTGAATTCAACCTGGAACAACAAGGGGATTTGGTGATGGACTATTTCCTGCTTTTGCAAGACCGCCAGGCTTCCTGGGCCCCAGATGCTGGTGCCATCGACCTCCCTTTGTACGAAACCTTCGTTGACCAGATACGAAATCCAACATAATACCGTTTTTGAGGCGGATTTAGGAACAGATTTGTTAAGTTTGCGGGCGAATTGAGGAGTCGGGACATACAGCGTGTATTTGAATTATGGATTGGGAACCCAATTGAAAAATTCAAATAAACACTTACCAGATTCTGGAACCCAAACGCCGAACGTTATGGTCAGATATTACCTCAAAGTGGATGGTCGATTGAAGGAGCTGGAGCAACCTGAGCCAGGCTGTTGGGTCAATATTACCCCCCCCTTCAACCAGGAAGAGCTGGAAGAGGTGGCGCAAACCTTCGATTCCCCCCTCGAATTTTTTACCGACTCTTTGGACATTGACGAACGTTCGCGTTACGAAATCGAAGAGGATGTGCGGCTCATTTTGGTCAATACTCCCGTTTTAAATCCTACCGAGGAAGAAAACGATGCCATTTACATTACGGTCCCAATTGGTATTATTCTGGCCGATGAGCACGTGATCACCATCACTTCCATCGAGAATCCGGTTTTGCAGCGATTTTTGGACGACAAAGTGAAGAATTTCGACCCCTCTGATTCTGTTCAATTCATCCTCCAAATTCTGGAGCAAAACGTATATCGTTTTTTGACTTGCCTGAAAAAATTAGACCTCAAACGCAACCTCATCGAACAAGAGCTTTACCACTCCAGCCGAAACCGGGAGTTGCGACAATTGTTGAGCATAGAAAAAAGCCTTGTTTATTTTGTAAACTCACTCAGTGCCAACGACTTGCTCAATATGAAGATGAAACGTACTGATTTTTTGACCATCCGGGATGATGAAGAAAAATTTGATCTCTTTGAAGCCATCATCATTGACAATGGTCAGGCCTTGGAAATGTCCAATGTGTATAGCAACATCCTAAGTGGAACGATGGATACCTATGCGTCCATCATTTCCAATAACATGAACGTTACCATCCATCGTCTGACGCTCGTAACCATCTTTCTGGCTGTGCCAACCCTGATCGCCAGCTTTTTTGGCATGAACGTGCCCCTGCCGTTTCAGACCAGTCGATTTGCCGTTTACCTGATCATCGTACTGGCTTTGGTCATCAGTTTGTTACTCGCCTTGTATTTTCAGCGCAAACGCTTGTTTTAAAGCTCATTCCTACCATGGTTTTCCACATTTTATTTGAGTTATCCACATGTGGAAAAATAATTCAAGCTTTTAATTTATTGATTAGTAATGTTTTGTAAAAGTTTTCCACTTTGTGTGGATAACTATTTCTTACAAGTTTTTCTTGATGATGCTAATTTTACAAAAGATCATTAAGGAAAAAATTTTCTTTTAAAGATACAGGGATGCTGAAAAGAATCCCTCTTTGTTGCTTACTGGTACTGGGGTGAACCATTCAATTAAGGTTCACCCTTTTTTCTTATTTATTATTTTTATCTTCACGCTATACCATAAATCTTAAAAAATCGTTAAAAAAAGCATACTTTCCCAACTGAATCCATAATTCTATTTTTGTCGTCCAGGTTTACTTCAGTTTTTGTTAATTTCGGGAGCTTGCACAATGAGCTACGAAAATGAGAGAAGGAATGAGAAACTACATCATTGCTTTACTGTGCTGCTTTTTGCCTTTTGGGCTCGCAGCACAAGTAAGGTGGGAAACTGGATTATTGCTGGGTGGCGCTGGATATCAAGGTGATTTAAATCCTGAGAATTACCCGCTTTTAAAAGAATTGAATCCAGCTTATGGTGGGTTTTTTCGTTATTATCTGACCCCCTCGTTTTCGACCAGATTGTGGGGATTAAGTACCCAGCTTAGTGGCAGCGACCGGAATTTTCCACCTGAAGCCCCTCATCGTTTGCGCGATTTTTCTTTTCGAACCAAATTTACAGAATTCAGCCTCACTTTTGAATGGGACCCTTTTGGTAAAACCCATTACCCTGAGAGTAAATACCGCTATCAACCTAAATTCACGCCTTATTTTTTTGTAGGCATTGGGATGGCCCGGTTTAATCCTGAAACGAATTACTTGGTCGATTTCAAAATGGATGAAAACATTGCTCCTCCTATTCTCGCCGATGAAGCCCAAAGCCGTACTGTTCAACTGCCAGTTGTTCCATTTGGCGGCGGGTTGAGGTTGGATTTAAGCAAATCGAGTACCCTCGCTTTTGAAGCTGCGCTCCGTTTTGCCGATAGTGACTACCTCGATGGCGTGAGTGCCACCGGAAACCCAAAACGGAGGGATTGGTATGCTGCTGCTGGTGTAAACCTGATAGTCAGGATGGGCGTTAAGGACAGCGATGGCGATGGCTTTTTGGATAAAATAGACGCCTGTCCCAGGTTAAAAGGTGTAGAATCTGCTAGGGGCTGCCCGGACAGTGACGAAGATGGAGTGGAAGACGCCGAAGATGCCTGCCCCGAAGCAAAAGGTAATCCTCTGACCGGCGGTTGCCCGGATACTGATGGCGACGGCTTTATGGATTCGGCCGACCTTTGCCCCCGTGATTCGGGCATTGTGGAAACCGAGGGGTGCCCGGATCGAGACAACGACTGCATTGCGGATATCGACGATGCCTGCCCTGATTTGCCGGGCATGCCTGCCTTCGGTGGCTGCCCCGATACCGATTGGGATGGCGTATCGGACAAGGACGATCCTTGTCCGGACGAAAAAGGATTGCCTGGATCAAATGGCTGCCCCGAACCTGATACCGACTGCGATGGTTTGATTGATAAATACGATCGTTGCCCCGAGGTTGCCGATACGACCAATCAGTTTGGCTGTCCGGACACAGATAAAGACGGATTGATTGATCTGGATGATCGTTGTCCGGAGAAAGCCGGGCCTCTGGCTTTTAAAGGTTGTCCGGATACCGATGGCGATGGATTTCCCGACCCAGATGATCGTTGCCCTGAAATTGCCGATACAATAGCCACCCATTTTGGCTGCCCCGATACAGACAAGGATGGTGTCATTGATTTAGATGACCGCTGCCCGGAAGTAGCCGGGTTGTTAAATAAATTGGGTTGCCCGGAACTGCGCAAGGAGGATCAGGCTGTACTTCTGCGAGCCAGAAAAGAAGTGCGTTTCAAGACCGGAAGTGCAATATTACTACCCAGTTCCAAAAAAATTCTCGATAAAGTGTCCGCCTTGATGATGCGGTATCCCGCATACCAATTGAGCATTCAAGGACATACAGATAGCCAAGGAAAAGATGAATTTAATTTGAATTTGTCAAAAAAACGGGCCCAATCATGCTATGACTACCTGCTTTTACGTTCTATCGACGCTAAACGAATCGAGCATGAAGGATTCGGCGAAACAAAACCAATTGCGAGTAATAAAACGGCCCAAGGAAGGGTGCTCAATCGCCGGGTCGAATTCGTATTAGATGTTGTGCAGTAGTGTTTTTTCCAAAAACTATTTAAGTATGAAAGAATCAGTACTTTTTTTCTGTTTGATCATGACGACCATGGTGATCAAAGCCCAAACCATTTGGGAAGGTGGTGTTTTTGCTGGAATGGCGGTTTATTCAGGGGATATTAACCCAACACTTACTCCTCGCTTCAAGGATTTTACCCCAAGTTTGGGGCTGATTGCCAGAACAAATATCTCTAACCGCATGGGCTTTCGGGGAGGCATTACTTACCTCAAACTCAAGGGGGATGATGATAACTTTGCAGGCCGTGAATCCCGCGATTTTGATTTTAGTACCGACTTGGTTGAACTAAGTGTTTTGGGTGAATGGGAGCCCTTTGGTTCCAATCGTTATTACACCGATGCAGCTGGAAATTTAAACATGGACAAATTGATCTCTCCTTACCTGTTTACCGGAGTTGGGCTTTTAGGAGGGGGACTCAATACCAATTTTTCCAATTACCAGGGGAACAATGAAGACCTCAAAGCAGGGATTCAGAAAGACCGAGCCTATGGCAATTCTCTGCTTGGAGTGAGTATCCCTGTTGGATTAGGAATAAAGTTTGACATTTCGGAGGGCTTTACTTTTACCTTGGAGGGGTGTATCCGAGCCAGTTTTACGGATTACCTGGATGGGATCAGTTTTGCGGCCAGCCCTGAGGCTAAAGATACCTACATGAATTTGGGGATCGTAGTGTATCGTCGTTTTGGCAATCCTCGCCGTTGATGTTAGATTTGCTGAATTTTTAACAAATGAAGCAAAATTTTATTTAAGTAGATCAAACCTTTTTGTCAAATTCACATTTGATAAAAAAGGTTTGATCCAATGCTTCAATTGAAGAATGTACTGAAACAAATGATTCACATCTCAGAAGAAGAACTGGAAGCATTCGCTGAGCTGTGTTATCAAAAAGTATTCAATCGAAAGGCTTTGCTGAGCCAGGAAGCGAAATTCATCACCGAAGTTTATTTTATAAAAAAAGGCATCATTAGGGTAAAATTGGATGATCTTGGCGGCACTGAACACACCATCCATTTTGCCATTGAAAACCAGTTTATTGCCGATTACCGTGCCTTTTTGACCCAACAAAAATCCGCGTATCAGTTGCAAGCATTGGAAGATACAGATGTGATTGTAATGCCCAAAGCGGCCATTGAATGGGGCTATGCCAATCTGGAGCAAGGCGAGAAGTTAGGCCGATTGATTGCCGAGTACTACTTCATCTATCTGGACTCTCGCATCCAACACCTCTATACCTTGAACCCGAAAGAGCGTTACGATTTGTTGAACGAGATTTTTCCTAACATCCACAATCGTGTTCCACAGCACATGATTGCTTCTTACCTGGGGATCACCCCCGTTCACTTGAGTCGACTCAAAAGGCAAAGCTAGGAGCACCCAATCTGACAGCAGGCCCTCGAAAGCCTTAACATTTGTTATCGTTTTGTACCCTATTAAAGATTCATATTTGCGGTGAATTTAAAAAGGCACACACAATGAATCTTTCCAATCAAGAAAAAAAAAGACTGAAAGACAAATATGGGGACTGGGCCGTCGTGACTGGGGCATCATCGGGAATCGGTTTGGAATTGGCTACACAGTTGGCTGCGGCAGGCTTTAACCTCATCATCAATGCCAGAAACGAGGAGCGTTTGCTCAAGGTTGCACAGCAGCTCAAAAGCCAAAATATCGAAGTTAAATCGGTCATTGCCGATTTATCGGACAAGGCTGGCGTGGAAAAAATGATTCAGTCTACCCAAGGCTTGCAGGTCGGCTTGTTGATCAACAATGCCGGTTATGGAACTTCTGGCTTGTTTGTGGATGCATCCATGGATGCGGAAATCAACCTGTTGCGAGTAAACTGCGAGTCGGTGCTTGCCCTTTCTCATTTTTTTGCCAAAAAATTTAAGCAGCAACAACGTGGAGGAATCATTTTTCTGAGCTCCTTGGTTGCATTTCAGGGAGTTCCCTATGCAGCCAATTATGCGGCCTCAAAAGCCTATATTCAATCCTTCGCGGAAGCCTTGGCCGTGGAGTTGAAACCTTTTGGTATAGATGTGTTGGCCGCTGCCCCCGGGCCAGTCGAGACTGAATTCGGTCAAAGGGCTAATATGCAAATGGACAATGCCATGTCGCCGGACCAAGTTGGCGTTTCTATTCTTGCTGCCTTGGGTAAAAGAACCAATGTCGTTCCCGGGCTGTTGTCAAAAGTACTGACTTATGGTTTGCGCACTCTGCCGCGTTCTATGAAGGTAAAAATCTTGGAAAAGGTGATGGCTGGGTTCACGAAGCACCAAAGGTCAGGAGCGGAGTGATGCCCGGTATTTGTAAAAGTTTGGGAGAACCATTTCGTTTTGCGTCAATATTTTTAGAATTTCGCAAAATCGAAGTTCTAATAATTTTCCCAGACCAATAACTTATGACCGAAAATAAAGACATCTGGATCAAATTTGGATACGAGGTATTTGCAGTATCGGGTGAAAACGGATTAAAAATTGAAACACTTGCCAAAAAGGTGGGCATCAGCAAATCTTCATTTTACCACCACTTTGCAGACCTCGAAATTTTTGTCGAGTATTTATTGAAACACCATTTGCAGCAATCCCAGGGAATGGCTGACAAAGAAAAGAGTGCAAAAAACATTGATCCCGAATTGATCAATATCTTGGTAGAACACAAAATAGACTTATTGTTTAACCGGCAGTTGCGCATCAATCAACAACACCAGCACTACAAAGAAACACTGGGCAAATCCAATCAGATCATTGGAAACGAATTTGTCAAACTTTGGGCAAAAGACCTGAACCTCAACCTCAGTCAAGGGCAGTTAGAAAGTTTATTCGAATTAGCTTTAGAGAATTTCTACCTGCAAATCAATGCCGAAAATCTCAATCCTACCTGGTTATCCGCTTATTTCAACAACCTAAAACGGATTGCCCGAAATTTCGTTTAGCCCATTGTACGGAAGCGTCTACAATCAAAGAACAGGGGCCATTACTTTTGTTCAAAATCATCATTAAATGAGCAATCTAATGACCCAACAATCGCACAAATCGTATTTGAAAATCACTGCTTTTGTGATCGGCTCTTTTGGCCCCATCTTCTTTTTAGGGACCATGTTGGCTACTGCGGAGCCAGCCAGGTGGACCCTTGATTTTTTAAGCTTTCCGTTAGATGGCGTACAAAATTATGACGCAGCCACCACTCGGTTCCTTTCTGCACTTACGGGTGGTTTCCTACTCGGCTGGGGGGTATGCGTTTGGTGTTTGCAAAAATGGGTGTACGACCTGGCCCCCGAAGGCGTAAGGAAAGCGGTAGTCTGTGGGCTTTTGGCTTGGTTTGTTTTGGACAGTTCTGGATCAATCGCTTCAGGCAATGCTTCCAATGCTGTTTTTAATGTGATTGTACTTTTGCTTGCGGTAGGTCCGCTGTGGAGACCTGCTAAAGCAGACTAAAAATTAGAGCGCCTGGACTTTGTACGTTCAAAACCCAGGCGCATCTAATCTTTCTTTACGACTGATTGAGCTTATTGCTTACTAAACTTCAACATTTCACCCGCCTGTCCCTCTGCAAAAACGCGCAGATAATACATTCCAGCCGGGAGGGTATGGACATCCAATTCAGCTTGAGTACTGCCAGCATCCAGGTTTTGGCGCTGGGTGATTTTGCCATTCAGGTCCAGTACCTCTAGCGTAATTTTTCCCGTGCCCAGCTTATCGCCCAATTGAACATTGAGTAAATCCTGGGTCGGATTCGGGAAGATCGCTGAACTTTCCAGGGTACCTACCACATTGCTGCCACAGCGTCTTACGGTGAAAGCGGCTCCGGGTACATCCAACCCGGCACAAATGCTGCCTCCGCCTTGTACCAATAGGCCATTCACATCAAATCCGGTGGTTTGACCGGGTTTAACGATGCTCAAATCCAGGGTAGCCGGATTGTACACCAAGGTGTGGATGCGGTATTTGCCTTCACGGGTTACAAAAAACTCTGGGTTGTTGGTATTCACCGCTCGAATGATCAGGCTATCTCCTTCAGTCAATACCCACAATGAACGGTAGCCGCTAGGACCACTGGGTTGATGCAGAATGCTTGCTTTCAATCGTACAGGACGTATGCCACTCAGACAAGTATTTGGCTGCGGTACAATGCGACCGATGTTCACTTGACATGGGCAATTTTTTACATTGAAGCTCGCTCCGGCTACATCCAGAGCCGCACAGATGGTGCCTCCACCTTGAATGAGTAAACCATTGACATCTACCCCAGTGGTCTGACCAAACTTGACGATGCCCAAATCCAAGGTTGCAGGATTATACACCAAGGAGTGGATGGTGAATCGACCAGTGTCGCGCACAGTAAACAACGGTAGGTTGTTCACCTGCTGAATCACCAGTTTGCTGCCCGAAGTCAGCACATACAACAAGCGGTAACCTGTAGGTACAGTTGGCAACTTGCTAATACTGGCCGCAAGTACTGCCTGACCACCTTGCAGGCAAGTTGAACTGCCCAGCGCGCGCAAAGTGCCAGCATTAGCCTTGCAACATACCGCAGTAGATACCTCAAATTTCGCTCCAGCTACATCTAGTGAAGCACAGATCGAGCCCCCACCTTGGCGCAATAACCCATTGACGTCAAAACCAGTAGTAACTCCAGGTTTTACAATCCCTAAGTCCAAAGTGGCAGGATTGTATACCAGCGTGTGAATGGTATACTTGCCCGCCGCATTTACGGTAAAATTGGGGCTGGCTCCTGCATTGATGATCACCAAGCTGTCACTCCGGGTAAGGACATAAGCCACTTGATAACCCGCAGGTACAAATGGGCGAGACCCTTGTACTGCTCTTAAATTGGCCGAACCTGATTGCAAACAACCATCGGTCAATGGGCGCAAAGTTCCGGCATTGGCAGTACATGGGCAAACCTCAACATTGAATTTAGCTCCAGCTACGTCTAATGCAGCACAAATACTGCCCCCACCTTGCCGCAACAAACCGTTGACTGCAACACCCGTAGTGACGCCGATCTGCACGATTCCTAGGTTCAAGGTAGCTGGATTGAACACCAGGGTATGGATGGTATATTTCCCTGGAGCAGTGACTTTGAACTCCGGTTTGGCACCAGCGTTGATAATGACCAGGCTATCACCACGCGTCAGCACATACACCACCTGGAAACTATCGGGTACTATTGGGGCAGTACCTACCGAGGCCCGTAAGGTCAGGGTATCCCCATCCAAACAGCCGCGGGTTTCCGGACGTAGGGTTCCAGCAGTGGCAAAACAGGGTGCCTCACAAGCACCAAAGCTGAACTTGGCTCCTGCTACATCTAAGGCAGCACAAATTTTGCCGCCACCCTGGACGAGCAAGCCATTGACGTCAAAACCTGTTGTCACACCTGGCTTGACAATGCTCAAATCCAGGGTGCTGGGATTGTAAACCAAGGTGTGAATGGTGTAATTGGCATCAGGGGTTACGCGGAAGTAGGGAAAGCGGCTCACACCCTGGATCACCAGACTGTCGCCTTTGGTCAATACGTAAAGTACTTGGAATCCGCTGGGTACTGAGGGTGCTACCACTTGAGTGGCCTGCACACTGTTGTTGGTGCCGATCTGGCACATTTTGAGATCGCCCAAACGGCCTACGCTTGCGCGGCAGCTGTTTTGAGCCTGGACTGAGGTAACAATACTAAAGCTGAACAGGGTTAAAAAAAGGCTGTAGGCATAGATCTTCCAGCCTCTGCAATTGAGGTGAACTTTCTGATTCATAATGATTTCGGTTTTTAGAAATACGTTTCTTTAACTAGAGAGAGTGGGGATTGTTGAGGAAAAAAAGAGCTAAACTTCAGTTTTGTCGGATTTTTGACTTAGGTCTAAAATTGCATGAACAAAAAAATAGAACAAGATTTTGGCAATTGTTCATCTAAAAACCAAAGTCCTAACCTAAAGGACATCAAAAGGCACCAACATTCTTTTTATCAATCTCAATCGAACCCGTAATCACCGTACGAGGAATCGGCACTACCCCAGCTGCTGCATCATTGTTGGATAGTTTTAGGGTGCCGTGGCGCATATCGTAAAGGAATTGTGCGCCAAGTGCAGTGAACAACTCCCGCTTCTGGCCAACCAGGTAATCGATTACACCTTCTTTTACCAGCTTTAAATGTTCTGGTTCGGCGTCAACGGTGGTGATTTTTACCCTGCCGATCCGATTGGATTCTTTTACAGCCAGGGCGATACCTGGGCCAGAGTTGGAGTCAAATCCAGCCATTCCGGCAATATCGGGGTGCGCCGCAATCAGGTCAGCAGCCAGTCGTGCGGCGGTTTCCACATTGGCTTTGTCGTCGTATTTTCCCAGGAACTCTATGCCTGGATAGGGCTTGATGGCATCCTGAAAGCCCCGGAATCCTGCTTCCATGTTTTCCATGCCCAAAATACCCATCACCGCAACTTTTCCCTTCCCTTTGAGCAATTTTGCCATCCGTTCGCCCTGCAAACGCCCCATTTCGTACCAATCACTGCCGATGAAGCAGTGGCGCTGCGAATTGGGAATTTCCGAATCATACACTACCGTAGGAATACCTGCCGCTACTGCCTTGCGTATGGCCTGAGCAATTCCGGGATCGGTCCCATTGATGAGTAAACCTGCTGGGCGCAGCGGTATGACCTGTTCGATGGTCGCGATCTGGGTGGGTACATCCCATTCGGAAGGCCCCAGGATACTTGTTTTTACTCCCTTTTTGCGCCCCCAGGCCTTAAAAGCGCTTTGATCATGGTTGACGTAAAGAGGAAGATTGATGGCGGTGGTCACCATGATGTATTCTTCAACTTGGCCCAGTGTCTGATCGCTTTCGGCGGACTGCCTGGGCTGTGGACTGGTTGTGGTATGGCCTTTATCAGCAGCATTTGGACGAGGAGGGAGTTCGCAGGCGGTATTTAGCATTAGCGCCAAGGACCAAAGACAGATCTGAAGTGATGCTTTCATAGGGTCTGATGTTTGGTTTTTACTTTATGCAACAACATTTGATCGAGAACAACTGCAGCGATGAGGATGATCCCCAGGATTACTTCTTGCCAATAGCCTGAAACGCGTCCGATGATTAAGGCATTGTTGATCAGTGCCATGAACAGCGCCCCCAAGAATGCCCCCATCACCCGCCCTTGCCCACCGGAAAGACTGGCCCCACCTAAAATCACCGCAGTGATGACGCGCAATTCCAGCCCTCGGCCCGAGGTGGAGAGTGCTGCCCCCAAACGGGAAGAAAGCAAGATGCCCGCAATTCCCGCCAGAAGGGCTGAGAGTACAAAGGCCCAAATTTTCATTCGTTCGACCTGAATACCGGACAAACGGGCGGCTTTTTCATTGCCACCAATAAAATAGTAACGGCGAAAAAAACTGCTGCGCTCTACCAACACATGGAATAGCAGGACGATGCCCAACATATACCAGATCGGCATGGCAATGCCCAGGAGTTTGGACTGCCCCAAAATCAGGTATTCCCAGGGGAAATTTTGCAAACCAGCCCCACTGAGCATCAGGGCAAAACCCCGCACAATCCCCATCATGGCCAGGGTTTGAATCATTGGATTAATGCCTGCCCTGGCGATCAAATAACCATTGATCCAGCCAATGAGCAAAGCACCACCAAGGCCAGCCAACACGGCCACTTGAACAGGCACGGCGTGGTAGTACATGAGGTAGGCCGCCAGTCCGCCGGAGAAAGCTACAATTGAGCCTACAGAGAGGTCAAACATACCTCCAATCATCAGGATCATCATGCCGACCGCCACAATGGTATCAATGGATAGATTGAGCAAAATTTGGGAAAAATTATCCCAGGTGGCAAATTGCTGGGGATAAACCAGGCTAAGGATAATCCCGAGTACAACAATGGTGCTGCCGAGGGTGATTACCCGGTCGCCCAGGTAATGTGCCCAGGGGATGGCGCTTATTTTCATTGGCTTTGAATTTGTTGGCCTGTAGCCAATTGCATGATTTTTGCTTCGCTTGCTTGTTCTTTGGGTAAAATCCCGGCTATTTGCCCTTGCTGCATCACGGCAATTCGATCGGCAAGCAACAAGAGTTCGGGCAGTTCGCTCGAAATCAACAGGATACCGATCCCTTCTTGGCTGAGTTGTTTGAGGAGCTGGTAAATTTCTACTTTTGCTCCGATGTCAATGCCTTGGGTGGGCTCATCCACGATTAGTACCTGGGGCTTTGTGGCCAACCATTTTGCAAGGACAATTTTCTGTTGGTTGCCACCGCTCAGCAATCCAACTTGCTGGGCCAAAGAAGGCGTTTTGATGCGTAGTTTTTCGCGGTAATGTTCAGCAATTCTGGGCACTTCAAGGTTGAGCCAAAACTGCTTGTGCAAAAACACCGACTGGATGTTTTCAAGCATACTTTTGTCCAAAAAAAGCCCCAGGTTTTTTCTTTCTTCGGGTACATAGGCCAAACCCGCTGCAATAGCATCGAAGGGATGTTTGAATTGCACTGCTTTGCCGGCTAGCTCGATGGTTCCAGTTTGGATGGGCTGGTCACCAAAGAGCGCTCTGGCCAGTTCGCTGCGCCCAGCTCCAATCAGGCCCGCCAGCCCCAGGATTTCACCTCGGTATAGCTCGAAGGAGATATCGCTAAAACCTACTCCCCTGAGTTGCTCAATCTTTAAACATACCTCCTTGCTGGCGAAGGAGGCAAAGGACTCTTGCGCCAACTTGCGCCCAACCATGAGTTGAATGAGTTTTTCATGGTCCAGGTTTGCGGCTGGATAGCTGCCCTGGCTTTGGCCATCCTTAAGCACGGTGATTTGATCGGCGATTTGAAAAATTTCGGCCATGCGGTGCGAGATGTACAAAATGGCAGTTCCTCTGAGTTTGAGTTGTTGCAACAAGCCGAATAACAACTGGGTTTCTTGTTCACCAAGGGAAGAACTTGGCTCATCCAATATCAGCAACTTAGGTGCTACTGCCAATGCTTTGGCGATTTCAATCAACTGTTTTTGCGCGGGCGAAAGGCTGCTGACAAGCTGTTGAGGGGAAAGCTGGAGCAAGCCCAATTCAGCCAGTAACTGTTGAGTCTGCTGGTTCAATGCCCGCCGATCAATCCATCCCCAACGCTGACGGGGAGCTTTTTCCACAAATACATTTTCCGCAATGCTCAGGTTTTCCGCCAAACTACGCTCCTGATGCACAATACCTATGCCCAAGTCCTGGGCAGCTCTGGCGGAAGTTATGAAAATGTGTTCACCTTGCCAGCGAATGCTGCCCTCATCTGGCTGAACATTGCCCGCAATGATGTTCATCAAAGTGCTTTTTCCCGCTCCATTTTCGCCACAAATGGCGTGGATGGCTCCGGGAATTACACATAAGGATACTTGCTGAAGTGCTTTTACCCCTGGATAAAATTTGGAAATGTTGATCAGTTCGAGCATAATTCCATCGTTTAGGGGAATACTACTTGTTGGGTTGCCGCAGATTGATAAGCTCCCCAAACCAGTTTGACGGTATTCAGATTATCCGCCCCGGTGGTTTCACATTTTCCGCCTCGTAATCCATTGAGAATGTCTCGATTGCAATCTACAATACTGGAGTGTACCACTGCGTAATCGGGATCAAGCCAAGGGTACAATTGCGGACGAATGGTGCTTACCTGGGTTCCCGTAGCGGTATGGATGCGCAGTTGGAAATCATGGGTGAGCTGGATCGAGCCGAGTTCACCTTCCACTAAAACATGAGTTTGAGGGAAGGCTTCTTTTTCCAGTTTTGAGGCATAAGACATTTCGGTGAAGCAGTGTACTCCGTCCTCCATTTCCATCAACACATTGGCTACATCTTCTCCTTTGATTCCCGGGTTGACCCGCCGGGTCAGCGCGTACAAGGTACGCGCCTCGCCAAAGAGATACCGGCAAATGTCCAGCACATGTGAGCCAATATCCGTGAGGATGAAGTGCTCCAATTCGGCTAAAAAGGGTTGGTTGTCAAAAACCGGGAATGCCGAACAAAAACTGACCCTGGCTTTGAATACTTTCCCGATTTGCCCGGAGTCCATGGCCTGTTTGGCCGCTCGGATGGGGGCTTGCCAGCGAAAATTTTCGTGAATAAAAAGGGGTACTCTCTGCTGTTGACAATATTCCAGCATGGTGCGGGCTTGTTCCAGGTTGCTGGCCATTGGTTTTTGACAAACCACTGCCAAGCCTCGTTCAGCGGCTTTTTGGGTGAAATGCCAATGGGTATCTACATCGCTGATGATGTCCACAAAGTCCAGCTCTTCTTTAGCCAATAACTCGTCCATGTTGTCGTACACGCTTGGGATATGGTACTGTTGAGCCAGATCTTCGGCCTTCGACCGGGTTCGATTGTAGAGCGCCACCAATTCTAGGCCCTCTAGTTCCAGCCAGGCTGGTATTTGATACCGGGCCCAAAACCCAGTTCCAATTACAGCAAAACGCAATTTTTTCATGGGTACTATTTAAGCAAGGGATAGTTTTTGCTGCTGTCGTCCAGGATGAGGACCCAGTCTTGACCATAACCCTGGCTTGGTGGGGTGAAATTTTTTTGCCCGACGTTTGGCACTGTTTCACCAGTTTTACTTTCACCGCTGCGCGGATTGTACCAGGTAGCCTTGAGGGTTTTGCCGCTGATTTTGCCCAGGTTGAGGGTAAAGCTTTTGCCTTGAGAGGAATAAACTAGGAGGTAGTCTTTGCCCCGGGTTGCCTGGATCCGGTCGTGTTCGCCACGGGCATTGCTGAGTAAGCTTTGATCAGGAACCCGGTCAAGAATAGGTCGGGATTCCATCAGGATACGCAAAAACTGCATCTGCCCCGCCCCGGGCAAATTCATCGCCTCTTTCCAGGAAAGATGTGGCCCATTGATGGGCTCCCGGCCCTGGTCGTACATTTGCCAAATGTCGTGACAGCCATAGGTATGCCCACAAGCACCCGCAAACACATCAAGATAAGCGTGCTTGCGTACGTCGTAAGCACTGGACGTACCCAGGTCTTTGGCGTTGAAACATACCGGGTGGTCTTCGTAAATGGTCTCCCCATCCAGTACGGGTTTGATGGGTTTCTTTTGATAGGCTACCTGGATACGATCCCAGACATTGTTTTCGCGACAATGCCCCGTTTGAAACATATTGAAATCGAGCCAGGCATCCTGGTGGAACCATTTGGAGGAGCCCCCGTCTGCTAAGTCATTGGGCTGTGGGTGAAAGGTCATCAGGGCTTTGCCAGGACTACCTACTCCCTCGGTGATTCCTGCGGCCATGGCGCGCCAGATGGCCAGATCTTCGGCATTGCGCGGGTTGCGGTCACCTCCCAGAATCCAGATGAGGTTGCTGCGGGTGCCGTAACGCTGGCCTAGCCACTTGCCGTACACTTTGGCATTGTCGGGATTGAAAATCACCGGGCCTTTTCCCCAACGATCCGGGAATACTTTGTCGCCCCAGGTAGGTAAAAAACCGATGTAGAGGCCGAGTGCAGCGGCCTTGTCGATGATGAAATCTACATGGGCAAAGTAGGCTTCATTGGGTGTGGTCGGGTCATTGTTGACTAGGGGCCGTTCTCCATAAGCATTCGGTGTGTTCAAGCCATCCAGTTCGGCCAGAGCCACGGCCTGGATCACATTGAACTTTTTATCAGCGCGATTTTGGAGGTAGTCCGTTGCTTCTTCTCGGTTTAGGCGGTGAAAAAGCTCCCAGGCGGTATCGCCCAACCAAAAGAATGGTGTGCCGTCTGATTTGACCAAATACCTTTGATTGGCACTCACTTGGAGCGAAGCTTGAGCGTAGGAGAGGAGTACAATGAGTTGGAAAAGGATAGTGCTTGCGATGGTTTTCATGACTTGGTGATTTATTTTTCGGTGATGTCGCGAACTTGCTCGCGGATGTCGGATAGCTCAAATATTTTTTGCCAGTTTTCTTTGAATAAAATTGGCTTGGCGCGTTTGCTGATTTTATAGGCTGCATCCGAAAATGTACCGTTGACCTCCTTAAACAACACGGCAATTTGAATGCGCAGGTGGCCCAGTACAAAATCTCTTGCTGCTGCTTCGGGCACACCCAATCCCACTACCCGGTCGTAACCTTCCTTGACTACTTCCATGCAGGTTTGGGCCAGCGTCTCTACCATGGCGGGCTCCAGAATGGCCATTTGTTCCAGGGTAATCCGGTAGGTTTGATCAATGGGGGCATACATGTCCTGCGCAATTTTTTCACCCAATTGATAATGCGCTTCGCTACCCGCCATCAGGGCGACTACAATGGATTGTTTGGCCGAAATACCTCCGTAAAAATCTCTGAATGCTGCCTCAGTAGGCTCCCAGTTGAAGATGCTGGGATGGCAAGGATGCGCAATGACATAGCCCAAATCCTCACGGTGTGCAATTTTCCCATCGAGGGGGGCGGCGGGGTCTAAAGTCAGCACTACCGCTCCAGCTTTCATCAGGGGGATTAACACCTCAGAAATGGCTCCAATGGCTACGTCGGGTACTGCCAAAATCACCACGTCTGCCTCCTGAACGCTGTCGTTTGTTTCTGTAGCTTTGATTCCTCGTTCAGCAAGTTTGTCGATGCCTACTTGGGCAATCTCCACATAGGTAACTTCGTATTGTGGATTTTTGAGGAAATTGTCACTGAGCCGAACGCCCATTTTACCTCCTGCTCCGATGAGTGAAATTTTCGTCATGGCTGTTTTTGTTTTTGTGAGTACGATAGATATCGCATAGCGATTTTTTTAGGTAACCAATACTTGTGGCAGCCCATTGTCGCTCATTTTCGAGGGTATCTTCCTTCGTGGTAAGCGGAGAGGACCACAACTCAAGGGTGACGGACTGGCAGGATTCGTAAGCTGCCACTTGCTGCAACAATGCGGGTATGTCCAGAATGCCCTGCCCGGCTGCACAACCTTCTACCCGGAATCCCATCAAATGGGGCCAACGCTGAATGCGAAAATCCTTGATGTGCAAATTGATGGTGTATGGTGCCAAATAGTCCATTACCGTGGAGATACCCTCATTGGCACCCAACGAATTGGCGGTATCTAAACAAATACGAACCCAATCTGCATCACTTGACTCAATAAACCCTTGCAGCATGGACGCTGAAAATCTGTCGTGGTTTTCAATGGCCAGTATGGTTTTTTGGGCAATTAAGTCGGGAACGAGTTGGTTTAAAATTTTTACAATTTGAGAAGAGTCGGGCTTGTAGCCCAGGTCATCGATCACGACTCGAATAAAGGGGGCCTCGAAAATTTCGGCAAGTTTGAGATATTGTTGGATGTGGGCAACTTCGAGCCTGCGTGTACCCACTTCAATTTGGATGCCCAAATCCTTGGCCAGAGCAGCCCAATGCTGACAGTTCGTCTTGAATTGCAGGTGTAAAGGAAAGTTGTCACCAACCTGGACCCGGCCAATGCCTTGTTGATGAGCGTAGTGCAATAAATCGACCAGGCTCATGTTTGCAGCATACCCCATACTGGCTACACCAAAAGCCCAGGGGAAAGTGTAGGTGCTTAATCCTAGTTCCAAATTGTTGTTGTTTTGCGACTTGATTACAAAGGTGCCATTTCAGGTGCGAAAGAATTGTCACTCAGTTTCCCAGTTGTTGAACTATATTAGCAGAATAGATTCAATTGAGATTATTTTTCGCTAATATTATGCCCATCATGTATGAACCATCTTATCGTTTGATTAACCCACAGGCCAATCGTTCCTTTGTGTTCAAATGGGAAGCATTTGACCTCACGACCCGTTGGCACTGTCATCCAGAACTGGAACTGATCTATTTCATGAAAGGCCGCAGCAATGCCATCATCGGTAATGGATTCAATGAGTTTGAGGCGGGTAATCTGGTCTTGCTGGGCTCTAATTTTCCCCATGTTTTGCAGGAAAATCCGACCTATCGATTGCAATACCCGGAGGAAAAACCCTTTGGTTTGATCATCCAGTTTAGGGAAGATTTCCTGGGAGAGCCTTTTCGCAATGCTCCAGAATTACACCCTTTGCGCAATTTGTTTCAGTTGGCTAAACGTGGTTTGGTTTTTGGCGAAAAAGTGGGCAGGATTGCGAAACCTTTATTGGAGCAGATGAACCTCGTACAGGATGCACGCAAGTTGATTCTTTTGTTGGAAATATTGCTGAGCTTAGCGGAGAGTGACGATTTTAGTTTTTTGCTGCACGAAGACTATTATTTTGATTTTAGCCAAGACGAAGAGCGAATGTGGCGAGTGAAACAGTACGTATTTGCCAACTTTAAAGAGCAATTGAGCATTGACAAAGCGGCTGAATTGGCTAACCTGAGCAAAACGGCTTTTTGTAGGTACTTCAAAAGCCGGACCCTCAAAACCTTTACCCGTTTTATCAACGAGGTAAGGGTCGCTTACGCTTGTAAACAATTGCTGAACCGGGATTTTTCCATCGGTGCAGTTTGTTTTGAGGCAGGATTTAACAGCCTGTCCTACTTTGACCGCATTTTTAAAGAGATTACGGGTAAGACACCACAGGAGTACCGGCAGGTCAGTCTTTTTATCCACGGATAAACAATGAGAATATGAAAAAATCATTGCTAGGTCTAGTTTTGTTGATGGGTTTGTGGGCAACCCTTTTTGCCCAGCCTTTAAAGCCAATCTTGAGCAAAGAACAAGTTGAAGTCTATGATTTTCAGGAAATCAAGATCGACATCAAAAAGCCTGATCCTAAGTTAAATCCCTTTAAACAGGTTCAGCTCTTGGGAGCATTTACCGCTGAAAATGGAGTGACCAAGAACGTAGCAGGTTTTTGTGACAGCCAGGATGGCAGCCTTTACCGATTGCGTTTTATGCCAGATCAGGTGGGCAAATACAACTTTGAGGTGACCCTTTCGCAAAATGGGAAAACCCAAAAAACTGCCGGGACCTTTGATGCCATTGCCTCCAGTCGCAAAGGGATTTTGCGCCTGGATAAAGATCACCCCTGGCATTTTAAATTTGACAATGGCGATCACTATTTTTGGAACAGTACTACTGCCTACTGGATGTTGGGGCTTAAAAATGAAGCGGAAATCACCGCCGCCATCGATCGCCTGGCGGGCTATGGCATCAACCGGATCAGGGTTGCCATCAATGGTCGTGCTCACGGCGGTGAGCGTTGGAACGAGCCAACAGTGGTGGAATCCAACAATTTTACCTTTAAACTCAACCCCTGGCTGGCCGAAAAACCGGATGATTTGGATGCCCCCAATTTTGATGTCACCCGCTTCGAAGTGGGGCACTGGCAAAAACTGGACCGTCTGCTGGCTCACTGTCGGGAGCGGGGCATCATCGTATCCATCATTTTTTACGTAGATGGGCTCGACCATGCCTGCGATCCCTTCAAAAAAGCCAACATGGGCAAGGAGGACGAGCAAATGTATTATGCTTATGCCGCCGCTCGGTACTCGGCCTACGAAAACATCATGTGGGACATCGCCAATGAATACCACTTGTTTCGTACGCCGGAATGGGCCGAGCAAATGGGGACCTTCCTCAAAAGTAAAGACCCTTACAATCACTTGATTTCGGTGCATGGCAAAGCGGATTTCCCATTTCGTAAATCGCCATGGGTAGACGTGGTGATGTACCAAAGCTGGGATGAATGCGGCGGCTACGATTTTATGATGAACGCCAAACGCCTTCAGCAAGAAACCGGGCGAATTTTACCGGCCATCAATGAGGAATACGGCTATGAAGGCCACTATCCACCCTGGGGTTGTGGGGCTACTGCTACCAAGGAGCGACCAGATGGCCGTTCTGGATTGAACCGTAGTCAGCTGGCCTGGGAAATTTGTATGACTGGTAGTTACCAAACTACGGGGGAAACGGCTGAATATGGCACTGGTGCTGGTGAAGATACCGGCGGAGGCTGGATCAATGGACGTGGCAACGACAAAATGACCATGCTTAAGTACTACAGAATTATGAAAGAAGCTTTTGAACGGACCCAATACTGGAACTTATCTCCCCGTAACGACCTCGTCAGTTTTGGAAACCTCTGCTTGGCTAATGAAGGCCATGAGTACCTGATCTACACCCGTGTCCAGCATTGTAGGCTCAAGCTGCCTGCTGGTCAGATGTACAGCGTCACCATGATCAATCCTAGAACGGGGGAGTCCAGACAATTGCCCGATGCCGACAGCGAGGTGGATAACCATGCCTGGCAGTATCGTCAAAATATTGAATCCAATACGGTGTTTGTTCTGAAAAGGAAATGAACTTACGCGTCAAACTCAGTCTTGTGGGAGTTGCCAAAAGGTAGGAAATAGTAAAATTACCGGTGCGGTAAATCTATTATTCAGTTGATTAGGTTTGTAACAAATCTGAACAAAGTTGTCCGAATTTGAACATCTGTTCTTGTTTCAAAAAGCTACAAGTGTTTGATATTCAGTTTTTGGGAAAAATGGCATGTTTTATGGAGTTCTTCTTTGAAAAAGCTTGAGATTCTCCAATCGAACCTTTGTATGATTTTTCGGTTACACTCCAAAACTGCTCATTTATGTTCAGCACCCTCTTCAAATTATCCCTGCGTCGTTTCCGCCAGAATCCATTGTTCAGCTTGTTGCAAATCGGCGGCTTGGCCCTCGGGATTGCCACTGCGTTGTTGCTTTGGACTTACATCAGTGCTGAACTGTCTTTTAATCGTTACCACCAAAAAACCGATCAATTGTATCGAATCCTGGTAGAGGACAAGGATGGAACAATCAGCGATTATACTCCCCCTGCTTTGGCACCCTGGCTTAAAAAGGAGTTTCCTGAAATTCAAAATTTTGCCCGTACCAACAGCAATAGTGAAGGTGTGGTATCCAGTTTTGGTACCAGCCTTAATGAAGACAAACCCCGCAATGCTTTTCGGGAGGTGAGTACCATTGCTTATGCAGACGGTGATTTATTTCGCCTCTTTAGTTTTGAGTCAAAAAGTGGAAAGGTCAATATTGACAAGGCTCAGGAAGTAGCTATTTCCGAATCTTATGCCAAAAAATATTTCGGCGAGGATGACCCACTGGGTATGACGCTGAAGTTAAACAACCAGTTTGGTGCACTGCCCTATACCATCACCGGGGTCTATAAAGACATGCCGGAGACATCAGACTACCGCTTTGACCTTCTGTTTTCCCTTCGCACCCTGGAGAACCCGGCTAATTTAAACGGAAATGATTGGGCAGCTTTGGATACCTGGTATTCGGCTTCGTATGCCAGTTTTGTGGAGCTGCGCGACGGTACGGCTTTGGATCGATTGGAGCAAAAAATCAATGCGGGTTTAAAAAAAGTGTTGCCTGAAAACGAGTCTCGGGTACGGCTACAGCCACTTGCAGAAATGCACCTCGGCAAGAGTAATGACGATCCATATCCTACTTTTGGCAATCGCAGCTTGATATTGGCTTTGGGTGCCATTACCTTTTTGATCCTTTTTATCGCCTGGGCCAATTATGTCAATTTGTCTACGGCTCAGGGCTACCAACAAGTTCAAAATGTAGGTATTCGCCGTACAATTGGTGCTACCCGCATTCAGGTAGCTGCGCCCTATTTTATGGATTCTTTGCTATTAACCACTTTTGGCGTACTGATTGCTTTGCCCTTGATTGCGGCATTTCGTCCAATGGTATCCTCCATGATCGGGCGTGATATCAATCCCTTTAGCCTTTTGGGCCAATCTTATTTGTGGCTTTTTGTTGCCGTAGTTTTGCTGGGCACTGCTACGGCTGGAGCTTACATAGCCTGGTTGCTGTCGGGAGTTAAACCGGTTCAAATGCTGAATAAACAAACCCAAAGCGCTCGCTCGGGAATAGGAACCCGGAATGTATTGGTCATTGTACAATTTGCCATTTCTATCTTGTTTATCATCGGAGCTTTGGTTATGCAACGCCAATTGCACTTTATGCAAGGCAAGGACCTGGGCATGAACCTCGAACAAATTTTGGTCATTCGCGGTCCAGAAAGTGGTGAAGCCGAGGCAAGAAAACAAAACCTGAATGTCCTGAGGAGTGAACTGGAGAAGTATGCCTGGGTAGAGGATTTTTGTTTTACCGGCTGTTTACCAGGTGCTACGTTTAACCAAAATTTCTCCACAGCAGGTTTTGCTTCACAGTTTTCTACCCCTGAGGACAGCAAAAAGAGTTACATCATTGCTATGGTTGACCACTTGTTTCAGCCTACGTACGAAATCCCTCTCCTCGCGGGCAAAAACCTTACGGTTGAAGATGCCCGCAATGGATATAGCCAAAGCAATTCCCTTATGTTGAATGAAACAGCCGCCCGGCAAATGGGATTTGATCGTCCTGCCGAAGCTGCAGGTCAATTGATTAAGTGGAATGATCAAAATATGTTGGTAAAAGGAGTACTCAAAGATTACCACAACCGAGGTTTGCAACAAGCTATCGAACCAATGGTGTTTTTGCCATCCACCAATTCCAATTTGATCAGCATCCGAGTGGGTACGGAGCAATTAGCCAGTCACTTAACCCAACTGAAAGAGCTTTATAATAAACTTTTCCCCACAGAGCCGTATGAATATTATTTTGAAAAAGACGACTTCGACAAGCAATACCTGGCCGAGCAGCGCCTAGGCAATATTGCCACTTCGGCTACTTTCATGGCAGTGTTGTTGTCTTGTTTCGGCTTGTTGGGCTTGATTATCCATTCCATTGGTCGTCGCACCAAAGAGATTGGGATTCGGAAGGTATTGGGCGCTTCAATAGCAAGTATTACCAATATGCTTACGCTTGATTTCCTTAAACTGGTGTTGGTTGCGATTATCCTGGCTAGCCCAATTGCCGGGTATTTCATGCAGCAATGGCTGAGTGGTTTTGCTTACCACATCAATTTGGATTGGTGGATCTTTGCTTTGGCTGGTTTGATGGCATTACTCATTGCCGCCATTACAGTGGGTGTGCTTAGTGTAAAAGCGGCAATGACCAATCCGGTGGAGGTGCTGAAAACGGAGTGAATTGAGAGGTGTTCTGATCACTTTTCCTTACCGATAGAGACCGCAACAATCTTCCCCTGTTCATCCAGGTACTCAAGATTGATGACGTCTCTGGAGGTGTAATCGCCCATGATCAGTTCACAGTCGAGCTCCGGTGTCCTTTTGGAAAAGTCAACCCCTTCAATGCGCTGGATTTTGTAGCCATTCTTTAGTCCAAGGCGGGCTGCTGGGGAGTGGTTCCAAATCATGCCGATGGAGTAATGGTCTTCTTTGGGAATAATATTTAGCCCTTGTGCAATGACAAATTGATCGACTTCGATTTGAGATTTTCCTTCGTAGCCTTTGAAATAAAATTGTTTGTGTAGGTAGTCCACCGTAATGATTCCGTATTTACCAAGGCCGATTCCAACCCTACTTTCGGTTTGCTCCTGCCCAGGAATGGAGTTGGTATTTAATAGATGGGTATTTCCTATACCAATGGTATCAAAGCTAAAGAGTCTGAACCATTGCATTTGCTGAGAATCAGTTATTGACATAATCATTTTGCCTTCGCCAAAATTGATCAATCGAGCAACCTGATTTTCCAACGGAATGGCCGAGTCTTCTTTAGAAATACAAACTACATCTTCATCGCCTGTATCAAAGAGGGCTGCAATTCGGTGACCCTTACCCAAGGAGAGTTCGATGTACGGATTGCTTTGTTTCCTGTTGAGTGCAAGGGGTGTTTGGGAATGTCCCGCTAAGTCCAGTTTTTTCAGTTCATTGCTCAAAATCAATTTTCTTGCCTGCAAGTCGATTTGTAGGATACAATTCCGCAAGGCATTGCTTCCAATTATTCCATCAACCCCCCAGCACTTGAGTAATCTATCGGTTTCTTCGGGCAATACAAAAGCCGGAATATTCCTGAATGTAATTTGCCCAAGATTAAATGATTTTAGTTTAATTCGGCCCCATTGAACAACGCCACCTACCGCATCGGTGAGTTTTTCACTATGGCTTATTTGGGCATCCACTTCCTGATGCAAATCTTCAGATATTACACATGGTGCTCCTGTGTCTAAAATAAATTTCTGCAGTTTGCCCCCGATTTCAAGTGGTAGAACTACTTTCCCATTAATGAATTCAATGGGGATGGTATCATGAAAAATGATGGGAAATATCTTGCCTTTATTCAGCGTGTTTTGCGCTTGGAGGAAACATGCCCCAAAGAGGATGAACATTATTACCAGCAATCGATTGATCATGTCTAATTGGATTTTGGTTTACAAATATTTGAGCTAAAATTGTATTGCTTTGGATGCTTCAGATTGTATAGTTGATTATTTATTTCAACATTTGTATTCCGATTCTGTTCTTTTGAATACCCAAAACATGGATTCCCAATGAAATTATTAGCCCTTCACGATTTTCCCCTCCAAGCCTTCGACAAGCTGCGTTATGCTGATACCGATCGCCAGGGGCATGTCAACAATGCCAACTTCTCTACTTTTCTGGAAACTGGACGGGTGGAGTTTTTGTACCATCCAGAATACCCCATTTTGCAGGATGGCTACAGTTTTGTCATTGCGGCGCTGCACCTGAATTTTATCGAAGAAATGACCTGGCCGGGACGGGTGGACATTGGGACTGCTGTGCTTAAGATTGGCAATAGTTCAATCACCCTTTATCAGCAATTGTTTCAACAAGATAAATGTGTAGCCAGTGCGGAAACGGTGATTGTGCAGATGGACGATAACAGCCGGAAAAGCGCTCCGCTTGGTGCCCTGGCAAAGGAGAAGTTGAATCGGTGGAAAATTGAGTTTTAGGTATAAACTAGTAGATTCATCTGAATTTCGGGGCTGAAGGTGAGGTGATGCTCAGGGTATTGTTTGGAAAAATCAAGCCACAAGGCAAACTTCCTTTTGAGCTCCCAGCCTCCATGAAGGCAGTGAAAGTGCAAAAGGAAGATCTACCTTATGATTCAAAGTATCCATTGTATCCATTAGGATTTGGCTTGGCTTACAGGGATAAAAGCAATTAAAACCTGTATTGGCGCATCTCACTGCCCGGCACGGGCCCCCGCTAAGCCCTTGAACCGCCACAAATAATGCGGCGCATTTTTGCGCATATGGGCCTTGCTCCGCATCATCACATCAGGTATGTCGCTGTCGGCCACGTATACGTATCCATCTGGTCCAAAGCTCATTCCATCGGGCCAACGCATTTTAGGGTGGGCAACCAGGGTATAATACTGGCGGGCGGTATCAATCACCGTGATGGCCCCATTCTCGATATCAGTTATATAAATGTTGTTGGCGTCATCGATGGTCAAGCCATCGCATTGGCCCCGATTGGCATACACTTCAACCCTGGTGCTCAGTTTTTCCTCACTTAAGGATGGATCATTGAGGTCACGTACCCTAACCCGATATAATTTACTTCCACTCATTGGGCCGAAGTACAAATATTCATTGTTCCGATCCAGTACGATGGGATCCACCGCCGGATGAAAATGATAAAAAGGGCCAGCAGGGCGCATCTCGCGTCCTTTGTTGATCACACTGTAGTTGCCCTCAGGCACCATGCTTACATGGTTTTCCAGTACCCTTCGACAGGTTTTGGTTTTGATGTCAACGATCACTAGTGCAGGAGTTTGGCCAAAAGCGGAAAGGTCGGCGATGTAGATTTTTTCACAAGCAGTATCGATCTGCATGTCTTGTACATAGGAGCCTCGTCCAGCGACCTCTTTGGGCAAATCTATACGTTTGAGCAATTTGCGGGAATGGATATCAAAGCACAAAAGGCGGGGCGTTTTGAACCCATTCTGACCGTGGTCCAAAGTCCACAAACGATTTTTTGCGTCAATGCGAATGTTGAAAATCGCGTCAAGAAAAACGGGACCATTGGATTTACTCTGCCATTGTTCATTGGGAAAAGGTACGGGTTTCCCATCAACCAATTCCCATACTTTGATAGCCGGGTGTCCTTCGGCGTGGTAGGTGCAAAAAATACGCCCTTCCTGGCTCACCGCCAGATTGCCTGGCGCTTCAGGTAATGTAGCAATGATTTGTAGGCTATCAGAAGGCCATTTTGGTGCAGTCCCACGATCTGAGAATGCTTGGCCACTACCCCCGTAGCGCAGGTAAAACCAACTTAAAAAAATGATCAGGGCTGCAACGGTGGTCAGGAGTATCCATTTTACCACTTTCCATAAAGATTTCATAAGATCAGATTTTAGCACGTCGCCGGCAGCATTTCAAGCTGCTTTACGACGTATAATGGAATAAATATTCAGTTTTTTTGAAAAAAAATTACCGCCTGATACTGTCCCAGCACAGGACAAAAGCCTGATCAATCCAGGTCTGACTCAATTCCTGACCAGATTTCAGCGCCAAGTTGGCAATTTCATTGGCTGACCCCATCAAATGAGCGATCAATAACTCATTTTGGATGTTTTTGACCAACAGCTCTGTTTTTCCGCGATTGAGCAATTCATGCAAGTTTTGAAAAGCGGACAAATCCAGCTGCACTGCTTCCTGATCGAGAAAATGAGAATGGACGCATTGCTCAATGAAAAAATGCTCTTCATAAAACCGGACCCGGTTGCGCAGGTAGTTTTCGTACAATTGCTGCAAACAAATGGCAAAAGGAGCCTTTTCATCCAAGGACGCATAAATTCTACTGGTATTCAATCGCTTAAGGCGTTTAAAGAGAGAATTAATCAACTCTTCCTTGCTTTTGAAATACACATAGATTGTACCCATCCCCAGTTTGGCCACTTTGCTCAATTCCGCCATGGTCAGGCCAGTGAGTCCGTTTTGCCGAACCAGCTGCAGGGTGGCGCTGTAAATAACCTGTTCTTTTTCCGGGTCTTTTGGCTTCATGGGGCAAAGATAATAGAATAAATATTCTGCAAACCTTTAGGGTGGATTTTTTTGTATTGGTCTTTGTTCGAATTCCATTTCCTGCGGCCCGCAGTGTTTGCCTTAGGGCAACCCAGTTGGCCTTTGATTTTGTCTAGGCCAAACTGCAGATTATCTTTGTGCCTCAGATAAGCATAAAACTAAAGCAAACAACAATGGATAATTTAGTAAAATATTTTCAAAACCTTGGTTTTACAGTCGATGAAGCTACTACCTTGGCGTCTGCATTTCATGGTAAGGAACTCAATAAAGGCGATTTCTTCGTGGAGGCAAACAAAATATCCAGGTCGCTCGCATTTTTGGAAAGTGGTCAATTGCAATATTATTTTTTGGATGACAATGGAGAGGAACGAACGACCTATATATCCTTACCGAATACCTTCGTCACCTCATTGTTGAGCTTCCTGCACGAAACGCCTGCAAATGAAAACATCAGAGCCCTCACCCGCTCCAAAATCTGGACCATTTCCAAAGAAGATTTAATGCATTTAAAAAATGAAAATACCAAGTTTAAAGATTTTTACATCAGTTTATTGGAATGGCAAATCTGCTGCATTGACAAAGATCGCTTTGACCTGATCACATTGACCGCAGAACAGCGCTATGAAAAGTTGGTAAATGAGGAGCCAGACTTGCTTCAACAAGTTCCCTTACAGTACATCGCATCCATGTTGGGCATAACACCGAGGCATTTGAGTCGCCTGCGCACAAAAATTTGAGCAATTTTTATTTCAGGACATATGTCCAGAAGATTTGCTGCTGCACTACCGAATTTTGTCTCATCAAATTGTAAAAACAAAAACGATGAAAAAGCAAATTCTCGTAGTGCTCATGCTCTTTGTAGCTAGCCTAACTCAAGCTCAAGACCGTTTTCCTAAAAACCAATTGAGTATCAATGGATTCCGAAATCCATCCATTGGATTAGAGTACCACCATAAACAAGTATCCATCCATGCCGGTTACTATCCCACCAATTTCACCAAGGATGTAACCACTGAATTTTTAAAAGCTGGGGTGTCTTACTGGCTCTTGCCATGGGGAAAAAAAGAAATCCCTTCTTCGTTCTACATCGGTTCTTCCTACCTGCGTGGTTTAACTCGCGACTACAAAGACCAGGATGCCCTGGCTTTTGAAGCAGGTGCAAGATTTGTCGTTTGGAAAGGTTTGAACTTCCGTTTGGGCGTAATCGCGCTAGCGGCTGAAGGGCAAAGCCTCAAAATCAATCCCACACCAAGCATTTCCTATTCCATCAAATTTT
>NZ_JANRKL010000191.1:0-47487 GCF_033763495.1 Haliscomenobacter sp. | reverse complement strand
CCACCATCGGGCAGTTCAATCCAGTCCTCGTCTGGAATGGGGTCACAATACCATCCCGAACGGCCAACGGCGTATAAGCTCTTGTCCTCAAAAACGTTCCCTTCAGTATCCGCGTATAGCACGTATGGCGAGTGCTTGAGTGTCATGTTGTGTTGTTTGAAGGGGCAAAGATAGGAAAAACTGGCAAATCATGGCATCACCTCCCGATCTTCCTCGGCCCACATCACCACTTTTCCATTCCGTACCCGTACCCATTTCCAGGCAAAACCCTGCCCTTTTAGGACCTCAAACCGTACCTTCCAATTCGGATAATCCTTTGGATCGGCGGTCAGCCCTTTGCTCCAATCCCAATTGCCCAACTCGGGTAAACTACCTGTTACGTAAATTTCTTCGCCGTATTCGGCGGGAACGTACATGTTCAGTTCTACCGCGATGGTTTTATTGGATTCCAGTTGCAGTGCTGGCCGCAACCAATACACCCCATAAGGCTCAATCAACAAATGATCGTTGACAAAACTCATCCCTTGTTGGCGCAAGGCATCGAAGTAGATGCCATTTTGCCATTCGGCGGGTAGTCCGGAAATGCTCATGCGTTGGGGGTTCCGGCTCAAGTTGGCGACTAGGAGCATTTTTTGCCCTTCGTAATTGCGTTCACAAACGAAGAGGGAATCATTGTCGACGATGATGATTTGATCACGAGAGCGACCATGCAAGGCCGGGCTTTGCCGCCGGGTTTCGATGTAGCGACGGTGCATTGAAAACACCCGTTCTTCCGGTGTACCAGCCTCGTGAATGCGGGCAGCTTTGGCCCAGTTCATTGGGGGGCGGTGCACCCAGCGGTTGTCGCCCGCTTTGAGGGGGTCGAGCAAATAGTTGTAATCATTCAGTTGAGCCACCTCGTCACCAGAGAAGATCAAAGGAATTCCTTTCATAAAAAAGATCACCCCGTTCAGTACCTCCAGGCGTTTGATGGCCAGGTCGATTTTGACGGGATCGGCTTCTACCAGGGCTTTTTGCAAACCCGTCAAAGCAGCGGCTGTACCCGAAGTACGTGCTTCACCGGTTTGGCGATCGCGTTGAAAAACATAACCTTCAGAATAACTCTGAGGCAGTACCCCTGCATAAAAGTCGGTGCAAAAATTACGGGTTCCCCGGCCACTTTGGCCTACTGCAGCGGCATTTTCATCCGAAATTCCCCAACCAATGTCATCATGGCAACGGATGTAGTTGATCCAGGTGGCTTCTTTGGGGATTGGGGGGAGTTGTGACAAGGTATTGCGCAACAATTGCGTGTTCTCAGATGCCAGGGCATGCCAAAGGTGATTCATCATGGTGGCGTTGTAGCCGATTTCACAGGCTTTACCTTCCAGTCCGCCACTACCTAGGTAACGAATGATGTCGTCAGGAGCAACAATGGCTTCCGATTTGAACAGCATGCCCGGTGCAACCATGCGCACCAGTGCCCGGTAAGCAGCGAGAATATGAATGGCTTCCTGCTGGTTTTGGCAATTGGTACCCATGTTTTTCCACAAAAACGGCACCGCATCTAGCCGCAGAACGTCTACACCCACATTTGCCAGGAAGAGCATTTCCTCCAGCATGGCCTCAAACACGTTGGGGTTTCGGTAGTTGAGGTCCAATTGAAAATCGTAGAAAGTAGTCCAGGCCCATTTCTGGATTTCGGGCTGCCAGGTGAAGTTGCCGGGCGCAAAATCTGGAAAGACCTCAGGAAGGGTTTTTTCATATGCATCCGGCAAGGTGCGATCTTCAAAAAGTAGATAAAAATCCTGGAAAAATGGATCACCTTGCAAGGCTGCCTGCGCCCACTGGTGCTCGCGGGCGGTATGGTTCATCACGTAATCGATCACCAGGATCATGCCTTCATCGTGCAGGCGGGAGGCCAATTCGCGGAGTTGGGCCATGGTGCCGAGGCGGGAGTTGACTTCCCGGTAATTGGCCACAGCGTAGCCCCCGTCATTGGGACCAGAGCGCGGCTGGAGCAGAGGCATCAGGTGCAAATAAGTAATGCCCAATTCCTTAAAGTAATCGATGCGGTCGATCAAACTCTGAAGGTTGCCTGCAAACAAGTCGACATATAGCATCATGCCGACGTGCTGCGGCTGCTGAAACCAATCGGCTTTCCATTCCCTATTTGCGTCAATTTGTTGGAGTGCGGCAGGGCGTTCCTTGTCCACTTGGGCAAGGATGTCCATCAGGCGTTTAATTTGTGCTTGACTGGCGTCAGGATACAATACGCGATAGCTACTCAGGAAATCGTCCATATACAGGCGAGTCCTGCGCTCAAGTGTTTTTGCTTGTTTCATACATTATTACAATACCACCGATAAAAGTCAACAAAATTAAGAAGTGGACCGGGTTGAGAAAATTTTTTTAATTATTTGTGCACAGAATTTTCTTCGGCATAGAAGAAAATTTGTTGATGGATCGGTTTTTTATTCCTGGAATAGTTTTTATGCGGATAAATATTTTCCAAGACCTTAGCTTTGCAGCCTTATTCATCTTTTAGCCACTACCACATGAATCGTCGTTTACCCGCTGAATGGGAACCCCAAAGCGCTGTACAGTTTACTTTCCCCCACGCTGAAACGGATTGGGCGGATATTTTAGAGGAGGTTTTGCCCTGTTTCATCGAAGCCATTGAAATCATCAGCCGCTACGAAAAAGTATTGGTGGTATGCCGGGATCAAAACGAAGTTCGACCATTGTTGAAAAATGCGGTGCAGGACAATTTGATTCTGGTGGACGTTCCCAGCAATGACACCTGGGCTCGCGATCATGGGGGCATCACGGTTTTTGAAGAGGGCAAACCCCTGATTCTGGATTTTGTATTTACGGGCTGGGGTTTGAAATTTCCCGCTTTTTTGGACAACCTCATTACGGGGCGATTGCAGCAGCAGGGCGTTTTTAAGGCAGCTCTTCAGCTCGGCGGATTGGCTCTGGAAGGAGGAGGAATCGAAAGTGATGGTCAGGGCACCCTGCTTACAACCTCGGAATGTTTGTTGTCACCCAACCGCAATCCCCATTTGGATCAAGCGGCTACTGAAGCCAAACTGAAAGAACTTTTCGGGTTAAAAAGGGTCCTCTGGTTGCACCACGGATACCTGGCTGGAGATGATACCGATTCCCACATCGATACCCTGGCGCGTTTTTGCAGCGCAGATACCATTGTCTACGTGCAATGCCTGGATACCCAAGATGAGCATTATGAGGCATTACAAGCTATGGAGAAGGAATTGCAAGCATTCACTACCCTTGAAGGCAAACCCTACCAATTGATTCCACTGCCCATGGCCACGGCCTGTTTTGCTGCTGATGGCCATCGTTTGCCTGCTACCTATGCTAATTTTTTGATCATCAACCAGGCGGTACTGATGCCTACTTATCAGGTGCCTGAAGATGAACAGGCCTTGGTTCAAATCAAAAAGGCTTTCCCGCAGCATGAAGTGATTGGCATCAATTGCCGGGCTTTAATTGAGCAGCATGGATCCTTGCATTGTATTACTATGCAATATCCAGAAGGGTGCATTTGAGGAAAAAAGTATGGTCGTTGGAACCATTTTGGGGCTCCTCTAGTTTTTTCCCAGAAAAAGCTGCTAAAACTAAGTCCCAATGTTTATTTTTGTTGCCCATTTGGAGATGTGCCAGAGTGGTTGATCGGGCTTGACTCGAAATCAAGTGTACTCGCGAGGGTACCGGGGGTTCGAATCCCTCCATCTCCGCAACTTTTAGTCGCAATGATTTGATTTCGAAATCATTGCGATTTTTTGTTACCCTCAATTTCCCCCATTTTTATACAACTCCACCTTGGTTCTGCCTCCGGTGATGCTGCAAGCGAAAACAAGTTCATTTACTGCTGGTTGGTAGTCATATTCTACCTCTTTGCACTGTTCCCCATCCGTGCAGATGTAGCGAAACCAATTATCGCCTACATTATCAGGCATATTTTCGAAAAGATAATAGCCCGTTACCAGGTTTTCATAAGCCGAGATGTCCATCTTGGTCTGTTTTAAGGATTGAAAGTGTATAAAAATTGCTTTAAGTTAGCCTTTTTACACTTCCCTAGCATGTGTCTGCTCACTTTTTTGGTGCATATCATTACATTTACCTACAACAATCACCTGTAAAACCTATGTGCCATGCGGACGATTTATACCCTGTTTCTGATCGGTTCAAACCTGTGTTTTTGTGCTGCCCAAGCCAAAATTAGCGCCATCACGCATGTTAACGTGCTGCCGATGACCTCCGAGGAGGTACTCAAAGACTACACGGTGCTGCTTAAAGATGGTAAAGTATTCAAAATGGGTCCTTCCAACAAATTGAAAGCCAAAAAAAAGAACCAGGTAATCGACGGAACGGGCAAATACTTGATGCCTGGTTTGACCGAAATGCATGCACATATCCCAACCCCCGAAAACGGCGACGATACCTGGGTACGCCAAGTGTTGTTTCTTTATGTTGCCAATGGGGTAACTACAATCCGAGGGATGTTGGGGGATCCTTATCATTTGACTTTGCGGAAAAACGTGGACAATGAACTCCTCATTGGCCCCCGCATTTTTACGTCCAGCCCTTCGATGAATGGCAACACCATCAAAACACCCGCTGAGGCACGGGAAAAGGTCATTCAGTATAAAAAAGATGGTTTCGACTTTTTAAAGGTGCACCCGGGAGTGAAACGGGAAGTGTTTGATACCATGGCCAAAATAGCCCAAAGCCTGAATTTGCCTTTTTCCGGGCATGTTCCGGTTGAAGTGGGCATCCGCCATGCTTTGGCCTCCCGTTATGCTTCGGTAGACCATCTGGATGGCTACCTGGAAGGGACAGTGCCTGCTGATGTACTAGCCCAAAACCCCAATGCTGGCTTTTTTGGGTCCAACTATATTCCCAATGCAGATGAAAAGCTACTGGATGTTTTGGCTGCGGAAACCAAAAAGCAAGGCGTGTGGGTGGTGCCTACCCAAAGTTTGTTCACCCGCTGGTTTTCTCCTACTGATGCCGCAGCCCTGGCCAATGAACCAGAGATGCAGTACATGCCCTCCAAAACCTTGTATCAATGGCGGCAAAACAAGAGCAACCTGACCGGAGCCAATTACAGCGAGGTACTATGGCAGCGCTTTATTTTATTTCGCCACAAAATTTTGCAGAGCTTGCACAAAGCCGATGTCGACCTGTTACTGGGATCGGATGCTCCCCAGGTGTTCAACGTCCCAGGTTTTTCACTGCGGCATGAAATGAAAAGTTTGGCCGAGGCCAATTTGCCTCCCTATGCCATATTGCGAAGTGGTACAGCTAACCCGGCACGCTTTTTTGGGCGGAGTGGAGCATTTGGAACCATCGTTCCCGGAGCATCGGCTGACTTTATATTGTTGGAAGCCAACCCATTGGAGAATGTAAGCAACACCTCCAAACAGGTCGGAGTCATGTTGAGGGGAAAGTGGTTGTCGAAAGAATTTATTGAAGCAGAATTGGAAAAGATTGCGGATAAGAATAAATAAATCCCCAAAACGGAAAACAAGATGAAGCGTTGTAGAAGGGCAGAATGAATACGTTTTTTCGCTCCTTATGCAAACTTCATCTTGTAATCCACCTTTACTTTGCCTTTGCGGATGTTCTCTAGGCGACCACGGATCATGGCTTTTTTTACTGGTTTTAGGTATTCTAAAAACAGAATACCTTCAGTATGGTCGTATTCATGCTGGATGACGCGGGCATTTATGCCATTGAAAGTTTCGGTGTGCTCTTCAAAATTTTCGTCCATGTAACGAAGTGTGAGGGTATCCAAGCGATCAACATCCCCGCGGATGTCGGGAATACTCAGGCAACCTTCTTCATAAGCCCATATTTTCCCTTTTTCTTCCACCTTTTGTGCATTGATGAAGACTTTTTTGAAACCAACTACATCTTTCCCTTTTTCTTCCAATTGCACGGTGTCAATCACAAAAAGGCGAATGGCACGGCCTACCTGGGGTGCAGCTAGACCTACGCCCTCGGCATGGTACATGGTTTCCCACATGTTTGCGATGAATTGACTTAACTCGGGGTAGTCAGGAGTTATTTCTTCGGCCTTTTTGCGCAAAACGGGCTGCCCATAGGCATAAATAGGTAACAACATGGTATTATGAATATTTGTATTTTTCTAAGTATTCCTGCAAAATGATGATGGCGCTAACTTTATCGATCAAACCTTTATCCCGCCGTTTTTGTCGGCTGGGTACACTTTGAACGATGGAACGGCTCGCGTCTTTGGATGTAAAGCGCTCGTCACGCAGAATAACTGTTTTTTCTGGAAAAAGGTTGCCCAATTGTTTGACAAAACCCATCACCAAATGATGAATCTGGGCTGGGGAATCATCCAGATTTTTGGGTTCACCAACCACAAATAGTTCGACCTCTTCTTCCTGGCAGTATTGGCGCAGAAAATCAAGCAATTTTGCTGTAGGAACAGTATCTAAACCAGTTGCTATGATTTGTAAGGGATCACTTACTGCGATACCTGTCCGTTTTGTCCCGTAATCGATTGCCATTATTCTTGCCAAAGGTGCACATTTTGAGCATCAAAGAAAAAATTCTTTCATGCCTGGGCGGCAAAGATAGGTAGGATTTGACAAAAAAAAAAGTTGTCAGGGATGAGCACGAATTCCGGGCTTGCTCCTGACAACCGTTCCCCTTTATTTACTAGAACGCTGTTTAAAGAAACAAAAAAACGAAACATATGACACAGATGCAAATTTTTGGAAAAATAATTTAGAAATAAATGCGTTGCCATAGCGTTTGAGTACCTTCACCGGACCAAACCTTGTTTAATTTGGAGACTTACTGCTATGTTTGAATTTCACCAGGACAAACGCGTCTATTTTGATTATCAATACCGTACAGCCAAGGAATACATTTTGCCTTACGTACGTCGACATCACCCTTTGCCCACAGACTCCAAAGTGCTGGAGATTGGTTGTGGCGAAGCAGGAGTGCTCAAGGCTTTTTTGGAAGAAAACTGCCGTTGTGTTGGGATTGAATTGCACGAAAGCCGGATTGAAACGGCCAAGTCCTTCATGCCTGAACCCGTAGCTAGTGGGCAACTGCAACTTATCGCCCGGAACATTTACGACATTGACCCTGAAAAAGAGCTGGATTTTCGCTTTGATTTGATCATCCTAAAAGATGTGATCGAGCACATCCCGAACCAGGATCGTTTCATGCACTTTCTGCAAGCTTTTTTAGCTCCAGGAGGGGTAGTGTTTTTTGCCTTTCCACCCTGGTACATGCCTTTTGGCGGGCACCAGCAAATTTGCCGCAACAAGTGGTTGTCAAAATTGCCCTACTATCACCTTTTGCCAACCCCTCTTTACCATCAGGTTTTGCGTTGGGGCGGAGAATCGGCACAAACAATCCAGGAATTGCGGGAAATCAAGGATACTGGAATCTCCATCGAACGATTTGAACAGATCGTACACAAGCGCAATTACAAGGTCCTTCAACGCCAGATTTTTTTGATCAACCCGATTTATCAATTCAAGTTTGGCTGGGCCCCACGCACTCAAAATACCATCCTGAGCAAGTTGCCTTATGTGCGTGACTTCTTGTCTACGGCGGTATACTTTTTGGTGACTAAAAAATAATCTCGATATGAATCTTACTGTGCCCTTTTTGCTGGAAGGTGTGGTGCAACACTATGCCTGGGGAGGATTGCATTACATTCCCGAATTGTTGGATCAAGGCAACCCTGAAGGAGAGCCCTGTGCCGAATTGTGGTTGGGAGCCCACCCACGAGGAATGGCCATGGTACAAAGAAATGGGGAGGCAGCCCGCTCTTTGCAAAACCTGATTGAAGAAGACCCAACATCGATTTTGGGTCAGGCCACTGCTCAGCGTTTTGCCAACCAGATTCCCTATTTGTTGAAAATATTGGATGTGGACAAAATGCTTTCCATTCAGGCTCACCCCAATAAGGCTGAGGCTGAACAGGGTTTTGCGGCAGAAAATGCAGCAGGCATTCCACTCGATGCCTTCAACCGAAATTTTAAAGACGACAACCACAAGCCTGAAATGATGATGGCTTTGACGGACTTTTGGTTGTTACATGGTTTTGCATCCCTGGATAAAATTCGGCAAAACCTTCAGCAAACACCAGAATTGCATAGCTTACTGGACTATTTTGATGGTGAGTCCATTCGGCCTTTGTATGCAAAGGTTATGAGCATGCCGCAACTGGAGATTGATCAGGTGTTGGCGCCTTTGGCGGAGCGACTCCTGCCTATGCTGGCTACCGACCAATTGCCCAAAGCCTCTGCTGATTATTGGGCTGCCAGGGCTTTGCGCGATTTTAGAATTCCTGGTGGTCGTTACGATCGGGGTGTCATTTCCATCTACCTGATGAATGTGGTCAATGTAAAGCCGGGACAGGGGATTTTTCAGGATGCTGGGGTGTTGCACGCTTACCTGGAAGGTGTCAATGTCGAATTGATGGCCAATTCTGACAATGTGTTCCGTGGCGGCCTCACCGATAAACATGTAGATGCTGACACTTTGATTCAGCACCTTTCCTTTGAGCCGATTGAACCGAAAGTTTTTGGAGGAGAAGCAATCAGTGATACCATGACCCAGTTCAAAACCCCTGCACCAGATTTTGAGCTGAGTTTGATTCGATTGAGTACAGGAAAAAGCCACATCCAGACTGCTGCGGCTGGCCCGGAAATTTTGTTGGTATTGGAAGGAGAAGTGCTGGTCAATGACAATTTGCAGCTTGGTAAAGGACAAAGTTTATTTTTTCCTGCCGGAAGCCATTATACTTTGAGTGGAAATGCTGAAATTTACAAAGCAGGCATGCCCTAATTGAAACATATGAGAAAACTGACATTACTGACTGCGCTCATGTTGATGCTCAGCATGGGTAAGGCCCAAACAATTTATGAATCGTTTGAGGATTTTGCACCATTGTTGGCGCAAACGGGAAATGATACGACTTATGTGATCAATTTTTGGGCCACCTGGTGTGCCCCCTGTGTAAAAGAGTTACCCTATTTTGAAAAGTTACATCAGGGAATGGTTGTTCAAAAAATCAAGGTCATTCTGGTTAGTTTGGATTTTCGTAAAGATTTGGAAACCAAATTGAAACCTTTTTTGGCGCAAAGACAATTTTCTGCTTCTATCGCAGCGTTAGTAGACAGTAGACAAAACCTGTGGATCGATAAAATTGATCCCAGTTGGAGCGGCGCTGTTCCTGCTACCTTGGTATATCGTGGGAGCCAAAGACAGTTCAAAGAAGGGGAATTTGAAAGTTTTGAGGACCTACAGCAGTTTGTACTTCATTTTTTTGACCCCAAAAACTAATTCATGCGTCACAATTATAAACTGCTTTTAAGTTTTTCAGCATTGATGGTTTAGCTGCACTCAAAATATGAAATTCGACTGCGATGAAAACAAAAACAGGTTTTGGAATTGGTTTTTTTGCCAGTGTTTTTTTCCTCCTGACCCTTTTCCCGTTTGGGCCAATTAATCCTGGCCTGAAAGTAGGGGACATTGCCCCCGACTTTCAACTAAAAAGCACTTCAGGAAAAATGGTGTCCTTGAAGGACTACAAAAATGTCAAAGGGTACATTGTCGTATTTACATGTAATACTTGTCCTTATGCTCAGGCTTACGAACAACGGATCATCGATTTGCACAATAAAATGGCCCCTATGGGATGGCCAGTGGTGGCCATTATGCCCAATGACCCCAGCGTACAGCCTGGTGATGGTTTTGACAAAATGCTTGAGCGCGCAAAAGTGAAAAAATATCCTTTTGAATACCTCCTGGATGAGGGTCAAAAAGTATTCCCTATCTATGGCGCGGTTCGAACTCCTCATGTCTTTTTGCTGGATAAAGACCGCAAGGTGCGCTACATTGGTGGGGTGGACGACAACAGCGAAGATGAAACCCTGATCACCCGCCGCTATGTGGAAGAAGCCATTGCCGCGGTAGAAAAGGGGGGCGAACCTGACCCAAGTTTGACTAAGGCAGTGGGTTGTATGATTAAAGTGAAAAAATAAACGCCCAGCCTGTGTATGAATTTGTGTTAAATTTGCCCACCAATTCATACACAGGCCAAGTCGTTGTACCGCATGGATTCTATTAGCTTAAACAAATACATCTCGGACACGGGGATTTGCTCGCGCCGAGAAGCAGACAAATTTATTGAAACCGGACGGGTGCTGCTCAATGGAGTAGTGGCCATCAAAGGCAATCGGGTAGTGGAGGGGGATGAAGTTCTGCTCGACGGAAAACCTCTACGCCAAAATCCCCAACGCATTTACATTGCTTTTCATAAGCCCCGTGGTCTAACTTGTACCACCGATTTGCGCGACAAGACGAACGTCATCAGTTACATTAACCACCCACAACGGATTTTTCCGATCGGCCGCCTAGATAAAGACTCTGAAGGCTTGATCTTTTTGACCAATGATGGCGACATTGTCAACAAAATCCTGCGTTCCCGCAACGGCCACGAAAAAGAATACATTGTGGTGGTGGATAAACCCCTGGCACCCGATTTTGTGCGCAAGATGAGCAATGGTGTTCCCATTTTGGGCACTACGACTAAAAAATGTAAGGTGGAGCAAAAAGGCCGTTCCATTTTTAAAATTGTCCTGACCCAGGGCTTGAATCGCCAAATCCGGCGCATGTGTGAATATCTCGGCTACGATGTGGTCAAGTTGAAGCGTACTAGAATTATGTCCATCAAATTGGATGATCTGGCACCAGGGAAATGGCGCTATTTCAGCGAAGCTGAGATGTTGGAGATTGAGACCTTGTTGGAGGAGAGTACGAATAGTTATGAGTGAATAAAAGCGAAAAGCGAAAAGCAACACACCAGTTGTTTTTCAACGGTTTGCTGTCTTTTTTTTTATGAAAATTTGGAGCATTTGTAATTGCCCCATAATTTTTCGCTTTTCGCTTTTCGCTTTTACATCATCTTTATTGCCCGTACAAAATAAGTCAGGACAAAAGGCAGCGCCAGCCAGAACCATTCGTCGGCAACGGCAAAGAGGATGATCATTGCTACCAAAGAGATCAAAAAGAGCAACCAGTCTTTGGTTGTGGAGGTATTTGTAGCTTCTTCCATTTTTCAATGTTTTAATATGCGAGGCGAAGGTAAAAAAAGCTTCGGAAACTTTTACACCCACCCCCACACTTTCACACTCAAACCTAGTACGTATTGGTTGGCGGGGCAAAAAACGGCGCCATGTCCTTCTCCTTAAAACTGCTCATAAAGCTCTGCATAGCCTGGTTGATGGCCTCATTGGCTGGTTTCTTGCGGTTCCAGATTTTACGGATGTCGTTAAAACGGTCGGTAACACCTTGGGTGAGGCGTGGATCAAGCGCGTCGGCGCGCATTTTGAGGTCGAGCAATTCGGCATGCAAGCCATGTTTGTACACAATGGCGTCCTGGGTGCCCTGATGCGCAGGTTGCGTAAGCCCTTGTTCCCAGTTGTTGATTTTGGCAATGATGTCCCGGGCAGTCCCAACCATTTCACTATGCTCGCTGGAGTTTTCATACAAATCGAGAAGGCCGTTCAACCAGTTGCGCCATTCCCTGCGGTTGCTAATGGTTCGATGCATTTCCCGAATCACATTTTCCATTTCCTCCAGCTTCAGGCTCTGCAAGGTGTAATCCTCTGCTGATCCTACTATTTTAGGGTTGGCCATCACCATCGCTTTGGCCATCACCGTATCTTTGGTACCGTACAATAAGATCGTATATTCCCCCGGAGGAACCATGCTCCCCCGAAGGTCACCCATAATGAAGAGTTCTGGAATGCCCGGCAACATATTGCGCCGCAAATCCCAAACCAATCGATTTAACCCTTTTTGATTTGGTAAACTAGGCTGCCCCAATGCCACATTGGTTTGTTCGTGCATTTCATCCACCCAACTGGTGTACTTACGCATCGCTTTACCATGGGCGTTGCGGATTTCCAGGCTCAGACTATCGATTTCTTCAGGCAAAATAAAACTGATGGTCATCCCTTCCGCAGAATTGCCTACACTGGACGCCAGGGTGGGGTCATCTTGTTGCTCTCCGGCAAATCTGTAGGCGGTTTTGGGTGGGCAGAGGGCAATTCCCGTTTTGCCCATGATGGTTTGGTTGTAGTGAAAACAGGCCAAATCATCCAGAACCCAGATACCACGACCAGCCGTAGAAGCAATCAAATCGTTGTCGTGAATCTGGAGATCGGTAATGGCACAAACTGGCATGTTGAGCTGGAATGGATGCCAATGTTCACCGCCATTGATGGAGATGAAAAACCCAGATTCGGTACCCGCGTACAACAAATCCTTTTGCCGGGGGTCTTCCCTCACTACCCGCACAAAATCATTGATACCAAACCCAGCGGTGATTTGTGTCCAGTTGCGCCCATTGTCGGTACTGCGGAAAACGTATGGTTTGCGGTCACCAAAACGGTAACGACAAGCTACAATGTAAACGGTATTGGGATCATTTGGAGATACTTCAATGGAGTTGATCAAACTCTCTGGCAGGTTTTTTGGGGTACGCTCTTCCCATGATTTGCCATCGTTCCGCGTGAAATGAACCCGTCCATCGTCGGTACCTACCCAAATTACACCTTCTTTATGAGGTGAAGGTGCAATGTAACTGATGGTATTGTAGTTTTCAGCCCCAGCCCCTTCATTCAAAAAGGGGCCGCCACCTTCCATTTGGTGGCTTGTATCGTTGCGGGTAAGATCAGGGCTGATTTCAGTCCAACTGATGCCTCCATTTTCAGTTCTAAGCAACAGTTGTGCACCATGGTACAGTACCTTAGGGTTTTGAGGAGAAACCACCAATGGGGCATTCCAGTTGAAACGGTATTTCAAATCGCGAGGCCGGGAAGCCAGCGCGATTTCTGGATAGGCCATAATGTCTTTGCTCGTCTCGGTGGGACGATGCCAGGCACTGACGTTTCCCTGATAGTTGGTACCGTAAACCCATTCAGGATGATTGGGGTCGAGGGCCAAAAATGCACTTTCGCCACCAGCAACCTGGTACCAGTTGTTGCCCAAAACTTCCGAGCCACTTACCCTACTGGGAATACCCATAGCCCCATAATCTTGTTGAGCAGTATAAATGTGGTAAGGAAAACCATTATCGCAGGCAATCCGGTAAAATTGACCAGTAGCTTGATTGTTTTGTGAAGTCCAGGATTTGCCGCCGTTAAAAGAAATGCAAGCTCCCCCATCGTTGGCAAGGATCATGGTTTGGGGATTGGTAGGATTGATCCACAAATCGTGCTGATCAGCATGGGGACTAGGCAGGCTACTAAAGGTTTTGCCCCCATCCATCGATTTGAGCAGGGGAATATTGAGCACGTAAATAAGGTCTTGATTTTTTGGGTCAGCCACTACCTTGTTGAAATACCAGGCCCTGGCGTAGGTTTGGCGGTCATTGCTGACCTGCAGCCAGGAATTACCACCATCGTCGGAGCGAAAAATTCCGCCATTGTCTGCTTCAACTACGGCATACAAACGATCCGTATTACTGGGCGCGACACAAATTCCAATTTTTCCCATTGAACCTGGAAATCCTTGGTCCAGTTTTTTCCAACTTTCACCGGCATCTGTTGATTTATACAGCCCTGAGCCCGCACCACCACTACGTATGTACCAAGGGCTCCGTTGGTGATCCCACATTGAAGCATACAAAATACGGGGATTTTGGGGGTCCATGACCAGGTCAGCTGCACCAGTACTAGGGTTGATGGATAAAATGTTTTTCCAGGTTTTTCCACCATCTGAGGTTTGGTACACTCCTCTTTCCTTGCTGTTTTTGTACAAAGCACCTTGCACGGCTACATAAACCAAATCGGGGTTGTTGGGATGAATACAGATGTCGGCAATGTGTTCAGATTGTACCAGTCCAGTGTGCTCCCAGGTTTTTCCACCATCAACTGACTTGTAAACGCCATCACCAGTGGAAGTCATGACGCCTCTTACCGCATGTTCACCCATACCAACGTACAATACGTTAGGATCGGAAGGAGCAATGGCAATGGCACCAACGGAGCCACTTTGAAAAAATCCGTCTGAAATGTTGAACCAACTCCAGCCTGCGTCTTCGGTTTTCCAAAGACCTCCACCAGTTGAGCCAAAATAATAGACCATTGGATTGTTAGGAAGCCCTACAGCAACAACACTGCGCCCACCCTGGTAAGGGCCGATACTGCGCCATTTGAGGGCCTGATAAAATGCGGCATGGAAGGGGCGGTTTAATCCTCCTAAGCCTTGGTACTTGTTTTGAGCCGACGCAACTTGGGAATAAAGTACAACGTATACTATTGCGATGCCGGCTACGAGTAATTTTCTCATAGTTGTCGCTTTGCCTTCCCTGTTCATGGGGGGAATGATTCAAGGTTTGATTACAGTGTGAAAAATTTAGGTTTTGGGAACAAATAACCCTGAACAGATACGATTTGTATTAGCTTGAACGATAAATAAGTACAGTTGCCTAGAGGGGAATAAAAAATCGATTGTCAAAAGTAGGTAAAGTTTTACAAAAAACCTAGCATTCAACTCCATGAAAAGCAATATTTTGATGAGTTGCTATTATTTAACGGTAGTTTTTAGAGCGCAAACGGAAGTGGTGTTTTAAACAGGTTTTTTCAATGTGAACTGGAAATGAACTTGTAGCACCTAAATTCCACCTGGATTCATATACGTAAAACTTAGATTTTTGATACACGAACGGATGATTTATTTTTGTTAAAGTTTTTCTCATGATTAACAATATGGCTAAATACTTCCTTTTTTTGATTTGCTGCATCGGATTTTTTGGTTTGCCCGCCCAATCCAGGTTGGATCCACTATTGAATTTAGATCCCATTTTTTCAGTCGCTTTCGACAGTTTGAATGCTGGGCGCCACCAAGCCACCATCAGCTTGTTAAACCAGGCAAAAAAGCAATATAAAGAGCAGACCCAACTCCTCAAATACACGGGTGCCTTGATAATGTTAGGAAAAGTTTATGCTGATCTTCAACAATTTGACAGCACACTGATCTTTCTCAACGAGGCACTGCGCATCACCCAAAACATTGGGCATGAAAAAATTGCAGCAAACATTGAAGAAGGCCTGGCGAGGGTATATCTACAGAAAAAAAATTATCCCTTAGCGAAAAAGCATTATTACCATTTTGCGGCTTGGTGTTTTAGAGAAGGGAAACCCAAGGCTAAGGTACAAACCTGTTTACAACTGGTCCAGATTTACACCCGGGCGGTTGAACCCGATAGCACCCTTAAATATTTGCGAAAAGGCTTAAGCTTTGCGAAAGGTCACGATTTTCCAGTTTTACAATACAAATTGAATCAGATGTCTGGATTGTCCCACAACAATCAGAACCATGCTGATTCAGCCTTGTACTATTTTCATCAGAGTTTGGCGCTATTGGAAAAAAGTGGCCATACTGAACGCAGTGTAAATGTCTACTTAAACATCACACATGTTTTTTTAGAGCATCACAATACCCAAAGAGCCCGAAAATACCTGGACATGGCGCGTAGAAACGCTCAAGGTAACTCCCCAGGATTTATTGCTGCCATGATCAAACACTATGAAGGCCGCGTTCTTGCCGCAGAAAAGAAGTATCCTGAGGCCATCAATGCCATGAATAAAGCCCATGCAGCATTTGAAAAACTGCCTGATGCCCATAAACACCCCCTCATGCAAGCCCGATGCCTCAAGGCATTGGCGGAGGTTTACCACGAGATGGGCGAGGATGAAAAAGCGCTGGAAAAGCTTCGTTTGTCCAAAGCAATGGACGTAAAAGTGTTCAAACGGTATAATGAAATGCAAACTGAGCTTCTGGAAGCCGCCATTCTTAGTGAGCAGGATGCCATTGATGCCTCTGATGATTTGTTGATGGAAAATTTGATCTGGGCGCAAAAATCCGAAAACTTCAGTACTCAAATCAAGTTGTACGAAACGCTGGCAGCTAATGCACGCAAAAAGAAAAACACCGAGCAAGCATTGGCTTATTTGGAAAAAGTTCGATTGTTGGAAGACCAATTAGACCCCGTTCTGCAAGCCAATAAACTCAATGAATTGGAAAGTAAAACCCAGGATGAATCCATTAAAAGCCTGCAGGTGACTAACATTCAGAATACTCGACAACTTAAATCTACACGAATAAAGGCAATATTATTGATCAGCGTATTGTTGTTGTTCGCTTCCATTGCATTGTGGCTTTATCGACGCAAAAAGCAACAAGCAGCACAAATCCAATTGGAAAAACAACAAATCGAAACTTCCCTACAAGAAAAAGAACTACTGCTCAAAGAAATTCACCACCGCGTGAAAAACAACATGCAGGTTATCTCTTCTTTGCTCAATTTGCAATCCAAGGGGGTTCAGGACCCCGTGGCCCTCAAAGTGATGCGGGATGGTCGGGACCGGGTACGCTCCATGGCTTTGATCCACCAAACCTTATACCAAAACAACGATTTCAGCAACGTTGCCACCGCCGACTACTTCCACAAACTGGCCGAAAACCTCTTCCATACCTATAACATTGATCAACAACGGGTGCAATTGGTGTCCCAAATTCAACCCCTGAAGTTCAATGTCGACATCATGATTGCCCTGGGACTCATCCTCAACGAGCTGATCAGCAACACCCTGAAATATGCCTTCCCGAATGAACAAAGTGGGGAGGTGCGAATATCCCTTTCTGCCAACGCAGACCAGGTAGAGTTAAAAGTGGAGGACAATGGCATTGGTTTTCCGGCCAACTTTGCTCCGGATACTTCACGTTCCATCGGCTTTTCCCTGATTAATGCATTTACCCAAAAATTGGGTGGCTCTTTGCAACTGAACAATGCAGAAGGTGGGGCCAGGGCCAGTCTGATTTTTCCAATCAATAATGCTACTTTAGCGGCATGAGTAAGTTTTCTGTTTTAATAGTCGAAGATGAACCAATGATTGCGCACGACCTGGAAGCTGCGCTCAACAACCTGGATTATTCCGTGTGTGGGATCGCCTACAACCCCAACATGGCCCTGGACAAACTGGCCCAACGCCAGGCTGATTTGGTCATTCTGGATGTACACCTCGGCAGCGGCCAGGCCGATGGCATTTCCATCGGGCAAGTCATCCACGATAAATACCACCTGCCCTTCATTTACCTGACTTCTTTTACCGACCGTGCCACCTTGGATCGCGCCAAACAAACTTACCCTATGGCCTATTTGGTCAAACCCTTTGAAGAAGACGAACTTTTCCGCACGCTCGAAATCGCCCTGCATACCTACAGCCGCCTCAATCCCAGCACCAGCAGCGACCTGCAACGTTTCAACGCCCAACTCAACGACCCACTAAGCAACAAAGAAATGGAAGTATTGGCCGACCTACTGGCCTGCATGACCAATCGGCAAATTGCAGAAAAGCATTTTTTGAGCGTGAATACAATTGGCACCCACGTGAAGAATATTTTTGGAAAATGTGGGGTGAATGGACGGATGGAGCTGATGAAAAGGGTGGGAGGGGAGTTATAATGACGAATTATTCGAATGACGAATGACGAATGCTGGGCTGCCCCAATTCGTCATTCGTCATTCGAATAATTCGTCATTTATCATCATTCACTCATACAACAAATACTTTTTCCGCATCTCTTTATACCTCGAAAGCCCTGGCTCCCAGCTCTTGCGGATTTCCTTTTCCTTTTTCCCCGCCATGATCTGCTCTTTGAATTTTTTGGTGCCTGCCAAAAAATCGATGTTGCCCATTTGGCGGCTTTGACTACGGTCGAAGAATTTTTCCTTGATCGGATAGGCCTTATACAGGTCGATCATCCAGCGGATGTTGATGCGGCCTTTTTTGCGGAAGGAGTCCAGTTTGTATTCCCGCAAGTCGAGGCCATAGCACTCCTGATCCTGGTGCAGCGGCGTTTCAGACATGCCTTTGATGCTTTTCGGCGTAAAGGAAAAATCGAAATTGCCCTTCAGTGCCGGGGCACCCAATATTGTAAAAGGCATATAAGTACCCCGGCCCTGGCTCACAATGGTGCCTTCAAACAAACAAAGAGAAGGATAGAGCAGGATCGACTGTTGGGTATTCAAGTTGGGTGAAGGTGCCACGGGCAAGGTGTAATCCCTACCGTGGGTATAATTTTTGAGCGGGATAATTTTGAGCTTACACTGCTGCTTGTTGGCGATCCAGCCTTCTCCGTTGATCATTTGGGCGAATTCGCCAATGGTCATTCCGTGGGTGATGGGGATCGGGAAACGGCCAATTCCGGATTCCAGCGCCATATCCAGAATGGGCCCGTCCACATAATCGTTGGGATTGGGCCGATCCAATATGATCATTTCTTTGCCCGCTTCGGCACAAGAGCGCATTGCGTCGCGCAGGGTATTGATGTAGGTATAAAAACGGCAACCAACATCCTGGATGTCAAAAACAAGCACATCGATTTGGGCCATTTCCTCCGGGGTAGGGCGGCTTTTTTTACCGTACAGGGAAACGATTTTGATGCCCGTTTTGGGATCTACTTCGTCAGCTACGTGATCACCATTGCTGGCGTTGTTGCGAAAACCGTGTTCGGGACCGAAGATGAGTTTGATGTCTACATCCAAGGCTTGCAAGGTATCTACACTCAGTTTTTTGCCAATGATAGAAGTTTGATTCACCAACATGCCCACTTTTTTACCTTTTAAGTAGGGCAAATAGGCCTCAATTTGCTCTGCGCCGGTTAGGATTGGTTCGTCAGGGCCTGGTTGATATACAATACTGCACAGGAGTAAAAACGGCAACCAAAGCAATTTCATGAGTGGGAGGTTTGACGGTTAGGAAAAAACTTTAATGGTCAAATGTAGGAAAAAATGCTTTATTCAACTACCTCGTACATGGAGACAGGCTGTGTTTTGTTCTTCACCTGAACATCCTCTTTTCGCTTGCAAACAAAGGCTTGTTTGATCAGTTGATAAGTATTTTCTCCCACCAATACTTCTCCAGGCCCTCCACTGGATTGGATGCGTTGGGCGGTGTTGACCACGTCACCGATGACGGTATAATCCAGGCGTTTAAGGGAAACTGAGCCAATGTTTCCGGACACCATTTCTCCACTGTTGATACCAACCGATACATTCGGACTATAATTAACCCCCACATTTTCTTCCTTTTGAATGGCACAAATTTTTTTTACCACCGCCAGGGAAGCCTCAACCGCTTTGTCTGCGTGAAATTCACCCCGGAACACGGCCATCACTGCGTCGCCCATAAACTTATCCACATAGCCTCCGTGATGGGTAACTTCTGTAACAATCAGATCGAAGTATTTATTCAAAATTTTAACCACCACGTCCGGTGCTTCGTTTTCGGCGATGGTGGTGAAACCACAAATGTCAATAAAAACGACACTTGCCTCAATGGTTTCGTTGGAAAAAAGACTACGTTCAAAATCACAGCAGGCCATAAAATTTAAAACGGTGGGGTCGACATACATCTTCAGGATGTTGTTCTCCCGCAGCGCCTGAACGGTGTTTTGCAATTGACTAACGTAGCCCAGGGTTTTGTCAATCGTAGTTTCGAGGTCATCAAAGTTGATGGGTTTACACAAAAAATCAAAGGCGCCCCGGTTCATGGCAAGGCGAATATTGTCCATGTCGCCGTAGGCAGAAACAATGACCGTTTTTATCAAAGGATTGATTTCGTGCAATTTGAGCAAAAGGCTGAGTCCATCCAGCTTAGGCATGTTGATGTCACTCAGAATGGTGTGAATAGTGGGGTCGTTGTTGATGATGTTGAGTGCCTCCAAACCATCACTGGCGAAGAAAAACTCGTATTTGCCCTCGCGAATTTGGCGACGTAATTTTTGTTTGATCAGGATTTCCAAATCTTGTTCATCATCAACCACCAGGACTTTATTCATAACGTTTTCTTTTAGCTTATCAATAATTGGTTATTTGTAACTCAGACAAGAGGTAGTTGAATGATAAAAGTAGTTCCCTGACCCTCTTGAGATTCAACCAGGAGGTTTCCCTGATGCCCTTTGGTAATGATGTCGTAACTGAGCGATAAACCCAACCCTGTTCCCTCTCCGCTCGGTTTGGTAGTAAAAAAGGGCTGGAAAATTTTGCCTTGCAAAGCAATGGGAATCCCCGAACCATTGTCGCTGATCCTGATTTCAATGCCCTGTTCATTTAGATGGCTACTGGCAATTACCTTGGGCTGGTAATCTTTGTCTCCACCTCGTTTAAACCGTTGATCAACACTATAAAAAGCATTGTTGAACAAGTTGAGTAAAACCCGGCCAATGTCTTGAGGGACCAAAGTTATTAAAGGCAACTGATCGGAAAGCTCCAAAGCGAAATCAGCCTGGAAACCTTTGCTTTGGGCCCGCAAACCATGGTAACTCAATCGCATACACTCATCAATGAGGGCATTGAGATCGGTGGCTTCTTTTTTGCCCGTGCTGGTACGCGAGTGGTCCAGCATGTTTTTGACGATGCTGCTGGCCCGTTTACCGTGATGATTGATTTTATCCAGATTTTGTTTCAGGTCGGTGGCAATACTTTGTACTTCTTCCGTATTGCCCTGATTGAGCTCTGTTTGCAACTCATCGATCATTTCACTGCTGACTTCGGCAAAGTTGTTGACAAAGTTGAGCGGATTTTGGATTTCGTGGGCGATGCCCGCCGTGAGCTCACCCAAGGAGGCCATTTTTTCGCGTTGAATGAGCTGGGTTTGGGTACTCCGTAAGGTTTCGAGGGATTGTTGGAGCTCGGTGGTGCGTTCAGCTACCTGACGCTCAAGGGTTTCGTTTTGGGCGGCGAGTAGTGCTTGTTTTTCCTGTTCCTGAGCCAAGTTTCGTTGGGAGAGCAGCTCCACTTCCTTTAACTTTTTAGCTAAGGATTGGCTGGCGAAAGAGGACTCTAAGGCAAGGTAAATGGAAACTGCTACCGGTATGCTGATAAACCCAAGGTTGATCGCAAGACTACCCCAAATCCAATTGGGGCCGGCTGGGATATAGCCCCAAGCAAACATATAGAAAAGGAATAAAAAGACCCAATAACCAATTGAACCTACAAGGATGATCTTTGCCCCTCTTTGTTTCTTTCGGGTAGCCACCCAAGCGATGCGGCCAATTTCGAAAACAACCAGTGTGCTTGCCAGCATAAAGCCCAGGTCATAACCATGGTGGTAGTTACCATACAGGATGAACACACTTGCACATAAGTAAAGCGACAAAAACCAGTAAATCAGACCTTTTGGGGTGGTAAAAATAGAATAGGTTCCTTGTAAAAAGAAAAACCAATTGAGTCCATATGAAATGCTCACGGTGCTTAGAAAAAACATTTTGGTACTAGCCAAGTCGACGTGTCGATACACTACTGAGATGATAAAAAGCAATAAAAGGTTAATCAGCGCAAACAAGAAGAAATATAAGTTAGCCTTTTCTTTTTTGTTAAAGTAGAATAAAGCAAAATGAATCACTGCCATAATGAGGTAAAGGCCAAAACGACTAAATTCAAAGTATGGGGTAAGGTCATTGAGTAAATACCTGCCCAAATTATGGATTTCGAATAAACGCAAAGAAAGGGCAACATTTCGCCGGCCTGCAAAAACAATGTACGGCAGATTTTTTTGCACCGCAAAACGAACTGCCAATACCTGTGCTCCAGATTGGTAAAGGGGAAGCCCCAACGCAGTCCCATTCCTGGGCGTGAAGGCCACTACCTTACCATCTTGATCGCCTATTTTTCCAAAGCTTCCGATCATTTTACCATTCAAAAATATTTCCGAAGCCCCGGTTTGGGCCACGATACAAGCCAATGTTTTTTGCGTAAAACTGCTGTCAATAGTGAATTTGAGCCGAAACCATACTGTTCTGGATTTCCAGAGTTCAGGGATGTTTTTAAAATCTTGAGTAGGATCAATGGCTTTCCATTGGGAATCATCGTAGTCCGTTTTCGTCCATTCCGGATCGTCGCCCACCTGCATTTTCCAGCCCTGATTGAGCACAAGACCATTAGTTGGGATGCTATCAATAGACAATAAATCCTGCTTTTGAGCAAAAGAAGAAAAGGAACACAACAATAAAAATAAGGTAAAATATCTCATGCTCAGGCATTGGTGCTTGGAAGATTCCATTCAAAGATAATTATAAATCTTCCGGGAATTATAGGATTATTCTCCCAATGGATAGAATTGGTTTCCGAATGAATAGAAATACACTCCGAATAGATTAGCATTTAAAGTGGGTTTAAGGTTTATTGAAAAAACAGCACGCCACAAAGGTATGACATACTGTTTTTTCTATGGTAAATCCTAAACTCACACCTGCTTGCTCAACTGTTCAATCGCTTTCACCAAGGTATCCAATTCCCTCGTAGTGGTATACACATTCGGAGTCAAACGCACCCCTTTGATGTTTTCCCACTCGATGGCTACGTTGTGGATTTTATAGTTTTGGTGTAAAAAATTGGAAACTTCAGCGGGTTTTTTCCCTTCAACAGTAAGCAAACCAATCGCACAGCCGTATTCGAGCTTGAGCGAGGTTTTGACTTTCACTTTGGGCATGGCATTGGCTTTTTCGGCCCAGTAGTTTTTTAGGTAATGCAAACGTTTTTCCTTGCGTTCGCCTCCGATCATCTCGTGGAAGTCGATGGCCTGGTTGATGCCCTGCTCAATGGCGAAGGAACGGGTGCCCAGGTTTTCAAACTTACGGATGTCTTCACTTTCCGCATCTGGAGCAGCCAACAGCGGGTAGAGGTTTTTGATTTTTTCCTTTTTTACATACAACATCCCACTGCCAAATGGCGCACAAAGCCATTTGTGTAAACTGGTTCCAAAATAATCGCAGTCCAGATCAGCCACGGAATATTGGAAGTGGGCAAAGGTATGCGCGCCATCAACCAGTACTTCAATGCCCCGTTTGTGGGCTTCTTTGGCGATTTCTTTAACGGGCAGGATTTGCCCCATCCAGTTGATGAGGTGGGTAATTTGTACCACCTTGGTTTTGGCGCTGAATGCGTCTACAAAACTTTTGACCAGGTAGTTTTTATCCTCCGAAGGCAATTCCAGGTTGATCCATTTCAGGACGATACCATCCCGTTTTTCCCGCTGCTTCCAGGCGTTGATCATGTTGGGATAATCCTGTTTGGTCAATACGACCTCGTCTCCAGCTTGCAGGCGCAGCCCAAAAATAATGGTTTCCAGAGCTTCAGAAGAGTTGCGGTTGATGGCTACTTCTTCTTGAGATACTCCGGCCAAATCTGCCAGACGCCGGCGCAAGGGTTCACGGCCTTCATCCAGGGTGCGCCACATGTAGTAGGAGGGCGTTTCGTTGCTGAGGCGATTGTAACGCTCCACGGCTTCTTGTACCACCTTGGGTTGCGGGCAAACGCCACCATTGTTGAGGTTGATCAGGGCCGATGAAACAGTATAAGCTTGGCGGACCTGGTACCAGAAAGTTTCATCCTGGATGCTATCTTCCAGACTCAGCCCATTGATGCGCTCGATGCTTTGCAAAAAAGATTTCCCTTGTGCGCTGTCCAAAAAGGGCGGAGTTGCCCCTAATGCAGCCAATGCACCGAATTTTTGGAGAAAATTCCGACGTGTTGTCATGGCAAATTTGGTTTTTCCGTTTGGTCTTTATGTATCCAGGACAAGATAACGAAAAAATGCAAAACCATGAGTGGAATGACGAATGGTTCGAATGACGAATGACGAATTTTGGGCTACCCTGAAATTCGTCATTCGTCATTCGAATTATCCCAAAAAGCTCGCTACCTCGGTTTTCAAAGCTTGCAGAGCTTTTTCGGAAGCCCCCCCTCCGCGTTGACCAGAGATACTGATGATGTTGTCATGCAATTGGCGCGCATCAGATTTGTTGTCCAACCCCTCCGATGCATGGGCAATTACGTTTAAGGTATCCTCTCCAGCCATTTTGATGATCTGCCACAATTGGGACGAGAGGTAGATTTGTTGGGTCACATTGTGCTCGTATTCCTGGCGTATATTGAGCATTAAAGCCAGCTTGTATTCTGCAACATTTACACCCTCCGGGCGAAGGCGCATTAGGAGGTTTTCGGGAGCAATGCGCTCGCAATATAGCGCCATGCGCTCATAGGCCTGCAAACGTATGGTAAGCAAGTTGTCATTGACAGGTTGTGTGGGAGTTGTTTGTTGAACCGCCTGGGGCAAGGCCGCCCTGGATTCAAAGTAATTTTTTAATAAATCTTTGAGAATGGCATACACAATCAAGGCAGCAATGGCAAATTTCAAAACCTCTAGCAAAGCGGGCATCAAATCCATAGTGGTATTTTTTCTGATAAAAACGAATACAAAGGTAGCGGCTTCAAACGATTTTACTGAAATTTTTCTTGTGTCTGCAACCAAAAAAGGGCTGCTGGTGTTTCAAAAATTGTATCTTTGCACGTAGATTCAATCTAAATAACTACAGCATGAGCGAAGTTTTGACTGAAGCAAAACCGATTTCCCTGACCGCTGGCGCCGTTAAACAACTACAACGCATCAAAGCGGAACAAAATATTCCTGATCATTACGGCCTGCGCGTAGGCGTGAAAGGTGGTGGATGCTCGGGTTTTTCCTATATGTTGGGCTTCGACGAGTCCAAAGACAACGATTCCACTTACGAGATCGAAGGCATCACCGTATTGATGCAAAAAAGCCATGCCATTTATTTGCTGGGTATGGAAATAGATTGGCAAGAAGGTTTGCAAAACCGGGGATTTGCCTTCAATAATCCAAATGCCAAGGAAACTTGTGGCTGCGGGACGTCGTTTTCGGCGTAAGCGGAACACAATTTTCCCTAAGTAGCTTTTTATTGCCACAGAGGAAAAAAAGAGGGCACAAAGGACACAAAGTTAGACGTTGACAACGCTTTTCTTTGTGTTCTTTGTGCCTTTTTTTTTCCCATTTGTGATAAAAAAGTGCCGCTTTTGCCCCAATTAACCTCATAGTGCCATTGTCTTAGGTTTCCCCAAAAGCACCCAAGCCACCACAAATCCCCAAATAAAGGTAGAGCTGGCAGTTTCCAAGAAATGTGGATAACGAATCTCCGCTGGCATATAAGGATTGGGCAGCAACAATTGCGCGCAATGCAAAACACTGAACAGAGCTCCCAATAGAAAAGCACCTTGTAACCGGCTCCCTCTAAAATAGAATAAAAACGGCCAAGCCAGGAGAAACCACAAAAAGGCCCTCCCTACTTGCAAAAAGTACAATCCATCCATAAAAAAGCCCAAAAATCCAGCTACCATTCCCTCATTGTTGGCATCACCAGTATAATATTGGCGGATAGCCTGGAACTGCCAGGCAATAAAATAACCAGCCAGCCAATAGAGGAGGGGATAAACGACTACAACCAAAAGCAGCACTTTTCCTATGGTCAGCTGGATCAGCGATCCACCTGTAGTCGCTTGATTTTTATGCTTTTGCGTAAAGACCAACTGGCCTGAAACCAGCAGGGCAAACAAAAAACCACCCACCACTGTTTGTAACATCTCTTTTGAGCTCATCCCCACTGCCGACTGAAAAGCCCAGGCTTCAATTTGACTCATCACAAATTGGATGCCAAACAAAAAACTGAAAATTGTTAAAAAACGCTGAAACCTATTGCCGTCCAATCGGCGATGCACCCAGAGCAATACCCCAATTTCAAGTGCGATCATCAGGAATAAAAGAATTAGGGTTTTTCTTGAATCTTCCTCGGTTTCAGGAAGCGAAACTTTAAATAGGGCCTGACTCAGGCCGAAGCCCAAAATCCAGCACAGCATAGTGCCAATGCACATCAGCAACCAGAGCCCTATACTTGATACTAGTGTTTTCATGCGTGAAATTATTTAGTTGCATATGCAACTGTTAGGGTAAATTTTTTTAAACCTGTTTGAGCATTTGGGACAAAGTACCACAAGCGACCTGCACCTGTTCCACGGATAGGCCCGCCAAAATTTCGAAGTACAATGCACCTGAAATTTGGACCATTTGTTCTTGTTTTTGTTTGCCCAAGGCAGTGAGAGCTACTCTTTTGCTGCGTTTATCCAGGGCGTCATCCGCTCGTTCCAGCAGCAATTCTCTTTCCATGATGTGCAAAATGCGGGTGATGGTAGCCTTGTCACGCCCCAGTGCTTCGGCAATTTCCTGTTGGGTCAAGCCGTCCTGGTAATAGAGTAAGGCGAGCACACTAAATTGTTCGACAGTAACACCTAATTTGGCCGTACGAAAAGCATGGGTAAGCCGCTTGTGGAAGCGGTGGGTCAGTTCACCAGCGAGATACAAGGGGTTTTCGGAAAGACTGTTTGGGTTGGGCGTCATAAATGGTTGCGTATGCAACCAAATTTAAGGCGTAATTTTGTAAAATGCAAATCGAGTTTTACATTTTAGCGAAACAGGAGGTAAGCCAAAATCAAAGTAACGATGATGTTGAAAAACTGAGCGATCAAAAAAGCCCAAAATGGCTTCCTGAATCCATCCTTAAACAAATCAGAAAACTTCGTTTCCAAACCAATACTCGTGAAAGCCAGTCCAAACCACAAAGTTTGAATATTCTTCAAATGGCCTTTCACCTCTTTGACGGTATCAGGCTCCAGCAAAAAAGAAAAGATTAGAGAAGCTACCAGAAAGCCCAAAACAAACTTGGGGAAACGATCCCAAATCACTCTTACCGTAGGTTTCTCTACCGGCATTCCTTCCGCTTGTTTTCCCGTCAAAGTCCAATACAAGCTAATAAAAAAGGCGGCAATACCCAGCAATACGTTTTGTGAGAACTTCACAATGGTACTCACTTCCAGCGCTTTTTCACCTACCATGGAGCCCGATGCGACAACGGCCCCTGAGGTATCTATGGTACCACCCAACCAGGCCCCGGTAATCTCTTGCGACAATTGCATGTAATTGGCCAAAATGGGCATAAAAATCATCATCGGGATGGCTACGATCAATACCAAAGACACTACAAAGGACAATTTTTTGCTATCGCCATTGATGGCACCTGCAGTCGCAATAGCGGCCGATACCCCGCAGATGGACACCGCACTGGACAACATAAAGGCCATTTCTTCGTCAATTTTCCAACGGCGGCACAACCAATAAGAAAAATACCAGACGCTAAATACCACTACCAGAGATTGCACCAAACCTAGGGTGCCATTTTTAACAATATCGCCAAAAATGACGCTACAGCCCAGCAGCACCAGACCAATTTTGACAAACAACTCCGTGGTTAAAGCAGCACTGAACCAGGCTGGTATATTAAACAACTGCCGAATGACCAAACCCAGTAACAAACTGAAAATCACCGCCTCCAGGTTGAGGGATTTAACAAAGCCATTCCCGGTAATGATTTGTGCAATCAAGGTGAGCAAAAACAACAGGGGGAAGCCCTTCAAAAAACCAGTCAATTTTCCTCCGGTAAGCAGCACGCCCAGTGTTCCTCCAACGTAGACAAACAAAAATTGCGCAGCAATTTTACCCAGATTGGACAAAGAAAACACCCCACTGAACAGCTCAGCTCCGGTTTTCCAGCCATATTCCGGAGCAGGTAGTACAAACAAGCCAACGGACAGTGCAATAATGGTAAATCCGATGGCGACAGAGGCCCAATCTTCGTGGAGGATGACCCGTTTCGGAGCGGTAGAAACTTCCATTGAACAAGTTTTGTGAAGGATGGATAGATGAAGCTTTGACAAATGATGAGTCCAAAACTAGTTTATTTTTTGAAGGAAGAAAATTAAACATGAGTCATCCCAAATTTTTGAAAAGCCAACCGCGGCTATGCAAGATTGAATCACTCCGTGATTCTAATTGCCTTCTAAAGCTAAACTTCGGGATGACTCATGTTTAAAAAGGGTTTACTTTTCAACTTTATCCTTGATCTCCTTCAATTGCAAAGCAGTCAATTGCTTGTTCAAGCCCGGCAGCGCTCCCGAAATGGTAGTTTCCAGCTTGCTCAAATGGCCGTCCAACTCTTTGCTCAACTCTGCAAAAACCTTGTGTACACCCGCTGTTGGTTTGGCATCGCCAGATTCAAGACTGCGGCGAACAGCGGAAATCCGGTTGCCCAACTTGATCGGGAAGTTCAAAGGATCCTGCCCACTCTGGTTTTTGGTTTGGTACAAATCCTCTTCAATGACGGTGAGTTTGGCATTCAAGTCCTTGGCGGCGGTTGTGAAGCTGGCATCGGTGGTTTCCTTCATCCGCGCTTCCATTTGTTTGCGCAGATTGCGGATTCGAATCACTGCTTCGTTGTTTGCACTTTCCTTTTCCCGAATTTTCATGGCTACCTCAAATTGTTCCTGCAAATCGGCAGCCGTGATGCCTTTCAGGTTGGGGTTCATCAAAATTTGGAAAGGGTAGGTTTGGGAATAAGCACCAGCTGTAAATTTGACCTGGTACTGGCCCAAGGGGGCCTTAGGTCCATTTTGAGGACGGGCACCCCACATGATCATGCCATCGAATACCGTAGCCCCAGGGTAACGCAGGTTCCAGGAGAAGGTGTTGAGTCCGGCTTCTGCACCAGGCTTGGGACCAGCGCCCGGACCACCCGATCCACGTTGTGCGGGTGCATTATCACCTTTGAATGCCTGAATCAGTTTTCCTTGAGCATCCAGGACTTCAATTTTCACAGAGTCCACTTTTTCCTGCAAATAATACTGGAACACTGCGGTAGTTATGCCCCGAATGGCGTCGGCAGGTTTGAACAAAATGGCTGCCTGTTTCCGGTTTTCCGGGGTGAGCTGGCGGAAAGGATGGATGTCGTCCAGAATCCAAAATCCGCGTCCGTGTGTACCCAATACCACATCATTGTCCTTGATTACCAAATCGCGGATGGGGGTATCGGGCAAGTTCAATTGTAAAGGCTGCCAGTGGTCGCCAGCATCGAAAGACACATATACTCCGTGCTCGGTGCCCAAAAACAGCAACCCTGGTCGCACATGGTCTTCTCGTACTGCCCGGGAAAAATGGCCATCGGCGATACCGGTGACGATTTTGGTCCAGGTTTTGCCAAAATCACGGGTGCGGAACACGTAAGGTTGGCGGTCGTCCACCTGATAGCGGAAGGCGGCCACGTATGCGGTACCTGGTTGGTGTTTGGATTCGTCAATGATGCCTACTACGGAGTTTTTGGGCAAATCTTTAGGCGTAATATCCTGCCAGGATTTGCCACCATCGCGGGTGATATGGATTTTGCCATCATCCGAACCCGCCCAAATGGTGTTGATGTCGTGGTTGGAAGGGGCCAGGGCAAAAACAGTTGCATATATTTCCGGCCCATTCATGTCTTTGGTGATTTCACCACCCGTAGGCCCGAGGGTTTCGGGGTCGGCATAGGTCAGGTCTGGGCTGATTTTTTCCCAACTTTGCCCGTCGTCTTTGGTGCGCCATACGTGCTGAGAGCAGGTGTAGAGTACGTTGGGGTCTTTGGGTGAAAAAACGATCGGATAAGTCCATTGCCAACGTTCGGGCAGCGCACTGGCAGGTTCGCCAGAGAAAAACAGAGGATACACTTGAATATCCCGGATTTGACCATTACTGCGGTCGTAGCGGGTGAGCAGCGCCCCTTGGCTGCCAGCATAGAACAAGTCTTTGTTGGTAGGGTGTGGCGCAATGTAACCACTTTCGCCGCCACCTACCGCATAATACCATCCGTGATTGGGGCCGCCAGCCTGCATGAAGTCCCAGCCGTCACTGGGCATGGCCAAAGTACTGTTGTCTTGTTGGGCACCCGCTACATGGTAAGGCACATCGTTGGTAGTAGTAACGTGGTAAAACTGGGTGGTGCAGTAGTCCTGTTCCGTCCAACTCTCGCCGCCATTGACCGAAACCACAGCTCCTCCATCGTCGGAAAGGATCATCCGTTGGGGGTTGTTGGGATCGATCCATAGGTCGTGGTGATCTCCGTGCTGGGTACTGATTTCTTTGTCAAATTTGACCCCACCATCGGTGGATTTGTAAAAATCTACATTGAGGCAATAAACCCCATCTTTGTCAAATGGATCGGCATAGATGCGGGAGTAATAAAAGGCGCGTTGACGCAGTTTACGCTCATCGTTGACCTTTTTCCAGGACCAGCCGGCATCGTCCGAACGGTAAACCCCTCCATCATTGGCTTCCACAATGGCCCAAAGGCGGTTGTTGTCTACGGGAGAAACCGTGATGCCAATTTTACCCAAAGTGCCCGTGGGCATACCCGGGTTGCGGCTCAGATCGATCCAGGTATCGCCACCGTCGACCGACTTCCAGAGTTTGCAGTCGGGCCCACCGCCCCACATTTTCCAGGTTTTGCGGTATACCTGCCAGGTTGTGGCGTAGATGATTTTAGGGTTTTTGCGGTCGATGATCAGATCTGCTACCCCAGCTTTAGGACTAACGTAGAGGATCTTTTTCCAGGTGTTGCCACCGTCCATGGAGCGGAACAGGCCCCGTTCTTCATTGTCGCCATAAGGATGCCCCAGTGCGCCCACGTATACGATGTCAGGGTTGGTAGGGTGTACTCTAATGCGGGAAATGGCCTGGGTTTCTTTCAGACCGAGGTGCCGCCAGTTTTTGCCTCCATCGCTGGATTTGTAAACCCCATCGCCTTGGGTGATGCTTCCGCGCAACTGGGTTTCACCACCACCAATGTACACTACATCGGGATTGGTTTCGGCCACGGCCACCGCCCCGATTGAAGAGCAGGAGATTTTTCCATCGGTAACGGGAAGCCATTCCTGACCGCCATCGGTGGTTTTCCATAATCCACCGCCGGTAGCACCGAAGTAGTACTCATTGGGTCGACCAGGACTTCCGGCACAACCCAGAGAGCGGCCACCACGCAGGGGGCCAATGTTGCGCCATTTGAATTTTTCGAAGTATTTGGCTTCGTAAGGATTGGAGTAAGCATTTGGATTTTGAGCCTGTAGGCTATTGGAAAGGACCAGGCCAAAAATCACCCACAACAGTTTTTTCATACTAAAATGGTTAGGATAGAGGTGAGTTTCAAAACTAAAAGGATTTTTTGGATTGGCAAAAAAGGGGAGGATTGTCTTTGTCAAATGTTTGCTGTATTTTTGTAAAAACCAAATCAATAACCATGACTACCAGGAGCGCTACTCAAGAACAGGTTTTGCCCGAAAAAATATCCTGGGAAACATTCCAGAATGAATACCTCGCTCGTGAGGACAATTATAAGTATGAATGGGTCAATGGCCAAGTAGAAAAAACGGAGCGCTCAATGGATAGAACTCAATTATTTATTTCACGTAATTTGACCCAATTTCTCTATCGCTTGAAAGCCATTAATCCAAGTGTTAACGGAGAGTTGATTGCCGAAGGAGATGTGTTTTTTGCGGGAAACCACCGCCATCCTGATATTGCCTATTTTACAGATGAACAAATTGATGCGGCTCGGTATAATGCAGACATCCACCCCGATTTTGTCATTGAAGTAATTTCCAAAAATGACCAGTTGGAGCGAGTGGCTGAAAAAATGGAGAATTACCGAAAAGCAGAAGTTGAGGTGGTTTGGCACGTTTTTCCTACCCGCAACGAGGTACACGTGTACCGGGGGAAACAAATGATGGTATGTACTGGCGAGGATTTGTGTTCAGCTGAGCCAGTGATTCCGGGCTTTGTGATCAGTGTGAATGAGATTTTTAGGTAAAAGGCTTATTTTTAATTAATATTTCGTGCCCAATCTCCTTATTCCGCTCTTGGCTTCGAAAGAATTGGAGGAAGTATTTGGATTTTCAGTTTTTAGGCTATTGCAAACATAAAACGAAAATGGATTTTAGTACTTTTCAAGAATCGTTTCAGCAACTTACTCCGCCTGATTTTTCCAATCCATTGCTCCTGGCTCTCTGGCACGAAGGCCGCGGCGATTGGGATGCTTCGCACAATATCGCCCAGGATGTGCATTCCAAAGAAGGTTCCTGGGTCCATGCCTATTTGCACCGCAAGGAAGGGGACATCTGGAATGCCGATTATTGGTACAATCGGGCTGGGCGGAAGCGGCCCTCGTATGGCTTGGAGCAGGAATGGCGGGAAATGGTGGAGTGGTTTTTGGAACACTGAGCAAGCAAATCATTCGAATTGTTGGTGATTATTGTTCCAATAGGCTTCAATAAAATCCCATTTGTCGCTGTAATACCCAGCTTCTCTTGAGTTTGTGTTCAATAATCTTCATCGGGTCGTCCTGGCAGACGTAATAATTCTCCTCCCCAATTTTCAAGGAATCTTTTAGCATGGGGTAGGCTGTGGCATCGACTGTGTTAAGCTTGTTTTCTGAAATATTGTTGCTGCTTGTACTGTGTGCACAACTGAAAAACCAAAGAAGAAAAAGGATGAGAATAAACTTTGAGTCAATTAATTGAGGGCGTAAATAATTGTCAATCATTTGCTCGCTTTTGAGCTCTTTCACAAAAATCATAAGACTATAATATAGTGTGATCAATACTTATTTTCTAAAACAACATGTGGCTGCTTTCTTCGATTTAAAACTCTGTAGAACTCATCTTAAGTATACATTCGGCACATTTCTAAGCACATCTTTGGGATAAAAGAAAAGGACAAAAGGAAATACAAGCCTTTTAAATCCTGCTCTTCCCTTTTGCCCTTTTGATTAATTGGCTCGACTATAAATATGGTTGAGTGGAATTTGAAATCAATTTTTTATTTCAAAACGCCCAATTCTCCACCCACACTTGTAAACGCAGCCACAGCCTTTTCCAAATGCTCCAACTCATGTGCAGCTGACAACTGCACCCGAATCCGCGCCTTGCCGTGTGGCACCACCGGATAAAAGAAGCCGATTACATAAATGCCCTCTTCCAGGAGCCGGGCGGCAAATTGCTGAGCCAGTTTGGCGTCGTACAGCATGATCGGCACGATGGGGTGCTCACCGGGAAGGATGTCAAAACCAGCAGCAGTCATGGCAGTGCGGAAATATTTGGTGTTGGCCTCCAGTTTGTCGCGCAGGGCGGTGGAGGAACTCAACAAATCGAGCACTTTGATCGACGCTCCGGCAATAGAAGGCGCCAGCGTATTGGAAAACAAATATGGCCGTGAACGTTGGCGCAGCAACTCGACAATTTCTTTACGCGCAGCGGTAAAGCCACCTGATGCACCACCTAAAGCCTTGCCAAGGGTGCCCGTGATGATGTCCACCCGCCCCATTACGTTGCGGTATTCGTGGGTGCCGCGGCCGGTTTTGCCCAAAAAGCCGGTGGCATGGCATTCGTCGATCATGACCATAGCGTTGTATTGTTCAGCCAGGTCGCAGATTTTATCCAATTGCCCAATTGTGCCATCCATCGAAAAACAACCATCGGTGGAAATCAGGATGCGGCGGGCACCTGCACTTTTTTGGAGTTTGTCCTCCAGGTCGTTCATGTCGTTGTGGCGGTAACGGTGCCGTTCGGCCTTGCAGAGCCGGATGCCGTCGATGATGGAGGCATGGTTGAGCTCGTCGGAAATGATGGCGTCTTCAGCACCGAGCAGGGGTTCAAACAAACCACCATTGGCGTCGAAGGCAGCTGCGTAAAGGATACTGTCTTCCATGCCTAAAAACTCGGCGATTTTTTGTTCCAATTCCTTGTGGATATCCTGGGTTCCACAAATGAAACGCACCGAAGACATGCCAAAGCCATGGGTATCAATGGCCTCCTTGGCAGCCTTGATCACTTCAGGGTGGGCTGATAAACCGAGGTAGTTGTTGGCACAAAAGTTGAGCACTTCTTTGCCCGAATTCAGGGCGATTTCAGCTCCCTGGGGGCTGGTGATGATGCGCTCGGCTTTGTAAAGGCCCGCGTCGCGCAGGTCCTGTAGTTCTTGTTCAAGGCTGGTTTGAGCAGTGTACATGTATGAATGGTTGAGGAGTTGAGGAGGTTGAGAAGGTTGAGAAAGGTTGAGAAGGTTTAGGCTACCGCAGAGACTTAGACAAAGGCATTGTCAAAATTGCTGCGGTAGCCTAAACCTTCTCAACCTTCCTAAACCTTCTCAACCCCCACCAAATATTGTTCTTGCAAATGGCTCAACATATCCGCAGTCATGCGAGCCAAATCGAATTGAGGTTGCCAGTTCCAATCTTGGCGTGCGCGCTGATCGTCGATGCTTTGTGGCCAGGATTCGGCGATGGCCTGACGGAAATCAGGGGCATAGTTGATTTTAAAATCAGGCAAGTGTTTTTGGATTTCTGCGTAAATCTCGGCTGGGGTAAATGATACTCCTGCCAGATTGTAACTGGTATGCACGCTGAGTTTGTCTTTGGGAGCATCCATCAATTGCAATACGCCTTGGATGGCATCGTCCATGTATAACATCGGAAGGCGGGTATCTTCCTTTAAAAAACAGGTGAATTCTTCCCCCTGAATGGCTTTGTGATAAATGTCAACTGCATAATCGGTGGTACCGCCACCGGGCAGTGATTGGTAGCCGATGATGCCAGGAAAACGCACTGAACGAACATCCAAGCCGTATTTCAGGAAATAATATTTGCACCAGTTCTCTCCTGCAGCTTTGCTAATGCCATACACAGTTGTTGGTTGGGTAATGGTATCCTGAGGTGTATTTACCTTGGGTGTATTTGGGCCAAATGCAGCGATGGAACTTGGGAAAAATACCTTGATGTTGTGTTCCCTGGCTGCATCCAGCACGTTGAAAAGACTGTCCATGTTGATGTCCCAGGCGATTTTGGGATTTTGCTCCCCGCGGGCAGAAAGGATGGCGGCCAGGTGATAAATTTCCTTAACGTGATACCGTTTTAGCAATTCGTTTAAACGATTGGCGTTAAGGGCATCTAATAATTCAAAAGGCCCTTCGCCCAATTGGGTATTGCGAATATCAGTAGCAATTACCGCATTGGCGCCATAAGCATCGCGCAGTGTTTTGGTCAGTACCGAGCCGATCTGCCCTCCGGCCCCGGTAATCAGGATGGTTTTTTTGGTCATTTTTGGTTAGGCTACAGGTAAAAGTTGAAAAGTTGAAAAGTTAAAGAGTGGTGTTGTTGTCTAAGTCGCTGCGGAAGCCTAAACTCTTCAACTTTTTAACTCCTCAACTTTTCAATGCATAGGACCCAGCAAAGGTATGTTGCCGGAAGCTTTATGGCAAGTCCTGGAGGAGGGTATATTCTTGATTTTCGACATCAATTTTGCAAATGTAACTTGCTCCCCCATTGCTCATCATCAGGTAAGGGACCCGCAACTGCATGTTGTACACAGCAATTTGGTGAAAAACATTGGCGTCGAGCTGGATTTCGGGGGCTTTGCATTCGATGAGCAAGAAGGGCTGCATGTCCTGATCGAACACGAGGATATCACAACGTTTAGCCAGGCCATTGACTTTGATGCCCCTTTCGATGGCGATGCGGTTGCGGTTGTAACCTTTATTTTGGAGGAGGTATTGAATGATGAGTTGGCGGACAAATTCTTCGGGCTGAAGCACCAGCCACTTTTTACGGATGGGGTCAAAAATGTAGCGCTTTTGATCCTGGAGTTTGATTTGGAGGGTGTCAGCGTAGGTCAGAAAATCCATCACAGTGTCTTTTAACACAAAAGAATATTTAGGAGATGGACGTTTTTCAGAGCGACATTTTTTAGCACAAAGGACACCAAGGAGGGCACAAAGAACACAAAGTTAGACGTTGACGAATCTTTGTGTTCTTTGTGCCCTCCTTGGTGTCCTTTGTGCTATTAAGTCGCTTGTGCAACAAAAGGCAGTGAGAGCGAAATTATTGCACCACCGCTTGCCGCGTTGCAAACTGTCCATCCACTTGCAAACGTACAAAATAAAGCCCTTTGCTGCTCACTTGCTGGCGATTCAATTGAAACTGGTGCTTACCAGCTGGCAAACTGCCACTGAAAATGGTGGCGACCACCTGGCCCTTGACGTCATAGGCCTGAACCAATACGTTTTTGCCCGCTTTAGGTAGGTTGAACTCCAGATTGGCTTTTTCCTGAACGATATTGGGGTAAATGGTATAGGCAGCCTTTAAGGCTTGATTTTCTTTTACACTTGTTGTCACGCTGCTCACCTGATCAGTCCAGTTGGCATTAACCATGCTGTAAGTGTTCTCGCCCGTTTTTTGCCATAGGATGCTGGCTATGATGATATTGGCAGGATTGATTTTGCTCGAAAGGGTGGTTTTGGTCGAAATCGTTTTAAAGAATCCGTTCATCATGGTGCCAGAACCGATTTCAAAACCAAATTCACTGCTGCCAAAATGGGTGCGCAGTACGTTGAGGTGATCTGCCATGGAACCCCGATTAGACTGCTGTTCGATGACCGATTTTTCGATTAAATAAATTCCAGTGGAATAAGTACCACTAGCTGTTTTAAAAAACTCCGTTTTTGCAGTCACTTCCAAATCACGGGTAGTCGGGTTGAATTTGACCGACAAACCCGTTTGGGCAACTGGAGTAGCCGCTGCAAAATTATCCACGGCTTTTTGCATGTCAGCTCCGGTTGTGCCGTCTCCTTCCCCAATCAGTTTGGTATTGAAAAAGAAATAAGGTTGATAAAAAACAGGTTCGTAGGCATTCAACACCTTCTCGGCGGTTGCGCTATACAAGCGACTGCTGGAACTGCGATGCGCTACCATGACCAAAGACTTTGAGCTAAGGTCAGAAACCATGGTTTTATAAGTATCCCAGGCCAAACTTCCGCAAAACGGGCACCAGGTGGCCGCGAGTTTGGTCACTACTCCTTTTTGGGTTTTGGGCACAGTGATATTGGTCGTCTGACTGTTTACGATAGTGGCACTCGCCAAAAAAATGAGTGAATAGATGATCTGTCTCATAATCGGTGGGTTGATTTTTTCTTTCCCAAAATTAGTTTATTCTTTGGATAAATCAAGCTGGGGTATAAGTTGAAACTCCGCAAAATGGGTACTGTCCTCCCGAATTTTGAAGCGCTCATCCACCCGAAAACCGAGTACCCAAATGATTCTCCCATCGCCATTTACCAACAACCAAATGCGGTCTTTAGCAAAACGGTCGATCTTTTCATCGGTGAAATAATCCTGAATTTTCTTAGGTTTTCCGGCCATTCCGAGGGGGTAAAATACATCACCTGCACGCCAGTGCCGCAGCTCCAGCGGGAAGCTCAACTCGGTAGCGTCTACCCAGGCAATGTCAGCTTGATTAGGGATTGATATTGGGCCTTTTGTATATGTGGAAAATGTTATTTTTTGTCCGTACAACGACAGGCTGGATTCACCCCTTGGCCACAATTGTGGGAGGCTTGGAGGGGTGTTTTGTACCTCAATGATCAACTTGCCCTGATGGATGAGCGCTTTATGACTTTTGCTCAGAAACAATTTGCCTTGCTTTTGCTCCAAAACTGCTGCATGGATACCGCTGATTTGTTCCGCCACAAAACCAAATCCCTGTAGCCAATGAAACAACAAAGTCAATAATGCCGGATGGTTTTGAATGGAGCTGAGCTGGAGGGTATGGCGGAGGGGCTCAGTTCGCCAGATTTGTGCCTTGAGTTGTTGGGCTTCCTGTTCAAACCAGGCATTGATTTGTTGCCAATACACCAGGTTTCTGCTCACGGTTTGTTCAAATGAAGGGTTCAGTTTCTGGAGTTTGGGGACCACTTCATGCCGAATCCAGTTGCGGGCATACCCTGATTCTGCATTGCTGGCATCCTCGCGGTGAACCAATTCCTCCTGGTTATAATAGGCATCGATTTCCTGGCGGGTGGCAAAAGATAAAGGCCGGATCACCCGCCCATTCACTGCAGGAATCCCCAACATTCCTTTGATGCCACTACCTTTAGTGAAGTTGTAGAGGATGGTTTCCACGGAATCGTTGAGGTGGTGGGCCGTAACGATGTAATCGAAGCCGCCCTCTTGGCGGATTTTTTCCAACCATTTGTAACGCATTTTGCGGGCGGCCATTTGGGTAGACAATTGGTGCTCAGTTGCGTAATTTTTGGTGTCCACCGCAGTAGTAAAGCAGGGGACTTCACAGCGTTTGGCAAAAGCTTGGACAAATCGTTCATCCCCATCGGATGCTTCCCCACGCAATTGAAAATTCATGTGGGCGATGCCAAAGGGAATACCCGCACAGTAAAACAAATCACCCAAAACAATGGAGTCCTTCCCACCACTTATAGCGAGCAAAAAACGGTAATTGGCGGGGTTGTCCTGGAGTAGCTGTGAAAAATAGTCCTGAAATGCTTTTAACATGGTTCATCAATTGTGCGCAATTGTACAAAGGTCGTCACTGAAATTGATTTTAAAAAAAATTCCTTTGCATTCCTAAACCAGCCCCAAACGCTTTTGTTATGTTTGTCGAGCCCAACACCAGTACAAAAAGGATGATTGACCATGAGAAGAAGAGCCATTGTGTGGTTTCGGCAGGATTTGCGCTTGCACGACAACGAAGCACTCCAGGATGCACTCCGCAATGTGTATGAAGTGATTCCCGTATTCGTTTTTGACGAACGGGTTTTTAAAGGTCAAACCAATTTTGGCTTTCCCAAAACGGATAAATACCGTACCAAGTTTATCCTGGAGAGTGTGGCGGATTTGCGCCAATCTCTACGCCGACTCAATTGTGAACTGATCGTACGAGTGGGCAAACCCGAGGAGGTGCTTTTTGAATTAGCCAAAGAATGCAAAACAAGTTGGGTCTTCTGCAATCGGGAACGCACCGCAGAAGAACTAAAGGTACAAGATACCCTGGAGCAAAAACTATGGAGCGTTGGCCAGGAGATGCGCTACAACCGAGGCAAAATGTTGTATTACACGGCAGATTTGCCCTTCCCAGTGCAACATACACCCGATGTGTTTACCCAATTCCGCAAAGAAGTTGAACGCATTGTACCCGTACGGGAACCTTTGATCCGGCCGGACAAAACCTTCAGCCCCTGGACTGTGGAGGTGGCGGCTGGAGAAATCCCCAGCCTGGCCGATTTTGGACATGAGGAGTTTGAACTGGATTCCCGCGCAGTTTTATCCTTCAAAGGAGGTGAAACCGAGGGTTTAAAACGATTGAACTACTACCTCTGGGAAAGCAACCTGATCAAGGATTACAAAGAAACCCGCAATGGACTGTTGGGCGGGGATTATTCTTCCAAGTTCAGCCCCTGGCTGGCTCAAGGCTGCCTTTCTCCCAAGATGATTTACCACGAGCTGAAACGTTACGAAGCGGATCGGGGGGCCAATGAATCGACTTATTGGTTGTTCTTTGAATTGTTGTGGCGGGATTTTTTCCGCTTCATGGGTAAAAAACACGGCAGTAAAATTTTCCAACTTGGCGGAACCCGCGGAGTCGCCGATCCCAAATGGAAAAATGACTTTGATGCTTTACAAACCTGGATCGACGGGAAAACGGGCATCCCCTTTGTTGATGCGAATATGCTGGAGCTCAAACACACCGGCTTCATGTCCAACCGTGGCCGCCAAAACGTAGCCAGCTACCTGGTCAAAGACTTAGGGGTAAACTGGCAAATGGGCGCGGAATATTTCGAATCCATACTGATCGATTACGATGTGTGCAGCAATTGGGGCAACTGGAATTATGTGGCTGGTGTTGGCTCTGATCCGCGGGAAGACCGCTATTTTAATACCGAAACGCAGGCCAAACGGTATGACCCGAATGGGGAGTATGTGCGGCACTGGTTGCCGGAATTGGAGTATTTGGCGGTGTGAAGCTGCACTAATTTATTTCAACATCAATGAGTCCTGCTTCGCTTTTTTAGCCTTCTTTTTAAAAAAGCCGCGCAGCAAAAAATTGTGCTGCAAGGCTTCCATACTTTCTTCTAGTTTTTGAGAACTGCCTTCCATGTTCTTGATGATGCCTTTCATTTGGGTGCCCGATTGCTCATTTTGGATCAAAACTCCCATGGGCGTATTGGGATTGGCACTCACAGCTTTGAGGTTAGCCACCATGGCTGCGGCATTTTCGGTAGCTTGTTTAAGTTGAACAACCGAGGCTTTCACCGATTTGAACACCGTTGTATCCGTGGTCAATTCTGAAGCAAGAGTACCTTTTTTGTTGAGGCCTGAACTAAAATCCACCAGTGAATTGACCAATACTTCAGCCCTCACTGAAGTGTTTTGTAGGGAAGCTGTGGTGGAGTTGAGTTGATCGTACAAGGTGTTTTCTGCCAACAATTTTCCAATCGTGCCTTCACCTGCCGCAATTTTTTTGCTGATGTTTTTAAAATCAGAGGTGATGGCCAACACATTTTTATTGTTTTCCTGAAACATGTTGAGAATCTCCTCCGAAGAAAAAGTTTTTTCAACCAATAAGGTGTCGCCTTCCTCTACTGCTCCCGCGCGGGTGTGGCCTCCAAAAATCACCAATATTTTATTGCCAATTAGCCCATCAGCACTGATTCTGATTTTGGAATCTTTTTTAATGTATTGCCGATGTTTCGTGTCGATTTTAATGCCCACGGCTACCTGGGATTTTCCATAAAAAGCCAGGCTACTGACGGTCCCGATTTTTACCCCGGAAAACCAGATGTTGTTGCCTTCCTCCAAGCCATTTACATCGTCAAAAAGGGTGACAAGTTCTATTTTTCGTTTAAAGGTATCGTTGATGTCGCCGACCATAAAGATCGCGACGACAAGTAGCAAAAGCCCTGCTAAAACAAAGACTCCCACCATTACTGCGTGTTTATTTTGTGGATCTTGCATGGTCTATTGGATGAAATTGTAACTGAAAAAATCTTTTACCTGTTGGTTGTCGGATTTAAAAATTTCTTCAAATTTCCCACTTGGTAAAAACTTTCCTTCAACCAGCATAACGATGCGATTGCAGGTGTTTTTGGCACAAGTGAGGTCGTGAGTAATGATGATGGAGCTAGTATTGTATTTTTCCTGCACTTCGTTGATCAATTCATTGATTTCGGCGGAGGTAATGGGGTCCAGGCCAGCCGTGGGTTCATCGTACAACATGATTTCCGGTTTCAAAATTAAGGCCCGGGCGATACCGACCCTTTTCCGTTGTCCCCCGGACAATTCAGCGGGCATATGCTCCGCTTTGTCTTTCAGCCCCACCGCCTCAAGGGCTTCTTCCACTGCATCGGCTACCTCCTTTTTGGGGAGATGTTTCACATTCATGGTCAGGGGAAAGGCCAAATTTTGGAATACACTCATGCTGTCGTAGAGCGCACTGCCTTGAAAAGAAAAGCCGATGCGCAAGCGCAGTTCATCCAGCTCTTTTCCTTCCAATGCTTCAACTTCTTTTTCCAGCACCTTCAAGCTGCCGCTATCTGGCTTCAGCAAGCCCACAATAATTTTGATCAGCACCGACTTCCCGGAGCCAGATTTGCCAAGCACGGCCACATTTTCACCTTTGTTCAGGGTCAAATCAATGCCTTTTAAAACCTCCAGTTGACCAAATGATTTGTGGAGCCCCTGGATGGAGATCACTGGTTCTCCTTGGTTTTTGTCCGCTTTATAGTTGGTTTTTTCCATGGTTTAAAAATAACGCAGCCAGTTGGATACCTGAACAATGATCACCTCCTCCAAAAAGACCAGAAACATGGCCAATACCACCGCTTCATTGGCTGCTTTGCCTACGCCGTGGGTTCCTTTGGTGGCATTGTATCCTTTGTAACATCCAATGATGCCGATCGTAAAGCCATAAACAGTTGCTTTGGCGGTAGCTGCGGATAAATCGATGAACGTGATGCTCGAAAAGGCATCTTTAAAAAAAGTGGTGAAGCTGGTTGTTTCTCCGGCGTGCACGTTGATGTAGGAGCCAATTAGCCCAATAAAAACACAATACATGGCCAGCAAGGGAACCATTATGGTCGATGCAACAACGCGAGTCACTACCAGGTATTTAAAGGGGTTAATGGCCGATACCTCCATGGCCTCGATTTGTTCGGTGACTTTCATTGAGCTCAATTCGGCCCCAATGCTCGATCCCACTTTTCCGGCACAAATGAGGGCTGTCAGGACAGGCCCCAAGGCCCGGATGATGGCAATGCCCACCAAGTTGGGCAACCAGGACGCCGCGCCAAAATCTTCCAGAGAAGGGCGCGATTGTTTGGTGAAAACGATACCGATGATGAAACCCGTAACGGAAATGAGCGCAAGTGATTTGACCCCAATTTCGTAAGACTGGGTGATGATCGCGCGTAAGTGGAAAGGGGGGACAAATACTTCTTTAAAAAAGCGAATTACAAATTTATAGGCCGAATAAACGCCTATAAAATATTGGTCAAGCTGCTCAGAAAGGATGATTTTTGGGGTGCCACCTTTGATCATTTGAAGTTTGGTAAACTTGTCGTAACCCTCAGTTCACGGTATTGTAAACGAGTTTTCACAATGCTACAAAGGTGGGGGATTTATGGGAGGAATGTTTTACACAATTGCAAAGGATTGTTGCAGAATTCACAGGTTTAGTGGGAGCAAAATCACCACTTCATCAGCATCACCGCCGCCACTGTCTCAATGCCCTCCCACAAACAGCCAATTCGCAAGTTTTCATTCTCGCCGTGCTGGTTGTTGTCGTAATTCACCACCGGGATCGTGATCGGCGGCACACTCAAGACTTCCTCGAATAAATAAAGCGGCAAACTTCCACCCGCCGAAGGCATCAACACAATTTCCTGAGCACTTGTCGCCCGCACCGCTTTAATCACAGCCTGTGAAATGGGCAAATCCATCGAAGTGCGTTGAGCATTGTAGCCTTCGCCGTTGCGGATTACGGCAATGTTGGCGTGTTGCAGGCGTTCCTCTTCCGTTGGCTCACGATCCAGGACATAATAGCCCTGCTTTTTGACGTGGTCAATTACTTTTTGTACCTGTCGTTTGGTGTCATTGCCTTTTACCAGCCTCAAGTCCAGCGTAACTGTTGCCAAAGTTGGAATGATGTTGCTGGCCAGTCGGCCCACGTTGGCACTTTCAATGCCGTTGATATTCAGTGTGGGTAGGGTAGTGATGGATTCCAGGTAGCTGCGCTGCGGGTTTTCTGAGGCCGCAAAAGCTAGTTCCTTTTGCATGATGGGTGCAGGATCGGGAATCGCAACTAAGGCCTGGCGTTCACTTTTGCTCAAAGGAACCACATCGTCGTAAAAACCTTTAATCAACACTTTACCTTTGTTGTCTTTCATGGAAGCCAGGAGGTGCACCAGTTTGAGGGCGGGATTCGGGGCCCAGTTGCCATAATTGCCACTGTGCAAAGGGCGTTTGGCACCGAAAACCGTCAAATTCATGTTGACATCTCCACGTACCCCAAAGGTGATTTGTTTGCGCCCTGAGGCATGCATGGGGCCATCCACGATGATCCAGGCATCGGCTTTCAGCAAGTCTTTGTTGGTGGCTAAAATGGCTCCCAAATTGGTAGAGCCGCGTTCCTCTTCGCCTTCAAAAAAGAACTTAAGGTTGATGCCAGGATTTAACCCACTGCGGCGAATGGCGTCATAGGCATTAAGGATGGTGAAAACGCCCGCTTTATCGTCGGCGGTAGCCCGGCCATATAGCCGCCAATCGTCGTCGAGTGGGCCGTTGGCGGTAGGCAAATCGATGAATTTTCCACCTTTATCCAAAGCGGCAGTGGCCAGTTGGGGTTTGAAGGGCGACAAACCTTCCGCCCATTTGGCCGGGTTGACAGGTTGGCCGTCGTAATGGGCATAAAATACCAGGGTGCGGGTAGCACCAGGGCTGAGGATTTCCCCATACACCGCCGGGATGGCGCCAGGTACATTGGCTTCAATGGTACGGGCATTGCTGATGCCCCGTTTTTTCATCATCTCCACGATGAAGACGGCGTTTTGGCGCAGTTGTTCGGGGTCGTTCCAAGTATTGGGCAGGGCACAAAACTGGGTGTACTCTTTGAGGAGTTCTTGATGACGGCCCTGGTGACTACTCCTAATGGCTTGAATAAATTGGTCTTGTCCAGATATGGAATGAATGTGCAAAACTGACAAAAATAAAACGAACCCCAACTTTTGCATACCCTAGTATTTGATGATTTTTTGGGCAGAACTTTGCCCATTTTCATCAGTAAAGATCAAAAAATAAATTCCTTTTGGGAAATTCGAGACACCTACTTTTTGCAAATCATCATCTACTTGGCCTTGGGACATCTTTTTTCCGTCAGCTGCAATGATTTGATAACTCAGTTTACGATCAACCAGCTCCTGAGTTTGGATAAAAAATGCATCATTTACTGGATTGGGAAAAGTTTGAATGTTAAACTCTTTCAGCGGGGTGTCAAGACTGGTGGAGATGACTTCTTTGTTCATTTTAACTAGTTTAAACCCGTTTTGCGTTTCTCCCCACAATAAAAAAATCAGATCTTCTTTTTTGGTAATCAGCATTTTTTGAAAACCAATAAAACCAGGTTGCTCATAATAATCACGCCAGAGGAATTTTCCATTTGCATCAAATTTAGTCAAGGAGAGAAAAGCCTTGGCTGGTGAAAAATCCGGGATGTACAAATTTCCACCCACAAAAACCTGCCCACTGCTATCTATACCCAGACCTGTAGCGGAAAAATTTCGGTCCTCTCTGGAGGTTTCCCACAAGGTTTGTCCATTCAAGGCAGAAATTTTTTTCAAAAGGAAAGTGTTGAAATTGTTTCTAATTCCTTCAATAGTATAAATGAAGGGAGTTTTAGGATTTGAAGCGAGGTGATAAACGCCACCAGTAAGATTGCGCCAAAGTGATTTCCCGTCTTTATCAAAACACTCCAGATAAGTTTGTCCTGAATTCAATCCATCCCGGTATAAAATGGCCACCTTTCCTTCGGGTAAGGCTACCAGTTGTGGCTGTATGCCAATTTCTCTAACTTTGATGCGCCGACTCCAGATTTTTTTCCCGGAGTAATCTCTTTTTTGCAGAATAAAATCGTTAAGCGAGAACTGACCTGCAAAAACGAACCCATCGGCGAAGGTTTGTACGGCATTGACATAATGAATGGTGTCGATACACAGCGGAAAACCCCACTCAATGTCAATACCCGTAGTGTGTTTGGAAAGGTAGGCACAAGGAGGATAATACGTCTCGTTGAAGCTCAAAAGTTCCCCTTTGGGACTTTCAAAAAGGTGTTCAATCCAACTACGGTCATTACAAGATGGTCCACTGGGACATCTCTCCAATTTTAAGGAATCACCAGTGCTTCCGTTGATTTTCAGCATAAACAGATTTCTACTTCCACTGGATTGGGTGCCGAAGGTATAGCCACCGATCAAAAAATCACCATTTCGGGTTTCGATGAATGCTCTGCTGGTGGTAGAGCCTTGGAATTCATAACTTTTTGACCAGATGATTTGCCCCTGAATAACACTTGTAAACAGACAAATCAAAAGAGAGAGGTAAAAACTACGCATAAGGAAGGATTTAGATTCAAAAAGATAAGGGGTTGTTGCCCAACAACAACCCCTTATCTGAACCCAAAATTATAATGTTATAGTATGCTGATTGTGGAAATTATTTTTGGTGAGGCCCTATTTTATACTCTTATAGATCGCGTCCCCAATCCCCGTCCGAATGTTCAAACTACTCACTTTCCCATTGTCCCGCGTTGGATACACCCGATTGCACAAGAACACATACACCGTTTGGGTTTTCGGATCAATCCAGGTAAATGGGCCTGTAAAACCCGAGTGCCCATAACTTTCTGGTGAAGCCAAACGTGGCCCATTGCTGACGCTGGGGTTCAAATCCAGTTTGTCAAAAGCTATGCCCCGGCGGTTGCCCAACTCTGGGAACTGGTAGCGGGTGCAGGAATCTACCACTTCTGGTTTGATGAATTGTTTGCCGCCATAATATCCCTTTTGCAAGTACAATTGCATCAGTTTCATCAGGTCATTTGCACTGCCGAATAAACCCGCATGGCCCGACACACCATTCAACTGAGCGGCAGCCTCATCGTGTACGCGCCCATGTACGAGGGTGTTGCGGAAAAGGGAATCAACCTCAGTAGGTGCAATGCGGCTTTTGTCGTAAAAACGCAGTGGATTGTAAGTCAGGGTGTTGGCGCCAATTTCGTGATAGGTCTGTTTCAGGAAGCTTTCCCACTCCATACCTGCAATCCGCCCCATCATGGTGGGGTAAAGCATGTAATGCAAATCGCTGTACACATAGCCCTGTTCGGGTTTGATGGGCGATTTTTTGATGGCCTCAAAAATGCTTTGAGGGTAGTCCTTGTGGAGCCAGAGGTTCTCAGTGAGTTGGATTGGATATGCTTCTGAAGCTGTTTCTGCATAAAGGCCAGGTTTCCAAGTTTTGGAAGCTGCGTTGAGGCATTCTTTCCACATGGCCTTATCCGTCCGAATGGCACTAAGTATTTTGCGATCCAGTTTCTTTTTTCCACCAAACAAGCGTTGGAAAAAATTCAGGCGCAGTTGTGCAGCATATTTATCGCGGTAAGCCTGGCTATTTTTGACCGTTTGAACTGAATCAATATCTGAGGTCCAAAAAGGAATAAAAGCACGAAGGCCCGCCCGGTGGGTCAACATATTGCGGAAGGTCAGATTGGCTTTGTTGGAGTTGGCAAACTCTGGGTAATAATCCGCAAAGGTTTTGTCGAGGTCAAATTTGCCCGCGCTCATCAGTTCCATAACGGCCAGCGCAGAGGTACTGATTTTGGTGACCGAGGCCAAGTCGTATAGGTCGGTGAGTTGTACTGCTCCATTGTTGGCCCCTTTGCCATTGGGGAGGATGGCGCCTGTATTGTTATTGAGCAACACCTTTTCGTCCATTACGTCGTTTTTGTTGTTGGCCTGAAAGCTAATGTCCTGAGTACTGGTACTCCGGGCTTTGGTGGCGGCTTCGTAAGTATGGAAGCCGTAATTTTTTTGGTAAATGACCCGGCCTTCTTTGGCAATTTGGACCACAGCACCGGGATAAGCTTTTTCGCGGAGCCCCAAATTGATGATCGAGTCGACCCGCCCGATCAGCTCTTTGCTGCTGATTCCGACCATTTCCGGAATGCCGTAAGACAACCGACCAATGGCTTGAGTGGAAATCCCCATGGCCAAGGGGAATTTTTCATTGACCGTCACTGGCAATTTGCCCTTGAACGGAATAGCCCCAAACACAGCTTGTGCCGCCGCTTCTTCGAAGTAATTGGTGAACTGATAAGCCATGACCACCGCCTTAGCGTTGTCCAAAGCCGGGATTTTATCCAGGGTATAAGGGTTGCCAAAAAGTACAACGATGCCCTTGCCACTCCCACATAAAACATTCAAAGCTTTGAGGTTGCTTTCGGTGAGGCCATATTTTGCTCCTGGACGGATGTTTTGCAGGTGCACCCCAATGAGTAGGACATCATGGTTCTGGGTTGCTTTTTGGACGTTTAAAATGCTGGTATCGTTCGCATTGATGGGGATCAAAAAATGGTCAACACTGGTGTAGTTGCTGGCCATTTTTTGGAAGGCCGTTGCTTGGCTGGCGTCAATGGAGACCACCGCAATTTTTTGGGTCAAATCGCGGATGGGCAAGGCCTCGTTTTGGTTTTTGATCAGGGTTAGGGCTGCTTCGGCCATTTGGCGATTCAAGAGATCCGATTCGATGGTATTCAGG
>NZ_JANRKL010000190.1:0-66563 GCF_033763495.1 Haliscomenobacter sp. | reverse complement strand
TAGTAGTCTATTCTGACAAAGCACAAAGCGGTTACATTTATACTGTATCAATTCAGTATGTTGACAACCGCTATAAATTTGAAACAGACAACAAACTTGCTGACTTTGCTAAAAAACTTTATTCCTATTTGACACTAAAATGAGCGTTCTAAACGAAAGCGTACCAACTTCGACTGACAAATGTTTCGAAAACTACTAACCGCCACCTTCTATTCAGCAATCGCTTTTTGCGTTGTGTCCTATGCTTCGGTAATGACTTCACTGCTGAGTTCGGCGGGTAATCTCTCTCAAAAACCAGTTGCAAATTTGGGATTTCCATACCGATATTATTACCAATTTTGGTTACGCGGTTCCGATTCACCAAACTGTGGTTGGAATTTCAAAAACTTTCTCCTTGACTGTTTTATTATTTGGGTCTTGACAACGATAATTTACCTGATTGTAAAAAGAAAATAGACTTTATGAACAGAAAGTCTAACAACATTAAACCACAACAAAATGTCCAAAAGCATTCACACAACTTACAAAGACCTCAAACACCTAACTAAAAAAGAACTTGGCGAACAGTTTGATGACCCCAATTCAGACCTGGCCGCATTAGCAAAAAAATCAGCGCTCAAGAAGAAAGTTTTGAAGGATAGAAAACAGAAAAAAACGAGTAATCATAAAGCGGAGTAGTCCCGACTTAATCCTTACTTTTACCCCCAACTCACAATCCCTTACTCCGCAAAATGACCACACTCCGCACCGTTACCGTCACCCGTTACATGCAACCCCTGCGGGAGGGCGGCTCCCTGCCCGCCCTCGCCGAAGCCGACGATGGCTTCAAGTACGTCGTAAAATTCAAAGGCAGCGGCCAGGGGGTCAAAACCTTGATTGCCGAAATGATTGGCGGCGAGCTGGCGCGTTTGTTGGGTTTAAAGGTGCCAGAATTGGTGTTCGCTGGTCTGGATGAAGACTTTGGCCGCACCGAAGGCGACGAGGAGATCCAGGATTTATTAAAAGCCAGTCAGGGTATGAACCTGGGTTTGCATTTTTTGTCGGGCGCCTTCACCTACGATCCGGCGGTTACGCAGTTGGACCCGCTGCAGGCCTCCAAAGTAGTTTGGTTGGATGCCTTGATTGCCAATGTAGATCGCTCTTTCCGCAATACCAATATGCTGCTGTGGAACCGAGAACTGTGGTTGATTGACCACGGTGCAGCCCTCTTTTTTCACCACAGTTGGGACACTTTTGAGCAGAAGGCCAACGCCGCTTTTCCCTACATCAAAACGCATGTTTTGTTGCCCCAGGCGACCCAACTGGAAGCCGCCAACCAGTTTGCCCGAACGGCGATCACCGCAGATAAAATTCAGGAAATTGTAAGCTGGATACCCGACGAATGGCTGAAATGGGACTCCGTTGATGACAGCCCCGAGCAAATGCGCAACACCTATTTCAATTTCCTGAGCCAGAGACTCCTTCATTCCGATCAGTTCACAAAAGAAGCCCAAGATGCAGCCAAAACACTTGTATGAATACGCCATCGTCCGGGTGGTGCCGGCAGTGGAACGGGAAGAGTTCGTGAATGTGGGCGTGATTTTGTTTTGCAAAAGGCAAAAGCTCATCCGGATGCGTTATGTACTGCGCGAAGCGCAAATCCTGGCCTTGCACCCCTTGGCGGACTTGGAAGAACTGCGCAAAAACCTGGAATCCTTCAACAGAATTGCCAACGGGGATAAAAACTCCAGCAGCCCCATTGCTCAACTCGACGCCGCCGAACGTTTTCGCTGGCTCACAGCGGTACGAAGTGCGGTCATTCAAACCTCGCGGCCGCACCCGGGGATCAGCACGGATCTGGACAAAACGATGGAAAGTTTATTCGGGGATATGGTGGGGTAAAGGGGGGCACTTTCGTCTTCTCTAAAACCGACTCATGATGAAATACTTGCTCCTCTTGGTCTTCCTTTTAAGCTATGCGGCCATCCAGGCTCAAACCGAAGCCCCACTTGAAAATGTAGTGATCACCTACACCAAAAAGAAAACCCAGGTGCATCCTAGTGAGACCCCTCAATTGCAGGTAAACGTTTCCACCAAGGATGTCCCTAAATTCAAGGCCAGAGGGTTCGTTCGCTACAGTGACTTCGGCGCCCGAGGCGACGGCAAAACCGATGACATCGACGCCATAGCAGCAACCCATGCATTCGCCAATCAGCACAACCTTTTGGTGAAAGCCGACCAGGGAGCCACCTACTACATTGGCGGAAAAGAGCGCACCACGATTATCCAAACGAACACCGATTTCGGTACAGCGGCCTTCATCATTGACGATACCACAGTAAAAAATCACCAGGCCGCTGTTTTTATGGTCAGCTCCAGACTGCAAGCCTCCAAACTCGAAGGAGTCACCTCACTCAAGCGAAACCAGGAGAAAATCAATGTTTCGTTGCCTACCAACAGTCTGATCACCGTAAGCAATTCCAATGTAAGGCGCTACATCCGCTTTGGCCTGAACCAAAACAATGGATCACCCCAAACCGATATTTTCGTTGTTGATAAAAACGGCAAGGTGGACATGGCCGCGCCGATCATCTGGGATTTTGACCAGATCACTGAAATCACTGCACTTCCCATTGACGAGAAGAAACTAACCATCAGCGGAGGCCGTTTCAGCACCATCGCGAACCAGGCTGAATCTAAATATACCTATTATCACCGCAACCTCACCATCAAACGTTCCAATGTGGTGGTGGATGGGTTGGAACACCGCGTCACCGGCGAAGGAGAACACGGCGCGCCCTACAACGGCTTCATCAACGTCAATAACTGCGCCTACGTAACCGTTCAAAACTGCATCCTGACCGGGCACAAAACCTACAATACCATCGGAGCCGCAGGAAAACCAGTCTCCATGGGCACTTACGACCTTATCGTCAACCGGGCCCTCAATGTCTCCTTCGTGAATTGCAGCCAGACCAACGACATCAAGGACAGCAAATACTGGGGGATTTTTGGTTCCAACTACAGCAAAAATTTGCTTTACGACCAATGTACCCTTTCCCGCTTCGACGCGCACATGGGAGTGGCCAATGCGACCATCCGCAACTCAACCCTGGGACACATGGGCATCAATGCCATCGGCAGCGGGGTTTTAACAGTGGAGAATTGTACCATTTATGGCCGCAACCTCGTCAACCTGCGCAGTGATTATGGCAGTACCTGGCAAGGGGAATTTGTTATCCGCAACTGCGTTTTTGTGCCTGCCAGTGGCAGCCCGGTCAGCGCCAGTCTGATTGGTGGGGCCAATTCCGGGCAACATGATTTCGGCTACACCTGTTACATGCCGGAACGCATCAGCATCGAAAACCTCAAAATCGATGACTCCAATCACCCCGCGAACTATCAAGGGCCAGCCATTTTCGCAAATTTTAATCCGGAAAAGACCGACGATTCTTACCGGGAGCAATTTCCGCTGGTCAAAACCAGGGAAGTTATGCTGATAAATGTAACTACCACTAGTGGCAAACCATTGAGAGTAAGTGACAATGCTTTCCTATTCAAGGATGTGAAGGTGCTGAACAATTAGGGTGCAATGCTGGGAAAGGTTGTTTTATTCGCGAGACAAAGGGAACCTAAGGATCGATATTGAAGTTTTAAGAGGGGTTACCTTTATCTATAGGGTAGTTGTTATTTTTGTTTCTCATCAAATCGTAAAAAGATGGCAAAGCTACTCTTCCCCGATTTCCTCGATCACCCCGAAAGCTACGACGCCGCCGAGGCGCTTTGGAAGGCTCGTTTTGATGCTTTAGCTGAAAAGCACCAATTTGCCTATGCCCCCTATATCAACGTCTTCGCCCGAAATGGCGATAAACACCGTGACGGCAATCCCATCTTTAGTGCCGAGGTAAAGACCCTCAATCGTGCGGTCCGCATCATCCAGGAAGCCATTGAAGAGCCTGATGATTTTTTCATTTCAGCTTGGCTGGATACTTTTCCCATTGACGAGGATAATCCCTTGAATGAATTGGTGATTCCTATGGTGCTGTCCGAAGAGACTCTGGAGGTTGCGGAGCGTTTAATTATACATTGGTTGGTAGAGGGACGCAGTGAAGAGGAAATGGAGCGGATATTGGAGGAGGAATTGGCGTTGTTGGGGTGATTATTTTATCTTTCTGTATCATTTTTGATATTCCTAAAAAATTAACCTCAATGCAATAAATAAAAACGGGGTATATGCTATTAAAAAGTTTTTTGCCCAATCCTGCTTTGCATAAGTATGTTAAAAACTTCGGTATTGTACATTTTGTATTCTCCGAAAAAGAAAGCATTCCAATGAAGGCATATTCTCCAAAGCCGGGAGATTCTATTGAGTTTTTTCTCAGAGAACCAGAATACATATTATATCCCGGAGAAAATGAAAAAACTAAAAAACCATCTGCGGTTGTCAATGGCCAGCATACTTTTGTGACTAACCGCTATGTCGGGAATGATTTTTTATTTTTAAATATAAGCTTTCAACCTGGCGTATTGTATCGTTTGACCGGTATTCCATCCTATGAATTGGCTGACACCTATTTAGATGCGGAAACAGTTTTTTCAAAAGAAATACGATTTGTAACGGAACAGTTAAAAAATGCAGGGTCATATGCTGAAATTATTTCACTAGCCGAATCCTTTGTATTAACCCTGCTAACCCGTCGATCAAAAAAAGAGTTTCATGGTATTGATACAACCGCAAAAATACTCCTGCAAAATCCAGAAAGGGTTTCAATGGATTGGCTGGCAAAGGAAGCCTGCTTGTGCTCAAGGCAATTTGAAAGAAAATTCAAGGAGCGAATGGGGGTTAGTGCTTCCCTGTTTGCCAGAATTGCCCGGTTTGACAAAGCCTTTCAAATGAAAAATGCATACCCAGAAAAAGACTTGTATAGTATTGCTATTCAATGCGGTTATTACGATTATCAGCACATGGTAAGGGATTTTAAAGCTTTCACCCATCTCACTCCTACCTCCTTTTTTGAGTTAGATAATCTAGCCCCTGAAAGAATGTTTGGCTTGCACGAATAAGGAACCACTGCTGGTCCTAAAAAGTCGTTTCCTTACCACTACGGCACTATCACTGAGGCGTATTTTTGTTTTATTGTTCATCAAAAACAAAAAACATGAAAGGCCACAATTTTTTTCAAAACACATCGGCGCTGTTGTTTATCTCAACAGTAGTTATAAGATCATTATTGCTAATTTTCTCATTCTTTATTTTCACCCAAAACCTCGCTGCACAAAAAGCTAATCAGGGGAAAGTGGTGATTGAAAAATTCTTATCTCCATCTCTTCAAGATAATCATGGTGGTGAAGACCCGATGCGAAGAGTAACCATCTACTTACCCCCCGGATATGAAGAAAGCACCCATCGATATCCAGTCCTCTACTTCCTACACGGCTTTGTATCAAATGATAGTTTGATGATGGTTTGGAACAGTTTTAATGAGTTGATGGATGCTGCCATTCTCAGCAGTAATATACACCCCATGATTCTGGTACTGCCTAACAGCGACAATAATTATGGTGGAAGTTTTTATACCAATTCATCACTAACTGGAAATTGGGCTGATTATATTGCGAAAGATGTCGTAAACTACATGGACAAGAAATATCGTACCATTCCTAATAGAAATAGCAGAGGCTTGACGGGGCATTCTATGGGTGGAAATGGTGCCTTAAAAATTGGGATGCTGTATCCTGAAATCTTTGGAGCTGTGTATGCACTTAGTCCCGCCGTGTTAGGCTGGGGTGCCGAATTTAGCATAACCAATCCAGCCTTCAAAGGAATGGATTTGTTTCGAAATGAATTTAGCTCATTGCAAATAACCGAAAGTTTAATAAAAGGGGACATGGCGGACTTCTTAAAGAAGTTTTATACCAAACTGTTTGCAGGTTTAGCAAGAACATATTCACCTGATGAGGGAAAATCATTTCTTTCTGCTAAAATGCCTATAACCTACATTGGCGATAGCATGGTTGTTAATGAGGAAGTGAAAAAGAAATGGGAAACCAACTTTCCTTTAAATATGATTGAAAATCATTTGTCAGCACTGAAAAGCTTGAATGCAATAAAGATTGATTGGGGCAGAAATGAAGAAAGTAAGCATATTCCAATTACCTGCATTCAATTTAGTAAAAAACTGGAAGCTAATGGAGTAAAGCATTTTTCCGAAGAATATTTGGGAGGTCATATTGATAAACAAGGAGGCTTGGATGGTCGAATTTATACAGAGGTGCTTCCATTCTTTGAAATGTATTTAAAATTCGATGGCAAAAGCTCCAAAAATGAAAAATAATAGAAACTTGGGACAATTTCGACTCCAAACGGTCATCCACATCATCCCTCCAAACTCTCCTCCACCCCCAACGCCAGTGCCGCCACATGCGCGCACAGCCCTTTAACCGCGCAAGTACAACTCACGGCAATCACCTCTTTGCCCCGCACTTTGAGGGATACCTGCTCGATTTTTCCGGCGTAGACTTTGGCGCTCCAGGTATTCCGATACTCTTCCAGACCAACGAGCGCGCCGTCCAGCCAGAGGTCTTCCCCTTCCATCAGCACTTTAGGAGGAAAAACTTGATCGATTTCATGGAGGTGAAAAGGAGTACCCATGCGTAAAACAGTTATTTTTGGAGTGTTTTAAACTCACACCATGCGCAATCATCTGATTATCCTTATTTTAACCCTGACACTGCCGGTTCTGGTTCCCGCTCAGAAGAAAAAATTCATGCTTCCGCCCGATTTTGTGGAAGTTTCAGGGCTATACATCACGGCTCCCGATAGCATCTGGTGGCACAACGACGGTGGCGACCGGCCCCGGCTTTTGCTCACCGATGGGCGTGGCAGAGTGCGCCAGCGTGTAGCCATTCCAGGCATCCAAAACCGCGACTGGGAAGACATGACTGCCGATTCCAGAGGCTTTTTGTACCTAGGTGATTTTGGCAACAACCTCAATCGCCGGGAGGATTTGCGCATTTACCGCTATCATCCCCGTACCCGTCAACTCGATTCGATCCTGTTCAATTACTCGGATCAGACGGCTTTCCCACCTCCCCTACCCCAATGGAATTTTGATGCCGAAGCTTTTTTGTGGTTTCGGGACTCCCTACATATTTTTTCCAAAAACCGCGTAGGCGCCGGGAATTACTACACCAAACACTACGTATTGCCTACTCAGCCGGGGAAATATACGGCCATTTTGCGAGATAGTCTCCTCTTGCCCAAGCGGGTAGTGACTGGGGCCGCGCTGAGTCCCGATGGCCGCCAAATCGCGCTCTTGTCCTATTTTTACCGCATGACCTTTTTAGGGCTTTTGCCCAAAACCCGCACTACGATCTGGACCTTGTCGGATTTTCCCGGCAACCAGTTTTTTAAAGGTGCCCTCAGCAAAACCAAGGTCAAAAAACCACCCCTGGTGCCTACCCAGTACGAATCGATTGGCTACGTGAATGAAAGACGGGTGCTGATCGCTTCTGAGCGTACGGTGTTGTTTAAGCAAAAGGCGAAGCAGGTAAAATTGAAAAGAAGGGTTGAGAAGGTTGAGGGTAGTTGAGTGCTTTTTGATTAATGCATTGTCTTTATTTTTAACTTTTTAACCGCAGAGTTACGCAGAGTGCACACAGAGTTTCACGGAGTATGAGCCACCTTCGGTGGTGAAGAGTAAGCAGAGGCCGCATTGAATGAGCGTCAATAAGAAACATCAAAATTTTAATAGCCGACGAACTCCAGCCACCGCAGGTGGCAAAACTCCTTAAAACTAGAAAAACTTTGTGAAACTCCGTGTGTACTCTGCGAAACTCTGAGGTTAAAAACGATGCTAATTCAAAACTAACATTAACTTACAATAATTATTGAATCTGTTAGCCATGAAATTCATATCTCTGGCAGTAGCCTAAGCCGCTGCGGCAGCCTAAACCTTCTCAACCTCACTAAACCTTCTCAACCTTTTCCCATATATTTACCAAAACATCAATTACTCCATGCAACCTACACCCATTCGCACCAATGTCGTTGGAAGTTACCCCTTCCCGGGCTGGCTTGAATTTGCAACCCGCCACCTGGGGCAATTTGGCCGGGCCGACATCGAAGAAATGATCGAAGACGCGGTGATCACCGCCATCCACGATCAGGTCAGCGCCGGACTGGATGTCATCACCGACGGCGAACAAACCCGCCTGGATTTCAACCTCTCCTTTTATGGTTACATCAAAGGGATTCAAAACAATGAAACCGAGACCCGCAAGTTTGGCCCAGCCGCTCACGACCAAAGGGGCAAACACAGCATTGTTGAACCCTTGCGCGCCCCCGAAGGACTAGGTGCCGTCAAAGAGTACCTGCGCCTCAAAAAACTGGCCCCAGCTGGCCCCACCCTCAAAACCAGCGTACCCGGCCCCTACACCCTCAGTGGCCGCATGTTGCCCAATGAGCAGTATAAGGATCGATATGCCATCACTGAAGCCCTATTGCCCATCGTCCGCAAAGAACTGGAAGATTTGGTAGCGGCTGGCTGCACGGAAATCACCGTGGATGAACCCTCCATGAGTTGTTACGCCTACAAGGAAGACACCAAACGTTTTGTCGACATCTTCAACCGCACGGTGGAATCCATCCAGGGCAAGTGCCGTTTGTCGACCCACATGTGTTTTGGCAATTTCAAGGGCCGTCCAGTCGGTTTTCGCAGCATCAAACCGATGATTCCCGATTTTTTGGATCTGAATGTAGATGAAATCCACATTGAAATGGCCAACCGGGAATTCGCCGAAATAGAATTATTGGCCCCTTTTGCCGAAAAAATGGATGTAGCCGTGGGCATCATCGACGTCAAAAACTACTACATCGAAACGGAAGCCGATGTGATTGAGCGCATCAAACGTTGTTTGCAATACGTGCCCGCGGAAAAACTGGCCGTGGCCCCGGATTGTGGTTTGAGCCAAACCGCCCGCTGGGCTTCCCGACAAAAATTGATCAACATGGTCAAAGGCGCAAAAGCAGTACGGGGTCAATTGTGATTTTTCAAGCCTTTGTTTGAAGTATCCGTACTACTGGCTACCTTTGCCGCAAAAAACAGCGAGGATGTTTACAATCAATATTTATTTGCGTTTTGCGTTGATGGCGGTTTTGACCCTGGGGGGCATCGCGCTTTCAGCCGCTTTTGGATTTTGGTATGGTTTCCCCTTCATTCTGATTGGTTTGGGTCTCACCGTAGGGTATGTGCTGCTGGGCACGGTGCAATCTGCAGCTGAGATCATGCAGTCGGGCGATATGGCTGCGGCTACCCAGCGCCTCAACCTGACCCTGAAGCCAGATTGGCTCTACGTCACCAATCGCGCTTACTACTACATGCTCAAAGGCACCATGGCCATGTCGGAGAAAGATACTGAAGCAGGTGAAGTATACCTCAATAAAGCGCAATCCTTAAAATTGCCAACTGATAATGAAAAGGCCATGATTGAACTGCAATTGGCCAGCATCAAAGCCAATAAAGGCAAAATCAAGGAAGCCGAAGCGCACATGCGCAACATCAAGAGTTTGAAAGTAACCGAAGGCATGATCAAAAACCAGATCGAGGAATTTGACAAAGCCCTCAAACAAAATAAAGGCCAAATGAACGCTGCCAACCGCATGGGCGTTATGCGTGGTCAGATGATGCAGAAAGGTGGCGGAAGCAGCAAGAGACGGCGGCCGCCGATGAGATAATAATGATGAGTGATGAGTGATAAATTCATCACTCATCACTCATCACTCATCACTCTCCTTTTCATCAACCAATCCCTCTGCGGGTCCTCCCCCATCCAAAAAGTATGCTCGCCAAACGCTTCAAAGCCCTGGGATTTGTACCAGGCAATGGCTTTGTGGTTGTTTTCCCAAACGCCTAGCCAAATCCATTCATAGTTTGATTCTTGGGCAATCTCCAAGGCTTTTTGCAGCATCAATTTCCCCAAACCCAATTTTTGGAAGCGATCATCTACGTAAATGCGTTGGATCTCCAAGACTTGGCTGCCCGCTTCTTCCAAACCTCTGGCTGGCGCTTCCCGCATCAATTTACAATACCCCGCATATTCCCCATTGACCATCGTCCAGTAAAACAAACTGAGGGGATCGGCCCATTCGGCCTCAAACTGGGGTAAGGTAAACGCTTTATCGAGGTACTGTTGAAAATAGAGGGGATCGTTCAGGTGGCCGTAGTTACGGACAAAGGTGTCGCGGCTCAATTCCAGTAAAAAAGGCAGCTCCTGGGCTTCAACCGCTTTGATGCTAATGTTGTTGTTGTCCATATTGGATGATGGGTGTGTTTGAGAGCAGGTTTAATTTTTTTGTTTTACGCGAAAATGAGGCCAATTTTGCCTGAATGAGGCACGAAAAGCGGAGTTTAGCAGCGCTAAATGAGCATTTTCGGAACGAAATTCAGGCAAAATTGGGCCATTTGGAGCAAAACAAAAAAAATTAAACCTGCTCTGAAGGACAAATCTAGTAAATCCACAAAATATTTCTACAAATCGGCCCAAAACCCGTATTTTGTGCCTTTCTTTTAGAATCTCGTTATTTTAACCGATGATTTCCAGACAGTTATATCATTTTGGCCGCTATCTCACGATGATGGGTACAGCACTGGCCCGCCCCGAGCGGACCTACATGTATTACAAAGAGACCACCCGGCAGATGAACGACATCGGGATCGGTTCCCTGGTCATCGTCATCCTGATTTCCTTGTTTATTGGGGCGGTTACGGCGGTTCAGTTTTCCTATCAGTTGGATGGAACCCTGGTGCCGCTTTATTACATTGGCTACATCGTCCGCGACAGTACCATCATCGAATTGGCACCTACGATTACTTGTCTGGTATTGGCAGGTAAAGTGGGTTCAAATATGTCTTCCGAAATTGGCGGGATGCGCCAAAAGGAGCACATCGATGCCATGGAAATCATGGGCGTGAATACGGCTGGATACCTGGTACTGCCTAAAATCATTGCTGCCCTGGTGGTGATTCCACTCCTGGTGGCCATTGCAGCATTTGTGAGCATCATCGGAGGTTACCTGGCGATGGTCTTGACGGGTAGTTTGTCCCACAACGATTACATCATGGGCGTGCGCTCGTTTTTTAAAGATGGCAATGTCAACATGATGTTTGTCAAAGCGATTGTGTTCGCATTTATCCTCACCTCAGTATCCTGCTACCAGGGCTATTATGTCAAAGGGGGGAGTATTGAATTGGGCAAAGCCAGCACCAACGCGGTGGTATTCAGCGACATTTTGATCCTCCTGGCCGATTACCTGATTGCCTCTATTTTAACCTAATCCAGCATGATTCGCACCATAGACGTACACAAATCTTTCAACGACCAGGAAGTGCTCAAGGGCGTTACCACCGAGTTTTTCCCCGGAAAAACCAACCTGATCATCGGTCGAAGTGGAGCTGGTAAAACGGTTTTGCTAAAAATACTGGTCGGCTTGGTGACGCCTACCACTGGCGACATCTTTTACGGCGACGTCAATTTTAGCCAACTGAATAAAAAGGAAATGCGGGCCATCCGCATGAAGGTTGGCATGTTGTTTCAGGGTTCGGCGCTGTTTGATTCCATGTCCGTAGAAGAAAACATCCGCTTCCCGCTCGATATGTTTACCAACATGACCTGGAAGGAAAAAGCCATGCAGGTCGACTCCTGTCTGGAGCGGGTAAGCCTGGGCAAGGTGCACAAAAAGTACCCTTCTGAAATCAGTGGCGGGATGCAAAAACGGGTGGGGATCGCCCGGGCCATTGTGCTCAACCCCGAATACCTCTTTTGCGACGAACCCAACTCCGGCCTCGATCCCAAAACGGCCATCGTGATCGATGAACTGATCCGCGACATCACCATCGATAAAAACATCACCACCGTGATCAACACCCACGACATGAACTCGGTGATGGAAATCGGCGACAACATCGTGCTGATCCACGAAGGCAAACTGGCCTGGCGCGGTGACAAAAGCCAGGTCCTCGAAAGTACCAATGATACGCTTCAGCAGTTCATTTTTGCTTCGCCGTTTTTGCAACGCCTCCGCGCTGCTGCGCTCGAGCGCTCGCAGGAAGGCTAAATTCTTTTGAAAAAAAGCCCGTGGCACTTGCATATGTTCCCGGTGGACTATAATTTTGCATCGCTCTAAACGAAAGAGCATTTTCGACCTCCGTGGTCATTTATACCTTGCCCAGATGGTGAAATTGGTAGACACGCTACTTTGAGGTGGTAGTGCCGCAAGGTGTGCAGGTTCGAATCCTGTTCTGGGCACCATAATTTACACTTACATCAACTACAGAAGCCACGTTGCTCTCTGTAGTTCGTTGTTTTAGCCCCTCCCCCTTTTATTTTTCCCTCCAAATTCACCTCCAATAAAACTTAATGCCTTCCTCAAGCGTATATTCTGAATATTTCTTATCATTACACTCGAACAGCAATCACTAAAGCGCAAATCCTGTATGGAAACACCAAGTGGTATATTGTACAACAAAGATGGCTCCACGGCTGAAAGCAAAGAGGCGGAAAAATTGGAGCGGATCGCGGCTATCCTCAAAACGGTAGCTCACCCTATGCGCTTGGGCATCATTCACTTGCTTGAACAACACCCGAAATTGTCGGTTACTGAAATTTGCGACATGTTGGGCAGCGAGCAATCCCTTACCTCTCACCACTTGCAAAACATGCGTTTGCGGGGTTTGATTTCGGTCAAACGGGAAGGTCGGAGTATGTTGTATTCCCTGAAAGAACGGGATGTTTCCCTCATTCTGGAATGTCTTGACAATTGTCAATGCAACATTTGATGCAGGCAAAACATAAGCAACAGGTTTATTGCTGCGGTGTTCGCGCTTAAACCTGTGGTGTTTTTTTAAAAAAATACATGAACACATCTTCATGTATTCATTCTTAGAGGCCATCAAGAACAAGTGTTCCCAATGCCCTGCTACTTAAAGTCATTTTGATCAATGAGCACGACTAAAAAAAGCTCCAAGTTGAGCAGAATTTTGGGGATGAAATGCCCCAATTGTGGTGAAGGAGACCTTTTCCTTACCCCCACTTTTTCGTTCAAAAAACCTTTGGACATGCATGAAAAATGCCCAAATTGCCAGATGTCCTACTTTCCCGAGCCGGGCTTTTACTACGGGGCCATGTTCATTTCCTACATCACCTCTGGCTTTTTTTCCATTGGTTTTGTGATGCTTTTACACTGGGTGCTCAAGCTGAGTGTAGAGTTGTCTTTTGCCATACTCATCGCTATTGCGGCATTTTTTTACGTGTTTCTTTTTCGCATCTCCCGCTCCATTTGGTTGGGATTGATGGCCAATACAAAATAGGGATTTAAAATTCAGGATTCAATATGCTGGACGAGCACATCTTAGACCTGGTGCGCAAAAATTTCCCCAATATTGCGGAAAAAGCGCTGCAAGAAGAAATCGCCTCCGTGGGCAAACTCACTGAATTTTCGGCGGGAACGGTGATCATGGATGTAGGTCAGTACGTCAAACTGGTGCCCCTGGTCATCGAGGGCGCCATCAAGGTATCTCGCGAGGACGAGGATGGCCACGAGCTCTTTTTGTATTACCTGCAAGGGGGCCAAACCTGTTCCATGTCTTTCACCTGCTGCATGATGAACAAAAAAAGTGAAATCCGCACCATTGCCGAGGAAAACACCAAAATGATCGGGATTCCCATCCGCTACGTGGACGAGTGGATGACGAAGTACCAAAGTTGGAAAAACTTTGTCATGCAAACCTACGATTTCCGCATGATGGAATTGGTGCGCACCATCGACAGCATTGCTTTTCACCACATGGACGAGCGCCTTTTGGCTTATCTGGATAAAAAGGCCAAGGCCACTCACTCCAAAGTGATCAATGCCACCCACCAGGAAATTGCCTACGACCTTAACGCTTCTCGTGAAGCGGTTTCCCGACTACTCAAACAGTTGGAAAATGATGGTCGGGTGAAATTGGGGCGCAACAAGATTGAGTTGGTTTAAACCTTGATGTAAATCTTGTTGCGGTACAAAATCCAACAAGAACCCAGAATCAGCAATACATTACAAATCGCCCAGGCCAGGGAGGCATTCATTGGCGATAAAAAGGTCACAAAACTGTGCTGGTACAGCCAGGCCCCCAAGCCAATGGGATCACCCTCCGGCACTGCCACTTTGATGGTACCCAACAAACGCGCCACTACCCCCGACAATACAAATGCAAAAAGGGCATTCACCCCATATACTTGAAAGGGTTTGATCCAGCCCTTCCAGCCTTTGATGTCGACCAACCAATAAATGGTGCCCAAAAACAACAGCGAGATACCCGCCATGTACACCACATAAGAGCTCGTCCAGATTTTTTTGTTGAGTGGAAATACCTCATTCCAGATCAAACCCAAGGCAAAAAGCAGCGCCCCCACGGCCAATAAACCATTGACCTTTTCGTGATCCGTTTTTGAGGTGCGTAGCCACTCCCCCGTCAGCATCCCGGCGATGCCAGTACCAATAGCTGGAATGGTACTCAATAAACCTTCCGGGTCCCAGGTTTTGACCGCCGCCCAAAGGTGATTGGTGCTAAAAATGGCCCGGTCCAACCAGGCTCCAAGGTTGGTTTCAGCTTCCAGATTGGGCGCAATTCCTCCTGGTACTGGCACCAGGGTCATCAAGCCCCAATAAATCAAGAGCAGTGCTACTCCCGTCAACAACTGCATGCGGGTACTGGCCTTCAGGAACAAGAATCCACAAACCAGGTACACCAGCCCAATGCGCTGCAACACCCCCGGAAAACGCATGTGGCTAAAATCGTAATAAAAAATCCCTACAATTACCATTCCTGCCGCTGCCGCCAAGGCCAGGTAGGATGCCCATTTGCGGCGTTGCTGCCAGGTTTCGGTTTTAAATTGGGGCTGATTTAGTACCTCCCGGGTGAATACCGAGATCATCGCAATGGCCATCAGAATGAGGTGTACGATGTACCAAGGGCTACTTTTGTCCTTAAAATAAAAATTAGGGTGTGCCGTCAGAAACAAACCAATGCCAATGATGATCAAAGAGCGGCTGACGATTTTGTAATAAATTTTCCGCAAATCTTCACCTTCATCCTTACGCTTGCCCAAGGCCAGTGGAATCGCCACCCCAACCATGAATAAAAAGAAAGGGAAAACCCAGTCGGTAGGCGTACAGCCATGCCAATCCGCGTGCAGCAAGGGGGCGTAAACATTGCCCCAATCCCCGGGGTTGTTGACCAAAATCATACCCGCAATGGTGAGTCCACGCATCACGTCGAGGGAAAGAAGGCGGTTAGAAGTTTGCATCTGTGAAGGATTTGTGGGGGAAAAATAGGTAAAGAGATGCAGAGTTCAAAACGATCAACGATCAGCAATGAGCTATCAGCTATCAGCCAACGGCGATCTAATGACAGCTGATTGCTCATTGCTCATTGCAACCTCTCGTAATTTCTTTTGTCTTTGCTTCAAAAAACACTCAAATATGAAAATTGCTCATTTTCGTACTCTCCTTTTATTGCTGACCGTATGTTGGTACAGTTCGGCAATCGCTCAAAACTACAACAATGGCCCTGCCATCACCGGTCAGGGTGAAATTGTGAAGAAAAAACTGAATGTGGACAATTTCCACAGCCTGGGTTTGGGCATCAATGCCACCGTTTATCTAACGCAGGGCAGCAGCCATTCCGTTGAAATCCAAGCACAACAAAACATCATCGACAACCTTAATCTGGAGGTCGAAAATGGCTCCTGGAACATCAAGGGCAAAAAAAGAATCAAGGATTACAAAGATGTGGTAATCCACATCACGATGCCAACGGTAAAAGCCCTTTCAATTGGTGGTGCTGGCAAAATCCTGGGCAAAAGTGAGTTCAAAAACCTGGAGGACCTGAAGGTTTCCATCGGCGGTAGTGGCGAGGTTTCCCTGGCCGGTTCAGCTGCTAATACCAGCATCAGCATTGCCGGGAGTGGCAAGGTAGACGTGCGCCAATTGGGCACCAGTAGCAGCAAGGTCAGTATTGCCGGTAGCGGTGATGCTTTCGTAGACGTCAAAGACAAATTGACCGTTTCGATTGCAGGCTCAGGTTCCGTGTTTTACAACGGAAAACCGAGTGTAAAAACCAGCGTGGCTGGATCGGGGAAAGTAGAATCATTGTAATACCAGTACGGAGAATAGCAGGGGGCTATTCAAAAGCCTCCTGCCCTATGAATTATGGCTATGAAAAAAAGTTCCGCTCTGCCATTCTTGTTTCTTCTTGTCTTTGGTTTATTTTTCCATACACTCGGCTTTGCCCAAAATGGACAAGTAAAAAAAAATCCATCGAGTTCTGCCATTCTTAAGGCTTCCCTTAAAGCAGTCGGAAAAGCAAAAACAATTCACCAGATTGAAAATCTCACTTCCTTAGCTCAATGCAAAGGTCCTAATGGAGCATATACAACTGAAGTGCATACCCACCGCAACGGGTATGGTTATTTCAAACAAGCATACAGCTATCGAGATGCACCCTTCGAAATCATTACCAGAGGAACCTCAAGCGGTTTTATTCCAGGCAAACCCCAGGAAGTCATTTCCCCAAATACCGTTTACGCCATTCGGAGTCATCATTTCCACAATGTAATTCTGGAAGTCCAACAGCGATTTCATGATTTTGAACCCGCCCAATTGGTGGCAATTTCAGGTCATGATTTTTTTCAAATCAAAGCAAAAGATGAACTCAATCACCCTTGCAGTTTATTTTTTGATACAAATACTCGCCGCTTATCTGCTTTTCACATTCAAAATCCGGATGACCCGCTGGAAATCATCAAAACCCGATTTTCGGATTGGCGGAACGTCCAGGGGCTAACTTTACCACATCATCTGGAAATTGAACAAGGTGATAAGGTTTTTACTTTCGATTTTGTAAAAATCACTTTAAATGAAGCTGATTTTTCGGAAAAACCCTAATGCCTCACCCACCAAAAAAAGGATTTGATTCATCTTTTGAGGAAACTTAAGCATATGTTCAAGCAGCACCTGACCTACACACTCCTGGTTTTATTTCCATTGTTTGCCTTCGCCCAACAAGTCCCTGATTCCAGCTTTACTTTTCCCATTGCTAAAGTTCGTTACCCTGAAGGAACCGGACCGATTGTGTGCGTGGATGCCGCCCACCAGAATTTTCACACTGCGGACAATCGTTTTTACGCCTTTGCCGAACTCCTGCGCAGCGATGGCTACCAGGTAAAAGGTTTTACCGAAAATTTCACCATACAATCCCTGGCGCAATGCCAAATCCTTGTGATTTCTAATCCCTTGAATAGCCAAAATGCCAATGGCAATTGGAAACTACCCACCCCTTCGGCTTTCACCCCTGCCGAAATACAGGCCGTAAAAACCTGGGTAGCCAATGGTGGCAAACTTTTTCTCATTGCCGATCATATGCCTTTTGCCGGGGCTGCTGCTGATTTGGGCAAAGCTTTTGGTTTTGAGTTCCTCAACAGTTTCGCTATGGACAACCGCCAACGGGCGGTGGAGCGTTTTTACAAAAGCAATAAAATGCTGCTGGAGCATCCCATTACCGCGGGCATCGATACCATCGTAACCTTTACAGGCAGCGCCTTTAAAATTCCAGCTACTGCTAAACCCATCTTAAGGCTCAATCATACCTATACGGTGCTCATGCCGGAAATTGCCTGGCAATTTGAGGAAAGTACAGCTTTTGTGCCGGGAACTGGTTTGTATCAACTCGCAGCACTGGAATACGGTAAGGGGCGGATTTTTGTATCGGGTGAGGCGGCCATGTTCAGTGCACAATTAGCTGGCCCCGATCGGGTGCCTACCGGGATGAATGCGGCCACAGCGAAGGAAAATCCTGAGTTGTTATTGAATGTGCTGCATTGGTTGGATGGGAAGTGAATTCTTTTCCCTTAAGCTATTCTTCTTCAAGGTCGGTTTCTCTATGCTGCTCATTTTGCGCATGAGCTAAAACCTCTTCAATTTTTTCAATCGAAATTTGATAGATTATTGCAATTTCTTCAACGCTTAAGCCTTTTTGGTAAAGAGCAGGCACAGTCAAGCTAAGAAGGTTAGCTTCACCAATTTCGATTCCTTGTTCGATTCCTTGTTCGATTCCTTTGGCCAAACCTATTTCAAGGCCCTCTTCAAGGCCTTGTTTTTTTACATCAGCCAATATCGCTTCCTGAAGTCCCATAGGAATATCTGCATTAGAAAGTGTGATCAAATCTTGTTCAAAGTTAGCCTGAATTTCTGAATTTGTAAAGGGGACAATGTACTTTATGAAGTTGATAAGGACATTGATCTTGTCCCTTGGTATGTTGCGCAATTTCAAACGATGAATCAAATCTAGTTTAAGGTTGAGTAAGATTTGCTCGTCCTCTGGTAGATCCAAATATTGCCAAGCTGCCTCCATTACAGCAGCAAAAGGGTTTGGATTCAAACTCAGCTCAGCTGGAGAATGATCACAAAGTGCATAAGTATTGAATTTGTAAACGAGGTCGGATCCCATGAAGGATGATCTAAACTCTGAGAAATGGTGCTTTCGATTCCAATCTGTATAAATTGCCAAGCCAGTTACTGGGCGCTGAAACTTGTCGCCTACCCGGTATACGATTTCGAACATCCTCCGGTCAAAAAAGGGATCTGGATAACCTTGTACCTCCACATGAATCAAAAACCAAACCTCCTCACCACTTTTAAGCCAAGCTTTAATGAGTTTATCAGCATGGCGCTTATGCCCGGGATTATCCGGCACCAGTTTTTGCAACTCAGTGTCTAAGAACTCAAATCCTCGCTCAAAATCAATGATTTCTGCGTATTCAGAAAAGAAAAACCAAATGAAGTCATCAATCAAACTTTCGATGATTCCTTTCCACAATGCATCTTTTGAAATTAGCATCACTTTCTTTTTTCTCAACTAATTCTACTCCATACCTTTCTTGCCTTGCTTTCTTTTGCTAACTGAACGCCTAAAATCTCATGTTCGGGGCGTTTAAAATAAGGATCATCATCCAGGATGCGCGCAGCGACTTCCCGAGCCGCATGCAGGATTTTCCCATCTTTGGCCAGGTCGGCCAGGCGAAGGTTCACGATACCACTTTGTTGGGTGCCTTCAATATCACCAGGGCCACGTAGTTTGAGGTCAGCTTCTGCGATTTCAAAACCATTGTTGGTGCGCACCATGGTTTGGATGCGTTCTTTGCTATCCTTGCTCAATTTGAAACTCGACATCAATAAACAATACGATTGCTCGCCACCACGACCGACCCGCCCACGCAGCTGATGCAATTGTGAAAGGCCAAAACGCTCGGTATTTTCAATCACCATCACGGTAGCATTCGGAACGTTTACCCCTACTTCAATAACCGTGGTGGCCACCATGATGTTGGTTTCTCCACGTACGAAGCGCTGCATTTCAAACTCCTTGTCTGCCGCCTTCATCTTGCCATGCACAATACTGATCTGGTAGTCGGGGAGTGGGAACTCACGGGAGATGGCTTCATACCCCGTCATCAGGTTTTGTAGGTCCAGCTTTTCAGACTCTTCAATCATCGGGTACACGATGTACACCTGCCTTCCCAGCGCAATTTGCTCGCGCATAAACCCGATCACCCGCAGGCGATGGTTTTCGGTACGGTGCAAAGTGACGATATCCTTTCGTCCCGGGGGCAATTCATCAATGACGGATACATCCAGGTCTCCGTACAAGGTCATGGCCAGGGTGCGGGGTATCGGCGTAGCGGTCATTACCAGGACATGCGGAGGGAATGGTTTGGTCTTTTTCCACAGGGCGGCTCGTTGGGCAACGCCAAAGCGATGTTGCTCATCGGTGATGGCCAGGCCCAGGTTTTTAAACACCACCCAATCTTCGATCAAGGCATGGGTACCAATCAGGATATGGATTTCCCCAGCAGCGAGGCGCTCCAAAATGTGTTTGCGCGCTTTTCCTTTGATGCTACCCGACAAAAAAGCGACTTCTACCGGAGAGTCTTGCAAATAATTGCTGATCGAGATAAAATGTTGCTGCGCCAAAATCTCGGTTGGGGCCATCATGCAGGTTTGAAAACCATTATCGAGAGCCATCAACATCGCCAAAAGAGCAACCATGGTTTTGCCACTTCCTACATCTCCTTGGATCAGGCGGTTCATTTGAGCACCCAGGCCCAGGTCGCGGCGGATTTCTTTCAATACCTTCTTTTGGGCATTGGTGAGCTCAAAAGGCAGTTTGTTTTGGTAAAAATTATTGAAGTAGTCGCCAATTTTTTCAAATACGTAGCCCTTGACTTCATCCTTGCGGCGGCGTTTGATTTGCAACAAGCGCAATTGCATGAAAAAAAGCTCCTCAAACTTGAGCCGATTGCTGGCCGCTCTGAGTTCATCTTCCGTACGCGGGAAGTGAATCAAGAGCATCGCTTCAAAATGACTCGGGAAATGGAACTTTTTGACGATGTAATTGGGTAATGTCTCCGGAATATGGGCAGGCTCCAGTTTTTCCAGCAAGGTTTTGAGCAAGCGGCGGCGGCTTTTGGCATCCAGGCCCTGTGCATTCAGCTTTTCTGTGCTGGGATAAACGGGAGCAAAAGCAGTGGCCGTTTGGGTATTTTCAGGGGAGACCACTTCCATTTCGGGATGTGGAATCGAAAAAGAATCCATAAACGCATTGACCCGACCATAAATCACGTATTCCTGGCCAATGACCAGTTGTTTTTGCAGCCAGGAAATGCCCGTAAACCAAACCAGAGAGATAACCCCGCTCTCATCGCGAAATTGACCAACCAGGCGGGTTTTGCGGCCTTCACCTTCGGTGCTGAAGCGGCGCAATACGCCCTTGAGTTGTACGTTGCCACTGTCTTCCGTAAGGTCAGCGATGCGGTGAAACTGGGTTTTGTCGATGTAACGGCTGGGATAGGCCAATAACAAATCTGCGAAAGTAGCGATACCCAGCTCTTTACGCAGCAATTCACCTTTTTTGGGGCCAACCCCTTTGAGGTATTCAATTGGGCTATCCAGAATATCCAGCATATTTTTTGCTGATTAAAACAAAAAAAATAAGCAAGCTCTAAAAGTAATTTGCAAATTAAGCACGAATTGCGAAATTTGCATTCTTTTTGTTGATTTTTGTGCCAAAATTTATGTTTTCCTATAAATATAAAACATAATTTTGATTAAAACCTTACATAGGGATGGAAACGATTAAACAAAAACAAGTAGCAGAATTGGTGAAGCGGAATTTCAGCCTGGTGTTGCAGGATGAAGGAAGCTACATTTACGGAGCCACCCCTTTGGTGACAGTTACCAACGTCAAGGTATCTCCTGACCTGAGCCAGTCTAAAATATACCTCAGTGTATACAATACCGAAAACAAACAGGAGGTATTGCTTGAAATGGAGGAGGAAAAATCACGTCTGAAACAATCCCTTGCACAGCGTTTACGCAAGCTGGTGCGCCGAATTCCAGATGTCGATTTTTATCTTGACGATACCCTTGATGAGATGTACCGCATTGATGCCATGTTTGGCCGCCTGCGCGCCGATAACCAAATGGGCGAAGAAGAGTAGCAGCACCCCTGGCGGGTGCCGGTTGCTAGGGCACCCGCCAGGGGTGCCCCAACGATTTTTATACTTTCCCCGACGAAAATCTCAAAGCATCCTCCCACAATTCGGTTAAGCACGTATTTTTACCCTCAAGTACTGGATCTCCATTTTATGATCTGGTTTTTGTTAACGTTAAAGCTGTTTAAACCGAATTGAGTATGAAATATTTTTCCGTGTTGTGTGGCCTGTTGGTATGTAGCCTAGGTTTGTGGGCTCAGCAAGGTCAATCTTATTGGCAGGATGTGACCAATACCTCTGCCATTCAATTGCCATTTAACGCTGAAGTAGATTTGGCAACCAACAAGTATCGGATGCTTAGCCTTGACTTTTCCAAAATTCAACAAATTTTGGAAAAGGCTCCAATGGAGGGTAGCAAAACCTCTTCAGTGATAGTAAGTCTACCTTTGCCCAATGGAAAAATGGCTCGCTTTGCTGTTGAAGAATCACCGGTGATGATGCCTAAACTTGCAGCCAAGTATCCCAATATCAAAAGCTTTAGTGGGAAAAGTTTGGATGATCAAGCCATAAGTGTACGTTTTGACCTGGGAGCAGGGGTCTTGCATGCGGCTATCCACTCTTTGGAAGGAACTGTCTATATTGATCCATATGCAAATATGGCGAGTAAGTACTATACCTCCTATTTTACCAAAGATTTGGATTTAGGCCGAGTTGGAGCTACGTCGCTTAGCTGTGGTACCGACGCAGTGGCAGCAATAAAGGAACCTTCACGTATTCCCACTAATACTACACCAGCATTGAATTTACGAAGTTCAGCAACTCAGGCATTGCGCATTTACCGATTAGCTTTAGCTTGCACTGGTGAATATGCTCAAACCTATGGCGGAAAAACGGTAGAAAATGTATTGGCATCAATGAATACAGCAATTAACAGAGTAAATCAAATCTTTATTCGAGAAACTGCTGTTAAATTAATGCTAATAGAGAATAATGATACTTTGATTTTTTTGGATCCAGCAACCGATCCTTATATTGCTCCAGACAACGGAGAGATATTAGTTGGTAAGTTCAATTTTGAAGGTTCAAATGCCCCTATTCTCAACAAATACATTGGTTCAAATAGTTTCGATATTGGTCATGTATTCACAAAATCCTGTATCAATAGGATTGCAGGGATCGCAGCGGCTAAATCAGTATGTGCCTTTAATAAAGGAAACGGAGTCACTTGTTTTAGCACGACGAATGTAAACTATATTGCTGTATCCATTATGGCCCATGAAATTGGACATCAATTTTCATGCCTTCATACATGGAGCAATTGTCCCGGCGTCTCCAGCGAGGAATTTCACTCCATCAGTGCAACTGAACCTGGAAGTGGAAGCACCATTATGTCTTACGCAGGGTCATGTGGAAGCAACAGCAACATAAGTGGTGAATCAGATGATTATTACAATGTCCGTTCACTTGAAGAATTCATTTCTTTTAGTAGGGAAATGGAAGGAAGTACTTGCGGAACTTCTATACCTGTCCCCAATACCCTCCCTGAAGTACAACTAAAGTATAAGTCCAATCTCGTAATTCCAATGGGGACACCATTTATGCTAACAGCCACAGGAACTGACGCAGATGGTGATGCCCTAACCTATTGTTGGGAACAATACGATTTAGGCCCAATGAGCCCTTTAGGTACTCCACAAGGCAATAGTCCAAGTTTTCGTTCCTTTCCACCGACGACTAGTCCTACTCGGTTTTTTCCACAATTAACCGATTTATTGGAAAACAAGAGCACTGTTTTCGAAGTGTTGCCCACTTATACCCGTCAACTCAATTTTCGTTGTACTGTACGGGACAATAATGCTTCTGCGGGTGGTGTAGCCTGGCAAAGCATTCGCCTACAAGCAACCGATCAAGCTGGACCTTTTTTGGTCAAAAGCCCAAATCTTGGTACAGAAGTAATGAAAGCAGGTGAAAATGTAGCCATCACCTGGGATGTTGCCAAAACCAATCTTGCACCAGTCAATTGCCGTTATGTCAATATCCGACTGTCTGTTGATGGAGGTTTTAGTTTTCCCTTTCTTTTAGCTGAAAACGCCCTGAATGACGGCAGTGAAAATGTGACGCTGCCCAACATGACCTCCAATAATGCCCGGATCAAGATAGAAGCAGTGGACAATGTTTTTTTTGATATCTCCAATCAAAACTTTGCCATCATGTCGAACCCTAAGGCAACCTTTGCCTTGGGGGTAAGCCCATACAGCTTGCCATTGAATTGCCAGCCAACTGCTGTAGAATATAAAATCACCAATACGACTTTAGGCGGTTTTAACAATGTGGTAAGGTTGGACATCCTGCCAGGCAGTCTGCCCGCAGGGATTACTGCTTCCTTTAGTGCCAACAATTTACGCGGAGGAGAGACCAGCACCTTGAAACTTATGGTTCAAAATGTCCTGCGCGATACGGTCGAGTTTACGGTACGCGCCGTTGCACAGGGTGCCGATACTGTGCTGCGCACTTTGTCTTTGGTGACTATTTCTACTGATTATTCCAACCTGGCGTTGAAAAATCCAAGCAATGGCCAAACTGGCATCCAATTGGCCACTATCTTGCGTTGGCAAAAAACGCCTGCAGCACGATCTTATGCGGTGGAATTGTCGGAAAGCCCCAAATTTGGCACCACCAACCTGGCCCAGGCCAGCAATGTAACGGTTGATACTTTTGCTCCAAACAAAATCCTCAAAGACAATACCCTGCACTTCTGGAGGGTACGGCCTGAAAATGAATGCGGGCCAGGACAATACACTGAGCCTTTTGTGTTTCACACCAGTGTGACTTCCTGCAAACGCCAGAATTCCACAGCTGCCGTGAATATTCCCTCCCGCAACAACCCTACGGTAGAATCACGCATCAACGTGACCGATGCTGGAACCATCACCGACATCAACATTCCCAATATCGATATTGATTACCAAACCGTCAACCTGATCAAGGTAAGTTTGGTAAGCCCCAAAGGTACGGTGGTGGTATTGTACGATCAGGCTTGCACCGGGCGAACTGGAATTATGAAAGTTGGTTTTGACGATGAAGCTCCTGGAGTCATCACTGCGGGGACGGCCACCTGCCCTCCTGATGACGGCATCGTCTTCAAACCCAAAGAAGCGCTGAAAATTTTGCAGGGTGAAAGCATCCAGGGTGCCTGGATTTTGAGGGTACAGGTTATCCGCTCAGAAGCAGGTACAGTGGGTGCCATCAATTCCTGGGTCATTGAGTTTTGTTCCACCCTTATTGCCAGCAACCCAACCCTGCTCAACAACAAGGGGGTAAAAGTAAACCGCAACAGCAACAAAACCATTGCGGGTACGGATCTGCAAGCCCAGGATGTTGATGCGACGCCCAGCCAGTTGTTGTATACTTTGACCCAGGTGCCTGCTGCCGGGGGGCTTCGCTTGACGGATAAATTGCTGGAAGTGGGTGATCAGTTCACCCAGGCAGACATTGATGCTGCTCGCCTACGCTATACCCACAATGGCGGCACGGGCAGCAGTGATGCTTTTTCATTTGTGGTGCAAGACGGCAAAGGTGGTTTTTTACCCATCAATCGCTTTAATGTTGAAATTGACCAGTCAACTGGTTTAGGCGAAGTGCCACTCCCATTTGCAGTTAAACTGTACCCCAACCCGACGCAGGACTTGCTGAACCTCGAATTTGAACAAAATCTGCCTACCGAGGGCGTACTCAGTATTTTTAACCTGCAAGGGCAATTGTTGTACCAAAGAACCGTTAATCAAGGTGTCAAGAATCATTCAATTGCTACCCAGCAATGGCCAGCCGGCGCTTATCTTTTGCACTTGAATACGGGCAAAGGAAGTATGCAGCGGCAGTTTTTGGTGGCAAAGTGAGTTAAAAAGTTTTGAGTTGAAGAGTTGAAAAGTAATGGGTAGTCCAAAATATAGGGTATTTATTCCCAGCTCTTGGGCTATCGGCCTCTTTTCAACCCTTCAACTCTAAACTTTTCAACAATTTCACGTATTTTATCGCCGAATTTTCTGCAACAGACCTATGAAAATAAAAGTCGGCATTTTTTTTGGCGGCGCCTCTCGGGTAAAGGAACGTTCCTTTGATGTAGGGCGAACCGCTTACAATTACCTAAACCGTGGTTGTTTTGAGCCTGTCCCTATTTTTGTGGACAGCCTTGAGAACATCATTCTTCTGGATTGGCAAAGCATTTTTCAACCAAATATCCGCGATTTTTGCCCTACTCCAGAGCTTTGTCCACCCTCTCCTAACCAGTTTCGCATTTACATCGAAAGTTTAGGAAATCTTCCCCAGGATGAATTGGATCGCCATTTCCAAAAAATGGGCGAACCCATCAAAGCAGCAGAACTACCCGAACTCATCAACTTTGCCTTTTTGCTCATGCCCGGCGAGCACGGGGCTTTACAACTGCGCCTGGAAGAGTTGCGGATTCCTTACTCGGGCAGCAACAGTAGTCTTTGTGCTACTTTTAGCGACCAATCCAAACTTATTCCACTGCTCAAGGCCAAAGGTTTTAACACCCTGCGGCAAATCACGCTGAATCGGCAGGAATGGCTGGGAGGAGACCTGGCCGCTTTGCTCAATAAAGTACATCAGGAAGTTGGTTTTCCTGTAAGCGTTGGGTCAACTGCACAAAGTGCCATCGAACACCAGATCATAGTGAACGACCATGATGACCCCGAGACGTTTAGAGAAGCGGTCGACGCCGTTTTTGGTCGGGAAATCATTCTGGTTGGCGATTGGTTAAAACGCAGTGAATACGACCGCATAGACCATGTGCGCTTATTGCTCAATGCCAGTGATGGCATGGGTTTCCCCATTCGAGTGGGAGCCAACGGTCAACAATATTCCGTTTTTCACCCCGAAGAGTTGCTCAAAACCCTAAATCGCCTGGCTTCTGAAATATTGGAAGAACAAGCGCAGATGGTTTTGGAGGGAAGTTATGCCACTACACAACTCAACATTCAGGAAAATCCTGATTGGGTCAAATTTTCCTGTCTGGTTTTGGCCAAGGAAGATGGCAGCCCCGTTGCACTATTGCCCGAACCCTTTGATGCTGAGAATGTTGCTCCTGCTCCATTTGCCCGTGAGCAGTCAGCTGCCATTCGGGTAGTTTGTGAACGTTTGTTTACCACCTTGGGAGTCCAGGCCTACGTAGGCGTTAGGGGCTGTATCAATGAACAAGGGCAGGTGTACATTGAACAGGTTTTGCCCAACCCTGAGCCTTTTCTTCCTACCCAAATGCTACACGCTGGTGCAGCCATTGGGCTCAGTCCTTCTCAACTGCTGACTTACCTTATTCGTTCCTCCTTACAGGCCAGGGTAAATGAACAAGGGCAAGATGCCAGCTTGCGTGCATTGTTGCAATACCTGGACGAGTTGGTGCGCAATTGGCGGCCACAGGATGATAAAAAAACCAAAGTAGCCCTGTTTTATGGTGGTTATGGGGTAGAGCGCAATCTGACCCTACAAACCGCCCGCCACGTATACGAAGTGCTTTCCGGCACGGAAGAATATGACCCTATCCCCGTATTGTTAACTGGAAATGCCCAACAATGGGAATATTACCAGACGCCCGGTGCCATGTTGTTTCTGCCTGATATCGACAGCATCGTCAAAGCACTGCACAAGGCCCCTGCGGCCATTGAAGAAGTGGAAGCCTTACGTAACCGCAGTGCCGACATTCTGGTCAAGTATGCCAATGGCAGTGCAAATGCCAGTGCACAAAAACGCAGTTTGGACGACCTGGCACGAATGATTGATCAGGCATTTATCGCCTTGCAGGGTCGTCCTGGTGAAGATGGCCAGCTGCAACAGGAGTTGGAAGCCCGCAAAATTCCTTACAATGGTTCTGGCCACAAAACCTCACATATAGCGGTCAATAAGGTCCAGACCCTGGAAGTGTGGAAGCGCAATGGTTTTCAGGGGCCTCAGCAACTGGTACTCAGCAAACGTGCCTTTGATTTGAGCGCCGAGGAAGCCTATCAAAAGATTGAAAGCCGCCTCAGTTACCCCTTTGTGGCAAAGCCCATTGATCAAAACGGAGGAATCGCCGTCAAGGCCATTCGCAACCGGGGAGATTTGGAAGCCTACCTACGCCTGATGTTTCGGCCTCAGGGTGCCGATGGAGTGGAGTACCGTAAAATCCTCAAGTTAAAGCCCAAAATGGAGTTTCCTTATGCCGAAGAAGTCCTGCTGGAGTCGATGATTGGCCCGGAAGGTGCCCGGCATTTTTTGGAAATTTCCGCCACCGTAATGGCATCCCCAACCATTGAAGGCAGTATGAAATACCAGGTTTTTGACCTGGCAGAAATCATTCCCGGGCAGGGGTACCCCATTATTCCAGCGCGTTTTTCCAAAAATCCGCAGGATCAACATTTCCTGAGTACCCAGGTCAAAGCTGATTTTGAAAAAGCTGCCCGTATTCTCAATATTTTTGGATTGGCTACCATCGATGGCTTTGTACGCATTTATGAAAACGCCAACCCCGAAGTCATTTTGTTAGAAGCCAACACTTTGCCTCCAATGCACTATGGCCGTGGGGTATTGCAACAGGCAGGACTGGCCGGGATTACTCCTTTTGTTCAGTTGGATCAAATTCTGAGCGAAAGCAAAAAATACGCGGAACTGGCCTCAACCCTTGTTGCAGAAGTGGTTGCAGCACCAAAGGTTAGCATCCCAACCGCGAGTATTCCCACAACCGAACCTGTTACTGCCCCCCTCGTGTCCTTACCCGATGTAGCGCCAAAAGAAAGCCAGTCTAGCGCGCCACTTCCCGAAGTACCGAGTTATGGGGTTGAAGCCCGTTTTAAAGAATTCCTCAACGATACAATCGGATTTTTTGTGTCTACACTATTCATCAAAAACGCCCTGGCCTTAGCCGCCTTTATTTTTTTAGTTTTTTTTGGCATCACTAACGGCATCAAAATTTATACCCACCATGGTGAATCTATGGAGTTGCGCGACTTCAGAGGGTTGAGCCTGGAAGATGCCAAGGCTAAAGCACGTCTGGCCAGTTTCAGGATTGTGGTTAGTTCTACCCAATTTGATCCCGACAAAGCGCCTGGAATCATCGTAGATCAAGACCCCAAGCCACCAGCCCGGGTCAAAAACAGCCGCAACATTTACGTGGTGATCACCAGCGGCCAGGCGCCAATGGTGAATCTTCCCGACCTGGTTGGGCGGGATGAACTATCCGTGTACACCAATGCCCTGAATGCAAAAGGGATAAAAGTGGGTAAAGTAGAATACCTCTTTGACCGCCAATTGGAAGAAAACACGGTCATGTTCGTCAAATACAATGGCCGACAATATACCGCTACCGAGTTGAAAACGGGAATTGAGGTGCCCAAGGCCTCCAAAGTTACCCTGGTGGTATCTGTGCGCAATACGGGTGATGTGCCCATCCCCGATGTGTTGTGCAAAACCTACGATGAGGCAGAATTCATCATCAGCAACAGTGGTGTGAAATTAGTTTTGGAAACCGATGACAACAATCCGGCCAGTCGACCTGTTGGTTATTATGTGTGGAAGCAGGAACCTGCCTTCCATGCTGATTCAACGATGAAATCGGGTGCAGAACTCAAATTGTTCCTAACCCGCAAACGACCAGCGGATTGCCCCACCGAGGCACCCGTTAGTACGGAAAGTGAATTTGAGAATGATTAACTTTTGAGATTGCTTGCAAATCTCTAAAAATGAATACATTTGCGGCGCATTATTCGGGAACCACATTTTACCACTAATTTTGCGCCATGTTGACTTTGTTTACCAATCGGGTAAGAAACACAAAAACTAGAATAATCATGGACATTACTGTACAAGAATTGAGAGAAAAACTTGCACGTAACGATGATTTTGTCCTCATCGACGTGCGCGAACCATACGAACACGAGGAATTCAATGTGGGTGGAAATCTGATTCCAATGGGCAATTTCCCTATGGTCATTCCCAGCTTGGTCAGCCACAAAGAGGATGAAATAGTTGTTTACTGCCGCTCTGGTCGTCGCAGCGCCAGCGTACAGTACCAGCTGAAAGAAGCCGGTTTCAAAAACGTGCGCAACCTGGAAGGGGGCATGTTGGACTGGATCGATAACTTTGGAATGTCGAAATAAGCAAATAAAAAAGGGTGAATAGACGATTGTTTATTCACCCTTTTTTTATTTACCCTTACTTTCAGGCCAAACTAAAATGCGGGTTGTAAATCATCCCGAATAAATTCCCCCAGGGGTCTTTGACCATACCTACCACAATGCCTCCGCCGACTTCATTCGGCGCTTCGTATGTACTGGCACCCATGCCCAACAAGCGTTGAAACATGGCCTCTACATTTTCCACTCCCCAGTAGGTATGCACGCCACCCTCATGTGTTGCAGGGTTCCCTTCGTCAGGAATCAGGCCCAATTCATAACCAGCCACGTTGTAGCCCACGTAGAAAGGTTCATCGAAGTAAGGTCCAAAGCCCAATACTTCGTTATACCAGGCCTTTGCTTTTTCGAGGTCATTCACCTTGTAAATACAGGTACGTAGTCCTTTGAAGTCCATAACTTTTTAGTTTAGGTGTATAAGAAAGAGTGAAACCAGAAGCGTATCCAGTTTCATTGTTTCAATCAAAAATAATCGTCTTGTTGCCCACCACAGCCACTTTGTCGTTGAAGACCAATTTAAGGGCATGGGCAAGCACAATTTTCTCCACATCGCGGCCGCTTTGCATCATGTCCTGTACGGAGTAGGTATGATCCACCGGGATGACGTTTTGCATCAGGATGGGGCCTTCATCCAGGTCATTGTTGACAAAATGGGCGGTGGCACCAATGATTTTTACCCCGCGCTCATAAGCCTGGCGATAGGGGTTTGCCCCAATAAATGCGGGCAAAAAGGAGTGGTGGATGTTGATGATGCGATTGGGAAAATTCCGCACAAATTCCGGGGATAAAATGCGCATGTATTTGGCCAACACCAGGTATTCCGGATTGTAGCGCTGCACCACTTCCAGTACCTCCTGTTCGTGTTGTTCGCGGCTTTTGCCTTCGTGGGAAACCAGGTGAAAATTGACCCCGAATTGGTGGGTAAAAGGTTTCAAGGTATCGTGGTTGCCGATCACGGCCAGGATATTGGCATTGAGCTCGTTGAACTGGTGGCGCACCAGCAATTCTCCCAGGCAGTGTTGTTCCTTGGTGACCAGCAGAACGATGTTTTTCGCACGTTTTTGCCGCAGGCTGATGCTGGCGTCGGGGGGCAGTACTTTGCGCAATTCTTCCAGGATCTGAGCGTCGTTGACTTTACCCGAAAAATCGGTGCGCATGAAGAAGCGGTCTTGCTCGCGTTCCACAAATTCCTGGTTGCCAATGATGTTCACATTCTGGCTGTACAAAACGCTGGTGATTTTGTAAACGAGGCCCTTCTGGTCGGCACAATCGATGAGGAGTACGTAGGCGGGTTGGCTCATATTGTTTGGGTTGAAAGGGCAAAGATAAGCAGGGATTGGATTTGACTGCGCCAAATCTTTTTTTTACCACCTAAGAAACCTAAGGCACTGAAGACACACCTAAGCAGTTATCGGATCTTTTTTCGGCTCAACCAAAACAACAAAAAGCCCGAAGCAATCGTACACAGCCCCATGATCGAAAACACCCGCAGCAGCACATTCCCCAAATTGTCCCGCGACTGGTAATCCATCGTGTGCAACATCCACAAAAAATCAAAAATGCGCCACTTTTCATTGCGGAACTTGGTCACTGCGCCCAGCTCGGTCGCCACATACACTGTGGTGCGACTCGGATGGTCGAACCGAATGGCGTAGGCAGGCAGGGGGCTTTCGCGGTATTCGTGGTGGCCATTGGTGCTGGTCAGGTATTGAACCCTAGTAACTTTGGGCGCTCCAATGAACTGCTGAGTAGCCATCTCCACAGCTTCCTTTTTGCTCAATGCTGGGCGGATTTCACCCGTAACCGCATCGGCCAGGAAAAACATCTTGTGGTGCATGCCGTGCACAATCTCCACCCGGTAAGTGGGCTTGCCCAAAACATCGATGAGCTGAATGCTGGCCACTTGGTCAATGGGGTGTCGGGCGACCAGGTTTTTCAACACCAGATTGGGCGATGCCAAACTATCCCGCACCTGCAACATAGGCGGCGCTTTGCGCTGGTAATCGCCGTGGATGTAGTCCATATCGGACCAACTGAAGTAGAGGCCGCCGATGGTCCACATCAGGAACTGGATGCCGAGGAAGAGGCCGAGGTAGCGGTGGGTGCGGCGGATGAGGTAGTGGAAGGTCATTGGTTGGTTCATTTATGGCCTAAATATCGGAATAAATGGGAGAAGAGGGGGCGGATTCGACCATGGCCTTTCTAATCCTCCAATCCTCCCAATTTGCCCTGGTCAAAATTGGCCAAAAGTGCCTTGCCCAACCGCACTATCCCCACTACCTTCGTATCCAATTCTTCCATACACAAACTTTCAGGATGTCAGAGTACCCACACAAGTCTCACGATGAATTTTTCAAAGCCTCTTTTGGGCAGTTGGAGATTGCGCGGGATTATCTGGAGCAGTTGTTGTTTACCCCAAGGTTTACTGCCTTATTTACCGCGTTTCGACTACATCCTCACCAATGTACGGGCGCTTTCCGATGAGCAAATTTTGGAACTAAAAAAGGGATTGCTCATCAATACCCTGCTCATGCTCAAACACATTTGGGAGCCGCAATTCGTTCTTGAGCATCCTGAGTTGATCTTTATTCACCTAGAGCCCCAAAACCAACAGGTTAGCGACTTTGTCGTTTCCCTGCTTGCATATCTTTTCAAAAATTCCGAAATTGAGCGGGAAACCATCAACAGGTTCATCAAGCACTTGCCGGATAATTTAAATCACAATGCGATGAGTACTTACGACATGATTCAAGCAGAAGGAATCGAAAAAGGCATCGAGCAAGGTGCCGAGCTCAAAGTGCGCGAAGTCACCAAAAACCTATGGTCACTCCAGGAGTTTTCGCTGGAGAAAATTGCCTTGCTATCTGGCACCAGCTTGGAACGTGTGATCGAAATCCTTTCAGCGCACTTACAGGCAGAGGGACTAAATGAGGCTGTCGCTGCTCAAACACTGGAGGCTTATCAGGCTAAGTTTGTTTAGGCTGAGCTTATTCTAAGCTTTTTTCTGCTGGCATAAGCCTGTCGCTTTGGCTTCTTTTTCTCCTTAATTTATTTTTAAGCGTAAAAAGAGTTAAGGGTGCCGGGCAAGGCGAAAACCGACATTAAAGTTGTGCTTATTTAAACCATCAAAATCCTTAAGGAATCGATAAGTTGTACGGCAATAAGCCCCCTCATCCACCCAGGATCCGCCACGAATCACCCGCTTATTCTGCTCTCCTCCAGACATCCAGACAGAACCATCCGAGGGTGCGTTATAGTAGTTTTCATGCCATACATCCGCACACCATTCCCAAAGGTTGCCGCTCATATCATAAAGCCCAAGCGAATTGGCAGGAAAACTACTTATCGGTGTGGTTTTCCCCCAGTTGTCACCTTTAATTACGTAAGACGGGGTATTCCCTTGGTGCTATCAAAATTTATTTCCGTTGCAAGGGCAAAATTTTTCCCATTCCCAAAACGTATCTTATTCCCCCTTTCCCTAGCTGCGAATTCCCATTCTGCCTCACTAGGCAGCCGGTAATTCATTCCACTGCGTTTGTTGAGCAAGCGAATGAATTCTTGCGCTTCTTGCCAATTGATGCAATCAATTGGTAATTGTGTATTTTTAACTTCGAAACTCTAAAATCATGTATTCTTAACTCGTAACTCAATAAAAACCAAGAAACGCAGCAGAGATGGTGCGTTGGCCCAAGGGAGCTACCCTTGGGGATGCTCCACAAAATTAGCATTATTTCAAAGGAAAGTCAACAGTCCACACACCCCATTTGTCACAGCAATTCCATATTCTCTCCTTCCCTCTTCCAAAACCCCAAAAATACCCCTCCATGCCCTATTCACGTTATTGACATTATCCCCGTTTTTTTTGCATATTTGTGTCCTGAAAAAAATTGCAACTTAAACCCCACTTTTACTGTTTAAACGATTGAAATATCCCTTGACATGTCCGAAAATATTGTGGAGTACCTATCCGTGCTCCTATCGAGTTCTTTCAAGTTTTTGTTTGGCCCCCTGCAGGGTAAGGCCTACGGATTACCCTGGTTGTTGACAGCTGCGCTCACTGCGGCAGGAATGATGTTGAGTGTAGTGGTGTTCACTTATTTCGGGCAGTACCTCAAACAGCGTTTTTTCAAAACCAAAAAAGTATTTACTCCGGCCAATCGGCGCAAAGTGACCCTTTGGCGCAGGTATGGGATCATCGGCGTAGCCCTCTTTACGCCACTTTTGTTGACACCCATTGGCGGCACTTTGGTGGCCAATGCCTTTGGGGAAAAGCGGGAAAAAATCTTTTTCTGGATGTCTATCTTTGCTACAATCTGGGGAATTTTAGTAACTTTGATGGTCTACGAAGCAGGCGATTTGTTGCAGGGCCTTCTTCACCACCCCAAACCATAATTTTAGATATACTCACGCCAACTTTTTCACGATTATTAAACTTGTCTACGCGCTAACAACAACTATTCCACGGTGGTAGGCACTGTGGAACAACGCACTTGTATTGGATGCTTATTCACACATAAAACCTACGGATTCATGAAATTTGAAACTTTGCAATTGCACGCTGGCCAAGAGGTAGACCCAACTACGCGCTCACGTGCAGTACCCATCTATCAGACCACTTCCTACACGTTTAAAGATTCTGAGCACGGTGCCAACCTATTCGGTTTGCGCGAGTTCGGCAATATTTATACCCGGATCATGAACCCCACTTCGGATGTGTTCGAAAAGCGGGTAGCCGCACTCGAAGGGGGCGCGATGGGCCTGGCGGTGGCTTCGGGCCACGCTGCTCAATTCATCGCTTTGAACAACATTTTGCAAGCTGGCGACAATTTTGTAACCTCTTCCAATTTGTACGGAGGTTCGCACAACCAATTTAAAGTATCTTTCAAACGCCTGGGCGTAGAAGCGCGCTTTGCAGCAGGGGAGAGCGTGTCTGATTATGAAAAACTCATCGACGGCAACACCAAGGCTTTGTACTGTGAAACAATCGGCAACCCCAGCTACAACATCCCCGATTTTGAAGGCTTGAGTGCACTGGCCAAAAAGCATGACCTGCCCTTGATCGTCGACAACACTTTTGGCGCTTGTGGCTACCTTTGCCGCCCAATCGAATGGGGTGCCGCAGTTGTGGTAGAATCGGCTACCAAGTGGATCGGCGGACACGGTACCAGCATCGGTGGCGTGATTGTGGATGCTGGCAACTACAACTGGGGCAATGGTAAATTCCCACAATTCACGGAGCCTTCTGAAGGCTACCACGGCATGGTGTTTTGGGACATTTTTGGCGACAAAGGCCCCTTTGGCAACATTGCTTTTGCCATTCGTTGCCGCGTAGAAGGGTTGCGCGACTGGGGTCCTGCCCTGAGTCCATTCAACTCCTTTTTGTTCCTACAGGGTTTGGAAACCCTTTCCTTGCGCGTTGACCGCACTTGTGAAAACGCGCAGGCCCTGGCCGAATGGCTGGAAGCGCACCCACAGGTGGAAAAGGTATGGTACCCAGGCTTGGCAAGCCACGAAAGCCATGAGCGGGCTAAAAAATACCTGAAGAACGGTTTTGGCGGAGTACTGAGCTTCACGCTGAAAGGCGGGAAGGAAAAGGCCACCAAATTTGTGGACAACCTGACCCTGACCAGCCACCTGGCCAACGTTGGTGACTCCAAAACCCTGATCATTCAGCCTTCTGCAACAACGCACTCCCAATTGGATGAGGCGGAGCAGGCTGCGGCAGGAGTATTGCCGAATTTACTGCGCATTTCCTTGGGCATTGAGCACATTGATGACATTAAAGCGGATCTGGAGCAGGGATTTGCTGCGGTTAAATAACTTGACATACAATGATTTAAAAGCCTTTTGGTAATTTTTTTTTGCCAAAAGGCTTTTTTGTTTACATTTTGATAACCCTGTGTATCCGATTATTAACAAATTTAATATTACTTTTACCAGCGAAGGATTATTCATCAAATTATACAGAAAGGCTTCTACTCAGTACAAATCGTTAATTCGGCATTTTAACAAAAAATATCCTGGGTGTACCTACAACACGCCCATTCATAATGCTTTTGCATCATTAATGTTAAAACCAATGGAAAAACTGTTTTACTTGACCCTGCTTGCATTTTTGCCCCTTATTACCTCTGCTCATGGATAGACTTATTTTCCATTACAAAAAAATCCAGAAGCAAGTAGAGCTACAAACTATTGTGGCATTCTGTCAATTCAGGTTGAAAAAAAAGGCGGTATTACCGTAGTCACTTGAAAATTTCACCTCATGAAAGCTCAATTATTCATTTCTCTCTTGTGCAGTTTATTTCCGATACTATTGCTGCACAGCCTGTTTCAGCTTGTGGGATCGCACCCGATCCTGCTGCCATTCAGTGGATGACTCTACTTTGTCCGCTTGCAAGCAGGGAAAGTAGGGCTGCGCTAAAAAATATCGCTGTAAAAACTCTGAATTTTTAACACCCAAACTATTTTTTCCATGAAACCTCTTCTTCTCCTTAGTTTATTACTATGCACAACCATGTTTTTGGCGGCCCAAGACACCAATGGGTATTGCCTCAACAAAGGCCCCCGCAGCAATGTATGGCTGCAAAAAGTAAGCATTGGCTCCTGGACAAACAACTCCGGTGCCAATGGAGGTTATTTAAATACTCCTGATTCCAAATTGACACTACGTACCGATTCGACTTATGCCGTACAACTCGACCTGGGCGGCTACCCCAGGGTGCAGGATACGGCCTATTGGCGGATTTGGATCGATTTCAACGGGGATAAGGATTTTGAAGATGCTGGAGAGCAAGTCCTGCAAACCAAATCTGTATTCAAAAGCAGCGCAAAAACTACTTTGTCATTAAAAAGTGCCCTGGTAAATGCCAGTGGAAAATTCCTGATGCGGGTAATTTTGTCCAGAATGGCATTCAGCAGCCCCTGTGGAGGCAACAATACCATTGAAATAGAAGACTACGGCATTGAAGTGCGTACCCAACAAATCTGTGCTGCGCCAAGTACCGAGCAATTTTCCGTTCAAAAGGTGGGCATTAATCAGGCTACCGTTTTTTTCAGTGGGTTTTTAAAACAAGCCTATCAACTGGAATTGCGCAGTGCGAACAGCCCAAACGCAAGTACCTTTGTTTTAATCAACGAGGACTCCCTGTCTTTCATTTCCCTGACCCCGAAACATACTTATGAACTTCGACTGGGTATCAAGTGTGAATCCGGTGAAATAAAGTGGTCCGAGGTCAAAACCTTTACCACCCTTGCCCCTCCGCCTGCTGCTTGTACAGCCATTCCTAAAGACAAAATTTCTTTCACCCAGATCGACATTGGGTATATACGGATAAAAATTGACGAAAACTATCCGCTGGAAAAAGTAACGTGGCGTTACCGTAAAGTAGGAGATGGCAACAACTGGTTGTACACTGGTGGTCCAACCGACCGTGAGATCAACATCCTTGGAATGGTTGTGGGGGAAAATTATGAAGTGCAGGTCAGAAAGCGCTGTGGCAATTCAGAAGAGCTGAGCGACTGGTCCGAAAGCCTGCTGGTTTATACGCTGGAATGCGTACTGCCAGTTGAAAACAAGGTATCCATCAATATGCAATTTTACAATTTCCCGGACTTACATGTTTCTTTCAATGTATTTAACCAAAGGGATTATGATTATTCCTATCGCTTTTTTTATCGCAAACAAGGGAGCACGACTTGGATTGATACCATCAGTACGACCACCAGGACAACGGAGATTGTCAACCTCAGCCCCGATTCCACCTACGAGGTGAGGATTGAGGTATACTGTGGGAAAGAATTTAAAACGTTTTTCCGCACAATTACTGCTCCTTCCGAATGTTTTTTAATTGAACGGAAAGACTTAAGGGTCGAAAACATTACCAATACAACGGCTCATGTGTATGCGCTTTCTGTAAACTCCAGAACCTGCCAATACCGCTATCGCGTCAAAGGAGGAACTGCTTATACTTTCCGGGGTGTGGCTGGATTTAATGGTTCTTTAGAACTTGAAAACCTACAGCCGAACACTACCTATGAAATCAGTGCCAGGATCATTTGTGGCGACCCCGGCCAACAGGCTGATTGGTCGGATACCCTGGAATTTACGACCAAGAGCTGCTTGATCCCACAAGATGGCGACCTGGCAATAGTGAAATATTACGGAGCTGACTCTGTTTTGTTGTCAGCAACCTATTTCACCAACGATTTTGATCGTGGATTGGACTACTTCTGGCAGTACAAGCAGGAGAATGACGCCCAATGGGCAACTCAGCATCAGCGGGGCAATCAGCTTTTTTTGCTCAAAGGCCTGCAGCGCGATGCAAAATACCAGCTGCGCGTAACGGTCAAATGTCCCAATTCAAGCGAAGACTCTTTGCTTTTAACCCGAACTTTAGTAGCCTCCACAGCCTGCAATTTAGCGCCGGACACCAGCTTCCTGAATATTGAACGGACTCCTACACAATGGGATATCACTGCCACCATCCCCAGAGGGTATGCCTACCAAATTCGCTACCGATATGAGGGAGATGCAGTATTCCCTTATCAAAGCAGGGAACTTCCTTACAATTATTTTATCGGCTTTGGGTTTCCACAATTTAACTATGAGATTCAATTCAGAATCATTTGCCCCAATGGCAATGCCAGCCCCTGGTCTGAAACGATGAACACCAAAACACGCCGACCTTTTGCTCCCAATGGAGTGGCCCAATTGGAGCTTCTGCCTAAGGCTGAAGTGAAGCAGTTGCAGATTAGCCCCAACTCTAGTACTGGGCTTTTCCGCTTAGAAATGCCAATTGAAGGTAAATCAGCACTGCAGGGTATAATTGAGGTATTTAATCTTTCTGGTCAAAAGGTATTGAGCCAAAAAATTGATGGCTATGGCACCTTTCTGGATTTGTCGAACCAGGCCAGCGGTCTGTATTTCGTCCGGATGCTGGCAGGCAATCAAAACTTTACCGTTAGCAATACGATCTGGGAAGAGTATGCGGAAGAAAAAAATCCGGTGCAAATAGTCTCCACTGAAGACCTTATCCACCTTGACGCTTATTCCAGGCTAGATACCTGCGAAACGCCTAACATCCTCAACATCAAAGTGAAACAGGATCGTTGGTACAATGCTCAACTCAGTTACCAGGGAATCGACAACAAGGCGCTGCAATGGCGCTACCGCAAAAAGGGAGCAGATAACTGGAAATATCCATATATCACCACTAACCCCATTACCAATATTGAGTTTGAATCGGGAGGAGGGGAATATGAAATCCAGGTAAGGCAGAATTGCCCAAACTTAGGTGTCTGGAGTGAGTGGTCGGAATCTTTATTGGTTGAGTTTGCTGCTTGTGTTTTTCCTGATGCGAAAGACATCCGCTTTGACACTTCTTTTTCAGCATTTCCAAGTTTGAGGATTTCCATTCTGTTGCTTCAACGCGCCGACCCATTCAGCTTCAAATGGTATTACCGGGAGCTCGGGCAAACTACCTGGGTTGATACCATTCGCAGTACAAATTTTGCCATTTCGATTCAGAACCTTAGCCCCGGGAAGGTATATGAAGTAAGGGTAGATGTGCGTTGTGGAAACGATTTTGTTTCCTATTTCAAGCGAATCGAGGTGCCGCCATCTTGCCTCATAATTTCTAAAATCAACATCAGAGAAGTCCATGACTCCTCCGTTTTTGTCGAACTAAGGCTAGGGCAAGTAAGAATGATTGAGTACCGCTACCGAATCGTGGGGCAACCCAATTATTCCTTCATAAAACTTAGAACTGGAAGCTACCTCAAGGGACTAATCCCCGGCACAACTTATGAAATAAGTGCAAGAGTAGTCTGCGAAGATACCCTCCTGGTTTGGTCACCATCGCTGATTTTTACGACCAAAAACTGCAAACTACCTTTAGCTGGAGACATCAGTTTGTTGCAATTCAAAACCCAGGACGCGGCCACTTTTAGCGTGGATTACCTCAATTTTAACTTCCCGGTACAGCACAATTACACCTGGCATTACAAACCTGCGGATCAAAACCTGTGGACTACACCCACTAACGGGAAACAACAACAATTCACCTTGAGCAATTTATCGGGAGGGCAGAAATACGATTTGAGCGTTGCCATCGCTTGCCCCAATCACCCACAAGATTCGCTCAGGCTGGAGACTACGTTTACTGCGCAGCTGGATTCTTGCACTGAACAACCTGATACTGCATCCGTCCAAATTACCTTTCAGGAAAGTAGCCTGGATCCGGTGATTCAGTTTAAATCGCCGAAAGGATATCGATACCAAATGCGTACCAAGCCGGAAAATGGTTTCTTCGTACAGTACTTTCCGGCTGTTTTTGAAGATAAGTTTTTAACTGTTTTTTCGCTGCACCCCGGAATGAACGATTTTCAATTCCGCTTGATATGCCCGAATGGCAACAAAAGCCCCTGGTCAGCAGTGATCAAACTGTTCAACCGGAAAAACCCTGGAACAATCCAAGCGCCCAAAATTCACAGCGGGTTGGTGGAACGGCTAACGGATGCTCCTCAATCAGGAACGATTCGGGTGATTCCCAATCCTAGCCCAGGAAAAATAGACATTGTTTTTCCAGAATTGACTACGCCACTCACTGGGGCCAGGTTGGAAGTATTCAACACCTCTGGTCAGCGAGTATTGACCCTTAAAACCTCCGTTGAACCTACTCAAAATCTGCCACTCAATTTGAGCAGCCAAACACCTGGCCTATACATCCTGCGCATTCAGGCTGGTCAAAAAGTATACACCGAGCGCATCATGATTGCCTCCAATCGTTGATGTTGCCTCCCATCTCAAACCTCACTCCCCGAAAGTTTGGAACTTTCGGGGAGTTCCGAGCAAGGCTCAAATGCTGCGCAGTTCTAGACATTTTAGCTTCACTCCCCCGCCACAAAAGCCGATATCTTCCACTTGCCCTGCTTATTTTTGAACAGGTACAATCGATAACCAATCGGGCTGTGGACGTACTTCCAAAACACCCAACCTTGCTTTTTCCGATCCAGAGTTTCGATCAGGTACCATTCCGGGTCACCCCAGGGGTTGGTACCTTCGGTTTTTTGTAAGGCCTGTTCCGCCTCCACAAACCAGATCACGTCATAACTCAATTGCATCAGCACCTTGGCTTTCAAGTCGGGTTTTTCCCGAACATTCACATTTTTACCCGTAATCACCCCCACATTGATGTAATCGTCTGCATCCTCCAAATCAATTAAATGGACATAGGGAAAAGCAAAGGTGTACCTGCCTTCCGGGTCACTTTTGTTGAACGCCCCTCCCAGTTCAATTACCCGGCTCAATTGATGCCAAATCGAGGTGTCGCCTTTATCTAAATTCCAGATCTTTTTAAATTCGGCGATCCCTCCGTCGCCGCCTAGGTCACTCATCACCTTTTCATCCAAAGCACTCAACAAAAAAGCCTTGTCTTTTTTTTGCACTGCCACCTTCAATTGATTGACAAAAGTGACCAGGGATTTGTCCTTGGTGATGTCGTTGATGGGGGGGAATTTGCTGGGCTGGGCACTTCCAAAATGGATTGCGGCCATTAAAATCGAAAAAATGATGGTTGTTTTTTTCATAAGGGCAGAGGTTAATAATCGTTCCTAAATCACACAATTGGTTCGGAAAATGTGATTTTTTCACATTTTCCGAACCAATTGTGTGATTGCATGCTTTTTTTACTCATTTACCCTTAGCCAAAGTATAAACTGGCAATACCATCACTTCTATCGCTTAAGCAAATCATCCAACCTCAAATCAAACCCTGGCATCACTTCCACCTCATCCGACCAATCCAAAAACAATTTTTGATCGGGATTGATGACTATCACCGTTTCAGAGTCCGTAAAAATCCAGATTACTTTTTTCACCCCGAATTCCAGCAGTTTTTGGGTCTTCAGTTCATAATATTCAATCAGTTTTCCACTATTGGGATAGTCGGCCTTGACGTCTATTTCAATGACAATTTCAGGAGCCTGCTCGGTGTATTTATTGCTTAAGGTGAAGGTTTCAGCTTTAAAAATAGCAATATCTGCGGCACGTGTAGATTTTGGCGCGAGCTGCATACCAATTTCACCTACCAGAATTTCGTAACCTTTTTCTAATAAGGCACCACACAAAAAAAGGTATAATTTACTCTTGATCCATGCTTGCAAGGTGCTATCCGCCATAACCTCTTCGCTTGTAATTTTACCTGATAATACTTCCTGATAATTTCGGTAATAAATGGGAGAACCATCATCCCATTCATATACAAGATGGGTTGGAACATCAGTGGCTAAAATTGCACTTGTACCGGTCATGGCGAATCGACTTTTTTTCAAAGATAGGGTTTTACCCCGCGCAATGCAAGCTCATTGCGTTTTCATTGCTTGAACCAATCCTAAATGGAACCCAAAACCAGCCTTTACTTGTTCTCCTAAGCTAAAAAGAACTATCTTTGCACCTTCAAAATTTTCAACTTCCATGTACAAGGAATTCAAGCAACTCAATTTACCGGAAATCGATCAAGAGATACGCGCATTTTGGGAAAAAGAGGGCATTTTTGAGAAGAGCATCGCGCAAAGAGCGGTTGAAAACAGTTATGTATTTTACGAAGGTCCGCCCTCGGCCAACGGGATGCCTGGCATCCATCACGTGATGGCGCGTACCATTAAAGATATTTTTTGTCGCTACCACACCATGAAAGGCCAACGGGTGGAGCGCAAAGGCGGCTGGGATACCCACGGCCTGCCCATCGAGTTGAGTGTAGAAAAAGCCCTGGGCATCACCAAAGATGACATCGGCAAAAGCATCAGTGTAGACGAGTACAACCAGAAGTGCCGCGAAACGGTGATGATGTACAAGGACCGTTGGGACGACATCACCCGCAAAACGGGCTATTGGGTTGACCTGGACAATCCCTACATCACTTACGAAAACCATTACATCGAGTCGGTTTGGTGGCTCTTACAGCAATTGTACAACAAGGGCTTGCTGTACAAAGGCTTCACCATCCAGCCTTATTCACCCGCCGCAGGTACTGGCCTCAGCTCACACGAGTTGAACATGCCCGGCGCGTACAAAGAAATCAGCGATACTTCCGCGGTGGCCATGTTCAAAATAGTAGGCAGCGACAACGAGTACTTCCTGGCCTGGACCACCACGCCCTGGACGCTGCCTTCCAATACCGCCGTAGCCCTGGGGCGCAACATTACCTACCTGAAGGTGCGCACCTACAACCGTTACACCGGAGCGCCCATCGTGGTGATTTTGGCGAAAGACCGCTTTAGTGCTTATTTCTCAGAGCAAAACCCCGACCTCAAACCCGAAGACCTCAAACCCGGGAACAAACCCATCCCCTACATCGAGATCGTAGCGGAACTGAAAGGTACTGAGCTGGAGAATACCGAGTACGAGCAGTTGTTGCCTTACGTGAAGCCGGATGGCCCCGCCTTCCGCGCACTCCTGGGCGACTTCGTGAGCACCGAGGACGGTACCGGGATCGTACACATCGCTCCAACCTTTGGTTCGGACGACTTCAAGGTGGCCAAGCAGTACGGCATTGTGCCCTTGATGGTCAAAGACGAATTGGGCAACGATATGCCGCTGGTGGATCGCCACGGGCAGTTTGTGAAAGAAGTGACCGACTTCGCTGGCCGCTACGTCAAAGACTACGGCCAGGTGGAAGAACGCCCCGTGGACGTCGATATCGTGATCAAACTCAAGGAGGAGAACAAGCTGTTTGTCTCTGAAAAATACGTGCACTCCTACCCGCACTGCTGGCGTACCGATCGCCCGGTGTTGTATTACCCGCTGGATAGCTGGTTCATCAAGGCTTCGGCCATGAAGGAGCGCATGTTTGAGTTGAACCAAACCATCAACTGGAAACCCGCTTCAACGGGTGAAGGTCGCTTTGGCAAATGGCTCGAAAACCTGCAAGACTGGAACCTCTCCCGCTCGCGCTACTGGGGCATCCCGCTCCCAATCTGGCGCAACAAGGAAGGTACGCTGGAAAAATGCATCGGCTCAGTTGAGGAATTGCAAAACGAGGTCAACAAGGCCAATGCTGCCCTGGGCAAAAACCAGGCTGTACCCAAGGACCTGCACCGCCCCTACATTGACGAGATCGTGCTAGTAGCCGACAACGGCGAGCCGCTGTACCGCGAACTCGACCTGATCGACGTTTGGTTCGACTCAGGCGCTATGCCTTATGCGCAGTGGCACTATCCTTTTGAAAACAAGGAAGACTTCCAGTTCCGCTACCCTGCCGACTTCATCGCCGAGGGCGTGGATCAAACCCGGGGCTGGTTTTATACCCTGCACGCGATCGCCGTAATGGTGTTCGACAGTGTGGCCTTCAAAAACGTGGTATCCAATGGTTTGGTACTGGACAAAAATGGCCAGAAAATGTCCAAACGCCTGGGCAACGCGGTAGACCCCTTCGAAACGGTTGACAAATATGGCGCCGACGCCACCCGCTGGTACATGATCTCCAATGCACAAGTATGGGACAACCTGCGTTTTGACCTGGCTGGCATCGAAGAAACGACCCGTTTGTTTTTTGGCAAACTGTTCAATACTTACTCCTTCTTCGCGCTGTACGCCAACATCGACAAGTTCCGCCACATGGAGGCCGACATCCCGATGTGGCAACGCCCGGAGATCGACCGCTGGATCCTCTCCGCGCTGCATAGCCTCATCAACGAGGTAGATGCCGACTTCGCACAATATGAGTCGACCAACGCGGCCCGCAAGATGATGCAGTTTGTGGACGAGCAACTGAGCAACTGGTACATCCGCCTCTGCCGCCGCCGCTTCTGGAAGGGCGGCTATACCGACGATAAAATCTCGGCTTACCAAACCTTGTACGAATGTTTGACCACCCTGGCCAAGTTGATGGCGCCTATCGCGCCTTTCTTTGCTGACTGGTTGTACCAAAACCTGAATAAGGCGACCCGCCACGAGCCTTTCGAATCGGTACACCTTGCCCTGATCGAACCTGCTGGCGACGACATGATCGACAAAGGGTTGGAGGAAAGGATGGATTATGCCCAGCGCATCTCCTCCCTGGTGCTTTCGCTGCGCAAAAAGCACAAAATCAATGTGCGGCAGCCGCTGCAAAAGGTGATCCTGCCCGTGTTGGATGAAAAATTCATCGAACAACTGGACGCGGTGAAAGACCTGATCAAGTCGGAAGTAAACGTGAAGGAAATCGAATACCTGACCGATGCTTCGGGCCTGCTCAAAAAGCGCATCAAGCCCAACTTCAAGACCCTGGGCAAACGCCTGGGGCCACACATGAAAGCCGCCCAGGAAATCATCAACAACCTGAGCCAGGCCGACATCAACGCCATCGAAAAGAACAAACGATATACCCTGGAGGTCGGCGGCACCAGCTTCGACCTGAACCTGGAAGATTTTGAAATCGCCGCTGAAGACATCCCCGGCTGGTTGGTCGCTAACGACGGCCCACTCACCGTGGCACTCGACATTACGCTCACGCCCGCCCTGGTGGCCGAGGGCATGGCCCGCGAACTGGTCAACCGCATCCAGAACATCCGCAAAATCCGCGATTTCAACGTGACCGACCGCATCCAAATCGACCTGGAAAAACACCCGGCCGTGGAGGAAGCTGTGGCCCAGTTTGGGCAGTACATCAGTGATGAGGTATTGGCGGTGAGGTTGGAGTTGGTAGCGGGAGTTGAAGGGGAAGTGCTGGATTTGCCGGAGGAGGTCGTGGTGAAGGTGAGGGTGGAATTGGCGTGAGAGATTGATAATTAATAGATTTTAAAATTATTAAATTTTGCATCTAATTCTGTCTGTTTTGATAGAGCTAGATGCAAAATTCACTTTTATAAGAACATATACCCATAATCATGGCACTACACAAAACTCCGAGTGACATGCTTAAGGAATCTTTACCAGAGTATCTTGAAGCGGCAAAGTTCTGTTGTTATTACAGAAAAAACGACCCTAAATGGAATTCTTTCCAAGGAGATGGATGCCTAGGATATCCAGGAGGTGTGTTACTGTTTTCAATTGTTGATTCAATAGGGAGTTACTTTGCTAAAGATAAATCGCTTGAAATTCTTGTTGATGGGAAGAAAACCTATATTGTTGGTGAAGGCTGGGAACATTTCAAAATATTGAATAGCCACTATTTTGGTCAAAACTTGTCTTCCAAGTTTTTAAAAGCTCTTTATGCAAAGTTTCGCTCTCAACTAACACATAATTCTGTTTTAGGGAAACATGCCTATTTATTCCCTGATACTCAGTTTGGAGATCAAGTTTTTTTGGAAACCCTGCTAAATGAGCACCCCACCTATATCATTTCTATGAGGCCATTTTATGAGTTGTGTGCCAGTGCAGTTCAGATATTTATAAATGACATTGATAATATTGTTCCAAATAGTAATCGAGGAAAAAGTTTTCATTAAGGTTGCCCAGTGGCTATTTTAGTACAAATGTCATTTAGAAAATTCGTTGAGTCTAAAAATCTCAACTCCGATTTCCACAAAGATAGGTAAAAACTAATTCTCCCTCAACTCCACCCCACTAATCAACAACTCAGTTCCACTCACAATTTCATTACTCGGCGTATCACAAAAACCACAGCGAAAGCGATAATTCTCCACCCCTGACTCCTGCCCACAAGAAGGACACAAAATCCGAATGGGCACCAATTCTATCTCCAAAATTGCTGACTTGAACCCCGGCTGTTCGGTCGCAATCACCGCTTCAAAAGCATTTTGCATCAAAATAGGCTCCACATTGGCCAATAACCCAACCTGTAGTTTGATTTTTTGGACTTGCGCCAATTCCTCGGCGGGAAGTTGTGCTTCCAGGGTGCGGAAGATGTTGCGAACCAGCGAGATTTCGTGCATGGCTTATTTTTCGTGGGCCAGGGCTTGACCCAGTTCCTGCAATTTGAGCAAGTGGTTTTCAGCTTCGGCGATCAGGGTTGGGTCATCAGTAAGGGTACGTGCTTCTTCGGCAAAAGCCAACATCTGTTTGTAGCGCACAATATTGGAACCATTTTCTCCCAAACTCATGTACCAATAGGCTTCCAGGAAATTGAGCAAAGTCAAGGTGCGCTCCAGCGGGAAACGTTCAGCGCTGCGGATGCTCAGGGCCTCGTTGTAATAAAAAGCAGCCTTTTCCAGGTTGTCAGAATGAATGGCTTCGGGGTATTTGGAAATGGCGTTGCCAAAATTGTTGCAAATCATGGCATATTCGTAGGGATATTGGTCTTTGGTGTAAAAATTCAAGGCTTCATTGAAGGAGGAAGAAGACACCGCTGCCCAAATGCTTTTTTTGCGCACCTCGTCCGGGATTTCGGAATAAATGACCCCCAGGTGGTGGTGAATTTCGGCAAAGGTTTCCGGGCTGTCTTCGCGGTTAAACACTTTTAATGCCTCCTGGTAACTCTCCAGGGCACCCCGATAAAACTGCGGATTTCCTTTTTGGGCCCAGGCATACAACAAGCCTGCGCGGCGGAAATGAGCATTGGCTTGCAACTCGGGCAGCTCCTCCTGGCCCAGAATATCCAACGCCTTATTGATGTAGCCTAGTGATTCTGAAAAACTTTTGGAAAGATTGGCCACATGGGAGGCATCAATCAACAGCAAGGCTTCTTCTACCCTGCGGCCTTGTTTTTGGTAGTATTGCAGGCTTTCCCAGAGGGTGTTTTTGAGATTTTCCAACAAAGCAGGGTCGTAAGGGGCCACCAGTTTTTTCATCCATACCTGGGACAAACTTGCCCTGAGTTCCATTCTGGCATCGTCGGATAGGGCTTCCTTGATGGCATCATCCAACAAATGTTCCGCCACTTCAGGCTCTTCCATGTCCTGCAAAAAAGCGACGTATTGTTTGGCAGTGAAGGCGTAAAATTCGCCATTGGGAGCACTGTTCAACGCCTCGCGGTAAAAATAGCGGGCTTTATTGGGATCGAAACTGGCCTCGGTAGCCGCGTAGTGGTGCAAGATGGCCGCGTTGTGGCAAAAGCGGTATTCTTCAAAGGGACTGAGATCAGAGTTCAGGACTTCTGGCGGGGTAGGAATGCCGTTTTGCAAACGGTTGACGATGTCAATTTCATTGCGCAGCAATCCATTGTCGCTCAACAACTGGTAAGCCCGTTCGTAATTGCCCAATTTAGCGTAAACCAGCGCCAGTAAGTTATTCTGACTAAATGCAATTGCTTCGGGGAGCAAATAAGGGGGCAGTACATTTTGCCAATCGATCACCTGCGCGATGTGCTCTTGGCGGACAATCAGGTTGTAACCACACAGTTCGGGCCTATCTTGCAGAAAATCTTTTACCTCAACGAGTTCGTGCAAACGATCTTCCGTGGCAATGATGCCCTTGATCGCATCGAGCAATTCGGTAGCGGCGTAAATGGAAACCATACTAAAATTTTACTTGTAATAGTTGAATACCCGGCTGATGGGAAAACGCCAAATCTCGATCACTATCGTCCAAATCGTGGTCGATGATCAGTTCTTGCAGGGAAATGCTCTTGTCGCCCTGCAAATTGCGGGATTTGAGCATTTGTAAGGCAGTTTTGTGGATTTTGGCAAAAAGTTCATCCTCCATGGGGGCCAGTAGCAATGATTGTTGGTTTGCATAAAAAACAGTATGCACCTGGGCAGACGACCCAAACACTTCTGCAGCCAGGGCTGCGTCGATCAGGAGGTGTTGTGTTCTGAGTTTTACCTGGCTCATGGTAGGGTCAATTGAGCGTGTTTGTAGATTGCTCAAAAACTGGAAGATTGGCTTGCCCCAACTCCGTCAACAATTCCTGATTGATCAAGTCCACTACTTTGAGTCCGGCAGCTTTTACTTCCTCGCTTAGGTCCACCTCCAAACGGGTATTGCTAACCGCGATCAAATAAACACTGATATCCGAGGGGAAATTAGCCCCCAGGATTTTTTTTGCGTAGGACAAGGCTTGATCCCATTTCAGGCTGTGCAAAAATACCATAGGATCGTCCTGAATAGAAGCTGCAATGGCTTCGGCGGGTAAGCGATAAAGGGTACCATCGGGTTCGCCTGTATTGATCACCGCATCGACAAAAATGATCCGCGAGTGCCCCTGCAATTGAAAAAGGACTTCAAATGCAGAAGTACCCATGTCCAGGATGCTTAAATTTTCGTGATTGCCCCAGTGCTCCTGTAGCTTCTCGACTACAAAACAAGCGATGCCATCGTCGCTGCGCACCGGATTGCCAAAGCCTAAAATTGCGGTTTTTTCCATCTCTAAAAATAAAAAATACCCGCAATCTTTTTGCAAAAATTGCGGGTTTCAACTTATAGTAGTGGGGCAAAAATAAGCGATCATTTTTCCTTAGCCAAAGGATTAGATAAGGCACTTAAAATGAAACGTTTACTTATCTAATCCTCTGGCAAAATGATCACTTATTTTTTTATCGCCCCAGGTAGGTAATCGATTTTTTTACAACTTAAACTTCGCCAGTTTATCACCTGTTTTGGCATCATGAGCGTGTACGGTACACACCAGGCAGGAGTCGAAAGAACGGGCCACCATTCCTACTTCTACAGGATCGTGTGGATCTTCGATTTCGGTACCTTCCAATGCCGCTTCAATTGGGCCAGAATTGCCTGATTCGTCATTGGGGCCTACATTCCAGGTGGTCGGTGCGATGACCTGGTAATTTTTAATCAGGCCGTTTTCAATTTCGATCCAGTGGGCTAAGGCACCACGAGCGGCTTCGGTTGCACCCCAGCCGCGGCCATCGCGTTCTTGAGGTTTGACGTAGAACTCACCGTCGAGGTTGATTTGACTTAGCCAATCGTTGATGAAGGTGTAAAGCCGTGGTGCTTCGTGTACCCGCGCCAATGCCCGGGTGAATACACTTGGCCCCATCCGGTTCATGATATCCAGGAACAATGGATCCTGAATTTGGTGAGATTGATTGACCGGATTGGCATTCATGATCACTCTGGCCAAGGGACCTACTTCAGCTGCATGCCCGGTGTAGCGTGGTGCTTTTGCCCAGGAGTATTTGTTATTGAAGTCGGTTTGTTCCAGGTTTTGTGAAGGCAAAGGGGTGGGCAGTGGCTCGTTCCAGGGGTGAGCTGCTGCTACGTCTTTGTACCAGGAATGTTTGACGTGCTCGGTGATTTCACGATGATCCAGGTTGAAGAAGTTGGCACCATCATAAAAACCACCGGCGCTGATTACGGCATCCTGCCGGCCTTCTACCGTAGGATTGTTGTACATATCCTTGTGCAAATAGGTACCATAAGCCATGAACTTTCCTACACCCTGGCCGAATTTGTCCAATCCAAATTCAATGCCAGCCCGTAGGAAAAGCCCCAAATCGCTGTTGTGGTGCGACTCGTTTTCGTGCAGCCAATTCATGAGGTCATCCCAGGATTTGATCTGCATGTAACGCTCGATGGAGCAACCCAACCAAACTGTTTCCAACCAATCGACCCGGAAATGATTCATAATGGCGTGAGCCCGGGTGATGTCTTTGAGGGTAGGGGCACACATTACACCTCCTGGAACCATGTAAGAGGAGTGTGGCCACTGACCTCCAAAAATGGCGTATACTTCTACTGGTCGCCCACTGGCGGTAACTCCTTTTTGAAACGAAGTACCTACATAAGCAGCAAAACGACGCACTACTTCTTCGTACAGAGGTTTGTTGGCAAACTTTTTATTGGCCATATCCGTCGCAAAAATGGCATAAAACCATCGCGGAATACTCTGAATGGTTTCGGTTGCTTGCCCAATTGCACGCAGCAAAAGTGCATTAGGCGGTAAATGAGTCTTCCAGGCTGTATCCAGTGCCGAAGAAGCACAATACAAATGGGAGCCCCCACAAATGCCACAAATACGCGGGGTAACAATTAAACCCGACTGGGGGTCTTTTCCCGCCATGATTTGTTCAAAACCCCGAAACATTGCAGCCTGGGTATGCGCACGAGTCACCACTCCATCCTGCATGTAGACTTTAACATCGAGATCGCCTTCCACACGACCTACGGGAGATATGTTTAATTCTTTCATTACTGACATGACGATGGATTATTTAGAGGTGTCAAAATGGACTTTGTTGGTACCGGTTACTTTTTCTACGCTACCCATTACTTTTTCGAAACCTGCCCGGGTGTAATAGGCCAGTTTGGAGGTGCCCGCAGGAACATCCTGTGGCAAAAAGCCCAGGTATTTCAAGGTTTTAAACACACTTCCTTTTTTCAGGTCGTGGTGAGGGAATCCTGGTTCGGTGCAACCCAAGCAAGGGTGATTGGCGCGGGTTTTGCTGGAGGTGCGGTTCCACAAAATCCGGTTGCAGCTTGCGCGGGTCATTGGGCCACGGCAACCTACCTCGTAGAACAGGCAACCGCCGCGTTTGCCAAATCCACCATCTACTTTTTGGGAGAAACTGATGGCATTGGGGCAACCCGTTTGTACAAAATCGGTAAAGAAGGTTTTGGGACGATGGTATTCGTCAATCAAAATATCGCCAATACGACCAGTTGAAATGGCTACCAGAATTTGAGTGACCCAGTCAGGATGGGCAGGGCAGCCAGGAATGTTGATGACGGGAAGGCCACCTTTGGAGACGTAATCTGGCCCCAGGAATCCTCCTTTGTGGGTTTTTAAAAATTGCATCCCGGTAGACTCACTCGGGTTGGGCGCAACTGCGGGAATCCCGCCATAAGTGGCACAATCCCCAATCGCTACGACGTACCCCGCCACTTTGGACAGTTCCTTCACCCAATCTTGCATTGGGCGTTCAGAGAAGTAGTTCATGGTTCCAGTTCCATTGGGACCCTGAATGATAGTACCCTCGAATACGAAGATGTCCAATTGAACTTTCCCTGCGAGGATGTCATTCAGTAGATCATGAACTTGATCCCCGATTTCGAGGCCGATGGAGGGATGCCAGAGGATATTGATGCCAAAATCAGTGATGAGCTCGACCACTGTGGGTTCCTCGGCATTGAGAAACGACATGGTATTGCCACTACAAGCTCCGCCCTGGAGCCAGAGTATGTTCGCCATGGTAATGATTTTTTGCGATCAGGAAAAATGTCAAAACAAATGACGGAAGTTTCGCCATGATAGCAAATATAACCATTGTTCCTGGATTAGAAAATAATTTCTAATTTTTTTAGAAACTTTTTTCTAATCTTATTTTCCACGGTCAATTTCGATGGGCGCAATGGTATCGTGGTACTCTGCCAAGCCCTTATCGGTGAAGTAAGGTTGAAATTGGATCCAGAGGGCGCTCTTAAAGGAGTTTTCATCCAAGGGTAATCCCTTTAGTACTTGTTGAGGAATCCAAAAAGTGATGGTCATCCAGATGTTGTCACTAAGGGTATCGTACAAGCCTTTGGTAGGCTCAGGCACAAAGACGCCTCGTTGGATGCTGTAGTCGATCCGGCGGCGGATTTGCAAAATCATTTTGGCCACAAACTCGTGCCACTGGGCAATGATATCGGGAAAAGAGCGCTCGATTTCAAAAAGGTCGATCAAATAAAAACGGTACTTGCGAAAAAAAGAGTAGTACCGACGCAGTTGATCGTCAAAGTCGCTGAGACTGGGTTGAGACAAATAAGTGGATAAAATTTGCTTGAGTTCCTCAAACAGGGATTCATATACGGCGGTAACAATTGCTTCCTTGTTTTTGAAATGGTAAGCCAGGTTACCTACACTGATACCTGTTTCATCGGCAATTTGCTGCAAACGCACATTGGCCAGTCCTTCTCGATTAAACAACAGCACAGACGCGTCCAGTATTCGTTGTTTGGTGCCGATTTGTGGCATTTCAGGTTCAATTTAAGGATAAATGAAAATCATCAATATTAACGCTTATGGTTCCACGTTGGTCTTTAGCTGCCAATCGACGCATGTAAAAAGCCATTTGAGCCGCCCGTTGGGGGCTGGCGTGGGCAGTAATTCGGCGTTTGAGGAAACGGGTTGGTGCAGAGGGGTAGGCAAAAATAAGGTTGACTTCCCAAAGCCCCTTGCGGAGCTGTAGTTGTTCAATAACCGCAGTATCTCCCAACCAGTAATCGTTGGCAATGAATTTGAGGTCATCGCTGAACCCCAGTTTGTCCGAGAAGTAGAGGTTATTCAAACCATCCAGCATCTGAGCGTACATTTCTTTACTCAAAGAGAATTTGCGCATGGCCCTCTTTTGTGTCTGGTGAATCGAAACTTAAATTACGCTTCGTGCCCGGTCTTTCCTACAAAATTAGAATATTTTTTCTAATTGCTGGCGATTCAAATGCCTGATCAGGTCAAAAAAATCACAATGAATTTTAACTACAATCTAGTTTTTATAAAAATAATAACTACATTTGTAGTAAATATAGCCTAATGGATCAATACCACCTTGGAGAATTTGAAGAAATCGTGTTGCTCACGGTCGCCATTTTGGACGGGCAAGCCTACGGGCTCAGCATCATCGAGGAGATCAAAAGCCGGCTCGATCGAAGTGTGAGCTTGGGTGCCATCCAAACCGTACTCAAACGCCTGGAAGAAAAGGGGATGCTCAGCTCTGAATTTGGCGAAGCCACCAAGGTGCGCGGTGGCAAACGCAAGCGCTACTACACCATTTCCACTTATGGTTTGCAGGTGATCAAGGAGAGCAAAGAACAACGGCTTTCTTTGTGGAATGCCATGCCCAAACTCAATTTCAACTGAGATGAAAGGTACCGAAAATCCCAATCCACCACGAATCTTGCTACAGGTATTTCGCTGGTTTTGCCACCCGGATTTCCAGGAAGAAATTGAAGGCGATTTACTCGAACAGTTCCACTTGAATGTAGAAGAATATGGCTTTAATCAGGCCAAATGGCACTTTGTACTGGATGTGTTACTGCTGTTTAGACCAGAGATCATGGGGAATTTTTATCAACTCACCTTTTATCCTTTTCAACAAATGTATACTTCACACTGGGTTAAACTGATTGGATTGAACTTACTTTTTGCAGCACTCATTTTACTACGCTTTGTGCCTGGCCCACCGAATCAGGTTGCGACGGCTTTTTCTGTATTTGGATTTTTTGGAGCGATTGTGGGTATCTTTTTGGCACCCATCAGTATTGCCTGGACCATTGTAGAATTTAAAAAATTGAGGCAAAGCAATCAAGTAAACAACTATTGGCGCTCGGGGTACTATTTTGCAATTGCGGCGATGGTGGTCTGTTGTGCTTTTCTGGTGCTGACATTAGGCTTGGTGTTAACGAAAGGTGCCTACGGCCTTTTGCCCTCTGCCATTTTGCTGGCTTTGGCCTTGTGGAAAATCATTCCACAACTGAACAAATTGCGAAGAGAAACTGAGAAAAGGTTTAACCCAATTCCCTTGTACTTGTTGAGTATCCCTTTGGTCGCTTTCATTGTGCACATGAGCCTGGTGGTACCCGTAAGTCAGTACAGCCGTAATTATGTAATCAAAAAAACGGAGTCCCTAATCAGCGCGATCGAAACCTATAAAATCCAAAAAGGGCAATACCCTGAATCCATTTCAGACCTGCAACCCAACTACCTCAGCAAAATACCTCGTCCTGCCATCATGGGCAGTATGGAGTATCAGTATGAAAAAATTGGAGAAACTTATAACTTGTCTTTTCAGCAACAACTGGGTGCTACCGACGAGCTGGTGGTTTACAACCGGGCCAACATCCACAATATCAAAGGACATTACGCCAGCTTTGACGCCAAGGTACCACATTGGCGGTATTACTGGATGGATTAATCAAACCTTAGGCTATGCGGACATTATTTCGGCATTCAATGACGATTGGGGCAATCGGCACTTTGGTAGGGTCGCTTATGTTTTATCCCTATCTCCCCGGAAAGTATGAAGCTTTAGCCCTGCCCATTTCCACCCTGTTGCAGTTATGGAGCGGGTTTGGACTATTGCTGATTCCCATAGGTGTTTTATGGTTGAGGTATGAAATAAAGCAAGAATCTCGAAGAAAACGCAATGTACCCACTTCAAATCTGCGGCACCATTTTGCCTGGGCTTCGGTGATTGGCCTCTCTTTCATAGCCATTCCAGGAACCTTCTTGGTCTTGTTTGGGTATAGCGTTTTGGTAGGTTTATCTGCGTTGGCTCTATGGCTTTTTCTGATGTTGAAAACAAGGCATAAAATTAGAACCTGGAAAAATGCTGAGCCGGGAGGGCTGAATTATGTCCCTTTGTCCCTCTTGGCCATCCCGCTGATCCTGGTATTCTTTCAGGTCGCTTTTTCCAAATCTGCAACCAACTTTAGCAGGGAATACGCCATTTCTCAAAGCAAGGAACTCATTGAGGCCATTGAACGCCACCGCCTCCAACATGGCAGTTATCCTGCTTCACTTTTTGCGGTATGGCCAGACTATCACCCCGGGATTGTTGGTATTGAAAAATTCTACTACACGCCAAATGGCCAGGCTTACAATTTGTGCTTTGAACAACCCAGGTTCTTTTTCGACAACTTCGGTACCAGGGAATTTGTCATGTACAACAAATTGGATCAGCACATCATGCCTAGCCATGCTTCATGGATTTTGATTTGGTCGCAAGAACAAATGGAGGCTACACAAGGCTGGTATGCGATGCACGAAGCCGAGGAGAAGCATTGGAAGTATTTTTGGTTTGATTGATTTGCGCAAAAAATAGTTTTATTTTTTTTATTTTAAAACTTTAATTATTTTGCACTCTTCAATACCCCCAAATGCACATTTCAAAAGACGCTCTCTGGAAAGGCATTATCGAAAGTTTAATCGATGAATTCATTCGGTTTTTCTTTGCCGAATATGCAGATTTAATTGATTTTGAACGCGGTTTTGAGTTTCTCGATACCGAGTTGCAAAAGTTGTTGCCTGAAAACCCTAGTCGTCATAGGCATGCGGATAAGCTCATTAAAGTGTGGTTAAAAGATGGCGAAGAAGTTTGGTTTTTGATCCATGTAGAAGTGCAGGGTTATTCCGATCCTTTTTTTGATCGTCGCATGTATGAATGTGTTTATCGCATCGGCGATAAATTTCAACGACCAGTCACAGCGTTAGCTATTTACACAGATTGGGAACACAAGCATCATTTTAAGGAATATCGAGCCTCTTTTTTTGGCACAGAGTTGGTTTATAAATTCAACACTTTTGTTTTGTGCGAGCATTCCCCAGCCGAATTGAGCCAAAATCCGAATCCTTTTGCAGCCATTATGGAAGCTGCCTGGCAATATTTAGACCAACCTGCAGATGACCAGGCGCTCCGTGCCCTCAAGCTAAACTTAATTGAAAGGCTCAAAATGCGCAATATCCCCAGAGATAAAATCAGCCTGATCATCAACTTTATAAAATTCTATTTGCCCTTTACAAATTCAGAAATTGAAGTTATTTTTGAACAAGATTTGATGGCATTAACTCAAGTAGACAAACCTATGGGACTCATTGAAGCTATTCTGGAAGATGTGAAGCAACAAGGACTAGAACAAGGACTGGAACAAGGACTGGAACAAGGGCGAGAACTAGGCATTGTTGAAGGTATTGCCCTGGAAAAACGCGAGTTTGCCAAAAAACTCTGGAGTCTTCAAGAATTCTCCTTTGAAAAGGTGGCTATTCTGGTGGATTTGCCCTTGGAAGATGTGAGGGTCATCATTCAGGAGACTTTACTAGACGAAGGGCTAAGTCAGGAAGAAGCGAAGCTAAAGATAGACTCCAATCAAGGAAGATTCAGTTAGAGATAATTTTGTGGTTGAAATTCTCGCACAACTGGTACGAGAATCAGAAGGACAATTTCTGCCACTCGCGGTGGCAGAAATTGAATATTCCACCTCTATCAAGCTCTCTACTTCACCCCCCTTAAAACCTTCACCACTCCCTCATCACTTGGATCCAACTGATCTGCCCGTTCATAGGCCCGAATCGCCGCCGCCCGATCCTGCATTTTGAGGAAATAATCTCCCCAATGTGCAAACACAATCGCTGATTGCGGGTGTTGCTCCTCTGCCAGTTCTAGCAACATTTTCGCAGCGGGGAAACTGCCCACGGGTTTGCGGTTCAGCAATCCGTAAATTTTATAGGTGATTTGATAAACCTTGAGGTATTGGGTGCGGATCAAGGTGGGAGCCTTTAAACGCAAAAAAGGAGCTCAAATCTTGATTTGAAATGCCCATCTTACCACCTTCCATGCGCTTAAAGGGTCATATGATAGGGGCTCTGATCAAATTTTACAAATCACTATTCTGAGCCATCAACACCGCTTCTGCTTTGGCACCATCCAGCACATTTTGTGTAATACCTGGATCATAATCCATCGGTTGAGCAGTGATAAAACTGATGTCATGTATTCCAGCCATGCCAAAAACACCTCTCAAATAGGGCTCTTGAAAATCAAATTGATGCATTGGACTACCTGCACCATAATCATTCCCCCTGGAGGAGATACAAAACATTTTTTTGTTGCCCTCACCACCACCTCCAAGCCCAAAAACTTCCCAAAACCCGCCACCACTTTTTCCATCACCCTCAGCTCCAGCGCATCCTTCAAATCAAAAAACTCGACTTCCACCACCACTTTATTCTTCTGAACCGTCCGTTTCCAAATCCCAACCACCAGCCCATCCCGACAATAATTTGGTTTAGATTTAGGGGACAAGCTCAATTTTTACATCTTTAAGCAAACAATTATTTATGAAATCAAAAGTACTCACGCCTATTTTCCTTTTTTTTGCCATCTCCATTGGGTTGTACCCGCTCGTTTACTTCCTATTTGACATGAGTAATGGCCTGATGAGCTCCAAATCAGCGCAGTTGTTGAGCAATCGTTTGTGGCAAGTGGGTTTTTATACCCACATCACTTTGGGTGGTTTGGCTTTGTTGAGTGGCTGCACGCAGTTCTTATCCAGCTTGCGGCAAAAACACTTGTCCTTGCACCGCAACCTGGGTAAGGGTTACATAGCCTCGGTCATGTTGAGCGGAGTTGCGGGTCTTGGCATCGCCTTTGCGGCTAGCGGAGGGGTGTGGGCGCAAATGGGTTTTGCTGCCTTGGGCTTTTTGTGGCTCTATACAACGGCGAAGGCTTTTCTGGCCATCAAAAAACGCGACATTGCCGAGCATCAAAACTGGATGACCCGCAGTTACGCCCTTTGTTTTGGGGCAGTCACCCTACGCTTGTGGATGCCCCTGTTCCTGGGCGCTTTGGGCATGAGTTTCGACTTCGCTTATCCGATCATCGCCTGGCTGAGCTGGGTGCCTAATTTGTTGGTGGCGGAGTGGATCATCAGAAGGGCTAAACCCAGTTTGGCCTAACGAACTTTTTTTCCCCTTTTTTGTATTCTTGCAAAAAGAAGTACCATGTCCGCATCCGCAGAAATGCCCTATTTCATCAAACCTTCGCTCAATCTGGATGCGGAGGCCAAAAAAGCCGCTTACGAACAGGCAGTAGTCGCCATTGATGCCAATTTGGGAGGCGAAACCGACCGCATCCTCAAAATGGCAACCATCAACTCCGTGTTGAAAACTTACCTGCCTTATTATTATTGGGCCGGTTTTTATGTGGTCAAAAATGGTCGACTTTCGGTAGGGCCTTACCAAGGCACTTTGGGTTGTTTGCACATCGAATTTGGCCGGGGGGTATGTGGCAAAGCGGCACGGGAGCAAAAAACGCAACTGGTAGGGAATGTTCATGCACTGGCACAAGGCAGCGAGCACATCGCCTGTGACCCCAATTCGGCTTCGGAGATTGTGGTGCCAGTATTTGATGGGAAAGGTGAGCTGATTGCGGTGTACGATGTGGATAGTACCCAAATCAATTCATTTGACGCGCTGGACCAGTTCTATTTAGAAAAAATAATGGAGCGGCATTTTCGGCAGGAGGCCTTGGATTGAGTAGGGAATAAAAAAGAGGGAGCAGTTGCCTACTCCCTTTCTTGGTAAATTACAGTTAGCCCTTGTATATTTTGAGGAAAGCAAATTCAAAAAAATGGAGGGGCTTCCAAATCGGCAACTCCCCCCCACACACTATGAAACACTAGATCTTTAATCGGTTGAGATATTTAACTAATATTCCAATAGCGTGCCAAATTTTGCAGATTTGGATTTTTTTTTAAATTTTTCTAGAAATTTTCGGAAAAGAAGATTTTCCCGTTCCACCAACCCTCTTCAATAATGGCGTCATTCTTGCGGTAAAAGCGCAGCGCTGGCTCGTTCCAGTCCAAAACTTGCCATTTCACCATGCGGCAACCCTGGTTGCGGGCCTCATCCAAAAAAGCATCAAATAATTTTTGGCCCAGGCCATAACGCCGATGGGTTTCTTTTACTACAAAATCTTCCAGAAAAAGCATTTTGCCCTTCCAGGTAGAATAGGCCACATAATACAAAGCCATTCCTACCACCTGATTGTCCATTTCTGCAACGATGGCTTGGAAAATGCCACTGCTAAAATCACGTTCGTACTCTTCAATTGTGGCAATGAATTCCTCTTCAGCTTTTTCGTACACGGCCAAATCGTGGACCAGATCGTGGATGGCGTTCAAATCAGCGTGGGTGGCTCTGCGGATGATGATTTCCATATTTTTTTGATTGAAATTGATTAGACTTGTGACAAACATAATCGCAATTTTTCCCTTTCCAAATCAAAACTGTAAACATGTTCTACCTGAGTAAAAAAACTACAACTTTTTCTCTTTTTTCAATGGTGTTATTATTTGGCTTGTTTTCAGCATGCCAAAAAAAAGAAGTAGCCGACACCATTTTTACCAACGGCAACATTTACACCGTGGATGAAAAAAATCCTCATGCGGAAGCCATTGCGGTTCTGGGCGAACGGATTTTGGCCGTAGGCAGCAATGCCGAAATTGAAAAACTGAAAGGCCCAAACACTCAAACGGTCGACTTAGGAGGCCGGTTCGTTATGCCAGGCTTTATTGAAGGGCACGGGCATTATTCGGGTTTGGGCCAAAGTTTGATCAATTTGAATTTCCTCAAATCCAAAAGCTGGGAAGAAATAGTCCAAGCAGTTGCCGAGCGCGCCAAAACCGCCAAACCGGGTGAGTGGATCATTGGTCGTGGTTGGCATCAAGAAAAATGGACCAGCACACCAGACCGCAATGTACTGGGGTATCCCTACCATGATGAGCTGAGTAAAGCGGCGCCGAACAACCCTGTCCTACTCAGCCATGCCAGTGGCCACGGCTTGTTTGCCAATGAAAAGGCTATGAATTTGGCAGGGGTAAGCGCTGAAACTCCCAACCCTCTTGGTGGTGAAATTGTGCGTGACGATCGGGGAAATGCCATCGGGGTATTCGAAGAACGCGCCATGCGAGTGATCTACAAAGTATACCAGGAATACCTGGAAACCTTATCAGAGGAAGACCGCAAAAAACAATGGTTGAAAGGTATTGAATTGGCACAAAAAGAATGTCTGGCCAAGGGAATCACCTCCTTTCAGGATGCGGGATCCAGTTTTAAAGACCTGGACTGGTACCGGGAATTGGCCGAGGCTGGCAAATTTGATGTGCGCCTCTGGGCCATGATCCGTCATTCTTCCAAGGACATGGAAGGAAAACTCAATAATTTTCCCTGGATCAACCTGGGCAATAATTATTTTACCGTCAATGGTATCAAGTCGGAAGTGGATGGGGCATTGGGCTCGTTTGGGGCTTGGTTGCTGCGCTCATACCAGGATAAGCCCGATTTTGAAGGCCAAAACACAACTTCGGTGGAGGAGGTGAAAAAAATTGCCCAAATGGCCCGCGAACACAAACTCCAGCTTTGTGTTCACGCCATCGGCGACCGCGCCAACCGGGTTTGCCTCGACATCATGGAGGGCGAATTGAAAAAAGACCAAAAAGGCAAAGAACTGCGCTGGCGGATCGAACACGCTCAGCACCTGGACCCTGACGACATTCCCCGCTTTAAAAAACTGGGCGTAATCGCGGCCATGCAGGCGGTACATTGTACTTCGGATGCTCCTTTTGTGGTCAAACGCCTTGGGGAAGACCGTGCCCGCAATGGAGCCTACGCCTGGCGCTCACTCTTGGACGCAGGGGCAGTGGTGACCAATGGAACCGATGCTCCGGTAGAAGATGTGGACCCACTACAATCTTTTTACGCCGCAGTAACCCGTAAACGAGCCGACAGTGGCCTGGTTTTTTTCCCTGAACAAAAGATCACTCGTGAAGAGGCGGTTTATTCCTACACGATGGCGAATGCATATGCTGCCTTTGAAGAGAAGGACAAGGGCTCGCTGGAAAAAGGCAAGCTGGCAGATTTTGTGGTATTGGATAAGGACTTGATCAAGTGTGGAGATGAGGAGATTTTGGGAACCAAGGTGCTGAAAACTGTGGTAGGAGGAAAGGAAAAATATAGCAGGAAGTAAATTTGAATTAAATTGATGATCAGTTGATTGATGATTTTTTTTGAGTTCCGAGTTCCGAGTACATGAGATAAGCGTTGAGAAGTGGACTTCCGCAGCGAACCGGTCGCTGCAGTAGCCCACTTCTCAACGCTTATCTCATGTACTCTTTTTATTTTCCTCTACTTCGTGCTCTGCCGAATCGCGAACGCCGCCGCACCAATCGCCCCGGCATATTCACCATGTTGCGCTAGCAACACTGGAACCCCTTCTCCACGAGGCCGCCACTCATGCAATTCCATAAACGCGGAAAGTGGTTTCATCAGCGAATCCCCAGCCTGGGCAATGCCGCCGCCAAGTACAAATACTTCGGGCGAAAGCGCATTGATCAAGGAACACATCGCAATCGACAACTTGCGCACTGAGCTCAACCAAACGTAGGTAGCAATCGGGTCTCCTTCGCGGTAAGCAGCCTCCAACTCGTGGGTAGCCTGGTAGCGGTTGTAGGTGCGTTTTTCAATGGTAGCATTACCAATGTGGTCTTCAATGCTACCAGGGATTTTGAAAATATCCAATTCAGGATTGTCGGCATCTACGGAGATGTGCCCCAAGTGACCAGCCATCATGTTGCGACCCTGTAGCAATTTTCCATCTATGATGATGCCACCACCTACCCCTGTTCCCAGGGTGAGCAAAATCACATGTTTATAGCCCTTAGCAGCACCAAACTGCGCCTCAGCCATCAGGGCGCTGTGGGCGTCGTTCAGAATCCAGGTTTCGTGATCGAGATAATCCGACCAGATGAATTTTTCCAGCCCATAAAAGCGGCCTGGCATGGAGTAAATTGCGGTATTTTCTTCGTTGCAAATGCCAGGTGCCGACATTCCCATGGCCGTGACCCGATCGCCAAATTCTTCCAAAAGGTCGCTTGCAACTGATTTTACAACCCCTTTCCATTGCCACTCATCGATAGGTGTGGCGTGTTGTCCAAGGGGGCGGGACATCGTTTTTTGAACATTTCCATAGTGGTCGATGACGACTGCTTTTACCGCAGTGCCGCCAAGGTCCATTCCAATTGCCAACATGGTCGTGTTTTTTCAATAATCAATCACCAATCGTTTATCCCTGAATAGCGGAGTACGGATGAAAACTGATTATTCTGCTTTATCAATTACTTTTTGTGTGATTTCGCCCGTAGTTTTGTCCTTCAGGATGATTTTTTTGCGTTCATCCGGCAGAATTTCAGTTTTGATGAGGTAGTGCTGCTCATCGTAGTGTTCGTATTGAGCACCTTCCGTAATGTCGTTGGAGCCCCGCCAAACATCGAGTTGTACGGGTTCCCACTGTTTAGTATGGGCTGATTTGTAGCAGGCATCAATAATGGCATTGACGATGTAGCCATCATAAAACGACTCCATCGGTGTGCCCCCACTATCGATGCAGTCGAACATATCTGCAAACATATGCGGATAACCCAACTCGTGCACTTCATCGCCAACCGGGAACATCCAGCCCGTTTCACTTTCCGCTTTTTCGGCGACATAGCCACCTAGGCCTACTCCGGTATACAATTCAAAACCCGTGCGCAGGAAGTGATCGAGGCGAATATTGCCTTCGGTTCCGGCTACTTCATCGCGTAAATCCATACCACCGCGGTAATTCCAACTTACTTCAAACTGGCCGATGGCACCATTGGCGTATTTGACAAGGCCAATGGCGCTGTCTTCAGCGTCAATGGGTTTGACCTGGGTTGCAGCCCAGCACATCACTTCGAGTGGTTTAACATCCTTGCCAATGAAATTGCGGGCAATCTCGATGCAATGGCAACCAAGATCTACGATAGCGCCACCGCCAGCCATATCCTTGTTCCAAAACCAATCGCTGTGTGGACCAGGGTGTGCTTCGCGGGAACGAGCCCAAAGAATACGGCCAAGGGCACCGTTTTTGACCGCAGTCAGCGACTTTAAAGTTTTGGGGGTGTAAGCCAGATCTTCAAGGTAACCATGAAAAATTCCTGCCTTTTCCACGACGTCCAACATCTCTTTGGCCTCAGCTGCGTTGCGGCCAAGCGGTTTGGTACAAAGGACAGCTTTGCCAGCGGCCGCACATAGTTTAACCGCTTCCAGGTGCTGGTCGTTGGGCAGGCCAATGACCACTACATTGATGTCTGGGTCGGCAATAGCGGCAGCGAGATTGGTATAAGTTTTGGGAATTCCCCATTCTTTCGCGAACTTGTCGGCGCGTTCCTGACTGCGGGAATAGATGGCATGGACCCGATCGCGTCCACGCAGATTATGCAAAGTCATGGTATAAAAGGTACCGATTAAACCGGTGCCCAGCATGCAAATCTTATGGGTGTTCATACATTGTGGTTTGCAAACTTTCAGTTGACCAAGTGCTTGGCGTTTACGAGCGGGAAAATAGGAAGAAGCCCAGAGTATTCCAAAGAAAATTAAGTTTCTAACTGCGATTACCAAATAAATTTTTAGTTATGCTGCAAAAATACATTGCCAGTTTCAGGTACGCCTTTAAAGGAATCGCCTTGTTGATCAAAACCCAGGCCAATGCCCGCTTTCATTTACTGGCTGGCACAGTAGTAATTGTAGTGGCATGGTACCTCGAAGTATCGGCATTGGAATGGGCTATCTTGGCTTTGACGATTGGCGCTGTGCTGGCAGCGGAGGGTTTCAACACCGCGCTCGAATTTTTGACCGATCTGGTTTCGCCCGATTACCATGAGTTGGCTGGTAAAACTAAAGATGTGGCGGCGGGGGCAGTATTGATTACCGCTTTAGCGGCCATCGCAGTAGCGGCATTTATTTTTGGACCAAAAATTGTAGCTTTAGGGCGATAAAAATGAGCATTTGTTTTTGCCCCTCTACTTTGATCTTATGAACCTGAGTTTTACCTGTAAACATTTTGACGAGCTGAGTTTGAAAGAATTGTACGACAGTATGGTGCTGCGGCAGGAGATTTTTGTGGTTGAGCAAAACTGTGCCTTCCTGGATGCAGATGGCAAAGATCAAGTTGCGTACCATTGTTTTGGGTATGATACCGATGGGCAATTGCATGCCTATACCCGTTTATTGGATAAGGGCATTGCCTACCCTGAATACGCTTCTATTGGTCGGGTAGTAACTTCGGCAGCCTCGCGAGGTGGTGGCTGGGGACGCAAATTGATGGAATACAGCATTGAGCAATTGTATGCTACTTTTGGACAGCAAGCCATCAAAATTGGCGCACAAGCTTACCTTGAAAAATTTTATGGATCCTTGGGCTTCGTCCAATGCGGCGAGGGGTATTTGGAAGATGGTATTCCACATATCCCCATGTTGAAAAACTAAAAATGCAAGATACTTATCGACATAAAGGGATGCGCCGCCAATTGGTAGAAGGCTTGCGCAAAAAAGGCATTAAAAATGAAAAAGTGCTGGAGGCGATAGGTACGCTGCCTCGGCATTATTTTTTGGATAAAGCTTTTGAAGAACACGCTTATCAGGACAAAGCTTTCCCGATTGGGAACGAACAAACCATTTCCCAGCCCTACACCGTGGCTTACATGACTGAATTGCTGGAGGTAGAAAAGCGCCAAAAAGTATTGGAAGTAGGTACGGGATCGGGGTATCAGGCCTGTATCCTGGCACTTTTGGGGGGAAGGGTATACAGCATTGAACGCCAAAAAGACTTGTACGAAAAAGCGAAGGTTTTTTTGCCTGTCATTGGTTTTCCCCAAATCCGCTTGTTTTTTCGCGATGGGTATAAAGGAATGCCAGAGTACGCTCCCTTCGATCGGATCATCGTTACGGCCGGAGCGCCGTTTATTCCGGATGCCTTGCGGGATCAGTTGAGCCTTGGGGGCGTGATGGTGATCCCCGTGGGAGAGGAAGAGCAGACGATGGTTCGAGTGCGGCGCATTGCTGAAAATTTGTATGAGGATGAGCCGCTGGGGCCGTTTCGATTTGTGCCGTTTGTGGAGGGGCTGAATGAGTGAAAACTGAAAAGCTTGTCACATGACATTCGAATTGGCCCTTGCTTGGAGGGCTTTTTCAAGGTGCTCAAAAATCTCTTTAGTGAACTGGCCACTGTAGATGTATTGCCAGTATGCACCAGCGGGCTTGAATCCAACCCGTTCATCATCATGGTGGATGTATTCGATGTCTTGGAGCGAGCAGGCCTGTACTTCAGCATCCTTTTGCGCGCGATACTTGAGGGTATCCCGGGTAATGGACACAAAAAATTTACCTTCAGGGAAAAACCGCTTTCGATTGATGAAATACAGACTAAATACGAAGGATAGGACTAAAAAGATCGAGGTCCAGCCGGGAAGTTCCTGGTTCGTAGCAAAACGAGCCACCGATTTTACGATTGAAAAAATAAGGACAACTACATATAAGATATTCAACCCTTTTCGGGCTTTCGGGCTGATTGGGTTTATCCCCAGATCCAGATAAAAGTGTTCCATTACAGGGTCCATTGTCGATTATTTAAGGCTGAATTGGAGCTTCTTTTTTGGCAAATCTGCTGTATAGGTTATAAAAGCAGAGGGCACTCACCCATAACATGACAAAACCACGTCCTCGCTGGATCAGCCTGACAGTTTCCTTTGGCTGCTGTTCAACCCATTCATCGAAGAAAAAGTCAACAAAGAGGAGGTAGCAAAGTAAAATAATGCTGATGATTTTGACCAGGGTAAGCAAAACTTTATTTTGGATCATGTAGGTACGTATTTACTAATAAAGTAACTAAAATTACTTCAAACATGCAACTGTGATGTTTGAATTTTCGATTAAATCTGTTAAAGTCAAGACAAAAAATCACCAGCCATATTTTTGCCAGTCTTCCTCCACATCAACATCTGGCAAGGCAGGCAACAAATAACAGGGGGCTCCACTTTCAGCCATCCGTTCCAAGGTGATTTTTGCCACATTCTCCGTGCTCCATTCCATGTTTTCAAAAAGTGCTGGTGTTGGCTTTCGCATGCCCAATAAATAGTACCCACCATCCAAAGCTGGGCCTAAAACGAAAGGATACTCGTCAAGCTGATCAAGAGCCAACTGCACAATTTCGGAGGTCAACAAGGGGCAATCGCTACCAATGATGACGGCCTTGGAAGAAGTTTGTAGGGTGTCCACAAAGGCAAGGTGCATCCGTTCACCAAGGTCTTGTCCTACTTGTTGTTTTTTGATAAAAAGGGCCTTGTCCCAGGCATCATTGTCGTCGATAAAATCGCTGTAGAACAAATGGCGGGGAACATCCAGGACTAGGGCCATTTCACGAGCGCGGTGAGAGAGTTTGTGGTAAACGGCAAGCGCGGCTTCGTCCCCAATGGTTGCGGCCAGGCGGGTTTTAACTTTGCCCAGGGCCGGGTTTTTGATAAAAATAATTAGGCTCATGGGGCGTAGTTGAATTGTTGAAAATTTGATGTGTTGAAATGTTGCTACCGCACCAACTTAGATTCGGTCGCGGCCAAAACCGCGGCGGCAGCAACTTTACAACACTTCAACT
>NZ_JANRKL010000189.1:0-53121 GCF_033763495.1 Haliscomenobacter sp. | reverse complement strand
AATTTGCCTAGCGGACAAATTTTTTGAACCGCAACCTTGACTTTCGCTCCGGCAAATTGATGGCTGGTCGCTACGCGGGGAACAAAACTAGGGTTTCGTCAATATTTTTTAATTCTTGACACACTTCATTGAACATTCCCTCGGAAACAGATTGAAAAAAAATAGAGGTTACCGAATTCGGTGATTTATTGCCCCAATCCATCTATCATCCTGTAACCCCCGCCTTCAGTCGGGGGCTCCAGCCCACCCACCTACTCACATCTAACATCCTTCCAGAGGCCCGCATCTATCACAATTTTATGATGTTAGCCTCTGGAAGGATGTTAGATGTGAAGAGTGAGGGCATCTGGATCCACCCGTTGAAACGGGCGGTCACAAGATATTAAATGTAGTTGGTGCCAATGTCTAGAAATACATGGCCCTTTTAAAAAAAGCAGTACAGATTTTGCTGCTGATTTAGACATCCACAAGACAAAACTAAGCCGCATACTGAATGACAAGGAGAGCCCAAACATGGAATTGATGTATCGTTTGGAGCATCACAGCAGCAATATGATTCCCGCGACTTATTGGTATCGACTTCATTCCAGAAAATTGGAGGAGGACATCAAGCTGGACACCGAAAAACGGGCGGTGGAATACAAACGAGTAAAAAACAATTTGGTATTCAAGAAGTCAGCTTAGGTTACAAATGATACACTCTCCACGGATTACAATAACATAATTTTTTGTTTATTTTTATTTGATTATCCTCCTTTTTTTCGTATCTTTGTATGCGAACATCAATTTTTATGAGTGACGATAAAAAGTTAGTCCGTTTTGACTGGTTCGTGAAGTTCATGCTGCGCGACAAGTCAAACTTTGAGATACTCGAAGGCTTTTTGTCTGAGTTGCTCAAAGAGGACATTCGTATCATTGAGATATTAGACGGTGAATCCAACAAAAAGACCAAAACGGACAAGTTCAACCGCGTGGATATTCTGGTTCGTGACCACAAGGATGAGCGCATCATTGTCGAAATCCAGAACAACAAAGAGTACGATTATCTTCAACGTATCCTTTTTGGTGCAGCCAAGACCCTCACCGAAAACATTGACGAAGGCAATCCATATTCTAAAATAAAGAAAATCATCTCTGTAAGCGTCGTTTATTTTGAGGCAGGACAGGGCATCGATTACATCTACCACGGTCAGACTATATTTACAGGGGTTCACAAAAAAGACATCCTGCAACTTACCGATGATCAGCAGGAATTATACGGTAAAAAGTTTCCTCAAGACCTGTACCCCGATTATTACCTGATCAAAGCGGAAGATTTTGACGAAAACATCAAAGATACGCTGGATGAATGGGTCTATTTTTTCAAAAAGGGGCAGATAAAAGAAACCTTCACTGCAAAGGGGCTTGTAAAGGCAAAGAAAAAACTCAATGTAGCGAAACTTACACCTGCACAGCGCCGTGAGTACGAGCGCTACCTGGACGAACAACGCAGTATCGCCAGTCACAATGAGACGGTGCAAAAGGATTTAGAGGATGCAAAGAAAGAAGCGAAAGAAGAAGGCAAGGAAGAAGGGAAATATGAAGGTAGATATGAAGTTGCAGTAAACTTGCTTCGTTCAGGTTCAACTGTAGATTTTACAATTCAAATCACAGGCTTGCCAGAGGAGGTCGTCCTGGAAATAAAGCGCAAACTTAAATATGAAGTTTAGCGATAGGTGCAATCTAAGCATCATCATCGAGAAGCAGCATAATTGCATCTCGAATCGCAGCGTATTTTGGCCTAAATCCCAAAATACAAGTTCGAATACACCTCCATCATTACGCCCTTGCGCACTTCATCCAATTCCGTGAGATGGGAAGGCAAGTGCTTTTCGATGGCACCAGCATCCTGCAACTTTTGCTTCCAGGTTTTTTCCAGAGCAGTCAAGGTATAACTATTGCGGGGGCAGATTTTGCTGCTGAGGGCAATCGCTTCGTCCAGCAATTCGGCGATAGGCTCAAAAGCGTTGTCGCTGACTTCGATGTTTTCCAGTTCCTGGTAAACGTCGGTTAAGGTTTTTTTGGTTATGCCGTACATTGATGTATCATTTCGGAATTGGGATTTCGGATTTCGGCTGGAGCACTGCTTGCGTTAGTTTCGGGTATGTCAGTGCTGTTTTTCATGTCTGGAAAACCAAAGTATCAGATGCAATCTACCCGCCGAAATCCGCAATCCCAAATCTGCAATTATTCAATAACAATTTCATCCACAAACAACCAGGCTTTACTTCCTGCTCCGGGCGCTCCCGCCGGAATCTCCCCGTAGTTGCTCACTTCCAGCTTCAGGTAACGGCCCTTGGCGTTTTTCAGCGCCAAATTTAGCGGAACAATTTTGTCTGTGCCTGCATTCACCTGACTACTTTGGCTTTTACCAAAATTTATCCCATCATTGCTCCAACTAACCTTTACGTCCTTGGGCGCATAAACCCATTGGCCTGGATTGTTGAAAAAGCGGAGTTTCAACTGTTTGAGGCTGTTGCTCTTCCCGAGGTCGATTACCGCACTGAAATCTTTGCCGGAAAATCCCAACCATTCTGCGTCGTTGAAGCGCTGGTCGCTACCGAATACCCCGTTGATGATGGAACCTGGCCCGCCTGCGCTGTATTGTTTGGCAGGTTCTGAGTTCAAGGTGATTTTTTTACCCGCAGCTTTGTGAAAACTCAGCTCCAAACTAGCCGAACGCCCAATAGGCTGGCCATCCTGAAAGGTTTGGAATACGTATTTACCACTTTGGGTGATGGCCTGAGTGGCATCTACTACGGGACTACTCGCGGTAGGGTTGCTGCCATTGTTGCTGTAACGGATAGTGCCTTGCTGCGCCGGATTGGAGGCATCGAGTTTTACCCCATTCCCCGCTACTTTCGCCTGCGCCTTTACATCGTACAGGTGATTGCCAAAATTGTAGCCTTCTTTTTTCCAGCGTTGCAGGTGTACCGTCAAGCGCTGTACAAAATCCGGGAAGTTCTTCCTGCTTTCTCCCGACCAGGTCGTTTCCGCTAAGGCTTGAGCCCGGGGCGAAAACATATACTGCAACTTAGATTCCGTGCTGATGTATTCGGTCCAGAGATTGGCTTGCGCTCCCAGGATGTGTTTGGCCTGCTCTGCATTCAACTCAGTAGGAATGGGATTGTAACTGTATACTTTTTCCAGAGGCAAAAAGCCGCCGATGGCCAATGGCTCATCGGCGTGTAAAGATTGGTAGTAATCGAGATAACAGTAGGAGGTAGGCGTCATGATGACATCGTGCCCTTGTTTGGCTGCTTCAATGCCACCTTCGGTGCCCCGCCATGACATCACCGTAGCGTTGGGTGCCAAACCTCCCTCCAATATTTCATCCCAGCCGATGATTTGTCGGCCGTGTTGGTTCAGAAATTTTTCCATGCGTCGGATGAAGTAGCTTTGTAATTCATGTTCATCCTTCAACTTTTCACGTTTGATGATGGCCTGCGCAGTAGCATTGGTTTTCCACTGATCCTTGGGGCATTCATCACCTCCAATGTGGATGTAAGGACTAGGAAAGAGGGCCATGACCTCTGTGAGAACATTTTCCAAAAAAGTAAAAGTGGCTTCATTGGGGCAAAACACATTTTTTGAGACTCCCCAAACAGTTCCTACTTCGAGTTTTGTATCGAGGCACCCCAATTCTGGGTAAGCCGCAATGGCCGCCTGAGCATGCCCGGGCATTTCAATCTCGGGAATGACCGTGATGAAACGTTTGCGGGCGTACTCCACGATGTCTTTCACTTCTTCCTGGGTGTAATAGCCGCCGTGTTTTTGGCCATCAAATTTGCGGGGAGTGCTATTGTAATGGCCCACTATGCTCTCCTTGCGCCAGGCAGATACTTCCTGCAATTTGGGGTATTTTTTGATTTCAATGCGCCAACCCTGGTCCTCGGTCAGGTGCCAGTGAAAACGGTTGATTTTATATCGGGCCAACATGTCAATAAAAGCCTTGACCTGCTCCACTGGAAAAAAATAACGCCCAACATCCAGCATAGCTCCCCGGTAAGCAAAAGCGGGGTGATCTTCGATGTCCACGGCTGCCAGTTTGGTAACCGCCGCCGCTTGAATGGGAAAAAGCTGAATCAGGGTCTGGATGCCGTAAAACAACCCTGCAGGTTGCCAGGCTTGTATTTTGATTTGATCACCAGTGATTTGCAGACGGTAGCCTTCGGCTTGGCTTACCCCTGGAGTCAATTCAAGGAGAATAGCATTTTTGTTCTGTTTGCCAGTAGACAAGCTATAACCCGCATGTTTACTCAACCATTGATTGAAGTAGTTGCTGGCCAGGGCGATTTGTTCGTTGTTGAGGTCAAAACGCAGGGTGGTTTGAGCATTCAATTCGAATTGACCAACCTTAGGGGTGATTTTTTGTGGGATGGGGATAATGGGAAGGGTAGGGGATTGGGCGTTGGTGAATACGCTCAAAAATAGGAATAAGTAAACAAGAAGGTGTTTCATGCAATCTGATTTTGGTTTTTTCGGGTTTGGGATTTCGGGTTTCGGCTGGTGTAGGCTGGCCCTAAAATATTAGAAACCTACCACCAGCCGAAATCCTAAACCCGAAATCGTTAAAACTTCCAGCGACGGAAAGCCTCAATCGCTTCGTATTCTGCCAAACCTAGTTGACGGTAGATGTGCGCCGTATCGCGGTTGCGGTCCTCGGCACGTTGCCAGAATTCCCGTTCGTCATTGCCAGGGAAAGGTGGCCGATCCTTTTGGGACTGGTGCATAAAGATGGCCCGGCGTTTTTTCAGCAATTGTTCAGGGCTGATGGGGACGGCCATTTCAATTTCGTGAGTGGACCACTCATGCCATGCACCGCGGTAAAGCCACAACCAGCAATCTTTCATCCAGGATTCTTCCTTCAATTTTTCGAAAGCCATAAAAATTGCATCCAGACAAACCCGGTGCGTACCATGTGGATCCGCTAAATCGCCAGCCGCGTACACCTGGTGGGGTTTGATGCTTTCCATCAAATCGGCAATGATTTTGACATCTTCCTCGCCTACCGGATTTTTGCGTGTGCGACCTGTTTCATAAAAAGGCAAGTCCAGAAAATGAATGTGCTTGTCATCCAGGCCACAGAAGCGAGCACCTGCTCGAGCTTCACCCCGACGAATCAAACCTTTCACATTGCGTACCTCAGCAATGTCCATTTCATCGGATTTCTTTTCGTGCAAAAATTTGAGAATTTTTTTGTACTTTTTGTCTAACTCATCTTTTGCACCATTGTTGGCTCCAGTTTCATTGAATTCCTGCAAAAACTCTACAAACCGCAAGGCATCGTAGTCGTGAACCGCAATATTGCCCGAAGTTTGATAAGCAACATGTACATCGTGGCCTTGCTCCACCAGGCGCAGGAAAGTTCCACCCATCGAAATAACATCATCGTCAGGGTGTGGACTGAAAAGAATAACCCGTTTTTTGGCTGGTTTTGCTCTTTCAGGACGGGTTGAATCGTCCGCATTGGGTTTACCTCCTGGCCAACCTGTAATGGTGTGTTGCAGGCGGTTGAAGATTTTGATGTTGATTTCGTAAGCCGCTGCGTATTCAAGGGTCAGGTCACTTAAACCGTGCTCATTGTAATCTTCGCTGGTGAGTTTAAGGATGGGTTTTCCTACTTTTTGAGAAAGCCAAACGACTGCTTTGCAAATCAAATCGTCATCCCAATTGCACATACCAACCAACCAGGGTGATTCGTATTTGGTGAGTGCCTCGGCGGCGCCGGTATCCAAATGAAAACGGGTACCTGGGTGTTTTTGCAAAAAAGAAGCAGGAATGGATGGGGTGATTTCGCCTTCCACCGCCTTTTTTACTACTTCTGCCTTGTGTTGCCCCCAAGCCAGCAAATGGATCGCTTTGGCCTTCATGATGGACCGAATCCCCATCGTGAGTGCACGGTAAGGCACATCTTCTTCACTGGAGAAATCCTTGAGCGCATCTCGACGGGTGAGTGCATCCAAGCGAACCAGGCGAGTATCTGAGGTGTCCCAGGAACCTGGTTCATTGAATCCAATGTGTCCGGTACGGCCAATTCCCAACAATTGAATATCGATTCCCCCTAGCAGTTCGATTTTTTTATCATACTGGCGGCAATATTCGTCCGCTTGTTCCATGGGAATAGTACCATCGGGAATGTTGATGTTTTCTTTTTTGATGTCCACATGGTCAAACAAGTATTCCCGCATGAAACGCACATAACTTTGCTGTGCATCCGGCTTCATGGGAAAATACTCATCCAGGTTGAAGGTGATTACGTTTTTAAAACTCAAACCTTCTTCTTTGTGCATGCGCACCAATTCCTGGTAGACTTGAATAGGCGAGGATCCTGTAGCCAGACCCAATACAATGTGCTCGCCTTCTTGTTGCCGTTGACGAATGGCTAAAGCAATGGATTGGGCAACGTGCTTTGAGCCTTCGCGGGCATCTGCCCAAACTTTAGTCGGGATTTTTTCTACCGACTTTAGTTGGTATTTTAGAAAGTCCATGTGGAACAAATTTTAGAGTTTGGTTGAGGGGTTGAGGAGTTGAGAAGAACAAAGGCAATTGCTTCTCAATTTCTCAACTCTTATAAATAAGCGACGCAGCACCCAGCAGGGCAGCATCTTCACTTCCTAATTCTGACAACCTTATTTCACATTTCCCTTTAAACATGGGCATGGTATGCTTTTCCAAACTTTCGCGGGCCGGATCTAATATCAGCGATCCTGCCAGAGCCAAACCTCCAGCCAAAAAAACAGCCTTAGGATCAAACAGAACCATCAGGTCGGCGATTTTATAACCCAGGATTTCTCCCGTTAAGCGGAAGGCTTCCTGAGCCAAAAAGTCTCCTGCCTGGGCTGCCTGGGTAATATCCCGGGCGCTTAGTTGGTGATAACTGAAATTCCGCAAGGGACTATCCAGTGTGTAAGTGCTCATCAACTCAAAAACTGTACGTTTGATGCCTGTAGCAGACGCATACGTTTCAATACAACCTTTTTGCCCACAGCCACAACTGCGCCCATCGCGTACTACAAAGGTATGGCCGAACTCACTGGCCAGCCCATGTTGACCAATGACGATTTTTCCGTCGACAATGACCCCAGAACCTACGCCCGTCCCTAAGGTAATCAAGGCATAGTTTTTCATCTCACGGGCACCTCCAAACTGGCCCTCACCCAATGCCGCTACGTTGGCATCGTTGGCCAACCGAGTAGCCAATCCACAACGTTCCTCTACCAATTGACGGACAGGAACAGTTTCCGTATCTGGAAATGGCATATTGGCTGCACCAGTAATGGTTCCTTCCATTTCATTGCAAGCCGGAGTACCAATTCCAATCCCGATTATTTCGCTTGAAGCAGCAACCCGATTGTGCAGTTCATTTACTGCCTCGGTTAATCCTGCTATAAAAGGTTCTGCACCTTTCCGTGATTGGGTATCATAACTACTGCGCTCGAGGATTTGCCCATTTTCATCGACGATGGCCAGTTTAGTGCCTGTTCCGCCGATGTCAATTCCAATGACTGCCTTATTTTTCACTTGACGATAGCTTATTTGATGAAGTTTCTTCAACGTGTGGCCAAAATATGAAACAACACGCGCAGCGAAAATAAGCGCTTTCATCTTAATTACCTCACTTGGGACAAAGGTAGATATTTTTTTAAATTGTGTGTGCGCACACGCAAGAAAAAATTTTAGCGTTTGCGAACACATACTTTTTTCTACCTTTGCGTGTGCGCACACCCTAAAATTTAATTTTGCGATTAATTTTTGTTTAAGTAATGGATAAACGAGTCACCATCAAAGACATTGCCAAGCAAGCTGGAGTTTCGGTGGGAACGGTGGATCGGGTTATCCATGATCGGGGTAGAGTATCCGTAGAGGTAAAGGCAAAAGTTCTGCAGGTAATGCAAGCCTTGAATTTTGAACCTAACTTGATTGCCAGCACATTAGCTTTCAATCGGGTGATCAGGATTGGCGTTTTGATGCCACAATTCCAAAGTGATCCATATTGGGATTTACCCTTGTTGGGAATGCGCCGGGCGCAGCAGTCGGTCAAGCATTATGGGGTAAGTTTGCTTGAACAAATGTTTGATTTGTTCAGTCCACAGGATTTCAAGAGCAATGCACTCACTTTGATTGACCAAAAACCGGACGCTTTGGTTTTTCCCCCCATTTTCCTCAAGGAATCAATGGAGTTATTAGACCATTGTGCCGAGATGGAATTACCAACTATCCTGGTCAATACGGATGTGGAGCATCCCCAGGTGATGTCTTACATTGGCCAGGACTCTTACCAGAGCGGAGTATTGGCGGGCAAACTGCTCAGTACGGTAATGAATGGATCTGGCAGGGTATTATTGCTTAACCTGGATAAGGAAACCTTAAATGCCAAACACCTCATGGACAAGGAACTGGGGTTGCGCCATTTTCTGGCTCAAAAAAACCAGGATTCCTTAAGTGTATTGCGGCAGGATGTAGAGGATTTTGACGATTTAAAACGTTTGGAGACCTTACTGAACGAGCTTCTCCAACAATACGCTGACATAAAAACAGTGTTTGTTACTAACTCCAGAGCTTATAAATTGGTTGAGGCCATTCAAAACCTTTCCCAAGCGCATTTACCTCTCCTTGGTTACGATCTTTTACCCAATAACCTACACTTTTTGCAGATAGGTAAAATTGATTTTTTAATCAACCAAAATGCCAGCTATCAAGGTTACCTGGCCATTAAAAACCTGACTGATTATTTTATTTTTAAAAAACAATTACCTCGGGTTCAACACCTACCTCTGGACATTGTGGTTGCCGAAAACGCGGTCTATTACTTGCAAAGAGAGCAAGGGAATTAAAGCAAGAAATTGCATTAAAACCTAAACAGGGAGGAAAAATCAGGTATGTATTTTTGCTAAGCCACAGGATTAACAAGACACTTGAAATGAACCGTTTATTTGTCTAATTCTTTGACAAAATGAATACTTATTTTTTTGTCGTTCCTAAGGCAGGCAACAAAAAATTTTGAACAATTATTCAGCGTCCTGAAATTCCAGGACGGGACATAAGCCAAAAAAAAATATTTTAACCCAGAGCCCATAGGTTTACAGGGAGTTCCAGTTTTTTTGCTCATTCAATCAGAAAAAAGTCGACGAATGGATTTCCCTAAACGGATTCTTTTTTCCATCTTTGTATCCCTCTGATAGAGGAAACGGTTTGTACAATTTGCGAGGCTAAAGCTCTTGAACAAACTCACCTTTTTTATTAACTTACTGATACGCTCTCTTTTTCAAATTGAGACTATTTATTGTTTAACGCCTTTGGCGAAAGATTCTGGAGAATGGTTAAAGATCATGCTACAGTGTGGGAGAGCTGTCTGCAAAACATTCGCAACAATGTGAATATGCAGGCATTCAGAACTTGGTTTGAGCCAATCAAGCCCGTACGGCTCGATGGTAATGCACTGACCATTCAAGTACCTAATAAGTACTTTTATGAATGGTTAGAGGAGCATTATGTTTCATTGCTCAAAACAAGTATCCGTAGTCAACTGGGCGACAAGGCGCGCCTGGAATACCAAATTTTGGTAAATGACGCTCGTGAAGATGAAAAACGAAAAAATTTTGCTGGGAATGGCAACGGCTTTGAAAAACTAAATTCCAGCAATTCCAGCAATGTGTCGCTTTCTGACCAATTGCCCTATTACAATAACGTAGATACCGACTCCATCAAAAACCCCTTTGTAATTCCAGGGATAAAAAAGATGAAGGTGGATCCCCAATTGAATCCAGGCTATCGATTCGACAATTACATTGAAGGGGATTGCAATCGCCTGGCTCGTTCTGCTGGTTTTGCCATTTCGCGCAAACCAGGACAAACTTCTTTTAATCCACTAGTCATTTTTGGCAATGTAGGTTTGGGGAAAACCCACCTGGCTCAAGCCATTGGCAACGAGATTTTGGAAAAATTCCCGGCTAAAACTGTACTTTACGTTTCATCCGAAAAATTCACCAACCAAATCATTGCTGGCATCAAGAACAATGCCATCAATGATGTAGTCACTTTTTACCAACACATCGATGTATTGATTGTCGACGACATTCAATTTTTGGAGGGCAAGAAAAAAACCCAGGATATTTTCTTTCATATTTTTAACCAGCTTCACCAAAACGGCAAACAAATCATTTTGACTTCTGACCGCCCTCCCAAGGACTTACAGGATATGGAAGAGCGGCTGATCTCCCGTTTTAAATGGGGCCTTTCCGCTGACTTACAGGCACCAGATCTCGAAACCCGCATCGCCATCCTGGAACACAAGATGATGATGGAAGGAGTTGAAATAGCTCAGGATGTCACTGAATTCATTTGTTACAACATCAAAAATAACATCCGCGAACTGGAAGGAGTGCTGATCAGTTTGATCGCACAATCTTCTTTGAACCGCCGCGAAATCGACATTGATTTGGCAAAGGAAGTTGTACGGAATTTTGTAACCGAAATCAATAAAGAAATCACTGTTGAGTTTATTCAAAAACTCGTTGCGGAGTATTTCAAAGTACCGGTAGAGACCCTCAACGGTAAAACCCGCAAGCGCTCCATTGTGATTGCTCGTCAATTGAGTATGTACCTGGCCAAAAACATGACCGACCGATCCTTGAAAGCATTGGGAGAAGTATTTGGGGGCCGAGACCACAGCACGGTAATTTATTCTTGCCGTACCGTACAGGATTTGATGGAAACGGATCCATTTTTCAAGGAAACAGTGAGCGACCTGGAAAAAAAGATTCGCATGAGTTTGAGCGAAAAGTAGTTTTACATGCATCAGAAATATGTCTTGATCACTGGCACTTCATCTGGAATCGGAGCTGCCACAGTAAGGCTATTGGCTGAATCAGGTTTTACCATTTTTGCCGGAGTCAGAACCGAACTGGCATTTCAGCAATGGCAACAATACCATCATGCCCAGATCATTCCTTTGCAACTCGATGTGACTCAAAACACAGCCATCGAGGATGCATGTAAAGAAATAGCCAAAACTGTTGGAGAAAATGGTTTGTACGCCCTCATCAACAATGCGGGTAGCTGTATCGGAACAGCTACCGAGTTATTTGATGAGGCAGATGCAAAACACCTGATGGAAACCCATTTTTGGGGAATGGCTAAACTTTGTAAAGCATGTATTCCTTTATTGCGCAAATATGTACAGACTAGTGGATCAAGCGCAAGAATCATCAATATTGGCTCAGCGGGCAGCATATCATCTTTCCCCTTTATCCAATTTTACAATGCTGCCAAGTTTGCAATCTTAGGATTTACAGAATCTATTCGATTTGAGTTGGCGCCTCAAAATATTTATTGTTCGGCCATTTTGCCAGGGGCTGTAAAGACGGAAATCTGGAACCGAGCTGAGGAAAGCATCACCAATACCCTACAGCAATTGACTCCTGAAGGAGCTTTGCTGTATCATGACAATATTGTATCTGCACTGCAGCTTTCCAACAAATTGGAAAACAATGGGCTAAGCTCGAAATCAGCAGCTTTGGTTTATAAAAAAGTACTGGAAAGCCGCAAACCCAGGCTTAAATACTTTATTGGAGCTGATTCAAAGTTGATGCACTGGATGGTGCGCTTCTTGCCCGATTCCCTTCGACACGCCATCATCAATTTCCAATTGAAATTTAAAAAGACTCTATAGTTTTAATACGGCAGCGATAACTTTTTGGCGCAATGGTCCGAGGTCGTAATAGGTGCCTTTGGCTGACAAGCCCATGTTCTGCCGGTTGATGAGCATAATCACCGAAATGTTCGACTGTGGCACCACCACAATGCTGGTCCCCGTGAAGCCGGTATGGGCAAAAGTGCCTGTAGGAGCGTTTTTCATGACTGGATTAGCTGGGTCCATCATCCAACCCAAGCCGTTGTTGAATTGGTCTTTGTACAAAAATTGTTCGATGGTTTGAGCAGAAATAAATTGTCGCTCGCCAATCTTACCTTTTGCCTGAAGCATATCCACCAATTTTTGTAAATCACCCACAGTGGAAAACAAACCCGCAGCGCCCGAAATACCTCCATTGGCATACCAGGTATTGCCATCGTTTACTTCACCTTTTAGGGTATAATTGCGCCAGCCGTCCCATTGTTTGGGGTCAATTTCTTTCACCGTAAAACCAAGTGAAGGATCATAAACCATTCTTTTTTCGTAGGGATTTCCATGGGAAGTGGCGGCAATTTTGTTAAAACTCCCCTTTCTCAAAGGGTTATAAGTAGTGTGGAGCATCCCCAGTGGTTTAAATACCTGTTGATCCAGAAATTGCTCCAATGGTAGCTTGGACACCTGCTCAATGATTTGCCCAAGTAGTACAAAACCTAAATCACTGTAGCGGCGCTGCTTACCAACTGGAAAAGCGAGGGGCAGTTCTCCGATGAGTTGATAGGTCTCCTGTTTATTGGAGGCCCGGTAATACAGGGGATACCATTCCCGTAGTCCGGACGAATGGCTAAGCAAGTGCCTGATGGTGATTTGGCTTTTTTCAGCTCGGGTGAATGCAGGAACATATTTGCCCACGGGATCATCCAATCCTATTTGCTTTTGATCCACCAGCAACATAATTGCAGTAGTGGTGCCCACCACCTTGGTCAGGGACGCCAGGTCGTACAGGTGTTCCAGTGAAGTAAGCTCAGGATTGGAGAGGAGTTGATGCTGAGCATTGTATTTTTGGGAAAGTCCGTAAGCCCGCTGAAAAAGAACCTGTTTGCCCTTTTTGACCTGAATCACTGCACCTGGAATCTTGTCTCCGTTTACTTCGCTTTGCAGCAAGCTGTCCAGGGTTTTGAACTTTTTTGAGGTGCTAAGCCGGGTGGCTGATTGAGATTGGGAAAAAAATACGGATACAGGAAACAAAAAAAGGACCAATAAAAAATAATTACGCATGATGGTTCAAATTTTGAGTTTTAACAAAATCGGGCAATTTTTGTGAAAAAGAAAACAAATTTGAAGCGTCGATTGAATCAAAAATAAAAATTAAATTTACATTTATTGATAAACTATAACTATGAAACAGACAACTAACATTTTACTCATTCTGCTTGGAATGGGGTTAAGTCTATTTGCGCAAAGGGGGTTTGCGCAAGACCCAAATTTTCACATTTACCTGTGTATTGGTCAGTCCAATATGGAGGGGCCGGCAGCAATTGGCCCACAGGATACCATCAGCAATAAAAGGTTTAAATTGCTTTCAGCCATGGATTGCCCTGAATTGGGTCGAAGCATGGGCAACTGGTACGACGCGAAACCGCCCCTTTGCCGCTGCAATACCCGCCTGTCACCTGCTGATTATTTTGGCCGTACCATGATCCAGTATTTGCCGGAAAACATCAGCCTTGGTTTGGTGCACGTTGCGGTAGCGGGGAGCAAGATTGAAATATTTGACAAGGTACTGTACAAGACCTATTTGGATACTTCGGCGGCCTCCAGGCCCTGGATGATTAAAATGGCCGACGCCTATGGCGGAAACCCCTACCAACGCCTGGTTGACCTGGCTAGAATCGCTCAACAAAAAGGAGTAATCAAAGGCATTTTGTTGCACCAGGGTGAATCCAATACAGGAGATAAAACCTGGCCTACAAAAGTCAAAAAAATCTACGACGACTTGCTCGCAGACCTAAAACTCGCCCCCAATTCCATTCCCCTCCTGGCGGGTGAATTGGTGAATGCCGACCAGGGAGGACGATGCGCCAGTATGAATGAGATCATCGCCACTTTGCCCCAAACGCTCCCGCGGGCCATGGTGATTTCATCTGCTGGCCTGGAGGCTGTTCCCGATAAATTGCATTTCACCGCTGAAGCCATTCGGAGATTTGGGAGAAGATACGCCTCCCGGATGTTGTTTTCGATGGGCATAAATATTGAAGCCCAACCCACTTTTGTTTCCCCCGAAGTTTATTCCGATGGAAAAGTCAGTTTCAGGCTTTGGGCACCCAATGCCAAAGAGGTGAAGATCAATGCACAATTTGAAAAGGCTCCCGTGGCCATGCAAAGAGATGACAAAGGGCTTTGGACAGTTACCTTAGGGCCTGTAAAACCCGACATGTATCCCTATGCCTTCAATGTTGATGGTATTCAGATGGCTGACCCCAAAAACTCTGCTATTTTCCCCAATGAGGGCTTTCAGAACAGCATTTTGGAAGTTACCGGGAGTAGCCCATTGGTGCATACGCTTAAAAATGTGCCCCATGGTACGGTCTCCTACCGGTACTACAATTCGCCGGCATTGGGTATTCGCCCGGTAGTGATTTACACGCCGCCGGGTTACGAGGAAAACCCGAAAAAGAAGTACCCGGTATTGTATTTGTTGCATGGAACCACGGATACCGAAGAAACCTGGACCAAGGTTGGGCGTGCCAATATCATCCTCGACAATTTGATTGCTGAAGGTAAGGCCGAACCCATGATTATTGTGATGCCTTATGGCCGGGCGTATCCAAAAATCAGCAAATCTTCGGGCAGCCTCCGCAACTGGGATAACCTTCAGGAATTCAGACCTGACTTTTTTGATAACCTGATGCCTTTTGTGGAGAAAAACTATCGAACCAAAACCGATAAAGACAGCCGGGCAATTGCCGGGTTTTCGGGAGGCGGTGGTACCACTTTGTACTTTGGGTTAAACAACCTGGACAAATTCAGTTATGTGTGTGGATTCGCACCTGGCATGCTAGAAAACGAATTTGAGCGCAACAATGCGGGCATGTTTGCCAATCCTGAGCAGACCAACAAAATGCTCAAATTGTTTTGGATCGGGGTGGGCAAAGACGATGGCCTGTATGCAGTAAATCAGAAATACATGGAGGTATTGAAGCAAAAAAGCATCAAACACGAAGCCTTTATTTCCGATGGTGGGCATACCTGGATGAATTGCAAATTGTATCTGGCAACCATTGCTCAGAAGTTGTTCAAGTAAGGGATTGCTATAATTGAACTTCGTTTTCAATACTTCCGAATGGTAGCATATACCCTAAGAGCTTGTCTAAAAGATTGTTCTTCTTTTTCGAAGAATGCCTTTAGGGTATATGTTTTACCATTTAGATTTGATTCCATTTTTGAACAAAACACGAATAAATCTATCTTGTGTCAAGAAACCACAACGATGGAAGATCAAGTAGACACCCTCCACTGCAAGTCTTGTGCAGCACCAATTACTGGCATTTATTGTGCACAGTGTGGCCAAAAAGTGATCCAGCGTCGCTTCACCATGCGCGCAATTTTTGATGATGTGTTTAACCAGATCAGCAATGTGGATCATGGGCTGATTTACACTTTTTTGATGTTGTTTAAAAAGCCCGATCGGGTTGTATTGGATTACCTTGCTGGGAAAACGATTAAATACAGCTCTCCCTTCAAGTACCTGATCTTTTGGACGGCTGTTTCTGCCTTGATCTATATTGGATTGGGCTTTTACGATCAACAAGTGGCAGGTATGGACAACTTCATGCACTCAGCTGATGACCAAAAAGCAAGTGAATTTGGCCGTTTGTACAACGATTTGATGAAACAAAACTTTCAGCTGGTTTCCATTTTGTACATCCCTTTGTTTGCCATCTTTACCTGGTGGTTTTTCAAAAAATCTGAGTTCAACTACGCAGAACACCTGGTGGCCAATGCTTACTTCAGTGCCCAGGCTTCCATTGTGTTTATACCCGTTCTCCTGTTCAACCTGAATATTGAATTGATTTCTACCCTGAGTATGCTGATTATGATATTGTATTATACTTACGCCATTCGTATGTTATTCAAGCAAGGCTGGCTGGCTACCTTTTTTAAAGTGATTTTGATCTATCTTTTGAGTATGTTTTTGTTTGCAATTGTGGCTTCAATTGTCCTTATTCCCTATATTTTTTGGCAAAAACAATAAGGGTGTAAAGCCTGTTTGGATTGATCGTCTGGCTCATTCCCTAAGGTATTGCGCTACGAAGTTTATCAACTCATTGCCATACAAATTTTTAGCAATCACCTTTCCATCTGCGTCTAACAAAAAATTGGCGGGAATCGTTTGAATGCGCAGTGCCTCCATCAAAGGAGCGTCATCTCCCCGCAGGTGTGAAGCATGTACCCAACGGTAGGCACCATCGGCGTCAATGGCTTTTTTCCAGGCTGCTGGGCTGGCATCCAGGGCGTAAGCGATGATTTCAAAGCCAGTTTTGTGGTGTTGTTCCCACAAAGGCACCAGAAAATCACGGTTTTCGCGCCGACAAGGTGCACACCAGGAAGCCCAAATGTCCAAAAGGGTCAAACGGCGTTTGCCCACAAGTTGAGCAAGGGCGAGGGTATCTCCAGCCAGCATGGGCAGTAGCGCATCGGGTAACTTGTCTCCAATTAGCACTGGCAGGCGTTTCCGATCGCATTTTTGGCACAATTGAGCTACCCAGGGATGGCTTGGGTATTGGCTTTGCCATTTTTGACATTGGGAAAATAGAAATTCGGGGATTCGTTCGTAATCCTGATTGGTGCTCACCCAACGAATGGCTAAAAGAGCAGGCAGCAGTTGGTCGTTTTGTTGCGCGAAATCCATCAATGTTTTTTGAAAATTCAACTTTGCCCCCTCGACTTCGAGCAATTTCGCTTCCTCATGCTCATCGTCTTTATTTTTGGATAGGAACTGTTGAAAAGCGGCTCGGCGAATGTCTCTTAATTTCAGCAAGGCCACATTTTCGGGGGAAGGATTTTCGATGCTAAAACTGCTTTGGAATTGAGCGATCGAGGCACTCACTTTAAGTTTGAGCCCATTTTTCCAGACGAAGGGGCAATAATTGTCGCTGCCAGGGTTCTCATTGGTCAGTCGATTAACAAACTGCTCGCCTTTTTTTTGCACAGCCAATTCGAGTAACATCGGCTCCGGACTATCCGGGAGTTTTTCAAAAACAAAACTACCATCAGCTTTTACCTTTGCTGAATCGATAACCTGCCCCAAAAAACTGCTCGCTACCTCATCCAGGCTACGTGGTTGAATCAAAAAGAGGGTAGGAGCCCATTGATCATTTGGGGCAAAGGTGATTTTTCCGTAGATGGGTGCTTGAGCAGTGCAACTGAAAGGCTGTGCCAGCAATGTAAAAACCAAATAAACGATCCACTTCATAGTCTAAGTTCTAAAGTATTTTATTCCTGATTGACCCAATCGTAAAATTTTAAACCATTTTCCAGGCGTTCAATGGCTTTTTGAATCCGCTCCACCTTGGTTTCCATTTTTTTTGCGCCCTCGATCCAGTCAATGTAATATTTCTGGTTGCTTTCCGAAAGGGATAAAAAAAACTGATTTGCTAAAGGGGCATCCAGCAAACAAGCCAAAATATCCTCTGGAATTACAAGTGGCGAAACATCCTGAAACAAAACGACATGAACGTAGTCCCCCTCTTTTTTACCAATTTTTTTGCGGACAGTTGTGTTCAAGGGCAAAAACATCCGCTGGTCTTTCATGGGCAGCAAGTTGTACTGCTTGAGCTCGTAGGAATCAATGAACCCGCGTACCCGGATGGTGCCCCCTCGAGCTTTGTATTCAGGGGGAATACCAGGGATAATCACATAGGTCCAATTGCTCATGTCAAACCCACTTTGCGCAGCCCTTTTTTCGATTAAAAATTGATTGTCAACGAGGGGCAGAGAAGACATAGTTGATTGATTTGGAGCAAAGATAAAGATGGATTCGGATTGTGCGTTTACTCCAAAAAATTGTTACCCCAAAAAAAGGTTTTATATTTGTTTGAATGTAACTCCTGTATTTTAAAACACCTAAATTACAAGCAATGGAAATTGTATTGACCAATGCCGAGGAAGCAGGAATGCCTGAAGAAATGATCGGCCATTGTATGCAATTGCTGACCTGGCGTATTGAAAAATTGTATCCTGGCCTGCCCAAGGCCGGTGACGACCTTGATATACTCTATTCTGAAAAAGATCCCCTAATGGAAAGTGAAGAAGTGGATGACGAAGCTTATGCCATCTATTTTACCGTAGCTGAGGTGCAAGGGGAAGACCGAGAGAATGGTGTAGTGATGGTGGATTTGATTTTTTAAGCAAATGGCAATTATTAGTTTCCAAAGTCTCTCATTTTGGCCAGTTCACCAAACAAGGCTTTTTCCTGTTCAGTAAGTCTGGTCGGTAACACAACTTGATAGATGAGGTACAAATCACCGAAGGTATTGGCTTGTTTGTACACGGGAAAACCTTTGCCTTTTAATTTGACCTTGGTGCCACTTTGGGTTTCGGGTGCAACCTTTAATTTGACTTTGCCATCCAGGGTGTCGATGGTCAATTCTCCTCCTAATAAGGCGGTATACAAATCCAACTCCACAGTGGTGTACAAATTGCTGCCTTCCCTTTTGAATTGTGGATGGTCTGCAATCAAAAACGTGAGGTACAAATCACCATTGGGCCCGCCATTTGCTCCTGGAGCTCCATGCTCTGCTATTTTGATGGTTTGTTCATTTTCGACTCCAGCTGGGATGGTAAGCCGGATGTTTTTGCCATTGACCGTCAATGTTCGATGGTGGCTGTGGTACACATCGGTTAAATCGAGGTGCAACTCTGCGTGCAAATCTTGCCCTCTGAATCTGGTGTTTCGATTGCTACGACTACTCCTCATTTCGTCCCTGAACAAGTATTCAAAAAAATCTGAAAAATCGCTCCCTGCAAATTCTTCTTCGCTGAATCGCCTGCCTGATTGCCGCTGTTGGTATTGTTGACGTTCTTGTTGTCTGGCCCTTTCTATTTCATCGGCGTGTTGCCAGTCTTTCCCGTAGGCGTCGTACTTTTTCCTTTTTTCGGGGTCACTCAGTACTTCATTGGCTTCGTTGGCTTCCTTGAATTTTTTTTCGGCTTCTTTGTTGTTTGGATTCAAGTCTGGATGGTATTTTCTGGCCAGTTTGCGGTAAGCGCTTTTGATTTCGGTATCGGAAGCGGTTGGGGGGATACCTAGTATTTTGTAGTAATCGATGAATTCCATCTGGTTTGTTTTAGTTTCATCTGTTTAAGGTAGGTATTTTGGCGGGAAAATGCAAATGATTTGAAGGTGGGGAAATGATAATTGTTAGTGGGGTGGGACCATTTTCGGCTATACACCCTTTGACAGGCACTTGACATAAGGAGAAATAAATGAGATATTTAGGGCTAGCAATGATCCGTCGATTTCAAAATGTAATTATGCTAGAAAAAGCGGTTATGAAGCAAATATCCTATTCCTTTTTTCTTTTCTTTTTTTATTTTTCACCCAGTTTTGCCCAAAATCGCCATGTGGCATTTGATAGACTAGGCGTTGACCAAAAATTTACTCCTTCGTCTATTTTGTCCATTTATCAAGATAGCCAAGGTTTTATTTGGGTTGGTGGATTGGCGGGTTTGGCGAGGTTTGATGGGCACGAAGCGAAATGGTTTTATTACGAGCCCCAAGATACCTTTAGCCTCAACGACAACAGAGTACAATGTATGGCAGAGGATAAAAAAGGCAATTTATGGATAGGCACCCAGACTGGATTGAATTATTATGATCGAAAAACTGAAAAATTCTATGCCTATTTTGCTGATTCGGAAATTGATATTTCAGCTATATTGATTGATAAAACCGGAAAATTATGGTTAATTAATTCAGATACCCGCTTGTATAACTTCGATCCAGTTTTAAACCAATTACAAGAATTTGCATTACCTGGAAGGCTTCCCTCTGACGATCATTTCAATGCTTTTTATGTAGATGATTCTGGATTAATTTGGCTCGGATCTAAAAATGCGATAATTGCTTATGATCCAAAGACAAAAAAACATCAAAAAACGACACTCAACAGCAAATTAAGTGACCAATATGTCAAATCGATTGCACCTGAAAAGAAAAAAGGCCTTTGGTTGGGATTAAGTAACCACTTGGTCTATTTTGATTTTAACAGCCGAAAAACCAAGGTCTATACTTTGAATACGTCCACAGAAAGAGAGGTATATCGTAACATCATTGTACTTCCGAACAATCAACTGTGGCTTGCAGGCAGCAAGGGTTTGATTAGATTTGATCCCTATACCCAAAAAAATCATCGCTATTTGCACGACCCCAATGATGATTCGAGTATCAGTAACGATAACATTCAATGTTTGTTCAAAGACCGATCCGGGATTGCATGGGCTGGCACAGTGAAGGGCTTATTTAAATTTAACACACGGGAACAATTTACAAATATTAAAAACTATGCTTCAGGTTTAATTAACAATACCCATAAGTTAAGAACTTTTTATGAAGAATCACCAGGCCAGCTACTTTTGTGGGGAGAAAATAGATTAGAAATTTTGGATTGGAAGAAGCAAACAAGGGAGCCCTTTCCCTACCAGCCTGATTTTGATAAAGAAGATTGGCAAAGTGGTGTCATTTGTTTTTTTGAAGACAGACAACAAAGATTATGGATGGGCACCAGCGCTGGCGGAGTATTTGTTTTGGACAAAAAAAACATGACATATGAACACTTCAAAAACAATCCTCAAGATAAGTCTTCACTCAACAATAACATCATCCGAGATATTATTCAGGATAAAGAAGGGCAGATTTGGCTGGCGACATGGTACAATGGGGTGGATCGTTTTGAAGAAAAAACAAAAACTTTCAGGCATTATATTGATCAAGAAGTCCCGATTAGATTTACTAGAAACCTTTATTTAGACCGAAGCAAAAATTTATGGGTAGGGACCAGAGGGGGGAGCAACCGTTACGATTCCAAACATGATCGATTTATAAACTACAAGCATGAACCTAAAAACCCCAATAGTATGAGCGAAAGTACGGCTTTTGATATTTACGAAGGCGAAAACAACAATCTCTGGATTGGAACCTATGGTGGAGGCCTAAACAAGTTCAATCAACGCACCCAAAAATTCACCCACTATACCACCAAAAATGGGCTCATCGACAATACCGTTTTCTGCGTACTACCAGATAAAAAAGGCAACCTCTGGCTTTCTACCTTTCGAGGTATCGTGAAATTCAATCCCAAAACCGAAAAATTTACCAACTACACCCAAAAGGATGGCCTGCTCAATGATGGTTACGACGCTTTTAGTTATTACCAAAGCCCATATACTGGTCACTTGTTTTTTGAAGGACCACAAGGGCTTGACATTTTTCATCCAGATAGCATCCGGCCAGACCCAGTGGTGCCAAATGTTGTATTCACTGATTTTTTGGTGTCCAACAAAGCTGTAAGCATTAAAAAAGATGAAAAAGCGACTAGGGAAGATTACTTGCTCCCCGAATCCATATCAACCATCAAAAAAATTGTACTGCCATATCGTTTCAAAATTATTGGATTTAAATATGCTGGAACCCATTATGCCAATCCCCAAAAAAATCATTACGCTTATAAACTGGGAGGTTTTGATGAAAATTGGCAATATATTGGCAATCAAGGACAGATAACTTTTACCAACCTCAACCCAGGTAAATATACGCTTCAGGTCAAAGCATCCAATGCAGATGGTGTTTGGAATGAAAAAACATGTTCCATCCAAATCATCATTCTACCTCCCTGGTGGAGGACATGGTGGGCTTACTTACTTTATGTTATTACTTTTGTTGGGATTATACTTGGCGTATTCAGATACCAACAAGAGCGCTGGCTTTTACAAGCCCGATTGCAGATGGAACAACGCGAAGCGGAACGGCTCAAAGAATTGGATGCGGTCAAAACGAGCCTTTATACCAATATTACGCATGAATTCAGGACTCCACTTACGGTTATTCTAGGGGCAAACGACCAGATAGCTCAGGAGCCCGAGCAATGGGTGAAACCTGGCACGGAAATGATTCGACGCAATGGCAAACAATTGTTGAACCTAATCAATCAAATGCTGGATTTACGAAAGTTGGAAACAGGGAATATGCCTATCCACTGGATTCAGGGAAATATTGTGGAATACTTACGTTACCTCTTTGATTCCTTCCATTCCTTGGCAGAAAGCAAATCTATCGGGCTGCATTTTTTGGCCAAAAAAGAGGCAATTGTAATGGATTATGACTCCGAGAAAATATTGCTCATTTTGAACAACCTGCTGTCCAACGCCATTAAATTTACACCTTCTGCAGGCCAGATTTATTTACAGGTTGACCAAGTGGCTGATTTAGGCGGGGCAATAGAGATCAAATTGCGAGACACAGGTATTGGTATTACTGAGGATAATCTTCCGTATATCTTCGATCGCTTTTATCAGGTGGATGATTCTACAACCCGTGGAGCGGAAGGCACTGGAATCGGCCTTGCTCTGGTAAGAGAAATGGTTCGGCATTTACAAGGGACATTAGTTGTGGAAAGTGAACCCGGGGTAGGCACAATATTTACCATTCAATTGCCTATTCACAGGGAAGCTAAACTTGTCGAAGCATTGAATTTCCAGACATTGGATGTAGTCACCCGAAATGACGATCCCCTCCTTGTGATTGCCCCCCAAAGTGAAGAGGAAAATAAACCTTGTGTGTTGATAATTGAGGACAATGCGGATGTAGTGCATTATTTACAGGCTTGTTTGGCTAATCGCTACCAAGTACTAGTGGCAATCAACGGAGAAGAAGGTATTCAAAAGGCCATTGAAAGGGTGCCCGATGCCATCATTAGTGATGTGATGATGCCAATTAAAGATGGTTTTGCAGTGACCTCAACCTTGAAAGACCATGAGGCCACCAGCCATATTCCCATCATTTTGCTTACAGCTAAGGCGGACATTGAATCCCGGATTCAGGGTTTGCGCAGAGGAGCGGACGATTACCTGGCCAAGCCGTTTCACAAAGAAGAACTTTTGGTGCGGCTAGAGAACCTGATTGTAAACAGGGCCAAGCTGCAAAAACGTTATGCCTCCATCACCCAGATTCCTGAGCCTTCAGAGGACATTAACTTGCAAAAAGAGGATGAGTTCATCCAAAAGGTGCGAGAGGTATTGGAACAAAACTATACCGAAGCAGAATTTAAGTCGCCACAATTTCAAAGAGCGATGGGGATGGGGCGAACCCAGTTACACAACAAGCTCAAGGCACTGACCAACTTATCTACTACTGAAGTCATCAACCAGTTCCGGGTACAAAAAGGTAAAGTGCTGCTTGAGACCACGAGTATGAATGTTTCGGAAGTGGCTTATGCGGTGGGGTACAATGATCCGAAGTATTTTTCGGAAAGGTATATGGAGGAGTTTGGAGAAAGGCCTAGCCAATTGCGAAACAAGCACTGATTTTAAAGTAAAATGAATTGGAAGCTATTGATCATTTTCATTCTTGTTGATCTGACTTTTTTGCGAGAATCTCTGATCAGGGCGCAAAACCCTGTTGAGTTGGCTCATAGATTCTACACAACAGCAGAAGGACTTCCAGTAAATGTAATCGAAAAAGTAATTCAAGATAAACGTGGCTTTATATGGCTAGCTACCGAAAACGGCATTTCCAAATATGATGGATTTGAATTCACAAATTATTACCACACACCATTTTCAAATACTAAAGGGCCAAGTAGTGTAAATATCACGACTGCTTGCTTTGACAAGCAAGGAATAATGTGGATTGGGACTTTTGGTGAAGGTTTAAATCGATTTGACCCGTATAAAGAAGAATTTGAATATTTCAGAGCCTTGAATAAATCCAACAGTTTATCCAATAACTTTTTGAGCGACATTGAAGTTGATCATCAGGGAAACATTTGGATAGGAACAGAATATGGTTTAAACGAGTATAACCCCCGGTCTAAACAATTTAAAACTTATTTTTTAAGCACTAAACATGGAGATCCAAAACTGGAAGGAAAAATCACCAGTTTGTCTTTTGATCACAAAAAACGCTTATGGATTGGAACACATACGGGAGGTGTTTACCTGATGAATCAATCTGGTAAAATCAGTTTAGTTCAAAATCTAAAAGCCCCTGTATCAGATATTTTAAATTTGGAAAATGAGGAAACCTGGATACTTACACAAGGCGAAGGAACCGTAATTTTAGATACAGCTATGACTCAAAAAGAAGTGATTTCAATAAAGAGTCACTCGGATCTAAAGGATAATTACCATTTCTGTGCGACTTATATTGCTGGAAAAATTTGGCTCAGCACTAGCCTAGGCCTTAATGTTGTTGAACCAGTACAAAAAAAGATAGTCCATCAGGTTGCAAAACTTTCGAATACGGTTTTATCCTCAGTAGTAAGTATCTTTTATGATCGTTCTGGAATCGTTTGGTTGGGTACAGAAGGCCGTGGATTAATTCAATTGAAACCAAAAAAAATCACAACTGCCCATTTTTTAGGAGTAGGCACTCGAGCTTTCTTTAAGGAAAAAAATGGAGATGTATTGTTTGGTGCAGGAGAGATAGGGTTGATGAAAGTAAAGGAGAGTGAAGTAAATCGCATCAAAATAGGAGATTTTACAAATTTTGGAGTGAATTGCATTTTAAAGGATAGAAACGGCTTCTTTTGGATTGGAACAGATTTGCATGGACTCTTGAAAATACAATTTAGGAAGAATGAAGAAGCGGTTTTATTGGATGAATTGAATAAAAATAATGGTTTGACCGACAATTATATTTGGGCTTTGTATCAAGATAAATATGGTGGACTATGGGTAGGAACAAAGAACGGATTTAGTATCCTTGATTTGAAAGATAATAAGATTAACAAAATCACCAATTTTCCGTTTTTTCTTGATAACCCTTATGGCTTGTTGCACAACGAAGTTCGTTCGTTCTTACTGGATTCTCACCACAAAATGTGGATAGGTACTCGAGGTGGAGTGAACAGATTCGATTGCCCTAAAAGCACTCAACAAATTAAGCCAAGCACACTTAAAATGGAGCAATTTTTATACGATGAAAAAAGCTACAAGGGTATTAACTCTAATTCCATTTTAAGTATCATTGAAAGCAAAGATCAGAACATCTGGATTGCTACTGGAACGGGGGGGCTCAACAAATATAATCCGGTTCAGGAAAAATTTGAACACTATTTTCCCAATGAAGGCGTAGGCGTTGTGCAGGAGGATACCGAAGGTAATTTATGGTTTACCCATAATTTTGGTATTTGGATGTATAATCCCCACAACAAACGAGTGTTAAAATTTTCGCCAGAAGATGGTTTATATGATTCTGAGTATGTTGGGTTAGCTGTACACCAAGCATATGATGGAGAACTTTTTTTTGGAGGCATCAACAGCTTTGTCCGTTTTTACCCGAAAGACCTTATTTCGAAATTGAATACAGATCCACCTGGTGTTCACCTAATTGATTTTCAATTGTTAGGAAAAATGACTGAGGGCGATAGACACAACTACCATGCAGACTTAGCCCAAAATCGGATTAAGTTATCTTATAGACACAATTCTTTTGTGTTAAAATTTGTAGCCTTAGATTTTTTTGCTCCTGGGAAGACGGTTTATAAATACAGGTTAAAAGGGTACAGTGAAAATTGGATAAATACCAATGCTGCAGCACGCACCGCTACCTACACCCGCGTCCCACCCGGTCATTACACCTTTCAAGTCATCGCAGCCAACGGTGATGGAATTTGGAATAAAAAAGGAGCCACCCTCCAAATTATCATTCGTCCTCCATGGTACCGAACTTGGTGGGCGTATTCATTTTACATTTTGGTCTTTTTTGGTGTGGTAATGAGTATATTCCGTTATCAACGCGACCGTTTACGTTTACGGATTCAGTTGCAAATGGAACAACGGGAAGCAGAACGACTCAAGGAGTTGGACACCCTCAAAACCAACCTATACGCCAATATAACCCATGAATTTCGCACCCCTTTAACTGCAATTTTAGGTGCCAATGACCAAATTCGCATTGCCCCTGAAAAATGGCTGGAACCGGGCACTAGTATGATTCAGCGCAACGGCCAACAATTGCTCGATCTGATCAACCAAATGCTGGACCTGAGCAAATTAGAAACGGGTAAAATGAATAGCCACTGGATACAAGGAGACATCGTGGCCTATCTTCGCTACATTTTTGATTCGTTTCATTCTTTGGCGGCCAGCAAAGCATTGGAAATGCATTTTTTGGTTAAAAAAGAATCTGTTGTAATGGACTACGACCCAGAAAAACTGTTGCGAATCATGAACAACCTGCTGTCCAACTCCATCAAGTTTACACCTTCAAATGGTCAGATTTATTTGCAGGTGGACCAGGTGGCAGATTTAGGTGGGGCACTGGAGCTCAAATTGCGAGATACGGGTATCGGTATTGCTGAGGATAAGTTGCCGCATATTTTTGATCGCTTTTACCAGGTGGATGATTCTACAACTCGGAGAGCAGAAGGTACTGGAATTGGGCTGGCCCTGGTTCGGGAAATGATTCGCCATCTTCAAGGGACAATATCCGTGGAAAGTGAACCCGGGAAAGGCACAATTTTCACACTTCAATTGCCTATTCACCAAGAAGCTAAACTTGTAGAAGAATCGAATTTTCAAACATTGGATGTAGTGACTGGTCATGACGATAAACCACTTGTGTTTGCCTCCCCAAGTGAAAAAGAAAATAAACTGCGCGTGTTGATAATTGAAGACAATGCGGATGTGGTACATTACTTACAGGCTTGTTTGGCTGATCGTTATCAGGTTTTAGCGGCAATCAACGGAGAAGAAGGCATCCAAAAAGCCATCGCAATGGTGCCCGATGCCATCATTAGTGATGTGATGATGCCGATTAAGGATGGGTTTGCTGTAACCTCAACCTTGAAAGACGATGAGGCCACCAGCCATATTCCCATCATCTTGCTCACCGCTAAAGCAGACGTAGAATCCCGGATTCAGGGTTTGCGCAGAGGAGCGGACGATTACCTGGCCAAGCCGTTTAATAAGGAAGAGCTTTTGGTGCGGCTGGAAAACCTGATTGTAAGCAGAGCAAAACTGCAAAAACGTTATGCCTCCATCACCCAGATACCTGAGCCTTCTGAAGACATCAACTTGCAAAAAGAAGATGAGTTCATCCAAAAGGTGCGGCAGGTATTGGAACAAAACTATACCGAAGCAGAATTTAAGTCGCCACAATTTCAAAGAGCGATGGGTATGGGACGAACCCAGTTGCACAACAAACTCAAAGCGTTGACCAATTTGTCCACTACGGAGGTGATCAACCAGTTTCGGGTACAGAAGGGTAGGGGCCTGCTTGAGACTACGAGTATGAATGTATCGGAAGTGGCTTATGCAGTGGGGTACAATGACCCGAAGTATTTTTCGGAAAGGTATTTTGAGGAGTTTGGGGAACGGCCGAGTGAGATTATAAATAGAAGATAATCAATTTTTTGTAATTGTATTTTGGTGGTGTGAACAATAGTAGTGATGAAATGAACAATGGTAGCCGTCTATTTTTTGAGGGCTGAATACCTTGGTCGCAGCATCGAGTGAAGCTATGGATATCCTGGCTACCTGATGATCTAAAAAATGCGACTATGGAAGCAATATCCTTTTTCATGATTTGTCTCATTACGCTATTGTTCTTTTGTGCATATGTAGCTTTTGCACAATGGCGCAATACACGCGATGCAGCCACTCCATGGTACATTGGATATCTTATTGCCGCTGATTTACATTACTTACGTCAATTTTTAATTGATATAGCCCGGGATCATGGGTATCCCTATCTGCCGGATTTACCATTGCGCTGGGATACCCCCCTGACATATCTGAGTTTGATCGCTTACATTTTATTTCTGGCTAAAGTATTGAATTTTCAAGCTCATGCCCCTCGATTGTTCCTCATTTTTAGAGGCTTTGCTATAATTTATTTGGTCTTACTGGTTTTGAATATTGGGCTTCAAATCGGACTTGGATTCACTTCAGCCAACCAGGTGTATCAAATTTCCAGGATTCTGATGTTCCCGTTAATGCTTATAGCCATTGTCTTTTTGCGTCGCCGGGCCATTCATTTGTACCAAAAACTCATTTTGTTGGGCTGTTTATTTTTAGTTGGAGGTATGCTATCGGCAATACTTACCGAATACACCGCATGGTATGAGATCATTCCAGATATCATTCGGGCTTTTCCCACTCCTTGGGGCACCTTTTATTTTTACCACATGAAGGTGGGGATTTTTCTGGATGTCATTTGTTTTTCCTGGGCTTTGACCTTGTTGCAAAAGCATAAAATGATGGCTGAGGCAAAAACGGATCCGATGATTATTCAGCCGAATGTGGCACGCTATGTTGCGGTTGAGCCATTGGTGGAGTTCAAAAAAAAGGAACAGGAAATTTTCATACAGCAAGTGGATGATTTCCTAATTAAAAACTACGCCAATGAAGCAGTGGGCGTCCAAGACCTGGCCAAACACATTTACCTGAGCCCTTCTCAAACTACCCGACGCATCAAAGAGATTACCGGACTTACTACCGAACAATACATCCGGCACTACCGCTTAAGCAAAGCTTACCATCTTTTGAAGGACCCAAACAAAAGCATCACGGAGGTGGCGCTGGATGTGGGATTTAAAGATGTACCGCATTTTTCCACCTGCTTCAAACGGCAGTTTGGGAAAAGCCCGAGTGAAATGCGCAAAAATGCGGGTAAAGTTAAAGAGGATGCGGGTTAGGTGAAAATCGCAAAGCCTACAAAATGATAGGTTTGTTAAAAGTTGATTTAATCATATTTAATTCATTTCCAATGAGATCTATTTTTATAAAACTTTCTCATTTAATCCCATTTGTTTTTTTTGTGGTAATAAATTTACCCCTTATGCTACACGCCCAAGCACCAGAGGGGACCTGGTTGATTGGTCTTAAAGGAGGCGGTCAATATTTTTCTTTTCGGAAGGACGACCTTTTGAGCTCATTTTACAAAGCAATGGAAACCAATTGTATCCACGAAAGTAAATACCGATATGGTGCCAATTTGAGTGTTTTTTTTTATAAAAGGCCCAATCAAGAACGGTTTGCATGGCAGAATGAAATTTCCTATTCCTTTAGAATTCAGGGTGACCCGATAAAGGATTATGATCTTATGTATAAGTCTACCTCTTACAATTCAGATTTATTTTACCAATTGAATTACGAATATCTAAACATTAGCACCCTCGCTAAAATATATTTGGATTATAGCAGACAAAATGTAGTAGAATCTGGTATTCATGTCATCCTTGGTGGGCAGGTATCATTAATAACCGCAGATGACAAAATAAATCTCGGTTCCACAGATATTGACCCATCCACCTTATTAAATATCAGATCAACATATCGTGACACATATAGAGGCCTTAATAATATATCCTTATTCGGAGGAATCGGATGGGATGGTGGTGAAGACTCTAAATTGAATCCATTGAACCTAGACTTGCGCTACTATTTAGGATTTAAAGACTTGTTGGAAACGAAGAATGCCAATCTGGGTGGTAAGGAGTCTTTGGTAAAGGCAAGTTATATAGAATTGAGTATTGGAATAATTTTTCCAAGATTCAATTAAAAACATATGGATCTGGTGATTTTCCAAACTTTCTAAGTTCGGTTCCACAGCAAAATTTTTAAGGCATGAAGAAGTCAAAAATTATTCTAATAGTCTATTTGATTGCTTTAAAGGCGATTGCACAACCCAGCCCAGGTGCGGTAAGTGGAGTGAAATTCTGGATCGTATCCAAACAAATCAACTCCGAACAATCACTCTGGGAAAATAAACTTCCTGAAGAGAGCAAGAGCTCCTTTTCCCAAAGGCCAACTTCGATGCAGAGGAGTTTAAATTACAACTGTAGTTTTAATGTAGTGAATAATGCTGAACCTTCATTATTATTGGGGAAGGTTGACCTGTCTCAATTAACCATATTCACTGTTTATCAACCTGACAATGCCTATTTGGAAAAATCTATTTGGTATTTTGACATTATTGGGGACCCAGGATTGATCTTGAGTACTCATCGCCTGGCTGACCTTGAATCAAGAAAATACTTCAATTATGCACCGCAAAAAATTGACATACCTCGGATCAATACTTTTACCCAATACAAAAAGAATCCATCAGATAAACCCCGTTACACTACCCTGCACTTTGGAGCATCACCTGAGCACGAACACCTGCCCCTTACCAATTTCACCGGATTGATTCCGGAAATTATCATTTTTGATCGTGTACTTACCCCCATAGAACGCTCTAAAGTTGAATCTTACCTGGCCCTTAAGTATGGACTTACCCTTTTTCAAAATGGCCCTTCCCTCTACCTCAATTCCCAAAAAGAGGTCATATGGGATGGCTTCAAAAACGCGCCAGCTTACTTCAATGTGGCGGGCATAGGTCGAGACGACGCTTCTGATTTGTACCAAAAACAGTCCACAAGTAGCTATGATCCTGGTTTATTGGTGATTGCTGCCCAAAAAATCGCCCCGAGCAACCAGGAAAATTTGGCAGATTTTCCCAATAATAACTTTCTCATTTGGGGTGATGATGGTGCTAACCTTAAACTTGTTCGGGATAATTCTGGAAACTACGCTACTGTTTTGCGCAAATGGACAATGGACGGTTTTGGTGAAGCTTCCCCAAAAATCCCAACCATGCTTGCCTTCGATTTTGGCAAAGTCAGAACTACCATTTCCCCAACAGCGCATTATTGGTTGATTATTGATCGCAGTGGGAATGGTAAATTTTCAACCAGCAACCTTGAATTTGTGCCTGTTTCTTCCATTTCTGGGGAGGGCAGAGCTACCTTTTCGAAAGTGCTCTGGGATGAAGACCAATCGGGTAAAGATGTATTTACTTTCGGGATTAGTGCAGGGCCAGATCCAAGCAACTGGGTTTTTGCCCAGGATCGCGACACACTCACTACTCCCTCTGTAAACGGCTTTTTGGAAAAGCTTTTGTTGTACCCCAATCCTGTTGGGAAAAACCATTTTTTCAATGTGGAGCTTGGTTTACAAAAGCCAGAATCAGCTACCCTTCAAATTCATGATGCTCAAGGGAAATTAATTCAGCAACGCTTGTTGGAAGGAAGTACCTATTATTTCTACACGGGACAACTTAATGTTGCAGGCCTTTATACTGTACGCATCAAGATGAACGAAGTGGAAAAAACACTCCCCCTGATTGTAGAATAAACTATGCCTAAAACTCGAAATCATGAAAAAGAAATTGCCATTTCTTCTAATACTGATCATTCCAATCTACATAACCCAACAACAAAACCTGAAAACCTGGGTGGCTGAGCCAAGTGCATTGATTAAATCATTCCTAAAAGCGAGCAACCCTAAGTCAAAAGAAAATCCCTCAATCTCTCAACATGAAAATCCATTTGGTCAAAATAAAGCCAAAACCGTAGAGGTATACTCAGCTGACCTTAAGGGCGGGAGTATTGGCCAAAGCCCCAATTTTCCGGTTGATGATCCCTTTGATAATGTTTTTCACATCCATATCCCGCATGGGGTCAAGCCTTCTGATCGCGTTTTTTTACAGTACGAATTGAAAGGAGTGCAAGACCACAGTGCAGTTTCCCGGAGCATCAACGAAGCCCAGGCCGTCGGGGGGTATTTGATCCAAGAAGGTAAATCCTGGCAGCTTCAAAATGAAGAAATTAATCCCATAATCCTGAAGAATGGAGACAACGTTATCCGTTTTGGCCTTCCAGAAGGTGCTAAATTTCGCTATTCAGTCAGAGAGATTAAATTGCTGATAAAAAAAGCAAATGCCTTTCAAGCCCGGGAACGCAGAATTGTGGTCAATCAACCTTTCAAAGTAGCATATGACCACCGCGTTTTATTGAAAGGCTTTATTGGTGGTATTGCTGCCGACTCGGCCAAAATATTTGTAGATGAACAAGCACAGGCACAAATAAATGGTGAATACGAGTGTTTGCTCACTAACCCAGACACACTTTCCGATAAATGGACGGTGCAACTAAAAGCCGTTTTTCCAGATCGACAAGTTTTAGTCCGGGAAATTAACATTGAAGAACAGCAAAAAGCCCGTTATCGTTACCCTTTAGAGGCAAAAGGCCTCCAAAAGACAGCCCGATTTACCCAAAAAGCAGCATCTCAACTTCAGTTTGAAGGGCTCCAATTAGAAGTGCCAGCAAATGCTTTAACCCAAGACCAGACCTTATCCGTTACCGCCTTGCGAGATGTTGATATACCTGCTTTGGGTTCGGATTTGGTGAATGTCACTGCAAATCACCGGGGATATCGCCTCTTGCCAGATGGCACCCAATTCAAAAAGCAAGCCAGCCTGAGGGTCCCTTATGACAGCACCCTTATTCCAGAAGGTTATACTGCTGCTGACATTAAAACCTTTTTCTTTGATGAGGATGATCGGCGTTGGAAGGCTTTGCCTAAAGACACACTTTTGAAAAGTCAAAATACATTGCAATCCTCCACCAACCACTTTACGGACTACATTAATGGCATCATCAAAGTACCTGAATCACCCCAAACCCAAGGCTATAAGCCGACTGAAATCAAAGGCTTGGAGGCTGGAAATCCTTCCAATAACATCACCTTTATTGCGCCGCCCGGACAAAACAATATGGGTACAGCCAATCTTCAATTCCCCTTAAAGCTTCCCGCTGGAAGGCAAGGAATGCAGCCTCAACTGGCCATCCAATACAATAGTGAAGGGGGGAATGGTTGGTTGGGCTTAGGCTGGGATTTGAGTATCCCTTCCGTCAACATTGAGACGCGTTGGGGTGTACCCCAGTTTGACCCCAACCTGGAAACCGAAACCTACCTGATGGGGGGCCAAATGTTGACTCCGCTAGCACACCGGGCCGAACCAATTGCCCGGATCAGAACGGATCGACGCTTCTATCCCCGCATAGAAGGAAGTTTTCAAAAAATCATCCGACACGGCACGAACCCGGAAAACTATTGGTGGGAAGTGACATCAACCGATGGTACCAAAAACTTTTATGGGGGTACTCCAGGCGCTGGAGTTGATGGAAATGCCGTACTTAAAGATAATGATGGCAACATCGTGCATTGGTGCTTGCGCGAAACCAGGGATTTGAATGGGAACTTTGTACGGTATCACTACATCACTGTTCAGGATGCAGGCGTTAAAAACAGCACGAATTTAGGCAGGCAGATTTACATTGATGAAATTTCCTATACCGGGTTCGAACAAGATGAAGGAGAATACAAAATCCAGTTTATTCGGGACCGCCAAATCAAGGACCCTAAAAGATTGGATGTTCAGATCAATGGCAGGTTGGGATTTAAACAGGTGACAGCGGATTTGTTGAGGGAAGTGAACATCAGTTTTGACCAAAAACTGGTTAGGAGTTACGAGTTAATATATGGACCAAGTGCTTTTTATACATCTCAACTTCATTTGATTATAGAAAAGGACCAGGAGAAAAAAGAATTTTATCGACACGGATTTGAATATTTCAATGAATTAAAAAATGGAGATGATTATGATGCTTACGGAGAGGAAGTTAAGTGGGCTACGGTAGATGATCGGGTAAACGCTGGACTTGGTAATGAACTTGGTAAATTTAAAGACGAGATCACTCCACTTGGCGGTTCTAAATCCAGTAATTTTAGCTTTGGGTTGGCCATTAATCTAGGTTTACCCCTTGCATGTGGCACCAAAGAATTATCCGCAGGAGTGAACTTTGGGTATTCGGAATCCGAAAGTGAAGGGATTAGCGCGTTTTTGGATATTAATGGAGATAATCTACCCGATAAAATTTTTAAAGATGATCAAGGCTTGTGGTATCGGCCCAATTTATATTCAGATGGAAAATCTACAAAATTTGGTGACAAAAAAAGGATCAGAAATGTAAGCGAGTTTAGCAAATCAGAAACTCGTACTACCAGTGTTGGATTTGAATTAGTGTTTTATGCTTTTGTTGGATCAAGTACTAGTTCATCTCGAACCAATACAGATACCTATTTTTCTGATTTCAATGGAGACGGATTGATTGATATCGCTCATAATGGTACGGTATGGTTTAATCATGTTGCATCCAATGGTGAAATTATCTATACCACTGACTCAAATGACACTCCAAATCCAATAAAATCTGGAGCCTCCATTAATCCAAATGTGCTATTTATTGATCCTGATTATCAAAATAAATTGATCGATGAAAATCCCTTGCACGATGTGGTAAAGATGTGGAAGCCTCCTTACCCCGGAGTCGTAAATGTATCTGGGAAGATCACATTAAATACAACTAAAAGTAGATTGGCATATGGTAAATTTGATGGTGTAAAAGCATCTATTGAGTTTAGAGGCCAATCATATGATCTAAATGATGCACGAAGTTTTACTGTTGATACCAGTGATCATATTTATTTTAGGTTACAGTCCAAGATTGATGGTGCATTTGATCAGGTGCATTGGGACCCTATTATTCAATATGCCAAAATTGATTTACCGAATGATGGAGTTGAAGAGAAGGACGCTAATGGCAAAAAGGTGCATTTTTATCAAGCTTCTAAAGACTTTTTACTGGCGGCACCACAATCTGCAACTTTGCCTTATAAGGGTACAATTAAAATTGAGGCCACACTAAAGAAGCCGATCACTTCAGATAGCATTCGTGTAGAAATAGCAAAAGTGGACACTAACGCCAACATGGCAATTGTATATTCGAGAAATTTTAATTGGGATAAAAAAATAGACACCCTACTCTCGATTGATAATTTGAAAATTGATGTGCAGGATGAGGTCAAGTTCTACATCAAATCAAACACCAACATAGCTTGGGATTCATTGATTTATCAACCAAGAGTTTGGTATACTGGTAAGGCCTTGGACGTCTTTACAAATAGAGAAATTGAGACAGAAGATAAAAATGGAAAACCCTTACAAATTCTTTGCCCTACAGCGGATTTTCCCATGTACAATTATGTGATTAAAAAGACTCAAGTCTTTACTCCCAATAAGGAAGGAACAATTGTAGTTAAGCCAAAAAACACCAAATTATTAGGTCCTCAGGAGCCTGTAAACCCCAAGCTAAAAGGAGCTGTGACGATCAGTCTGAAAGGAATAAATAAATTATATTTTAGTCGCACCTTTAGGGTACTCGACGATAAGATTATTGATACGGTTAATTTTTCCAAATTAAAAGCAAAAATACCTGCTGGAGAACCAGTTTTTGTAGAACTGTTTTTCCCTTCCAGAGGATTTGTTGATTCCCTTGGAAAAGATTTCATCTCTGCTGATGTAACTTTTGAGGGCGCTCCAATTCAAATCTCGCCTGGAAAGTTCTCCAAACTCCGTTTAACTGAATCAGTTTTTGGTAACCTTTACCGTGGTTGGGGCCAATTTGCTTACAATGGTAATCGAAATAGAGCTAGCCAAGAAATTGATCGGAAAGAGTTGCAAGTTGACCCTAATTTGCAAAAACAACCTTCTAGAGGTGAATTCGAGAAAATGCGGCAAGACCCCCAAAACGTAAAATCTCCCTACGAGCCTACCAAAGATATCTTCATTATGATGGCTGCTGATGCAAAAAACCAGCGTTGGTTAGGGTACGATCCTTATACTTGGGTAAAAAAAGACACCATCAGTTCTTCTCGTTTTGGCGACGACGATATCATTTTAAAAAGTGCTCCAGTGGCGGGTAGCGGTCGGCTTTCAGCGCCACGTAAATTTTCTAAGTCAGAATCCTTTTCTATCGCAGGGGGTGGCTCATCGCCTTTTGGTGGGGCATCCACTTCATACTCTGAGACAAAATCCACCGATGAAATTATGGTGATGGACTTTGATGGAGATCGTTATGCAGATATTGCAGGCCCTGATTACATCCAAGCTACCGATATGCTGGGGAGGAGGGAGCCAAATTTGATTCGTCACGGTATAAGCAATCATAGTTCAACTGCAACTTCAGTTGGGGTAAGTGCCAATGGTTCATATGCTAGCGCCAAAAACAGCAATACTAGCAATGCAGGTATGGGCGGGGCAAATATCGCTGTCAGGGTTCAAGCTAGTGCTGGTGCAAGTACTTGCAAGGCTAAAGAATCTACTGAATCAGCCAAAAAATCAATTGCACTTCCTTTTTCTGGTAGCCTTGGTTATAATACGAGCTCTGACCATGTTGAACACTCCTGGATGGACATTAACGCTGACGGTTTACCCGATAAATTGTATGCCAATGGGGAAGTCCAATTCAATTTTGGAAAAAAATTTGGCCCAAAGGAAAAATGGGGTGAGCACGTCATTAGGGAAGGGGAAAGTACTGATTTTAGCTCAGGTTTAGGGTATAACTGGGCCAGCATGAGTTTTTCGGGAGGCATCAGTGTTTCCCAGTCTGAAAACCAAACCACTAAACTCTTGCAAGACCTAAACGGCGACGGGTTACTCGATTCGGTTAAGGTTGAATCACCAATTAAAGTTCGATTTAATTTAGGAGCAGGATTTGGGCCTGAGGTGATTTGGAAAGGAACGCCAGATTCCGTTTTAGAAAAAGGCATTTCAGTCGGCACCTCATTTAATGGCTCTTTCACACTCTGTATTCATATCATTGCCATTGTTCCGATTTTTAAAATTTGCATTAATCCAAATGGTTCTTATGGCTTTGGTTCAAGTACAGAGGTTCATCAAATCGTCGACATTAATGGTGATGGTTACCCTGACTTGGTTAAAGCAGGGGAAAATGGCCAACTATTGGTTCGTTTATCCAAAATCGGACGCACTAACCTCCTCAAAACCGTCACCAACCCCCTCAACGGCTCCTTCACCCTCGACTACGACCTCACCCCCAACACCTACGACATGCCCAATAGCAAATGGGTGCTCAGCAGTGTGGAAACCAATGACGGAGTGCAAGGAGATGGAGCGGACCGCTCAAAAATAACCTTTACTTACAGCGGCGGCAAATACAGCCGCCGGGAGCGCGATTTTTATGGATTCAACCAGGTAATCGCCAAGGAACTGGATACCGAAAAAAAGGATGCAGTATACCGAGTCCATACCTACAAGTACCTCAATGAAAATTATTATGAAAAGGGGCTAATGGTGCAAGAAACCATGAGTGATGCTGGCGGGAAGAAGTATACTGAAACCATCAATCATTTTGCACTTTTGGATCTAGCCCAAAATGTTTTCTCCAAACCGGAAACAGAAGAAATAGCCCCCGCTTTTCCAGCCTTGAAAAAAACGGAAAACAAATTCTACGAAGGTCAAGCCACAGCCGGATTTACCAAAACTACCACCTTCGAATACGATCGTTACGGCAACGTAATTGAGTTTACCGATTTTGGGGACAATTCTCCAGGAGATCTTCTTGTCGCTAAAATTGAATATGCTAATTTCCCTAACAATGGTCTTTTTTCCATCCCCAATAGTATTGAAATCAGGGACTTCAACAATGTGGTAGTTCGCGCCAGAAAAGCCGAGGTTCAGGCAAATGGAGACATCACCAAAATTGAACAACTGATCTCTATTTCTGGAAACACTTGGGCAGAATACAAGATGCAATACGATGCCTATGGCAATTTGACTCAACTGACCCGCCCAAAAAACTACAAAAACCAAACCATGACCTACGACTACACCTATGACCCAGAGGTGCATACCTATGTAGTCAAAGTTAAAGATGCTTACGGTTATGAATCAAGCAGCGAATACGATTATCGGTTTGGTATGCTGGTGAAAAGCCAGGATATTAACCATCAAGTGATTACCTACACCCTTGACCCCCAAGGACGGATTGCGACAATTACCAGCCCCTATGAGATGGGCAATTGGCCCTATACCATCAAATATGAATATTTCCCCAATGCGCCAGTGTCCTATGCCAAAACCACCCATTATGACCAGGATAACCCCAAAATAGGCATCCTGACCTATACCTTTATGGACGGCTTGCAACGCCCCATCCAGGTGAAAAAAAGTGGGGTGATCTTTAAAAATGAAAACTCTGAACAAGAAACCCTGATAGTTTCCGGTAAAACCATATATGATGCATTCGGCAGAACCCTGCTCACCCATTACCCAATTGAAGATACTGGAACAGCTATTGCCTACAACCCCAAGAAATCTAATTATTCCGTTTCCAAAACCTTTGACGTACTTGATCGAGAGGTCAATGTCACTTTGCCGGATGGTGCTGCTACTACCATGGAGTACAGCATCATTTCCGGACCTTGTAACTGCTTCAAAACCCTGATTACTGACGCCCTCGGTACGCAGAAGGAAGAGTGGAAAGACATCCGTGAGCGTACCCGTACCACCATCGATTATGGTCCACCAACCTTGACCACCACCTACCAATACAACGCCATTTCTGATTTGCTGAGGGTAGTTGATGTGGATGGTAACGAGCTGGAATACACCTACGACCAATTGGGGCGAAAACTCAGCATGGAGCACCCTGATGCAGGCAAAACCGAATTCGAATATGATGACGTGGGGAATTTGCTCAAAAAAACCACCCCCAATATCCGCGAAGTCTTTGCAAAAAAAGCCCCCAACACTGCTATCCAGTACACCTATGACTACGAACGTCTGGTACAAATTGACTACCCCCAAAACTACCAAAACAAAGTAGTTTATCACTACGGCGGCCCTGAAGATACCCGATTCAATCAGGCTGGCCGGATTCGACTGCAGGAAGACGCCACGGGTGGACAGGAGTTTTTTTACGGTCCCTTGGGGGAAGTTGTTAAAAACATCCGCACGGTTTTGGTCAATGAAAGCACCGAGCTGACTTTTGTTTGGGAAAATGAATACGATTCCTGGAATCGAATTCAGAAAATGAAATACCCCGACCTGGAAGAAGTTTCTTATGAGTACAACACTGCTGGAAAACTCAAACAAATCAAAAGCCTCAAAGCAAATGTACCCTACACCATTGTGGAAAATATGGGCTACGATGAATTTGAGCAAAGGGTCTTTTTACACTATGGCAACGGCACCAAAAACTTCTATAAGTATGAGCCAAAGCGCCGCCGCCTGCAAGAGTTGATCTCCACAGATCGGACGGGTATCGAATTCATGCACAAACAATACAGTTACGACCCTGTTGACAACATTACCACCGTTGAGAACCTTGCCACCGGCAGCTTAGTAAATCTGGGTGGGGCTACCAAACACAATTATACCTACGACAAGCTTTACCGCCTCACGGCAGCCAAAGGCACCTACAGTAAACTGGAGCAAAAGTACGATTACTCCTTGCAGATGGAATACGATGAGTTGCACAATATCCTTTCCAAATCCCAAACCCTGGGTTACAATGGCAAAGCTCAGGCGGCTAAAACCTACAATCTGGACTACCTGTATAAGGATGGAAAGCCACATCAAGCCATCCAAATAGGTAAAAAAAGCTACACTTACGACGCCAACGGCAATCAAACGGGCTGGACCATGGCCAACGAACCCAAGCGCCGTGACGTATATTGGGATGAGGAAAACCGCATCACCCACATGAATGAGAATGGGTACCTGCATTACTTTACCTACGATGCTGCAGGCGAAAGGGTGATCAAAAGTGAAGGCGGTATCCAGGCTTTATTTTTGGACGGCAACCTCACCGGGCCTATTGCCCACGAAGACAATTACACGGCCTACATCAGTCCTTACCTGGTGTATAAAGCCGATAAGTTCACCAAGCATTATTACATTGAAAGCCAACGTATCCTGAGCAAAATTGGAACAGGCGATTTTTATGCCAATCGCTTGCCTACCGGACAAGGCATTACCGCCGGAAATAAAGACTACAGTAAGCGCAAAACTGAACTGCAGGAAGCACTGAAAAAATTCCTGGACTCCCAGGGCTTTGAAGTGAATGAACCCTCGCTGACCAAACGGCAACAAGACCTGATCAAAGCGGGTATACCGATTCCAAATCTGAATACCGACAATTACACGCGTGCCCCGCGCAATTGGCCGCAACCTCAACCTGGTAAAGAAGATACCACCTGTCTGCCCCCCTTCCTCCTAATTCCCCTGGATTCACTTACGAATGAAGGGGTGACGGCAGGATACGGATTTGTAACTGCCCCCTTCACGCAGGAGACCAACCACTTTTTTTACCACCCCGACCACCTGGGGAGTACCAATTTTATTACCGATATCGGTGGTATTCCACGGCAGTTTGCCGAATATATCCCTTATGGTGAGACCTTTGTGGAGGAACATACTTCTACGGACACCCAGCCTTATTTGTTCAATGCCAAGGAGTATGACGATGGCACAGGTTTGTATTATTATGGAGCACGGTATTATGATCCGGTGGCGTCGATTTGGGTGAGTGTGGATCCGATGCTGGAGAAGTATCCGGGGTGGAGTCCTTATAATTACACGATGTTGAATCCGGTGAAGTATGTGGACCCTGATGGGAAGTTTCCATTACCAACTGTTGCTTTAGGAGCTTTGATTGGAGGGGCTATTGGGGCAGGAGTTAGCTTTGCTATGACTGATGGTTCAATAGAAGATAAATTTGCTGCGGGCGCGAAGGGGTTGCTAAGTGGTGCTTTAACTGGAGCTATTGCGGGGACTGGAGCTGGATTGTTATGGGGGGTAGCGGGTAGTGCAGCTGGAAGCGCCCTTGTGCAAGGATCTGAAATTATTGCAGGAGACCGCAAGCTCGAATCATTTTCTGGTAAGGAAGTTGCAATTTCAGCTTTAGCTTCAGTAGTAGTCGGAGCGGGTGGAAATTTGTTGAAGAAAGGATTAGAAAATACTATCAAACATGAAACTGGAAGAGCAGCGGTTAAAGCTTTGAGGGAACAAGTTAAAAAGAGCCTGGCCTTAAAAGGCGGGTTGTCTCGTAACGGCATAGACCAAGTCTCTAAGGCTGCTACCAAGAATATAATGAACTTTAGAAAAGAACTATTCAATGTAACAAAGAAAGGTGCTGATTTAATTATAGATACTGGTCAGGAGGTTTTTGGGCAAAAAATTGAAAAAGAACTAAAATCGATTAAAAACCAGTAGGGATACTAGTGTGAGAGTATGCCTCCAAGCTTGTACCAGCATCCACACGTAGTTGACGTGCCTAACCCACAACAAAACCAATATGCAAAACTATTCAACAACCCTTTAATCCACAACCTATGAAAACCCTCAGCATCCTCGTTTTTATCCTCCTCAGTCTCCAAATTTCCGCCCAAGCCGACCTCGACCGCGGCCTCATCGCCTATTACCCCTTCGACAGCAGCGGGGTGAACAAAAGCCCGAACCGCTTGCTGCGAACCGATTTTGAAATGCACAATGTATCTTATAACTACGGCTTTGAAGGGAAAACCCCTGGCTCTATCGCTCCTCATTTTTATGGCAGCGACAGTTACGGCCGTTTGGCAGAAGGCCTACAAAGTGAAGCTTTTAGTTTGAGCCTATGGTTCAATACCGATACCAGAGACAAAACCAGCACCCTTTTGGCCTGGGACCAAAAAGCCTACCGGATGGAGCTACTACCAGGAGGGAAGCTGCATTGCAATCTTTCGGTAACGAACAATTATTTTTATGATTACATCCACGAGTCGCGGGACCTTGCCGATGGAAAGTGGCATCACGTAGTCATGAGCCTGGACAAAGACGTATTCAGTATTTACCTTGATGGAGAAATGGTACCTGGCATTGCTAAAAAATACAACAATGTTTCAGTATATTATGAAGGTGGTGGTCTGCAAATTGGTGGCCTGGCCTCGGCTCAAAACAAAAATTATTTCACCGGGCGGATGGATGAGTTATACTTGTACAACCGGGGCTTAAGTGCTGATGAGGTGAAAATCCTTGCCGGAAAAGCCCGCATCGATCCTGATCCTGATCTGGAAACCGGCCTGGTGCTTTATCTACCATTTGACGACGACGACAACAACCACAGTCCCAATCACTACAAAAGCAGCCAAATCAATGTATACGGCGGAAGCCTCGTAGAAAACTGCGTTTTGAATTCCCCTTTCAAACGAATGAAGTTGTTCAACGGCTTGGATCAATATCTTTCTGGAAGTAATGCTTTGGCTTTGCCTGTTTTTTCACTGAGTTTTAGTTTTCAGTCCACCTCCGCCAAAGAAAGCTTCGTACTGGGTTGGGATTCGGCGGGCTACCAAGTTGTGCTTAACCCGAAAGGAAGTGTGGGCAAGTTGGCCATTAAACTCTGGCAATCGCCTACCCAGGTTTATACTTTTATTTCGCCACTTAGGCTCAACGACGGAGATTGCCACCAGGTAGCCCTGAGTTTTGATGGCAAACAATTGCTCATTTTTATCGATGGCGCATTGGCCGATGACAAGGGCAAGTTCAAAACCGAACAACCAGTGTATTATGCTGGGGCAAGCAGTTTTATGATCGGCAATGATTCCAAAGAGGGCAAAGGCCGTGGCTTTCAAGGAAAAATGGATGAGTTGCGTTTGTACAATCGAGCTATTAATTTAGCCGAAGTTGCTGAATTAAAAAATCCTAAACCCGTTTCGGCACCTTGTGTCATCCGTTATTACGAATCAAAAGGAACTGGATCCAAGCTTACCTTTACTGCCATCAATTGTACGGAAGCCAAAAAGATCAGCTTTAAAGACAACAATACCAAAAAGGACATCGCGCAGGTAAAGGTCAAACCTGGTGAGCCCATTCCTCTCTTGAGCTTTCCAATGAGCAAAGGGCAATTTACTCCCAGAATTGAATGAACTTTTCCATCGTCCTCCCAATCCATTTATTTCTCACAACTAAAACCTATACTCATGCGCCAGACCATGTTCCTATTCGGACTACTACTGAGCATGCTGAATTCAGCAGCTCAATCCAGTTCTTGCACCTACAATTATGTGAATACCGGCCAAACCATCGATGTGATCGATGGCGGCGATGCTGAACTTGCAGACCTTGATGGAGATGGAGATTTGGACGTTTATCTTTTGAATCCTTTCATCGTGCACCCCTATGGTATTCGAGCAGACCGGGTTTTACTGAATGATGGCAATGGCAATTTAACCCCTACTGGCCAACTGATTGGTGATGCCCTTGGTTCAGCCGTTGAACTTGCTGATCTGGATGCGGACGGAGACGTGGACGCGGTTGTACTTAATCGGGAAGGAAATTTCATCAATGGAGCAGCAGTCGAGTTTTGGATGAACGATGGCAGCGCCAATTTTACCTACACTCAAGGATACGCTACCGGAGGCACTTTTGCCAGGGATGCAGCAATTGGAGATGTAGATGGAGATGGTGATGTAGATGTCTGGACTGGAATTGGCTTTTCTTACACCAATGAAGATATTTTATGGCTCAACAATGGTGATGGGACCTTTACTCCAGATCACGAATTCATGTACAACGGAAATGTGGAATATCGTTTTGGCAGTAACCGCGTAAATTTTGGGGATTTAGATGCTGATGGTGATTTGGACGCCATTTCTTTCGGCAGCTCTTTTACAAACCATTTATTCAAGGTATTTCTCAACGATGGACACGGAAATTTTGCAGTAACTGATCCTGGCAATACGGTTTTTGGAGAGGTAATGGATGCAGAAATTGGAGATTTGGACGGGGATGGAGATTTGGATGCAATTGTTTCCCTTTATCCCACACCTTTCATCGGAATGATGATTCTAACCAACAACGGGAATGCTGGATTTACCTATGCTCAGTCTCCAATTACTTTTGGGGAGACAATTGAACTGGCTGATTATGATAAGGATAGTGACCTGGATGTATTGATCTCCCGAGTAGCTGGTACCAATGTGATCTACAACAACAATGGATCTGGGGATTTTACCTACGCCCTGGATTTTGACTATGTTCCCGCAGCAGGATCCGCCAGTGATGATGCCGAGTGGGGTGATTTTGATGGAGACGGAAACCTGGATGTTTATAGCCTGAATTGGCAGTCCGATAGGGTATGGTTAGCCAATTCTCCCGATGCGGATGACGATGGTATATGTGATGCGCAGGACAATTGTAGTTCTACGCCCAATACGGACCAGGCTGATTTTGACCAGGATGGCATTGGCGATTCTTGTGATGACGATGATGACAATGACGGCTATCCCGATGCAATAGATTGTGCGCCTAAAAACAATAGCATCCATCCTGGTACAGCAGAGGTGTGTGACAACAACCTCGATGACAACTGCAATGGTTTGATTGACGAAAATTGTGCACCAGCCTTGGTCGTTTCTTTGGGAGATTGCAAGGTTGTTTACAATGGGTATGCTCCCTTAGCATGCGTGGGGCTCAGCGCTACAACTGACGGAGGCTATCCACCGTATTCTTATACCTGGAGCAATGGAGGTACGGGTCAAAACATCCAGGTTTGCCCCAGTTTCAATACCCTTTATTCTGTGACTGTAAGTGACAATCGAGGAAATACTGCTGAGCCTACAGTCCTTGTTCAGGCAATAAACGTGAAATGTGGCCAGAACAACAATAAGGTTAAAATTTGTCACCACAATTTTAATGGGGAAAAGAATACCCTATGTATTAGCGCTCATGCAGTAGCCGAACATTTGAGCCATGGAGATCACCTCGGAGAATGTGGCGATACACCTTGTACAACAAGCCAACAATTGGCGGCACAACTCGAATTGTTGATGCCCCACAACTTGACTGAGTTGTATCCCAATCCAAGCACCGGGGCCTTTTTTGTTCGTTTGCATCCCGACGAAAAAGGAGATATAAAAATAAACATCATCAACTCATTTGGACAGATTATTCAATCCATTGAAAACCCAGTTAACACTGGCAATTTATTTGAAATTCAATTAAAAGAAGGACTTACAAGTGGGATATACGTCGTTCGTATCTTCCAAAGAGGTAAATTATACAAGTCAATTCGGCTGGTGTTAAGCAATTAAGCAGACTAGGAAATTCTGTCGAAAATCTTGAGGGCTAAACCATGCAAGGAATGCCAAAAAACTGATTCCAAGGACTACCACAACGACTGTTCCTCCTGGGCTTGACCTGTCGATCACTAGCACTTGTACATCAGAAATGTCCACATAAGGAACGGTAAAGGCGCCCAAGGCCAATGAATCATATTTTGAAATAAAAAAAATATGTACTTCATTGGTAATGATTTTTTCGGCGGGAGTTGAGAGAGGCGGTTTCTCCGCCTCTCTACTCCATTACTTTGTGCCAATCAATCGCTTTAGCCTGTTTAGTTAGGCACTTTAGCTGGATTCAAGAGGTCATAAAACTGATCCAGCTTAGGCATAATGATGATGCGGGTACGGCGGTTGGTAGAACGGCCTTCCTCCGTAGTATTGGTAGCCAGGGCATTGTACTCACCACGACCAGCCGCAATCAATTTATTGGGGTCAACTTTGTGGGTAACTTGCAAAGTGCGCACTACTGCGGTGGCGCGTTTTACACTCAAGTCCCAGTTGTCGTCCAAACATGCGGTTTTGATTGGCTTGTTGTCGGTGTATCCTTCAACCATTACTTCCAAATCGGGACGAGACTGGAGGATTTTGGCAATTTTACCCAATACTTCATTGGCCTTGGTGGTCATGGTTGCGCTACCGGATTGGAAAAGCATTTTGTCCGACAGGTTGACAAACACCACGGTTTTGTCCACTTTTACGTCTACATCTTTATCATCCAAACCCTCTTTTAAAACGCCTTTCAGGTTGACAGCCAGGGCCAGGTTGATGGAGTCTGCACGGGTACGCGCTGCTTGCAATAAGTGGATGTATTTGTCCTTTTTCTCCAATTGAGCCAAAGTTTCTTTGATGTTGTCGTTGGCTGAAGAGGAGATTTTGGTCAAATCGGTTACGGTATTCAATTGTTTTTCCCGTTGGGACTTCAGGTCAGCGATTTGTGCCTTGAGGTCATTGATTTGCTCTTCGCGGAGTTGCAGCGCACCGGAACCTGTGCGAATGTCACCACTTAGTCTTTCCTTTTCACGTTCACAAGCGGCCAGACGGCTCATGTACTCATTGAGGCTAGCCCCTAATTTGCCGAGGTCCTTGTTCGCTGCATCCAACTGGGTTTTTAGGTCGGCCTGCATGGCGAGGTACTCTTTTTTCATGACACAAGAAGAAAATGTCAGGCAGAGAAAGCAAAAGAAAGCAAGATTTGTTGCTGTCGATCTCATCGTTGTATAGTTTTGAATAAGTTGAAATCGTGGTTTAAAATACCAACTTTACCAAAGACAAAAAGTTTTTGGCATGGTATCGTAATTTTAGTCGGCTTGTTGTGTGAGAGTCGGAGCGGTGAAGATAAGGCCGAGTTGTGGAACGGGCAAATAAATAGTGGCAAAATCAATACTTGGTAGAGGCTTAAATTGGTTTGTATCCGACAATTTAGTTGCTCATTTCAGTTGTAAATTTGGTGAAAGCATGCTAAGATTCTAACCATTGGGCTCCCCATTTTGACCCAAAACTTAAACTTGTAAAATTGAGGATTTTATGCCATTAAAAGCAGACTTATTCGGAGTGATCATTCTTTTAGGAATAGCACAAGGGTTGTTTTTGGCCTTTTTTTTTGCTTCGAGGAAAGTGAAGAATGGCCAAAACGCCGAGTTCTGGTTGATTTTATTGTTGCTTTGTTTTGCGCTAAACCTCTTTGAAATTTTGATGTGCCACAGCAACCTCGCTTTTGAATTCCGGTATTTTCCCGACAAAAACATCACCCTGATTTTCCTCAACAACCAAAACAATGGAGCTTATGATGACCTCAAGCGAAATGTGATCAAGTTGATAACTGATGAGCGCTAGGTTTTCTACCTGTAGTGTTTTCAAATTCTGCGGCGATTTACCTATTTTGCCTACTGGAACTTGCTCGGTAATCTTCTCCGAGTTTAAACAGATTAGCAATGTTGAAATCAAAATGGATGATCAGTGGGCTGTTGAGCCTCTGGGCAATGGGCTTATTTGCTCAAATTGAACGCATTGAACCCAGTAATTGGTGGGTAGGCATGAAAAGCCCGGAACTTCAATTGTTGGTACATGGCCCCAATATTGGCAGCACAACTCCCAGCATCAGCTATCCCGGAGTAAGCATCAAAACCATCAACCGCGGAGATAGCCCCAATTACCTCTTCATCAGTTTATTCATCGCGCCTGGCACCAAACCTGGAAAATTCAGCATCAATTTCAGAAAAGCTGGCGCACCAACCACCACTTACCAATACCCCCTCTTACCACGCAACAAGGCCGCCCAAAGTCAAATGGGCTTCAGTTCAAAAGATGTCATTTATTTGGTTACACCCGACCGCTTTGTCAATGCCGACCCAAGTAATGACCAAAGTGATACCCTGCGGGAAAAGACCGTCAACCGCAAAGAAGATTACGCCCGCCACGGGGGAGACATCCGCGGCATTATCAATAGCCTGGACTACTTGGCAGAGATGGGGTTTACGGCAATTTGGCCCACACCACTGCTCGAAAACAACATGCCCAGATGGTCCTACCACGGGTACGCCATCACCGATTATTACAAGGTAGACCCCCGCTTTGGTACCCTGGAAGATTATAAAGAATTAGCGAATAAAGCCAGGGAAAAAGGCATTAAAATCATCAAGGATGATGTAGTCAATCACTCCGGGGTAAAATACTGGTGGATGGAGGATTTGCCCTTCAAAAACTGGGTAAATTTTCCAGATTCCATGCAGGTTACCAATCACCGGCGTACCGTCAACGAGGACCTTTACGCCGCGCAAGTAGACAAAAAACTGATGACTCAGGGCTGGTTTGTACCCGATATGCCCGACATGAATCATCAAAATGCATTTTTAGCCAAATACCTGATTCAAAACAGCATTTGGTGGATTGAAACGCTGGGTTTGGGTGGCATTCGGCAGGACACTTATCCGTACTCAGAAAAGAACTTTTTGAAAAACTGGAGCTGTGCCATTATGAATGAGTACCCCAATTTCAGTATCGTGGGGGAGGAATGGAGCACGAATCCCCTCATTGCAGCCTATTGGCAAAAGGGCAAAAAAAACCATGATGGGTACACCAGTTGTTTGGAAAGCCCTATGGATTTTCCCTTGCAGGCTGCCCTGGTTCAAGCCCTGACCGAGCCTGAAAAGGGAGGATTTGACAAATTGTACGAAGCGCTGGCCAACGATTTTGTATACGCCAGTCCTCAAGATCTGATGGTTTTTGGCGACAATCACGATATGGATCGCATTTTTACCCAATTGAAAAAAGATGTTGACCTCACCCAGATGGCTTTGACCTATTTATTGACCATCCGGGGTATTCCTCAAATTTACTACGGTACGGAAGTACTGATTGACAACAGTGCCAAACCTGGTGACCATGGCCTGATTCGTACCGATTTTCCTGGTGGCTGGGCTGGAGATGCCGTGAATGCCTTCACCGGCCAGGGCTTAAGTGTTGATCAACTACGGATTCAGTCCTTTATGAAAAAAATGCTGAACTGGCGGAAACAAAAAAACGTGATTCACAATGGGAAAACGCTGCATTTTGCACCCCAAGATGGAGTGTACGTTTTTGCACGATACACTGCAACGGAAACGGTTTTAGTGTTGATGAATAAAAATGCCGGGAATAAGTCACTTGACTTGGGGCATTTTGCAGAAGCGATCAAAGGAAAAACGAGTGCGGTAGATGTGTTGAGTGGGGAAAGTTTGAGCTTGGGGAAAAGTTTGGAGTTGAAGGGGAAGACCGCAACGGTATTGGAGTTGAAATGATTCCGAACCAGCTTTGTTTTGCTTAACTCACCTTACGCAGTGAAATTGCTTTATGCGTAAGGTGAGATATTTGTTTTTGCCCCACCGTTAAGTTTGGGGTACACTGCAAAATTACGACCTAATCAATGCCGTAAACACCCCATACAATTCCCGCCATTCAGGATGATCTTCCAACATATCCAGGTGCCGCTCAATTGTGGCCCGATCTCCACGCAAAGCAGGGCCAGTTTGCATTTCAGCAGGGTTGTGTCCCTGGATTTTAGCTGCCGTTTCCTGAATCAGGGGCAACAACAAATCAAAGGGCAAATGGCGTTCGGCCAGAATTTCCGCAGCAATTTGGTACAAATGATTGACAAAGTTGTTGACAAATACTGCAGCCAAATGCAAACTGCGTCGATCTGCCTCGCTTGTGACTTGTACTTTTTGGCTGATGCGTTGACCGAGTTCAATCAAAAGGTTTTGATCGCTTTGGGCAGGTGCTTCCACACAAATGGGAATTTGTTGAAAATCCGGTTCCCGACCAGGCGAAAAACTTTGTAAAGGGTAAAATATACCACAACGTGGAAGCGCATTTAACCAGCTCAGTGGGCTGCTACCAGAGGTATGCACTACAAGCGTAGAATGGGAGAGGAGAGTACTTAAAATTTGGGCAACTTCAGGAATAGCCTGGTCGTTGACGGCAATAATCAGTAAATCCAGCTCCGAAAACTGTAAATCTTTCCATTGGTTGATGCCCTCAGCATTGAGGGTTGCCGCCAGTTCCTGGGCATCTTCCAATTGTCGGCTGTAAATTTGGCGAATGTTCAGGCCAGATGCTCGGAGCCTTTTACTGAGGTGCGTGGCGACCTTGCCTGCGCCTACGATGCTGATGCTTTGAATCACAAGTTGGAGTTAGTGCAGTTACCCTGCATATGTAATGCTTAGCAGTTCTGTCAAGCATATACAATCTGAGGTGTTTCTCAGATGTCTTAGATGGTTCAAAAGACTAGCTAGGTGTTGAAAACCAAAGCGACATTTTTTGAACCATCTAAGACCTCTAAGAAACACCTCAGGAATGATGACCTAAAAATTGATGTAAGTTAGGCTAGAGATTCTCCGTTGCGCCGGGTACTCATCCGGTTCCAGATGCTGAAGCCCAAGCCAAACATCATCAAAAGGGAACCAAACCAAAATACATTGATCCCTGGAAACTCCAGCGCTTCCAAAACGATGTAATTTGAGGGCAACGCATCGGTGGCTACCTCCACCGGAATGCTGCTTGGTGCCGTGGTTTTTGCCAACATCAATTGAATCGTTTCTTTACCCGGATCGAGCAAGGGGAACCGCACATGTAAGCCCAATTCGGGTACTTCTACCTTGACATTCAAGGGCTGTTGTTCCCGAATCAAAAAGATCGGTTCGGCATGGTAAGTTTTGCCATCTGGCGCGGTAATGTCCAGTTTGGCACCCACTGCCAGGTCACCTTCCTTGCGGCTGTAATCTGGATGCTCAGGTGCCTTATTGAATCCGGTAAACCTGATTTTGAGGTCTTGCCATTGGCCCGCATCCCCCTGGCGCAAATTTAGGTTCTCGTATTTGAGCTGATTTTCCAGTGCAAATACCTTTTCAATGGCGTCCTGGCTGATTTTGAACTTGGCACTCAAGTCATCTACTTGATCCGGATAAGTGTAAATCAGTTGCCCCCGCAGCAAAATGACCGGGTTGGCGTAATACACACTGTCGTCATCACTCCGGCGAATTTTGAGTTTGGTGCTAAACGCCAAGTCACCTGGTTCGGGTTTGTACTCGTGGTGGACCGGATTGCGGCTCATTGATTCCAGGCTGATCTGGAAAGTGCGGCGGAACACCGTATCCTGATTTTCCACATCAAGGGTATCATGGAGAAGTTGGGTACGGCCTTGTTCCAGGTTCAGTACTTTGTATTTCAGTTCCTCCTCGCGTTGCTTTTTGAGCTCAAAGTTTTGCTCTACTTCCGGTAGGGCGCTGATGTGCGTAAACACGTCCTTGAGCACATAATGCCGGGTATCCGGGTTGGAGGTCGCAATTTTGGTAAAGGATTTATCATAAAGGATGGTTGGATAAAGGTCGAAATCCTCTACCACTTTCCCTTTTTTGTTCTTGCGCTGGTAGTTCACCGTGTAAGTCCGGGTAAAATGCTCCAACGTATCCTTTTTGTAGGTCACCAGGTAGTCCTGCATCATGGTGGGCACATTGCGGAACAAGGTGATGTTCTTTTTGCTCATTTCTTCATCGCCACCTGCAATCAAACCATCCATCAAAAAGGCGTTGGAAGAAATGATCTTGCGGTTGACCCCCGAAGCCATAATGCCCACAATCATCAAGCCGAAGCCAATGTGTGAAAAGGCCGACCCGGCAATTTTGAGTTTGCCCCGCAGATGGGTAATCAGGTAATCGAGGTTGCTCACGATGGTGAAATAGGCACTAAAAGTAAGCAGTGTGTATTGCCAGGTATACAAATTGATCAGAAGACTACTCAAATAGGTCAATACAGCTGCAATCCCCAGTCCAGCCCCCAAATGGATCGCAAAACGCATTGCATTTTTGCTCCAGTTGTTTTCCCGGAAGCGCAAAAATTGGGCAAAACCGGAAAAATAACCAATGAATACCGCGATCCAGAGTTGGTACTTGTTGAAGTGTGCCACTGGTTCAGTGATGACCTTACCTTGGAATGCTGGGTTAAACACCTGCATGATCTTGTTGTAAACCGGCAAAGAAGTAGAGCCCGTAATGAGCACCGCCGAGAACAACAAAATCAAAGTGCCGATGAACATCCAGAACTCTTTGGAAGTGGTATGTTCTTCAGATTTGGGGTGGGGGATTTCCCGCCAGCGCCAGATCATCAAGCCTAGGCCCGTCAATGTGAAGGCAGAAATGAACAGGATCAACTGATTTTCCAGCCCCATTTCCGTAAAGGCGTGCACCGAAGTTTCGCCTAAAACCCCACTGCGGGTCAAGAAAGTGGAGTACACCACGAGCAAAAAGCCCAATAGGTAAAAAATATAGGAACTGCGGACAGAATGCCCGGTCGCTTTTGAAATCAGGTTGGTATGCACTCCGGCAACGATCAACAACCAGGGCACCAGAGAGGTGTTTTCTACCGGGTCCCAAGCCCAGTAGCCACCAAAATTCAGCGCCTCATAAGCCCAGGCGGAGCCCATCAGGATCCCAATGCCAAGGATAGAGCCACAAAACAGTGCCCAAGGCAGGGCCGGTTTTAGCCACTCTACATGCCGCTTGGTCCACAAGCCTGCAATTGCAAAGGCGAAAGGGATCGCAGTTGAGGCAAACCCCAGGAACAAGGTAGGCGGGTGAATGGTCATCCAGTAGTTTTGCAGTGCCGGATTTAAGCCATTTCCTTTGATCAGTTTCAAATAATCTGCTTGTGCAAAAATGGGGGCATCGATGGTTTGGCGCAACAAAAGCATTGGGTTGCTCCCAAACTTGGCTGGCTCATCGCCAAAACCAATGTAAATGCCCAGAATCATCGTGGCCAATACCGCCTGAATGGCTGCAATGACCGTAAGGGTGGAGGTTTCCCAGGATTTGCCGTTGAACAACAACACAAAACCAAGCAGGACATGCCAAAACATCCAAAGCAAAAAACTACCTTCCTGTCCTTCCCACAAGGCTGAAAAAATGAACTTCATGGGAAGCTCTTCCGAAACGTGCGCCTGAACGTACTGGTATTCGTACAACTGGTTGATCATCGCATACAGCAAGGCACCGATGACCGCAAAAACACCCAAACCATGGGTCAAAAAAGCATAACGACCGATGTTGCGCCAGCTTTCATAATCAATACTTTCCCGCCGTTGGGTGGCAAACCAATAGGCTACCATCGACAACAAAGCGCCTACAAATGCCAGCAAAACTCCCATTTGCCCAATCTGCCCAGGCAGTAGGGTTTCGCCGATGTATTGGATTTTTTCCATCTTGTTTACCCGTTCTGTTTGCTCTTAATGGCAATTTCTTCGTCCTTGTATTTGGAAGGACATTTCATTAATAAATCGGTGGCTACAAAAACACCTTCTTTCATCCGGCCAGTCACTACAATTTGCTCCGACATTTCGAAGTCCTGTGGTTTGGCCTTCAGCAGCACTACTTTGTGCTCTTCACCATTGGTATCTTTGATGAAAAAACTGAAATGGTTGGGATCTTTGGCGGGATCGTAAACCATAGGTTTGTCCTTGGCCAATTTTCCTACAATTTTGATTTTTTTCGTGCTGCTGTTGGCATCGGCAAATGATCCATAAGTGGTCATGTCTTTGCCCGAGTTGATAAACAGCACGATGGCAATGGCCACCATAACGCCAGCGATAAGATAGATCCGCTTCATAATGTATCCTGTTAAAAAAGACTGTTGTGCTTGTTTTGACGCTGCAATTGCCTTTAGTGTTGCATAGCAGTGTCAGAATTTGGCAAAGGTAATTCGCTTTCCCTTGCTTTTTCACTTTTAAAACAGCAAAATCTGGGTTTAGGTCTTGATCTTTGTCGGCTTTTTGTAAAATTGAACGATTCTAAATTGTAGATTTGCCCATTATGAGCAACATCATTGTCAGGCTACAAGACGTCAACATCAAA
>NZ_JANRKL010000188.1:0-52212 GCF_033763495.1 Haliscomenobacter sp. | reverse complement strand
ACTGACAAGCTAGCATTCATCGTTAAAATCCATTGAAAAATGTCCAAAGTACTCATCATTGGCGCGGGTGGGGTAGGCCGGGTAGTGGTCTACAAATGCGCTCAACATCCTGAAGTATTCTCCGAAATTCTGGTCGCCAGCCGCACCCAATCCAAGTGCGACGTGATTGTCAACGATGTAAAACGCGACACCGGGCATCAACACATCAGCACGGCTGCTATTGACGCTGAAGATGTACCTGCATTGGTGGAACTGCTGCGCAGTTTTCAACCAAAATTGGTGATCCACGTGGCTTTGCCTTACCAGGATTTGACCATCATGGAAGCCTGCCTGCAAGCGGGAGTAAACTACCTGGACACCGCCAATTACGAGCCTAAGGACGAAGCCAAATTCGAATACTCCTGGCAATGGGCCCTGCAAGACCGATTCAAGCAAGCAGGTTTGACCGCTATCCTGGGCTGTGGTTTTGACCCAGGTGTAACGGGCGTGTTTACGGCTTACGCCGCCAAACACTACTTCGATGAAATGCACTACCTCGATATCATCGATGCCAACGCAGGTAGCCACGGCAAAGCCTTCGCAACCAATTTTAACCCGGAAATCAACATCCGTGAGGTGACTCAAAAAGGGCGCTACTGGGAAAATGGCCAGTGGGTGTACACCGAGCCACACGAAATCTGGAAAGACATCGACTATCCCAACGTCGGTCCCAAACGTTCGTACGTGATCTACCACGAGGAGCTGGAGTCTTTGGTGAAAAACTATCCATCCCTCAAGAGAGCCCGTTTTTGGATGACTTTTGGCGACGAATACCTCACTCACCTGCGCGTGATCCAAAACATCGGCATGGCTGGCATCGAACCCGTGAAATACAAAGGTATTGATGTGATTCCGCTGGAATTCCTGAAAGCCGTACTGCCCGATCCTGGCGACTTGGGTGAAAACTACACAGGCCAAACCTCCATTGGTTGCCGCATTCGAGGCGTCAAAGACGGCAAATTGCGCAACTACTACATTTGGAACAATTGCCAACACCAGGATGCTTACAAAGAGACCGGAACCCAGGGAGTTTCATACACCACGGGTGTTCCTGCCATGTTGGGGGCCAAGATGTTCCTGGAAGGTCACTGGGGTGGTGCCGGCGTGTTCAACGTAGAAGAATTTAATCCAGATCCTTTCCTCGCTGAATTGGGCAAAGTTGGTTTGCCTTGGCATGAGGAAGTCGATGGAGATCTGGAGTTTGAATATTAGAGCCGTCGATTGATTGTTTAATGTCTGATCAATCAGTAAGTTTTTTTTGAGTTAAGAGTGAAGAGTACATGAGTTGAGAGTTTTGAAGTAAAGTGAGAGTTTAGAAGTGAGCTGCCGCCGTTTCTTAAACAAAAGCTGGGACAAAGCTGCTGCGGCAGCTCACTTCTAAACTCACTACTCATGTACTCTTCACTCTTAACTCAAAAAAAATTTATCCCAAAAGGATTGGCCATTACCAATTGCTTGATAACCAATAATACTGAACTTTCCTCAACTTCCTTTTATTAATGATCAACTACACTCAAGTTCCTTCCCCCGCTTACGTACTCGACGAATCTCGTTTGCGCCGCAACCTGGAGCTCATCCAGTGGGTGCAGCAAGAATCCGGGGTTTCTGTCATTCTGGCACTCAAGGGCTTTTCCATGTGGAAGGTTTTCCCATTGGTAAAGCTATATTTGGCGGGAGCTACAGCCAGCTCCCTACATGAAGCCAGGCTGATTTTTGAAGAAATGGGGGTGCAAGCGCATACCTATTCTCCGGCGTATCTACCTGCTGAATTTGAGGAGATTATGCGGTACAGCAGCCACATCACCTTCAATTCGGTAGCGCAATACGAGCGGTTTAGGGGAGCATTGAGCCAAGCGCAGCAACCCATTTCGCCAGGTTTGCGGGTGAATCCCGAGTTTTCGGTGGTAGAAACGGATTTGTACAATCCATCGGCGGTAGGCTCCCGTTTGGGTACCATGCTCGAAAACCTGAGTGGACAATTGCCAGCTGGGATTGAAGGATTACACATCCATACCCTGTGCGAATCGAGCGCGGATGACACTGCTAACCTGCTGGAAGCCGTTGAAGCTCGCTTTGGCGTCTTTTTCCCACAGTTGAAATGGATCAACTTTGGTGGCGGTCACTTAATGACCCGCAAGGGCTATGATGTGGATCGCTTGATCAAAGCCTTGCAAGCTTTTCGGGTACGCAATCCACACCTGGAAGTGATCTTGGAACCAGGCAGCGCCATTGCCTGGGAAACTGGGGAGTTGATCTCCACTGTACTCGATATTGTAGACAGCCATGGAGTTAAGACCGCAATTCTGGACGTCTCCTTTACAGCCCACATGCCCGACACACTGGAAATGCCTTATCGTCCCAAGGTATTGGGCGCTACAGATCCAGTGCCAGGTAAACCCACTTATCGCCTGGGGGGGGTGAGTTGTTTGGCTGGTGATTTTATGACGGAATATTCCTTTGAGCAGGAACTGCAAGTGGGCGACCGCCTTATCCTTTGGGACATGATCCACTATACCATGGTCAAAACCACTACTTTTAATGGAGTCAAACATCCGGATATTTGCATCTGGCATGAGGATGATCGGTTGGAGGTGGTGAAGCATTTTGGGTATGAGGATTTTCGGGGGAGGTTGTCTTGAGAAGTTGGTATTAAGATATTAAGCTTGTTGCCAAAGCGACATGAATAGCAACACGGATGACACGGATAACCACGGATTTAAACGGATTGTCTCACGCCTGCGACGTGATTAATAAGCCACAAATGACACAAATTTTCACAAATTAGACATTCACTTCGTTCATGCCAACGCGCTTTCGCGCAAACGAAGTTTGTGCCCAATTTGTGAAAATTTGTGTCATTTGTGGCCAAAAAAACTTTTGCCGCAGGCAAAAGAAAATCCGTGTAAATCCGTGGTTATCCGTGTTGCTATTCATGTCGCTTTGGTATATCTCTAAATTTTGTGATGTACAGCATGAGTACCTTCGATGAATTTGTCATAGCCTTACAACAATCCCTCTTCGACCCCCGCGAAGCCCAAAGCATCGCCCGCATCGTCTTTGAAGACTGTTTCCAGCTCCAGCGCAGCCAATTTGCCCAAGCAACTCTGAACGACACCCAAGCAAGCCACCTCGAATCTATCCTTTCCGCCTTACAACGTAAAGAACCACTCCAATACATTCTTGGTCAAGCCGATTTTTATGGCCTCAAATTCAAGGTTGACTCCCGCGTTTTGATTCCCCGCCCCGAAACCGAAGAACTCGTGGAATGGGTGCTGGAGACGATAAACGCCCCGATCTTTAGCACCACACCCCGCATCCTCGACATCGGCACGGGCTCCGGTTGCATCCCCATCACCCTCGCCAAAAAACTACCCCAGGCCGAGGTTTGGGGCCTGGATGTAAGCCCTGCTGCCCTCGCGCTTGCTCAGGAAAACGCTCAACTCAACCAGGTACAAGTTCATTGGCTCGAAGTGAATATTTTGCAGGAAGCCCTTTGGCCCCAACATTTTTTAGATAACCCTATGTTTGACGTCATCATCAGCAATCCGCCTTATATTCCTGAACGGGAAGTGGTGTTGATGCCCGTTCAAGTCACCGAATTTGAGCCACATCTGGCACTATTTGTTTCTGACGATGATCCCTTGATTTTTTACCGCCAGATTGCCCGTTTTGCCCAACAAAATCTCCGTACAGGCGGCTATCTATTTTTTGAATGCAATGAATACAATGCCAGTGAAGTAGCAACAATGCTCAGTGAGATGGCTTGGAAAGAAATAGTGTTGCAAAAAGATTTGAGTGGAAAGGAGCGGATGATTCGGGCATTACTATATTAATTCTACTTTTGTTATATTGGCTGCCTGAACAGCATTGTACATGAAAATCATCCATACCTCCGATTGGCACCTTGGTCAACGCCTCCTTTTCAACGAGCGGGGCGATGAACAACAACTGGCCTTGCAATGGCTCCTCGAGACCATCCTGCAGGAACAAGCCGATGCCTTGATTCTGGCAGGGGATGTTTTCGACAATGGCAATCCGCCCCATCCCGCGCGGAAATTGTACTATAATTTTTTGACCAGTTTATTGAATACCACCTGTCGTCACATTGTGATCATCGGTGGCAATCACGACTCACCAGGCATGCTCGATGCGCCACGCGAACTCCTGGAATACCTCAACATCCGGGTGGTGGGTGCTGCTGCCGAAAACCTGGAACAAGATTGTTTGTTGCTCCACAATGCTGCCGGGGAATTAGAGGCAGTCGTCGCTGCCATTCCTTTTTTGCGCGACCGCGACCTTTCCCCCAGTGTGAGCGGCGAAAGTACCCTCGACCGCATTCAGCGCATCCAAACCGGGATTCGCCAGCGCTATCAAGACATGGGCACCTTGTTGGAGCCTTACCGCGACCAAGATGTACCCATTCTTGCTACCGGTCACTTGTACGCCCAAGGCGCTCAAGCTTCCGACAAACAAGACAACATCTACATCGGAAATACCGAAAACCTGGATGTCGACACCTTGCCCGAGCTGTTTTCTTATGTAGCCCTCGGGCATATCCACCGCCCACAGGCCATTGCCGGGCAAAACCGGGTGAGGTACTCCGGCTCGCTGATTCCCCTGAGTTTTAGTGAAACCAAAGATGAAAAGGGCGTGTATTGCCTGGAGTTTGATGGTCACGCCCTGAGCGAAGTCCGCTTTCTACCCGCACCCACTTTTCGCCGCCTCAAAACCATCCAAGGCACTTTGGCCGAGGTAGAAGATAAACTGCAAGTTTTTGCCAGCAAAGAGCGCGAAGCATTGTCCGCTTGGGTGGAAGTCATTGTACAATCACCCACCTTCATTCCCCAACTCGACAGCCATTTGCGAACCCTCGTCAAGGACTGGCCGCTCGAAATCCTCAAAATTCGCCTCGAACGCCAATACCAGGCCCTCGACGAACAATTGGACGCCGTGGTGGAGTCCCTGGAATCCCTCGATGTACTTGAAGTTTTTCGCAAACGAGCCGAAAAAGAACAGCGCAGCGAAGAAGAATGGACCGAATTGGAGGCCACTTTTCGAGAGTTAGTGGAAGGATTGAATAGCCCATAAACTCACCACTAAGCTATTCACTTTTCGCTATTCGCCATTCGCTTTTCACTTTTCACTTAATCATGAAGATCCGCAAACTCACCATAAAAAACCTTCACTCCCTGCGCCTCGACGCCGAGATCGATTTCCAAACGGCACCGCTGGGCACCACGGGCCTGTTTGCCATCACGGGCGATACAGGCGCGGGCAAAAGCACCATTTTGGACGCGATTACCCTGGCCATGTTTGGGAAGTTGCCCCGAGGCAGTGAGCGGGGCGAGGTCTTGTCTTTTGGAGCAACCCAGTGTTTGGCGGAAGTAGAATTTGAAAACAACAACATTCTCCTGCGGGCAAAATGGGGCATGCACCGCTCCGGGGGGAAACTGGAAGGCAAAATCCAGGAGCCCATCCGCCGCCTGGAACGCTGGGATGTTGAAAAAGAAGAGTTCCTCACCATTGGTCAAAAAGGCAAAGAAGTTGATCAACTTATTGAAGAACTGACGGGCCTGGATTACGATCGTTTTCGGCGCTCAGTCCTATTGGCCCAAGGTGATTTTGCAGCTTTTTTACACGCCGACGAAAGAGAACGCAGTGAGTTGTTGGAAAAAATTACGGGCTCCGAAATTTACAGTGAATTGTCCAAAGCCGCTTATGCCCGTCACAAGCAGGAAGACCTTTTGCTAAAAGACCTGCAGGCCGAAAAAAGCCGCCTGGAAATCTTACCCCCCGAAGAAGCTGAGGCCCTATCTCTACAAGCCAAACAACTGGAACAAGAAAGCGCCGGTACTCAGCAGAACCTTAAAAAGCTCCGCCATTTTCAACAACAACTTCAACGCAAATCGGAACTTGAAAACAGCGCCGAAAACCTCCAGCAGGAATACCGCCAGTGGGAAGTTGCCCGGTCTGCGGCAGATGCCTCTTTTTTCCGTTTGCAGCGTTATCAATCCCTCCGCATTTACCAGCCCCAATTGCAAAAATTGGACGATTTATTGTTGGGGAAAATCCAAATTGAGACTCAAGTTGCTGAGCTAAAAACGCAGGAGGAAGTGCAACAAGCGGCGCTGTTGGCGCAGGAAGCCCAAAACCAGGCAGCCCAAAAACGCCTGGAACAAGCTCAACAGGAACAAAAACAGCAGGAACCTATCCTCGCTGAAGCCCTGCGCCTGGATGTGGAGATCAATACCCGTGCCCAACCATTGCAAGCCCAGGAGGGGGGGCTGCAAAGTTTGGAAGCAGAAAAAAAAGCAAGTGAGGCAAAAGGTCTGGAGCTGGAAACCGAGCGCCAAGCCGCCAACGAACGACTGCAAAAGGTGCAAAGCTGGTTGCAGGAACATCCCAACTGGCATCAATTGGCGGGCTTGTTGCCACTGTTACAAAGTGAAATCGGGTCGCTGGAAGAGGCGCGACAACAAAGTGCCATTCTACTTCAGGAACAAAGCCAGTCTACCCAGGAGCTGGCAGGTTTGCAGGCACAAATCCAGGAGATACAAGCCCAGAAAACCAAATTGTTGGGCCGACAAACTGAGCTAAAAGCGGCCTACGAAGCTGCTTTGCCGCCCGATGTACCCCATTCCGATGAGGCATTGCTCAATTGGTTGTATCAGGACCTGGAACGCCTCAATCAACGCCAAAGCCAGCTCGAACAATTGCAAGAACTAAACGGGACCTATCGACAGCTGTTGGCCGAGATCAGTCATCTGGAACAAGAACTGGAAGCACTGCGCCACCGCGAAATGGATTTGCAAAAACAACTGCTGAACGTTTTTGATGAACAAGAATTAAGCGATGAAATCCTCTTGTATAAACAGCAAGTATACGAGCAACAACGCCTGATCGCCAATTATGAACAAGATCGCCACCGCCTGAAAGAAGGGGAGGCCTGTCCTCTTTGTTTTTCCACCGAACATCCTTTTCGCTACCATGAGTTCAAACCTTTTGTCGACCTGGCCCTGCAAGAATACGAAAAAGCCCGGGCCAATGCCGAAACCTTACGGCTGCATCGCCAGGAATTGGCCCTACAATTGCGGGAAACCAGCACCCAGGTGGAACAATTGGTACAACCCTTGCATGGTCAGTTAAGCCAAAAATTGCTGCAAATCAACGACCTGGAAGGGAAAAGAGGCCGGGTGATGGGGAGTTTGGTAGGCATTGAAGTAGATCAGGAGGCGGGCACCCTGGGCGAATACCTCGCCAACACCACCCAGTTGTTACAAGCCCGCCGACACGCTATTGCAACTTTGACATCCTTGAGCAAAGAGTTGCAAACCTTACAGGATGCCTTATTGGATTCCAAACAGGCCGAGCAACAACTGCTGTCGCGTGCTGCCATCATGGCCGAAAGGCAAGCACAGTTGGTGCAAAAACAAAACGAGATCGAGGCGAGAATGATGCAAAAGCAGGGCATCGTTTTGGAAAAACTGAACTTGCTCGATTTTGAATATCAAGAGAACAGTACCACCTTGCTTCAAGCATTGAACAATGCCAAAGAGCATTTTCAAAAAGCGCAGGAATTACAAGTTTCACTGGAACGGGAACTGGAGAAAAATCGCTTTGAAAGCCAACAGCATGTGGATAACCTGCACAAATTGACTTTGCAAAGGGAACAACAATTCCAGTTGATTCAAAAGGAACGCGAAGCCTTGTCTCTTTTGCAACAAAAAAGAACCGCCCTGATTGAAGAGCAGGACATTGAAGCGTTTAAGGGAAAATTACAATGGGCCATTGCCCAGGCCGAGGAGCAACTGCAAACCGAAAACGCCCGTTTGAAGGCATTGCGGGAAACCAATATTGCCACCCAGACGCGCCTCGAAAATGCCTTCACTGAACTCCAGCGCAGCAATCAGGAAATCCAAAAACTGGAAGCAGAGTTGGCTCTGGTGCTGGAAAAACAACAACTGGAGGATTTGGCTGCCCTACGCGCCTCTATGCTCAGCCCGCAAGAAGAAGAGGAAATCCGCGGCATGCAGGCACAATTAGCCCGGCAGGAAGCAGAATTGCAACGGCTGCAACAAGAAAATGCCCTGCAATTGGCCGACCTGATCCAGGAAACTCGGGAAGCCCCCGAAGCGGAAGCCCTCAAAACCCTGTTGGAGGAACAAGAAAAGGCCTGGCAATTGCTGGAGCAAAACCTGGGGCAATTGTTGGAAAAACTCCAGCGCCACGAGCAGCAACAACGCAAGGCCAAAACCTTGCTCAAATCCATTCAGGTACAGCAAAAAGAATACCAACGTTGGGCCAAGCTCAATGACCTGATTGGCTCGGCTGATGGTAAAAAATTCCGCACCTTTGCACAAGGTCTGACCCTGGCGAAACTCATCCAACTGGCCAATCGCCATTTGCAGCAACTCAATGGCCGGTATGTGATTTTGAAAAAAGCCAACGAAGACCTGGGGCTGGAGATCATGGATACCTTCCAGGCTAACCATCGCCGCAGCATGCGTACTTTGTCAGGAGGGGAGAGTTTTTTGGTGAGTTTGGCCCTGGCCCTGGCACTCTCCGAATTGGCTGGCCGCAATACGTCCATTCAATCCCTCTTTATTGATGAAGGTTTTGGCACACTGGACGACAGCAGTTTAGACCTCGCCATTTCCACGCTCGAGAACCTGCAATCGAGTGGCAAAACCATTGGTATTATTTCCCACGTCAAGGAGTTGAAAGAACGCATTGGCGTGCAAATTCAGGTGAAAAAGCAGAGCGATGGGTTTAGCCAGATCAAGGTTTTGCATGCTTGATGGAAAGGATTTATCCCGCCATCATCAAATACATCAATACCAAAAAGACAACTATAGACGCTACGATGATAATGATGGTTTTAGTGGAGATTCCCTGCTGGGCATGCATCGTTCGTGCTCCTGAACCTTTGGAGTCGTGTACGCTGTGCATACCTGGTTTGCGCGGAGATTTGTGTGGTTTCATACGTCCGATGTTTTATTTACAAAAAATGGTTATTCTCTCGGTTTTGATGGTATTGCTCCAATTGCCAGAGCGATCTCGAATTCGGATGAAATAAGAGAGAGAATCCGTGGGGAAGGTAGTGCTGGGGATGCAGGTCAGACGGGTATTGGGAAAGGTACAACAAAAATATTTGGTATCGGGGCTATTGGTCAGTTTAATCGAAATCTCACCTTGGATACCATCTCCTGAGCCCAACTGGGGGATTGGACTCACTTTGAAAAAATGCTCAAAATTGTCTCGGCTATCGGTCAGCGAGATATTGGTGCTGTCTTCACTGCCCAAATCTCCATCTCCATCGGTGAAAGCAAAACGAATCTCGATTGTATCCAGGGGAATACCACCACCACGGCTTTGATCAATGGAAGTATGGCTCAACCCCAGGTATTCGATCACGGGTTCAGCCGGGAATTCTGGCGGGTTGGAGCATGTACTGGCCAGCAGCAAAATCAAAAGGCAAAAGAGGAAATATCCAGACTTTTTCATCATAATTACTAATTTTGACCGGATTCAAGTCACCACAATCAGGTTATTTAAAATGGGGCAAACGCAAATCCCGCCTCAATTTGATCAAAAAATAAGACTTTTTATTGAAACAAGAAATGATATTTCAGTCGGCCAGGAGTCATCTGTACGATCTCATCCAAAATGTGCAGCCTGATGAATTCGAAGCGCTTGCACTTCAAGTGTTTCGCTTTCAGGCAAGGTACAATCCACTTTACGTAAAATTTTTGGATTTGTTGCACATCGACCCCTCCCGCATTCAACGTTTGGAAGCCATACCTTGTTTACCCATTCAGTTGTTTAAACAATACGAGATAAAAACTGGAGAATGGCCAAACGAGGCTGTTTTTTCCAGCAGTGGCACTACAGGGACACAAACTAGTCGTCATCCAGTGCGAAGTTTGATGGATTACACCCACAATACCTTGCGTGGTTTCGAGGCATTTTATGGCCCTTTGTCGGATTATTGCTTTGTTGCACTCTTGCCCGCTTATCTGGAACGAGAAGGTTCTTCCCTGGTTTATATGGCGGAACATTTTGTACAATGGTCCAAATACCGTCAAAGTGGTTTTTATTTGTACGATCACGCCGCCTTACGCAACACCCTGGCGGAATGTGCCGAAAAAAAAATCCCAACAGTGCTGATCGGAGTAAGTTTTGCGCTCTGGGATCTAGCCGAGGAAGGTAATTTGAATTTTCCAGAGCTAATTGTGATGGAAACGGGTGGCATGAAAGGTCGACGTCGGGAATTGACCCGGGTAGAATTGCATGAAATTTTGACGCAGGGTCTGGGCGTTCCAGAGATCCATTCTGAATACGGAATGACTGAATTGTTGTCTCAAGCCTATTCAAAAAGAAAAGGTTTGTTTCATCCCAGTCCAACCCTCCGCGTCTGGACAAGAGAACCCAACGACCCTTTGGCTGCAACACCCCCAGCCCGTACCGGTGTCATCAATGTAATCGACCTGGCGAACCTGGATACCATTTCCTTCATCGCCACCGAAGATCTTGGGAAAGTGTACGCTGACGGCTCATTTGAAGTTCTGGGCCGTCTCGACGCCGGAGACATCCGTGGCTGCAACCTGCTGGTCGAAATGTAGAAAATATAACCTTAGCCAACCCACGGATTCACCCGTGGGAGGCCACCCCACCGCATCACCCCATGGCTTTAGCCGTGGGATATATGCCGATGGGAAAAGAACCAAACACATGAAAACAGGCATCATCCAACAAACCTGCTCCCCCAACCAAAGCGAAAACATCGCCAAAAGCCTTGCCGCCATCAGAAACTGCGCTGAGCAAGGTGCTGAGCTGGTCGTACTCCAGGAACTCCACTGTGGCATCTATTTTTGCCAGGCAGAATCAGCCGATATGTTTGACCTCGCCGAGCCCATTCCAGGCCCAGCCTACCATACCTTTGCCCAGGCGGCAAGGGAAAACAACGTAGTTTTGGTCACCTCTCTTTTTGAAAAGCGGGCACCCGGCATCTACCACAACACTGCAGTAGTATTTGAAAAAGACGGCACTGAAGCCGGGCGTTACCGCAAAATGCACATCCCTGACGATCCTGCCTACTACGAAAAATTCTACTTCACCCCGGGCGACCTGGGCTTTAATCCCATTTCCACGTCAGTAGGCAAACTAGGCGTTCTGGTTTGTTGGGACCAATGGTACCCTGAAGGCGCCCGCCTGATGGCCATGCGTGGTGCAGAGGTGCTGATTTATCCCACCGCCATCGGTTGGGCAGATACTGATCCCAGAGAAGAACAGGATCGCCAATTTGGGGCCTGGCAAACCATCCAAAGAGGGCATGCCGTGGCCAATGGACTTCCGGTTATTTCCGTCAACCGTACGGGTTGGGAGGAGGATTTCTCAGGTTTTACTGGAGGCATTCGTTTCTGGGGCCAAAGCTTCATTGCGGGCGCACAAGGGGAAATTCTTTACAGCGCCCCGATTGATCAGGAAGTGGCTCAGGTGATCGAAATCGACAAACACCGCACCGAAACGGTACGTCGGATGTGGCCGTTTTTCAGGGATCGGCGCATTGATGCGTATGATGGATTGAACAAACGGTATTTGGATTGATGGGAGCGTACGGGCGACTGCATACATACGGGCGACCGCAAGGGTCGCCCCTACAGGTTGCCGGAATGTGCGGCAATTATTTCATCCATTTCATTCCATTCATCCACAATTGCATAACGTTTTACCCCACAAATTTTCATTTCATCCAACAGGTCCACCATATTACGGTATTTGGATTTGGGGAAAAATTTGAGCGATACAAACAATTCATCCTGGTGCCCCCATTGCGCTTTTACTTCCTGTTGGCGCTGGATGATTCGTTTGCGTAAGTTTTGTCGTGAAAAGGAGAGGGAATCCACTTTTAAATCCGTTTCATAATCAGCACCAGTGTAGCAGTATATTTTATCGTTTTTTCCAGCCACCAGGGTAAATGTTTTACTTTTGGACAAAAGTGAACAGATAAGCTGCTCTGGGTCTTCGGGAGGCACTGGCTTATTCACCTCCATTGTCTTCGGTTTTTGAAAAGCGGAAGCCAGAATAAAAAAGGTAATCAACAAAAAGCCCAAGTCAACCATTGCGGTCAAATCCACCCGGGTAGATGATTTTGAGGCACGCCGCGGCCCTTTGGAGCTACGCTCCGGAGTGTTCATTTCTGCCATCTTTTTTTGTTTTGTAGGGATGATCAAAAAGGGTCAGGGCGCAATTGCCCCATGACCAACGATTGAGCGTATGCTTTAAAAATTGTGTTTAAAAGTGTAGATTCGCAAAAAATGATTTTTGGTGTGTGCTCAAAAAAAACCAAAGCTATTTTAGGATGTTATAACTTTGCAAACGCATGTCGGAATATTGTAGACATGCTCTAAGTTCAAAACGAAAGCAAGTATGAGTGCGAAAGCCAAAGCAGAACCAGTGGATAAGATTGAAATAGTGGAGCAAACCTTTCAATTCAAACAATTCAGTATCCAACAAGACAAGTGTTCCATGAAAGTGGGCACTGACGGAGTATTGTTGGGCGCCTGGGCTGATGTAGAAAACGCCACCCGGATTTTGGACATCGGAACCGGCTCTGGCTTGATTGCCATTATGTTGGGTCAGCGCAATACAGGGGCTCAAATCCATGCTGTGGAAATTGATGACCTCGCCTACACCCAAGCGGTAGACAATATAAAAAATGCCCCCTGGGCTGATCGTTTAAGCGCTTTTCATCAATCCATTCAGGATTTTGCGGGGACTCAACAGCAAGAGTATGATTTGATTGTAAGCAATCCTCCGTTTTTCACCGGTGGAACCTTTTCCTTCAATCAGGACCGCAACAGTGTCCGACATACCGTCAAATTGCCCCATGGGGACATGCTGCGTGCTGTTCAGAAACTACTCGCCAAAAACGGGAAATTCTGTGTGATTTTACCCTTTGTAGAAGGCCTGCGCTTTCAGGAATTGGCGGGGACTTATCATTTTTACTGCACCCGGGTTACAGAGGTGCTGACCAATGCCAATAAACCCATTGAACGTTTGTTGATGCAATTTGAATTGGAAAGTCGCACACCGCAGCGGGATCAATTGATTATTCGCCAGGAAGGGCCAGATGAGTGGACTGAAGCCTACCAAAATTTAACCAGAGCTTTTTACTTGAAGATGTAGAAAAGGAAATCAGATGAATGTGTTTGACCACTAAGGCACGAAGACACACCATGAAATTGCTTTGAACGGTGCCTGCGTGCCTTGGTGGCCGGTTCAAAAAATCGGTTTCTCGTGGCAATAATGGGCAGCGTTACTGCTGCTCGGCCAGGATTTCCCGGGCCGCCTCCAAAATAGTCTCATCATCCAAATGAACAACTCCTCCTCCGGGACCCGGTTCGATGTGTACACCTATCGTCTCACCGTCATCCAACTTCGATGCTCCAAAATAATTCCGTACCGTCTGTTCGGAAATGTTCAGCTTTCTCGCAATGCGTGTAATGCTGCCAGTAGGGAGCTTGTGCTTAATGTCCCTAAGATCATTGAATGTGATGTTCATAGACAGTAAATTTAGTGAAAAAAGGAGAACAACTTGTTCACCTGAAATGTAGTAAAAATTTCATAATCTTCCAAAAGAAGAGGCTTTAATTTTGTCAAAAAAAGCTTTCATAAAAGAAATGTCTAATTTTTGTGGTATTAACGAATTAAACAATGAGAAATGTCAGCGTGGTGTGGTGATTTTTATCCCTATGAAACCCATTTTTCCCCTTACCTCGTGTATAACTTCCCCCTTTACCAACAGGCAATGTGGAAAACTCGCCTACTTATCAAGACCCGATTGGAGGGGGATGCTGTATCTTTGTAGGCTTGTTTCCAACTAACCCACACATATGCGGCTCAAAAGTCTAGAAATCAAAGGTTTTAAAAGTTTTGCCAATCCGACGGTCATCAACTTCGGTGCGGATGTCATTGGTATTGTTGGTCCTAATGGGTCGGGTAAGTCCAATGTAGTGGACGCCATCCGCTGGGTTTTGGGGGAGCAGAGCAGCCGGGAGTTGCGTTTGGATCAAATGTCCAGTGTGATTTTTAATGGGACCAAAAAGCGCAAGCCTGCCGGGATTGCGCAGGTTTCGCTGACTTTTGAGAACACCAAAAACCTGCTGCCTACCGAATACAACACCGTCACCATCACCCGCATGCTCTACCGTAGTGGAGAGAGTGAATACCGTCTTAATGGGGTTACCTGCCGCCTGAAGGACATCACCGGTTTGTTTTTAGACACTGGCATTGGCTCCAACTCTTACGCCATCATCGCCTTGGGTATGGTGGATGATATCCTGGAAGACAAGGAAGATTCCCGCCGTAAAATGTTCGAGCAAGCCGCCGGAGTATCCAAGTACAAGCTGCGCAAAAAAGAAACCCTCAGCAAACTCAAGAGCACCAGCGAGGACCTGGACCGAATTGAAGACCTGCTGGCTGAAATTGAAAGCAACCTCAAATCGCTCGAAAAGCAGGCCAAACGCACCCAGAAATACTTCGAACTCAAGGAAGAATACAAGCAGCTCAGTGTGGCTCTGGCCCTGATCAAGGTCGGCTCGCTCAAAGAAAAACACAAAACCCTACAAAGCCAGATCGACCTAGAACAGGACAACTACCGCCAGATCGACGTAGAAAGCCGCAATCTGGAGGCCACTCTGGAGAAAGAACGCCTCACCCACCTCGATAAAGAAAAAGCCCTTTCCGAACGCCAACGCGACCTCAATAGCCTTGTTGGCCGCATTCGGGGGATGGAAAACGACCGGCGGATGTTGGAGCAAAAGCAACAGTTTGTGCAGCAAAACCGCCAGAAACTGGAGCAAGATATCCAACAAGCTCAGGGCCGCATCGTGCAACTGGAAGAAGACATCGAGCACTACCGCTCTGAATTGAACGTAGAAAAACGGGTGGAAGCGCGCCTTGAACAAGAGCTCGAAAGCGCTGAACAACAACTCGATAAAATTCGGGGCGGCCACGGTGCCATGAAAGCCGACCTCGATGTAGTGGTCCAGGAGCAACAAAAACTGGAGCGCGCCATCAACGAACTGGAAAAACAAAAGGCCATCAGCCTCAACCAGATCGACAACCACCACAACGACCTCAACCGCAACAACGCGGAAATTCGCCAACGCCAGGAATCGGTAAGTGGGCTTCGCAACAAGGTGCAGGAACTCGAAACCCAGGAGCGGGTGCAGCAAGAAGCGGTTACCTTATTGGAACAAGCCGAGGAAAAACGCCAGCAAGACCTGCAAAAAGGGGAAGCTGAACTGAGCGAAATTACCCAAAAAATCGCCCGTGTACGCCGCGACCTCGACGCCAAACGCAACGAATACAAACTGACCAAAAGTATGGTGGAAAACCTCGAAGGTTTTCCCGAATCGATTCAATACCTGGTCAAAAGTAAGGATTGGGACAAAGGCGCGCCCCTGCTTTCCGACCTCATTTACGTGAGTGAAGAATACCGCGTAGCCATCGAAAACTACCTGGAGCCTTACCTCAATTACTTCGTCGTCAACAACTTGGAGGAAGCCTATTTTGCCATTGAATTGCTGGGTAAAACCCAAAAAGGCAAGGCCAATTTCTTCGTTTTGGACGCCTTCCGCGATTACCAGATGCCGATGACCCTTTTGCCTGAAACCAAAATGGCCATCGAATTGGTACAAACCGACCCGACTTACCGCAATCTGGTTGGTTATTTGTTGGAGAATGTGCTGCTGACCGAAAAAGAAGAGATTAGTGGCACCTTACCCGATCAGGATGTGGTGGTGCTCTCCCGCAGCGGCCGCATCATCAAACGTCGCTTTAGTGTATCGGGTGGTTCGATTGGGTTGTTCGAGGGCAAAAAAATTGGCCGGAAGAAAAACCTTGAAGTACTGGAGGAAGCCATCAAAAAAGCCGAGCAGGAAGAAAACCGCTTGTCAACCTCCTCTTTCAACCTCAAGGAACGGGTAGATGCCCTCAAGGCCAAACGCCCCGATCTGGAAATGCAGCAACAGCGCAGCATACTGAATAAATTGGCGCAGGAAAAAGTATCCCTGGCCACCAGTTTGTCGAATTTTGAATCCCTGATTCAGGAGGTGAGCAATCGCCGGGAATTGACCGAGCAACGCATCAAGGAATTACAGGAGACCGTAGGAGAGACCGAGGCTCAACTAACCTTGCGGTATACGGAATTGGACGGGGTGAAGGAAAAAATCGCCCAAACCGACGGTAGTTTCCGGCAAATGGCTGACCAGTTGAGCCAGGCCTCAGCGGCTTTTAACGACAAAAACATCCAGTTCATTCGCCAGCAAAACAAGGTCAATACCTTCCAGCAAGAATTGACTTTCCGTGAAAAACAAATCACGGACACCAAAAACGCCCTGCAACAAAACCAGCAAAGCATCCTCACTGCAGACAGGGACATCACCGTGGTGGCTGATGAATTGGTGCGACTGGCTAGCAACCTACAAACAGCCTACGCTGAGCGTGGCGTCCACGAATCCTCACTCACCGAGGCCGAACAAGTGTACTTCAAGGCCCGTACGGGTATGGTGGAAATGGAAGACCGCCTGCGCAAGCTGAGTCGCCAGCAAACTGACCTGCAAGTGCTGATCAACAATTTGAAGGACAAATTCAACGATGTCAAGTTTGAAATCAGCACCATTTCTCAGCGTCTGCGCATCGAGTTTGAAATCGGCATCAACGACATCCTGAACGAAGAGCCCTCAATTAAACGCCCCGAAGCCGAGCTCCAAGAGGAAGTAGACAAACTCAAAAAACGCCTGGACAACTACGGGGAAATCAACCCCATGGCCGTTGAAGCCTATACCGAAATCAAAGAGCGCTACGACAACATCGCCCAGCAACGCGATGACATCGTGGCGGCTAAAAAATCACTGGAACAAACCATTCTCGAAATAGAAGAAACCGCCACCCGGCAGTTCCTGGAGGCTTTTGAGAAGGCCCGCCTGTACTTCATCGACGTGTTCCGCAGTCTCTTCACCGAAGACGACAACTGCGACCTGATCCTACTCGAACCAGACAACCCGCTGGATTCGCGCATTGAAATTGTGGCCAAGCCCAAAGGCAAACGCCCGCAAACGATCAGCCAATTGTCGGGTGGGGAAAAAACCCTGACGGCTACCGCCCTGCTCTTTGCGCTCTACCTGCTCAAACCCGCACCCTTCTGTATCTTCGACGAAGTGGATGCGCCTCTGGATGATGGCAACATCACCAAATTCAACCGCATCATCAAGAAGTTCTCCAAAGACTCGCAGTTCATCATCGTGACCCACAACAAGCTGACCATGGCGGCCGTAGATACGATTTATGGGGTGTACATGGCGGAACAAGGAGTGTCGGGCGTGATGCCAGTGGATTTTAGGGATTATGAGAATGTGGGGGGCCAGTTTGAAGTGGCGGTCGGGTAGGTGAATCCGAAGCTTGTATCGTCTAAAAAATAACCGTATTTTGCAGGTAAATTTTTGGTTATGGTATTGCCACAAACAAATTATGTAGTTGATTCCCAAGGGCAAAAAGTGTTCGTTCAATTAGCCGTTCAGGACTGGGAAAACCTGGTCAAAGAGTTGAATAGATTGGAGAACCTGTTGGCATTCAAAGCGAAACTCAAAGATGCTTTTCGAGAAGTGCGGCAAATTAAAAGAGGGGAAATACAAGGTGTTTCATTAAGCGATTTGATTGATGAATTGTAGGATTGTCGCTATTGCTTCTTTCAGTAGAGATGCAAAAAGGCTCAGCAAAAAGTATGCGTCGCTCAAAACGGAATTGCAAGCCCTGCAAAATGAACTCTTGCAAAACCCAAGAGCTGGAACGCTCATTAGAGAAAACACTTACAAAATAAGACTGGCTGTAAAAAGCAAAGGAAAAGGGAAAAGTGGTGGTCTGCGCATCATCACTCATGTGGTTGAAGTAGAAATTGAGGTTGCTGAAAATGAACAGGAACAAAACATTACGGTGGTACTTGTTGCCATCTATGATAAATCCGAAATGGATACCCTACCGGATAAACAACTACGGGAATTGATTGATGATATTGAGAATGAGTTGGATGAGGATGAGAGGTAGAAGTCATCAAGAAGTTCTCCAAAGACTCGCAGTTCATCATCGTGACCCACAACAAGCTGACCATGGCGGCCGTGGATACGATTTATGGGGTGTACATGGCGGAGCAAGGGGTGTCGGGCGTGATGCCGGTGGATTTTAGGGATTATGAGAATGTGGGGGGGCAGTTTGAAGTGGCGGTCGGGTAGAAATTTTTTTATCAAATGAAATTAGGCTATCACTCAATACAAATCATCCACCCGCATCTTCAAATACTTGTTCACCACATAAAAGGTCGACAATACATAAATCAGTACGCCCAAAAACACGATCCCAAAAATCACCAGCAACAACAAACGGGCATCCTGAAACAAATAAACCTCCGGGAAGCTGTGGTTGATCCAGTACAGCAGTCCTAACAAGGTCAAAATTGCAATCAAACTACTCAGCATCCCGTGCAACATGGCCCGTAGCAGATAAGGGCGACTGATGAAACTCCAGGAAGCCCCCACCAACTCCATGTTTTTGATCAAAAAACGATTGGAATACAAGGCCAGGCGGATGGTATTGTGGATCAAAGCGGCGCTCAACAGGATAAAAAACAGTCCAAAGCCCAGGGCAAAGTAGCCCGCTTTTTTCAAATTGTTGGCGATGTTGTCGATCAGGCTTTCCTGATAGTACACGTCGTTGATGGCGTTCAGTCCCTTGATTTCCTCGCGGATTTGTTGCAGCTTTTGAGGATCGAGGTATTCCGCTTTCAGGTTGAAAAAGACCACATCGAGGAAGGGGTTGGGTAGGTCGAGTTTGAGGAAGGCTTCCCCAAATTCGTTGCGCATCATTTCCGCCGCATTCTCTTTGGACACCTTTTGAATGGTCCCTGGGCGTACAAAGGCCGCGTTGTTGAGGTAGGTTTCCAGGTTCATCATGTCGAGGACAGTGGCGGTTTCCGCCAGTTCCACGATGAGGTTGACTCTTTCCTTGTACAAACGCACAAATTGCTGCGCGTGCAACAGGATGGCACCAAAAAAGCCCAGTAAAAAGAGCACCAGGGCCACGCTGACCATGGAGTAGAGGTAGTTGGGGCGAGTGCGGCGAGTGGCGATGTTCGACATGTAAAGTTGAATGGTTTAGGGTTGTAGAGTTGAAAAGAAGTTGAAAAGTTGAAAGGTTGAAAAGATAAACTCAGGTGTAAGAGGTAAATCGTCTTAATAACTGTTTTTCTTTTCAACCTTTCAACTCTTCAACTTTTCAACTATTCTTGTTCCATCTGCCGCATCAACGTTTCCGTATCGCTCAGCAGGCGGCGCAGGTCAATTTTGAGTTCTTTTTCGTCGGCAACCAAGGTGGTGCTCAAGGGGCGTTTGCTACCCGTTTGGCGTTCTTTTTCCGCGTAGATTTCGGCCATTCGCTGCTCCAGCGCCTGACGCTCGCGCTCCAACTCAGCCAGGCGTTGCAGCGATTCGGTGTCGTTGCTGGAACGGGCGCGGCTGCGCAGGTCGTCGTACACATTGCCAATCTTGTCAATAGCCGTATCGTATTTGCCTTCGTCCAGCTTGGCCTTTTCCGACTTGAGCAAAGACCAGGAGGCTTTGCCCAGTTCACCTACCTTGTGGAATATTTCTTTTGACTGGGCTTTTTCTTGCGCATCACCAAAGAAATAGTTGTACACCAGAATGGCCACAACCAGGATTAAACCCAATTTGATGAGTTGTCTCATGTGGTTTGATGTTTTGGTTGCTACAAAGATAAAGAAAATAGCCGAAATTGGGTAGATCATCCTTCCATACTCGCCATCACGCGCCGAAGTTGTCGATCACTTTGCAAACCAATATGTTGGGCAATTTGCTGTCGCGACAAATCCGGTTTTTTCTGCAATTCCCTGATTTTTTCACAGCGCAAGAGGGTGATGTAGTCACTCACGGTAATGCCGGTTTCTTTTTTAAAGATGCGGGTAAAATTACGGGTGCTCATGTGGGCCATCTCCGCCAAATCATCAATGGAGTACTTTTTGTGCAGGTTTTCATTCAGCCAGTCTTGCACTTGATGAACGCCCGTATGCAAGTGATTGCGGTAGTTTAAAAATACACTTTGTTGTGCTTCATTGCCACCCCGACGAATGTAGACGACCAATTCGCGGGCCACTTTATGGGTCAAGTATTGCCCAGCTTCTTTTTCTAAAATGTGCAAGGCCAAATCTATGCCCGAAGCTACCCCGGCACTGGTGAATATCCCGTCCTGCTCGGTGAAGAGTACGTTTTCTTTCACCTTTGTTCGGGGGAAAAGGTGCTGCATTTTTTGGGTATACTTCCAGTGGGTGGTGCAATTTTTGCCATTCAATAAGCCACTGTGTGCCAACATAAAAGACCCGGTACAGACAGAACAGATGTTGACTCCCCGGGCATAAATGGCACGCAACCAGGCTAACAATTCAGGGGAGGCCAATTTATTCTCAACGATCAATTTGCCATCCATCCCCGGGATAAACAAATAGTCGCCAGCCTGGAGTTCCAGTTCCGCATATGGCCGCAATTGTGCAAAATGTAAACCAGAAGAAGTATAGCTGGATGAAGTAAAACTGCAATATTCCAACTGAAAGGGAACCCCAAAATCGATGGCCTCGTAAAAAACCTGGTCAGGTCCAGCCAAATCGAGGAAGTGGGTTTTGGGCGAGATTAAAAAAGCAATTTTTTTAGACATCGTATGGCGTATTGCCACAAAAATAAGAAAGGAATGGGAGATGAACAGGACAAAAAATGGACAAATCCAGCCAAAATAAAAAGTGTATTTGGAGAAAATTTGGGCTGATCAAGCATGAATATGAGTCATCCCGAATTTGACTTTTCAAAAATTCGGGATGACCCATGTTTCACCACTATTTCAAGTCCTTCAACAGCGCTTCAACTGCCGCTTTCAACTGCTCATCAGTACCTTTTGCCGTATAATCCAGGGAGTTGTCCACGATGATATCTGGTACAGCTGGGCCTAACTCCTGGTTTTTATCGGTAGCCTTAGTAAACCAGCCTCGGAAAGGCAAACGTACAAAGGAGCCATCGATCAAACCACGGCCACCCGTGGAAATCACCGAGCCATTGGTAGTCTGACCAACCAATTTTCCAATACCTAAGGTTTTGTAGGCATGCGAAAAAATCTCGGCATTGGAATAACTGCCCTCGTTGCACAGCGCAACCGAAGGTTTCATCCAGGCCGAAAACACCAGGCGTTCGCCAGTAGGGTAGTAATCGCGGTATTTTTTCTTGTCCTTTTCCAGGTCTTCGCTGGCGCCGCGGGGAATGGTATAGGCATGTTGTTTGTAGTTGAGTACCGTCATCAGGTAATCCGCGGTGGAGCCCCCACCGTTGAAGCGTACATCGATGACCAGGCCATCTTTGCCATAACCAGCCGCGGTAAACTCCCTTTCGGTTTCTTCAAAACTGGGCATGTCCATGCCCCGGATGTGGATGTAACCCAGTCGACCTTTGGACCATTCGTCCACCAGTTTTTTCCGATTGTCCACCCATTCTTCGTACAGGTTGTTGGCCAGGCTGGCACTTGGACGAATCACCACCTCACGACTTTTGCCGTCAGCACTTTGTACATTCAGCAGCACTTTTTCGTTGACCAGGCCATTCAGGTTTTCATAAAAGTTGCTGCTTTCGCTGTAAGTGGTTCCATTCACCGCTGTGATAACATCCCCAACATTGAGCTGGCTGCCAACTTTGCTGGCGGGGCTTTCGGGAATAACCCGATTGACTCGCATCCCTTCCTTGACGGGTGTCATTTCTGCGCCCAACATACCTGTAGACTCTTGTTGAGTTTCCGCCCGGTCAGGAGCAGTCAGTGCCATGTGGCTCGCGTTGATTTCTCCGAGCAGGTAATTGAACATGTCGCGGAAGTCGTTGTTGGTAGAAGCATTGACACAACGTTCACGGTATTTTTGCCCCAAAGCGTTCCAGTCGTAGCCGTGCATTTGAGGATCATAAAACCCATCGCGAATGGTGCGCCAGGCTTCTTCAAAAATCTGTAAACGTTCGGCAGGGTAGTCAATCTTCATTTTGGCAGAGTAGGGCAAACTTTCGGCGGTTCCCGACTTGGCATCTACCCTGGAAAAGCCGCCCTGGCGGCCATAATAAACGTATTTGCCTTCCTTGTCCATTTGCAGGCCGAAGGGGTTGCTGCCGCCCCTGGTCACTTCTTTCAGGTCTTTGCCATCCCACTTGATGCTGTACAGATCACGGCCACGCGCAGTACTGCTGACTGCGGTGTAAAAGAAGGTTTGACCGTCTTTGGAAATAACCAGGCCGGATTCATCCCCAGGAGAACTGGTGACTTGCACCAAACGTTCATGGATGTTGTCAAAGTCAATCTGGATGGGTTTAGGCTCGACTTTGGCATTCGCCCTACCTGCACCAGCTCCCGGAGCACCTTCAGTTGGGCCGTCCTTTTCCTGCCAATCCTGGCTCACTTTTTCCCAATCTTCTTTTTTCAACCATACAAACCACACGTCGGCGTTGCGGTTGTTGCGGGCAGAAAGGAAGCCTAGTTTCGACCCATCCGCACTCCAGAAAGGCTGGGAATCGGTGCGTGGGTGCATGGTAACGTTTACAGGCGGTTTGGAGTTGTCGGCAGCGTGAATGAAGACCTCGTTGTTGAAATACAAGTCACTCATGGAGTAGGCCAGCCATTTGTTGTCGGGGCTCCAGGTCACCCCATTGGCACCGGCCCAACCATCAACCAGCACTTTTTCATTGCTCAGTTTTCCGTCTCCGGCAATATCGGCTACGATCAAATCACCCCGACCCCGCACATAAGCAATTTTTTTGCCATCGGAAGAAACCACTGGTGAAGACTCATCCTCTTTGGTGGTGGTTAGGCGAATCAATTCGTGTTTGAGCGACTTAAAAGGGTTGGGCTCAGTGCGATCTGCCGAACGCAGAAGGTAAAACTCAAAATTTCCATCCGCCCGGTCTGAACAAAAAACCAGTGAAGTATCACTCAACCAGGCAGGATTCATATCCCGGTTGGGGTGTTCAGAAACATTGACGCTGCGGTTTTTTTCCTTGTCCGCCTCTTTGATAAACACTTCACCACGAATGGTAAACGCGATCAATTTTCCATTGGGTGAAATGGCCAATTCACTGCCACCCGTGCTTTGGGTTTTCATCTCACTAGGGTCAAAACGCTCATCAGCAGCAATTTGCACGTTGATTTTGCTGCCATTGCCCTTGCCCGCCTTCATGAGGTACAAGTTCATGTCCTTTTCAAAAACAATCGTAGAACCGTCCGTTGAAATGCTGAAATGGCGGATGGCTTCATCTTTAAAAGTAGTCAATTGTTCAGGGCTGCCCTGGGCCTGACCATTTTCATTGATGTTGATGCGGTACAAATTGTAAGTGCCCGTGGTAGAACTCAGGAAGTACAAGGTGCGGTTGTTGCCCCAACGCGGCAGGATGTCGTTGGTCTCAAACAAAGGTAGCTTGTTGTACTTCTTGTTTTTGGTGTCGTAAATCCAGATTTCACGGTTGGCGCTGCCTTTGTAATCCTCGCGGAAAACGGGGTTGATGCTTCCCCGCACCAGGGCAATGAAACGGCCATCGGGTGAGTACGTAGGGTCATAGGCTTCGGCATCCAGCAAACGGGATTCGGTACCCCCCGAAGCATTGATGCCGTACACTTCAGGGTGTCCACCAATTTGGCGAAATTCCCGATTGGTATTGAACACAATTTGGGTATTCGAAGCCCAGCCCATTACATTATCGCCAGCTGAATGGAAGGTCAATCGTTTGGGATTACCTCCTTCGGAAGGCATTACAAACACGTCATTGTTGCCATAACGGGCACCCGAAAAGGCAATTTTTTTGCCGTCTGGGCTGTAAACGGGCGTACCTTCGTAGGCTTCGTGAATGGTGAGTCGGGTCGCTTTTCCGCCCGAGGAAGGCACCGTCCAGATATCGCCCTGGAAAGAAAAAGAAATTTGTGAACCATCGTGGTTGATCGCCGGATGGCGCAGCAAAAGATTGGATTGGCCTGAAAGCGCTGTAGAAATAAGCGCCAGGACCAGCAGTGTACCTAGTTTTTGCATGGTTAGGATGTGAGTGTTAACAATCAGGTGAATGGGAAAATCCCCAGTTAATAGCCTGCTAATTTAGGCAAGACCACCTGATTATCTGCATTTTTTTCCTCGTTGTATCCATGTGAAAAGGGGTAATTGGGCTACTATTTTTTGGGTTTGAGGATAAAGCGTCATCCCAAATAAGGAGCTATTCATTTCGAAGTGAGTATATGGGGTTTGTAACTGATGCTTTAATGGATTGATAACAAACCGAAATAAGAGCTACTGCCAAAGAAGCAAAACCTACGCTTACAATTGTCCAGGACCCAATTTGAATTCTAAAAGCAAAGCTGCTTAGCCACCATGTTTCCATGATGTACCAGGAAATCGGGATAGCCAATAGGAAAGAAATTAAAACTATTCCTGTAAATCCACGTGTTAACAGAAAAAACACATCCAGTATACCCGCACCAAATACTTTACGAATCCCAATTTCTTTGGAGCGCAAACTGGCAGTATAAGTAGAAAGACCAAGCAAGCCAATCAAGGCTATGAAGATGCTGAGGCCGGAAAATAGCGCAAAGACTTTACCCATTTGTTCCTCTTTTCGGTACTTGGATTCAACAACATTGTCAAGAAATCTGAATTGAAAAGGTAAATTGGGGGCTAAATCTTTGCATTTGGCTTCAATTTGTGCAATGGCTGTCGCGTTAGCACTTGGTTTGAGCCTCGTTACCACGTAGCTCATCCGGCTGAAAATAATTTCGTTGCTCTGAATGACCAGTGGGGTGATTGTTTCATGCAGCGTTTGATAATTAAAGTCTTTAATGACTCCAATGACAGTAAAGGTGATTCGTTCTCCTGAGCGATAGGTCTGCTCAATAAAGGTTATCTTTTTACCTATGGGATCTGATAGACCAAATGTTTTTACGGCAGATTCGTTTAGAATCACTGAAAGCGAATCATTCGTAGATGCGGAAAACATTTTGCCATCAAGTAACTTAAAGCCCATTGTTTCCGCAAACTCGTCTCCAATTTCCATCGTATGCATCGATCTGACCTCTGGAGAATCTTCTGATTGATACTGTTGGGGATAAATGCCTCCCATCGTGGGCATCGATAAACTTCCTGCTACCGAAACCACTTGGTTCAGCTGCTTGATTTCTTCCACTAAATGGCGCGTAAACTGAGGCTTCATGTGAAAATCGCCTTCGATTACCAGTAGTTCATCCTTGTTAAAACCTAAGTCTTTCTGACTGATAAATTTTGACTGTTGCAGCATGACCAATGTGCAAATGATCAATGTGATCGAAACCCAAAATTGAAAAACGACCAGTCCACTCCTTATCCATTTACCCTTTGAAGTAGCCGTGAACTTGCCTTTCAATACGCTAACTGGTTTGAAAGAAGACAAGACAAAAGAGGGGTAAAGACCAGATAAAAGCCCTAATGCAATCGTTAACCCTATGAACCCAAAAATTGTCGGTAAGTTAAATTTTATTTGTAAGCTCTTTTCTACAAGGAGGTTAAAATGTGGCAAAGCAATAATGATTAGCAAAACGGATAAACCGACGCCCATCAAACTCACGAGGAAGGACTCGCTCAAAAATTGAAAGATTAATTGCTGCTTGAAAGAACCCAAGGCTTTTCTGACCCCAACTTCTCTGGCTCGTTCATGTGAGCGAGCTGTGGCAAGGTTTATAAAATTAATGCAGGCAATGATGAAGATAAGCACAGCGATGGCCATCAGAATTCTTATCAAAATGATGTTACCACTGGGCTTCATGCCACCAATGTTGTCCGGATCTAAATAAATACCTGTAAGTGGACGCAGGAAATAGCGAAATCCATTTCCCGCTTTTTTGTAATCAGTCCATGACGTTCCGTTTGCCTGTTCAAAATCGGCTGCTGCATACAAATCCACCATTGCCGGAAATTTTGATTCAAGCAATGCTGGATTTGACCCTTCTTGCAATTTCAAGTAGCAATAAGTATCAGGTCGGTTAAAATTATCGATGGTGAATCGTTCGATCGTGTTAATTGAGATTAATAGGTTGAATGCAAAATGAGAATTATCCGGTGGGTCTTTACAAATGCCTGTAACCGTAAAAACATCGCCTGACATCCGGATTAATTTTCCGAATGCATCCTCATCACCAAAATGCCGCTTTGCTGTACTTTCGGTGAGCACCATACTTTTAGGATGCAGGAGCATCGTCTTGCGGTCGCCCTTCAAGACTTTGAAACTAAATAGGTTGAAAAAATGATTGTCGGCGGCATATACACCATCCTCTAGAAAATTCAGCTCACTTTTATCAGAACCTTTGTAAGAAATCCTCATGTCATCGAAGGGACCACAAATGTTGGTTGCTCGCTCTACCTCTGGACAATCTTTAACTAACACGCTTGCAAAAGAATGTGGAACACCTGCCTGAACAATCGTTTGATCAGGTTGCTTTAGCTCAAGAACAAGTTTATGTATTTGGTTGGCATCGACAAAGTCTTTGTCATATGAAAGTTCACTTTTGACAAATAAAGCAAGGAGAATGCAGCTTGTCATTCCGAATGATAGTCCGAGAACATTGATAAGCGTATATCCTTTCTGTCTGTTTAAATTCCGGAATGCAACTTTTATATAGTTCTTGAACATCATTGAGTCGTTTATGCTGTTATTAACCCTACTATTTCCTCGCCTTCAAATTCAACAACAAAGAAATAATATGCGAATACGTATTCTCCTGCGCCGCCAAATCCGTAAATGCATAATCCACCTGCAGTGCAGAAATTTTCAACCCGACCCCAATTCCAGGCCTTGGTGAAAGCACACTTTTCCCCGAAAAGGAACTTTCTTTCTGGAACTGGTTCATGCCCAGACGTAAAAAAACCGTTTGGTTCAAATCCGCCTCGATGCCAATGGCCGGATCAATGCTGAAAGGATCGGAGGAGACCAGAGTATTGCGTTTGCCATCGGTAGAAACGATCAGGTCAAGTTCCGGGGTAAGGCCAATTTTTTTGAATTGAAAACGCTGAGCTACCCCCAGGATTAGTTGTGGTTTGGTCGTTTCCAGGCTATTGATGGGTACCTCATTGTTGGTCAACTCCAGGGTTTGCCTTTCCTCATCCGTAAAATTGAAAGACCAGGCGTTGAAGCTGGTACTGAGGTCTTTAGCCATAGCCCCAAAGCGGAAATTGCCCCGGTGGTATTGCACTCCACCATCCAGGCCAAAACCCCAGGAGTTGGCAAAAGGCCCAATTCTTCGGTGGATGACTTTTACGTTGCCGCCCCAAAACCATTGGCCATTTCCAGGTCGACCCTTTTGGGCGTAGGACAGCAGCAAAGCATAATCAGCTGCAGAGAACTCGCGCAGGTTATCGAAGTTGACCGTCCCATCACTTTCATAAAGCGTCAAAGTATTGGGAATTTCATCGACCCCAAAACGGATGAAAGACAAAGCCAGCCGCCTTTTATCATTGTTGGAGGGCAACATCACCCCGATGTAATCAAATTTTCCAACCCCTGCAAACCACTCGGCATGCATGGCCCCAATCTGAAGGCCAGGGGCATCTTCATTGGCGGCCAAACCAGCCGGGTTCCATACACCAGCTGTGACATCATTGGTTTGTGCCACCACCGCATTGCCAAGGGCTTGTGCTTTGGCCCCGACGCCAATCGATAAAAATTCATTGCTGTACTTTTGGGCGAATAAACTGCCGAATGAAAAGAACAGCATAAAAACCAAGACATGCGCCTTCATATTTTATTTTTTTAGCGAAAAGCGAAAAGCGAAAAGCGAAAAGCGAAAAGCGAAAAGCGAAAAGCGAAAATTACATTATTCACTATTCGCGGGTTGTTCTTCACTTTTTACAGACTGCTCTTCGTGCTTCGCTTCTTGCTTTTCGCTATTCGCTATTCGCTTTTCACTTTCAATAGGATCGGGTTGGGGCTCCAATTGTGGTTTAACTTCCGAAATTTTTTCGACAGTACTGAGTAATCTTTTGTTGATGACAATGCTGGCATTCAATTCAAATCCGATCAGGATCGACATGACGTTCATCTGAATCCAAAGCATCAGCACGATAATGGCACCGATTGAACCATATAAACGGTTATAGGTGTTGAACATGTCTACGTACATGGAAAAAACGACCGAGGAAAGCAAACAAAGGAAAGAAGCCAATGCCGCACCGGGCGTAAAAAACCTGAAGCGGCGGATCATGGCGGCTCCATTGCGGTAAATGAGGGCGATGGAAACGTAATACAAAGAAATGATCACAATCCAGCGGACGATGTTGAGGGAAAGCTCTACCAAAGACCCCAGGTCCAACCAATCGTTGATCATTTTGACAAAAGACTGCCCCAAAATCACCAAAATCACTGAAGCAATCAACAGCGCACTCAATTGAACCGCCAGCACAATGGCCACCCAGCGCATTTTCCAGGAGTTCCATTTGGCAAAATCTTCATAAGTTTTGTCAAAGGAACGCAGAAGCGACAAAATGCCATTGGACCCAAAATAAATCGCAGAAATAAAACCCACCGAAAGCAGTGCAATTCTTGGATTGTTGGTGATGTCTTCTATGAAGCTGAACAATTGATCTCCGGCGTCACCAGGCATAATTTTTTGAATCTCCGTTTGCAGGTAAACGTCAAAATGTTCTCCTCCGGGCAGATAATGGAGAAAAGTGCTTTTCAACCAGGGAATCAAGGTAAACAAGGCAATAATGGAGGGGAACAAAGACAAAAAGAAACTGTAAGCAATGGAGTTGGCGCGGGTAAACAGGTCAAAACGCTGGATTTCCTGCACAAAAAACTTTACCACATTGTAAATGGAAACGCCAAAAAAACCAGGAAAAGAGCGGTTTTGCGCCCAGCAAACCAACTTGATCCAGAGCGGATGCCCCCAGAACCAATTTTCCCACTGCTTGAAATCTGGTAATCGTACTTTCACGGCTCAAAAAAGGGTCGAAGTTTTTCAATTAAATAGACCGGCGCATCAATGGTTTTGTTGCTTTTTTTGTCCACAAAACAAAGTCTAACACTGCCACCATTGACCAATTTATTATTTTCGTTGTAAATTTCAACGTGAAAGGTAATGAATTGATCTGGTATTCGCCGCAATGCCGTTCGAATTGTCAACAATTCATCGTAAAAAGCCGGTCTAACATACCGCATTTGCAGGGACAAAACGGGCATCATTACACCCCAATCTTCCTCCATCGCTTTGTAGGTCAAACCCAGGGAGCGCAACATTTCCACTCGACCTATTTCGTAATACTGGGCATAATTGCCGTAATAAAGATACCCCATCTGGTCGGTTTCTCCGTAACGAACGCGTTTTTGAAAATCGTGTGTGTACATAAATTGTCAGCTTATCAGGCCCTTTCCATAGGGCAAGTCATACAATGCGAACCACCCCTGGCCCTAGACAATTCATTGGAAGGTAGGGTGATGATGGTGTTTTCTACCGTCTCGGGATCCAGCTGACCAGCCCGGTATGCGGCCAAGAAGTCGCGGGCATGCAAGATTTTGTATCCGGCTTTTTGGAAAGCTTGTTCGGTTACCGGATTGCGATCATAAGTAAGGGCTACGCCGGGTTTGAGGGCGACCAGATTGCAGCCATCCGTCCACTGTTCGCGCTCCTGATAGGGCGAAGTTCCGTTGCCACTGTAAATGAACTTCATCTCTGGATTTATTTCGGAGCGGATAAAATTGTGCACAGAAGGGTAGTACTCATTGCTCCCGTTGGCCCGGTACAACTCCACCGTAGAACTTATCCCATCTACCACGAGGGGTTTGTAAGCCACGATATGGTGATGGTTGATCTGGGTAAAAACAGTATCAATGTGCATGTAAGATCGGTCGTTGGGAATGTTGACCAGTGCAACATTACTGATTACCCCTTTTTCAAACAGGACCTTGGTCAAGGACATTATTCCGTGCCGGGTAGTGCGTTCACTACAACCAATCAGGAGGTAATCGGGGCTTAAAACCATCATGTCGCCACCTTCGATGGAGACGTATTCCCCTTTCCGGGAAGGGGGAAATTTGTCAATGTTGTTGAGGTTAATCAGTTTATCGTCCTCATAGCGCTTTTTGAAAAGTGGATGGCTTCCAAAGATAAAGCGGGTGAGGTGGTTTTCCCGATGGCGGGCCTCCTTGGCTGCTTTGGTGATGATCACGTGGTCGTTGACCGCAACTGCAATATCCCGGGTAAAGATAAAATTGGGGATGGGGTCAAAAAGAATGTAATCTTCCGGAGCATAATACCCACTGATCAATACTTTAGTCAAATCGTCTGGCGATAAACTTTGCAAAAAGCGCAATGCAGAACCCGGCAGTTCCTCATAATCGGCAATTTCAGCCAGAAGCCTTTGTCCATTTTCAGGATCAGCAATCAAAGATTCAAGCAACAATTGTTCGGTTTCATGTACCCGGTCATTGCCTACGAATGCACGGAGCACTGCTGTAAATACATCGTGTTCTTCCTGCATTTGAGGTAAAAAAACGATGTCATCAAATAACAGTTCTTCAGAGCGTTTGGGAGAGACCCGTGCGATACCTTCATCGGGACGATGTACAATTACACGTTGCAATCGGCCAATTTCGTTGTTCACTTGCATAGATATTCAATGGTTATGGGCTTTTTTGGAGCAGGAATTGAACTAGTCCTGCATTAATTTTTGTTGTAAAAGTAATTCTTCCTTACTTTGTATGACGCAAAAAATTACTTCCCGATTTTTTCAGAGGCTTTTGAATAAAAAGCGCACTTGAAATGAAGCATTTGACTTCCTATTCAAAACCCAAATCGGGAAGTTATTTTTTTCTGCGTTAATTTGTAGACAAAAATTTTAATTTGGTCGTATACTAGCAACCATCTCAACTCACACGTCGTATTATGTCAAATGGATTTTTAAAAGATTTCAAAGCGCTCTTCATCGTGCCCGAGGAGGAGACCGGGAAGCCGGAACAAAAGGCTACCGCCAACCCCGGCAAAGAAAGTAAACCTTCAACCAGCTTGCCAAAAGAGACGAGCACGGATGCCCCATCTCCAGGAAAAGTAAACGATAAATTCCTGAGTGTGCTTTTTTCAGCCATCGAAAAAAACAATCAGGAAGGTTTCGACTACCTGGAGTTTCGAAATTCGCTGCAATCCTTGAAAGACATGAACATGGATGAGGCCACCCGTTTCAAGTCGGCGATGGCTATGGCTAAGTCCATGGGGGCTTCAATGGCCGCAATTGTCAGCTCTGCCCAGCAATACCTGCAAGTGCTCAAATCGGAGCAAGGCAAGTTTGATGAAGCGATGAAAAACCAACGCACCCAACAAATTGGCAACAAGGAACAACAAATGGAAGAGTTGTCCAACTCAGTGAAAGCCAAGGAGGAGGAGATCAAAAAAATGCAGCAGGAAATTGAACAAACCAAGCAGAAATATGTAGAACTATCGCAGCAAATCAAAGATGCGACCCGACATATCGAATCCACCAAAAATGATTTTGTAGCTTCCTACGAATCATTGGTTGGCCAAATTCAGGGCGACCTGAATAAAATTCAAGAATACATGAAATAGTCTGATGGGATAAAATTTCCCCCAGCTTGGTGGAAGTTTTATCCCTCATACACAAACCTTATTTTTTATGTCTGAGCAATTGAAGCCTAAATCATTCTGGAGCAGACCAGAGGGTAAAACTGGCGCAATTTTTCTTATCGGGATTGTTGTTTTGGCCGTAATGGGGGTGATGTCCATTTTGCCAATTTTGGGAGCCATCCTGAGCAGTACCATCAACTTAGCCATCGCGGTTACTGTTTTGGTTGCCTTGTTGTACATGGTTTTGGACAATCGTACCCGGACCCTGGTTTGGTACATGTACAAGAGTGTAATGCGCTGGATTACAGGTCTTTTTGTGCAAATTGACCCGATTGCCATCTTGAAGGGATATGTGGATCATTTGCGCAAGAACCTGCACGATATGGAACGTCAAATCAACCGTTTGCGTGGCCAAATGCACAAATTGCGCGAAATCATCAAAAACAACCAAAAAGAAATCAAAAGCAATCTCCAGTTGGCCAGTGAAGCCAAAAACAAAAAGGATGATGCTTCAATGATCCTGAAAACCCGCAAAGCTGGGCGCTTGCAGGAATCCAATGTACGCCTTGAAGAACTGGATCGCAAAATGGAAGTCATGTACCGCGTGTTGACCAAAATGCGCGAAAACTCCTACATTCTTGCCGAAGACATCCAAGACCAGGTAATGGTTAAGGAACAAGAGCAAAAAGCCATCCACGCCAGTAACAATGCCATGAAATCAGCCATGAGCATCATTAGTGGGGATCCAGACAAACGAGCTATGTTCGACGCCGCAATGGATGCCATTACCGAAGATGTAGCCAACAAAGTGGGAGAAATGGAAAACTTCATGCAGATGTCTTCCAAATTCATGGAGTCAATTGACTTACAAAATGGCGTATTCGAAGAAGAAGGCCTAAAAATGTTGGAGAAATGGGAACAGGACGGCGTTTCCTTGTTATTAGGGGAGGAAAAGAAAAATATTCTTGATCTTGCAAACGATGACAACCAGGTGTTGGACCTGAACAAGCCTATGAAAGAGCCCATTCGGGAAATGGGACATAAGAACCAGTACGATAGTTTTTTTGAAGCAGAATAAAAACAAGTGACGAATTTTTTGAATGACGAATGACGCTATTTTCGGGTTACCGAGCATGTTCGTCATTCGTCATTCGAAAAATTCGTTATTCTGTAGTTGTAGCCGTTCCTTCCGATCCCGGATTTTTATCTTTACTGAAAAAACGACGATCCAGAACGGATTGTAAACGATAAGAAACCGTAACTCCTCCTACTGAGTACCAATCGTTGTAATCTGGATTGGCCGACATACTGATCCCATCCAGATAGTCGTTAAAAACGGGATTCAACCCCAACTCGCCACCAATCGTCCAGCGCTCATTCAAATCAAACTTAAGGCCACCACCGAATGGAATGGTGAACACAAGCGAACGTTGATTTTGTTTGTCCTCCGCAATTAATGCATCATAACGCGCGCCAAGGTTTGGGTTGAAAAAGGTATTTGTTTTAATAAGACTCAGACCAGCTCCAACGTAAAGATACAGGCTGAATTTCTTTTGAAACCCATCGTCGACACTCCAACGCTGGTGGTTCATGAAGTCATACTCTGTACGTGCTGCCAATTCTGTCAGAGAAGTAGTGAAACTGAAACCTCGCCCAATGCGATCTGTTCCTTCCCAATCAAGGTCATTGCCTTTGAGCTTTCCCTGATTTAAGCTAAAGCGCCAACTCAGGTTGTTACTCGAATACAGTCGGTAGAAAGCACCAAAATTGAAGCACGAGGCCCCAAGGTCGTAATGTCCATTTTTAACAATGTCGCCCGCGTAGTTGCTTGCTCCGATCAAAACTCCAGCTTCACCTGGAAATTTGTAGGGGGCGGCCAATGTAGTTTGGGCGTGTAGTGGAAAATAGGCTGCAATCAACAGCACAAACAGGCTAGAAAAGTAATACTGTTTCATGAGTATAATTTGTTAGGTACAAAAAGCAAGTTGTAGGAGTGAGAATGATTCCTAGTGTTTTGGAGAGAAATTGCTGAATGGAAAAGAAAAATGTGGAGTGAATAGAAAGTAGTAATTTCAGAAACATTTATTCTGCTGCTAAATTACATTTTTTTATCATTAATGCAACACTAATTTATTTATTTTTTTCGTTTAGTGTGGCATGAAAAAATGGAATCTAATCATTGGCACTTTATTATTGTGCGCAAATTTCGCCCTGGGCCAATCCTACAATACGGCCCTGGGGCTTAGGATGGGAACCGAGTGGGGGCTTACCATGCGGCAACGTTTACATAAAAACTATGCGGCAGAGATGTTGCTCCAATCCAGCCTACAAAGGGAGGAAACCCAGCTGACTGTGTTGGGCCTTATTCATAAGCCAATTTTGACCCGTCGTCTGAATTTTTATTATGGTGCAGGTTTTCACAAAGGTTGGGCAGATCAATTGGAAGTTTCCTACGAAGATCCCTGGGGCATTGACTTCATCGCTGGTTTGGAATTGACCATCGGCAGCATCAATTTGAGCTACGACTACAAACCCGCTATCAATTTGTCTGGTGGAGCAAAAACCTTCGACAGTCAGACTGGGATCAGCCTCCGCTACGTAATTTGGAAAAGAGATAAGTATCCTTGGGAACAAAACTCGAAGAAAAAGCGTAATAAAGGAAAAGGTGGTCTGTTTGGAATCTTTAAGTAAATTTTTTTTTAGATAAACTTGACAAATTCCGATGCAGTATATTATCTTTGCCCTGCTTTAGAAATAAGGCACAACACGGTGATTGTAGCTCAGCTGGTTAGAGCACCAGATTGTGGTTCTGGGGGTCGCCGGTTCGAACCCGGTCATTCACCCAATCAAAAGAGTCAGTGGTTTTTCAAGCCATTGGCTCTTTTTTTTGCCTTTAATCAGTTAAATGACGAATTATTCGAATGACGAATGACGAATTGGGAGCGCTCTTCAAACTCCAGAGGCAATGCACCCAATTCGTCATTCGAATAATTCGTCATTTTTTATACCACCAAACTTAGCAGCATCACCCCAATCAAGCCAACTACCCCTACAATCCCTTCCATAATGGTCCAGGTGCGGAACGTTTGCCCCACAGTCAGCCCCATGTATTCTTTGAACATCCAGAAACCTGTATCGTTAACGTGGGAAAGCATCAAACTACCTGCTCCTATGGCCAAAACCATCAATTCAGGAGAAACATCCGATCCGGCCATCATTGGTTGAATAATCCCAGCTGCCATCAAACCCGCAACTGTTGCTGATCCCAGTGATACTCGGATAATGGTAGCGATGAGCCAGCCAAGGAATAAGGGTGAAAGCGCAATTCCGCCCATAAGCTCGGTCAATTGGTCACCAATCCCGGATTCAATCAAAACTTGCTTGAAGGCGCCACCTCCACTGACAATCAACAGGATAGTGGCGACACTTTCAATGGCGGTGGAAGTTTTTTGCATGATTCCTGCAAAATTCTTTTGTTGTCCCAAAATTGGAATCGCCAGAAAAACGCCAAGGATCATAGCTGTGCTAGGGTCTCCTATGAAACCCAAAACTTGCCGAATCGTGCTTTCCTTTTCAAATACCAGGTCGCTGATAGTGGCTATGGCCATCAACACCACGGGAATCAGGGCAGCAATTATACTGGGCCAGAAACCAGGCAGGTTTGCGTCTCCATTTTCACTTTCAGGAAAAAGTTTATCAGAAGGTCTGATATCCATTCCCTTCAACAAGCGAGGAAACAAAATACCTGAAAAAAAGATGGCTGGAATGGCTACGATGGTGCCATAAATGATAACCAAACCGACATTGGCCCCAAATAAGGCGGCAATTCCGGACGGGGCAGGGTGGGGGGGAAGGAAGCCATGGGTGACTGATAAAGCTGCCGAGACAGGCACTACCACCTGGATCAGAGAAATTCCAGTACGCCGGGAAATGCTAAAAACCAAGGGTAACAGCAGGATAAACCCAGCATTGTAAAACATTACGATACCAATCACAAATGCACTGAGTGCCATGGATAAACCTAGGTATTTCATGCCAAAGGTATCTATCAAACCCTGGCTGATTCGTTTGACTGCGCCAGTTTCTGATAAAATAATGGCCAACAATGCACCAAAAGCAATGATGAGGGTAAGAGAGCCCAAGGTATCGCCCATTCCTTTCTGAACAGCTTTGATCACATCGACAGGTGCCATTTCGGCCCCCAAACCGGCCAGAATAGATACCAAAACTAGGGCAATGAATGCGTTGAATTTAAATAAAGTGATGAGTAAAATCAGCAGCACTACGGCTGAAATCAGTACGATCAGGAGCATGATGCGATGGGTTTTTGATGTAGGAAAGAGGCAAAATAGGCATTTATTTTAAAAAACAGGAAAGTTTATAAATGAAAATAAGCCTGACAAATGTATTGCAGGCTTATTTAATTAATTTATACGTTAAAAGCAAAAAAAGGAAAGTTTGTACTCAGCAGGACTGAATAAAATACCACTTAAGTGAAGCAATGGGAGAAAATTAAGCGATAAACATGGCCATTTGTTGCTGAATCTCTAAAGCCGAAGCTCTGGCTTTTTCAGCAAAATCTAGCCCTTTACCCGCATAGATGATGCCGCGTGAGGAGTTGACCAGCAGGCCAATATCTTCGTTCAAACCATATTTGCACAAGGCTTCGAGATCACCGCCCTGGGTGCCTACGCCGGGCACTAACAAAAAATGATCAGGGGCAATGCGGCGAATGTCGGCGACCTTGTCGGGATGGGTAGCCCCTACAACAAACATGAGGTTTTCAGGCGTCCCCCAATTCATGGCTTTGCGCATCACCTTTTCGTAAAGTGGCATGGTTTGATCTTGAATGTCCATCTGAAAATCAGAACTCCCCTCGTTAGAAGTTAATGCCAGTAAAATGACCCATTTATTGGCAAAATCTAAAAATGGTTGTACGGAGTCGGAACCCATATACGGTGCAACAGTAACAGAATCAAAACTATAGGTTTCAAAAAAAGTTTGGGCATACATTCGGGAGGTGTTGCCAATGTCACCTCGTTTGGCATCGGCGATGCTGAAGTGCTCCTCGCCAATATAGGCTACCGTTTTTTGCAAAGAAAGCCACCCCTGAGGTCCTCGGGCTTCATAAAAGGCCAGGTTGGGTTTATACGCGACACACAAGTCGCGGGTAGCATCGATAATGGCTTTGTTGAATTCAAAAATCGGGTCTTCGGTTTCCAACAAATGTGCTGGAATTTTGCTCCATTCGGTGTCCAATCCTATGCACAAAAAAGATTTTTTGCGGCGGATTTGGGCAATTAATGCTGCTCTGTTCATGCGGTCATACTTACAATACGATACCGTTCACAGCTTCAACGCCAGTGATTTCCGGTACTTTCATTCTGATGGCCTGTTCAATGCCTGCACGCATCGTCATGATTGACATGTTGCAGTTTTGGCAATTGCCCAGCCATTTGATTTTGACGATTTTATCGTCGGTAACATCCACTACTTCTACGTTGCCACCATCGACGGCTAGATGCGGGCGCACGTCGTTGAGCGCGGAGTCGATACGGGAGATTAACTCGGTTTTTTCCATGTTGTTGTTTGTATACCATCCCAAAATCCCACGAAATAATTCGTGGGTTGGGTTGTATTTTGTGCCTCCCACGGCTAAAGCCATGGGTTGGCTGAATTCGCTTTTCGCTTTTCCCTTTTAACTCATCTTCACCACCTGAGTCGGCTCCATCGTTTCATTTCGAATGGCTACCTGCCGGGCCACGTTTTTGGCCAGATTCAAAAAAGCTTCGCGTGAAATGGGGTCTTCTTCATCCAAAATGATGGGACGACCACCATCACCAGCTTCCCGAATGCCTTGCACCAGAGGGATTTGCCCCAAGAGCACCGTATTGTTGATGACTGCCAGCTTTTTGCCGCCACCTTGTCCAAAGATCAGGTACTTGTGATCAGGTAATTCCTTGGGCGTAAACCAGGACATGTTTTCCACCACACCCAAAATGGGTACCGCAACCCCGGGTAGCTGAAACATGTTGGCCGCTTTTACGGCATCAATAATGGCAACTTCCTGAGGAGTTGTGACAATGACTGAGCCTGTGACAGGAACTGTTTGCACCAGGGTAAGTTGTACATCACCAGTGCCAGGAGGTAAGTCAACCACCAAATAGTCCAAATCAGGCCAAAGGCAATCGTTAAAAAACTGTTTGATGATGCCCGCCAAACGTGGGCCACGCAGCACAACTGCTTGTTCTGGTTCAATGATAAACCCAATCGACATCAACGCAATCCCATATGCTTCCAATGGAACCATTTTGGGCTGCCCATATACATCGCGTACTTTTGGGCGCTGGCCTTGCAAGCCAAACATCGTTGGAACCGAAGGGCCGTAAATATCTGCATCCACCAAACCTACTTTTGCGCCCAACATTTTTAATCCCAAGGCCAAATTGGCCGCGACCGTTGATTTTCCAACTCCACCTTTACCGGAGGCTACTGCGATGACATTGCGCACCTGAGGTAAAGAGCTACTTGGTTGTTTTGTTTCGGTAGCCCGCGACATCATGTGAACATGCACATTGGCTTGGGGATATATTTCGGCTATTGCGGCTTGACAGGCAAAATTGAGCTCTGACTTGTGCTGGGCATTGATGGAGGCCAATTCGAGGGTAAAACTGATGGAATTTTCTTCAATCACCAAGTCCCGAACCATGTTGGCGGTAATCAAATCCTGACCAGTGACGGGATCACTTACTTTGGCCAAGGCCCTGACAACAGTGGAAGTATCTATCGACATTTTTTAAAATCATTAAGAGACAAAAGTCTGAGCGCAAAAGTAAAACAATTCACCGCAAAAAAGAGTTTTTCAAATACTCTTTCCCACTTGCGCTTTGCACATTACCTTTGCACACCATGAGAGTTCACCGCAACCTTAACGCACTGCCAGATTTCAGCAACGCCGTAATTACCATTGGTTCATTTGATGGCGTGCACCAGGGGCACCAAAGCATTATTGAGCAAGTAAAGCAAATTGCCTCACAACACAAGGGAGAAAGTGTAGTCATCACTTTTCATCCCCATCCCCGTTCTATTGTATTTCCCAAAGACAATTCCCTGCGTCTGATCACCACCACGGAAGAAAAAATCCATTTGTTTGAACGCTACCAGGTAGACCATTTGGTAGTTGTTCCCTTTACAGTGGAGTTCTCCCAAATGAGTGCAGACGAATACATAGAGAAATTCCTGGTGGAAAAATTCCATCCAAAATGTATTGTCATTGGTTATGATCACCGCTTTGGTTTGAGTAGGCAAGGTGACATTAACTACCTTCGCTGGCACAGTCAACGCTTTGGTTACGAGGTGATTGAAATTGAGCCACATCAGGTTGATGATATGACAGTCAGCTCGACCAAAATTCGCAATGCACTGGAAAACTGTGCTGTTAAAGCTGCTGCACATTTGATGGGGCACTATTTTCCACTTTTGGGAAAAGTAGTGAAGGGGCAACAAATTGGGCGTTCCATTGGCTTCCCTACTGCCAACATTGAAATCAATGACCGCTTTAAGCTGATTCCTCCGGATGGTATTTATGCGGTAAAATTGTGGGTCAATGGTTTTGAACACCGGGGGATGTTGTACATCGGAACGCGCCCAACCTTACCACAATACCACAATCGGACGATTGAAGTCAACATTTTTGATTTTAATCAGGACATCTATGAGCAACAGGTCACCCTCGAACTGGTTGATTTTATCCGACACGATCAAAAATTCGATCAATTGGTCGATTTGGCCAAACAGTTGGAAAAAGATCGGATTGCTGTAGAAAAGGTCCTTTTGGCAGCCAACGATGATGATTTTTTGCCCTTGGATCATTTTCCGAAAGTGGCAGTGGTCATTTTGAATTACAATGGGCGAGATTATTTGGAGCGCTTTTTACCACTATTGCTCAAAAGCACCTACCCGAATCTGGAACTGATCATTGCCGACAATGCTTCAACAGATGATTCCATTGAGTATTTGGAGGAACATTTCCCGCAATTGCGCCTGATCGAGCTTCCCCAAAATTTTGGATACGCGGGCGGTTACAATGAAGCATTGCGCCAGGTGAACGAAGTTGATTATTACGTTTTGCTCAATTCCGACATTGAGGTCTCTCCAAACTGGATAGAACCGATCATTCAGATCATGGAAAAGGACCAGCATATTGGCGCTGCTCAGCCCAAAATTTTGTCCTTTGATCAAAGAGATACCTTTGAATATGCTGGAGCTGCGGGCGGCTGGCTGGATACCCTGGGTTATCCTTTTTGCCGAGGCCGAATTTTTGCGCATACTGAAAAAGACCAGGGCCAATACAATACCACCCAGGAGATTTTTTGGGCGACTGGAGCTGCCATGTTCATTCGTGCAGAGCTGTTTCACAAAATTGGGGGCTTCGATGCGGATTATTTTGCCCATGCCGAAGAAATAGACCTTTGTTGGCGACTAAAAAGGGCGGGATACAAAATTGTGGTGCGCCCTCAATCGGTGGTTTACCACGTGGGTGGAGGAACCCTTTCGTACAATACACCCCGCAAAACCTACCTTAATTTCCGCAACACCCTTTTTACCATTTACAAAAACGAAACATCGGCTAAACTGCTTTGGCTCTTGCCTTTGCGCCTGGTTTTGGATGGCTTGGCGGCAGTTTTGTTTTTGTCACAGGGGCGCTTGGATCACATCAAGGCCATTGTACAGGCTCACTGGAGTTTTTTCCCACACTTAAAAACATTGCGCCACAAACGCCGGGAGGCCGCCCAACGGGTTGCTGCCTGTCGCATTCAGGCCGAAAACACGCAAGGGCGTTATAGTCGATCCATTGCCATGGACTATTATGGTCGCCGCAAACGGCATTTTAACCAATTATGAAAGCAAATCCGCTGAAGATTATTTTTGTTGACGAGCACATCATTGTGTGCGAAAAACCTTCCGGGATGTTGAGCATTCCCGATCGTTTTGATTTGACCAAGCCCAATGTGTACCATGAGTTAGAAGCCGAATTCGGACAGGTTTGGATTGTTCACCGCATTGACCGGGAAACGAGCGGCATTTTGGTTTTTGCCCGCAACGAGGATGCCCACCGGGCCCTCAATCAGCAATTTTTGGATCGTACCGTGGAAAAAATATACCTGGCTCTGGTAGAAGGTCGCCCGGTGCCGCCGACTGGAGAAATCAACAAAGCCATTGCCCCACACCCCAGCATACCGGGAAAAATGATCGCGAGTGGAAAAGGAAAATCGGCACTGACCTACTACAAGGTGGTGGATACGTATAAAGCTTATTCAGTGGTGGAAGCGGACATCAAAACGGGGCGCACGCACCAAATTCGGGTTCATTTTGCCACCATCGGCCACCCCCTTGCCGTTGATCCCATGTACGGAAAGCGGGGTGAATTTTTTCTTTCTGAAATCAAAACGCGCAAATTCAACTTGAAGAAAACCCAGGAGGAAGAACGACCACTGGTTAGTCGACTGACTTTGCACGCGCACAAGCTCACTCTAGACCACCCAGCTACGGGAGAAAGAATGGTGTTTACTTGTGAATTGCCGAAGGATTTTCGGGCGCTGTTGAGCCAGTTGGATAAGTGGGGGCGGTAGCTATACTTGATATTCGTTGAAAATTGTGATACTTTTGATATGGCAAGAGATAAGTTTCATGAAGAAGTCCGATCGGCAATAGAGGATGAAGGATGGATCGTGACGGATGATCCACTTTCGTTCAAAATTGGTAAGATTCAGGTCCAAATGGATTTGGGTGCAGAGAGATTGATTGCTGCTGAACGGGAAAATGAAAAAATTGCCATTGAAATCAAAACATTCAGTAATTTGTCTTTTATCACTGCCCTTTATGAAGCGGTAGGTAAATTCGTGATTTATCGAAATGTGCTGAAAGTTAGAGACCCAGAGCGAGTTTTATACTAGGCTATCCCTGAAGTGATTTACAAGCGTTTCTTTGAGGAAATGATTGTGAAAAAGGTCTTACAAGACGAAGGCTTCAAGATGGTCATTTACAATCAACACAAAAAGCCATTTCCCAATGGATAAAATAAAGCAGTACGAAAAGGCAATTCTGAGCATCCTTGATGAATATGCCAAAATCAAATACGCCAACATCAAAGGAGGCAATGAGATCATTGCTGATAAAGAAAATCATCGCTATCAAGTGGTAACCATTGGTTGGGACGGAGACGTTTTTGTACACGATTGCCCGATGCATTTTGACATTATCGATGGTAAAATTTGGGTTCAACAAAACATGACCGATTGGGAAGTTGGGGAGATGTTGGAAGAGCAAGGGGTTCCCAAAAGTGATATTGTCCCAGGCTTTTTACCTCCTGATTTGCGAGAGTACTCTAAATATGCGACAGCATAGTTTGTTTTATGCCAAGTAACGAAACCAAGCTGACCAGCCTCGGCCTCACCCTCCTTGCTGGCCTATTCTTCCTGCCATTTTTAGGAGGCGTCCACCTTTTTGATTGGGATGAAATCAATTTTGCTGAGATCAGCCGGGAAATGCTCATTTCCAAAAACTACCTACGCCCATTGATCAATTACCTGCCGTTTTGGGAAAAACCACCACTGTACATTTGGATGCAGGTGCTGGCGATGCAAGTATTTGGGGTAGGGGAGTATGCGGCCCGATTTCCCAATGCCATTTGTGGGGTATTGACCTTGGTAGTGATCTATCGCATTGGAGCAAAACTGCACCACCACCGCATGGGTTTGCTCTGGGCCTTGAGTTATTTCGGTTCGGTTTTGCCCTTTTTGTACTTCAAGTCAGGCATCATTGACCCCTGGTTCAACTTGTTCATTTTCCTGGGCTTGTACAACCTGATTTTGTTTTATTGGAAAAAAGAACAGCAGGCGATCGAGTTGCCCAAGAACAAGTGGACTTACCTCATCATTGGTGGCTTGCTCCTCGGCATGGCCATTTTGACCAAAGGCCCCGCTGCCTACCTCATCACGGGCTTGACGCTGGGTGTGTATTGGGTGTACAAAAGATTCCGTTTTTACATCAATGTGCCTCAATTTGTGCTTTTTACCATTGCCGCTTTTTTGATCACCGGGCTTTGGTTTGGCATCGAAACGATCAAAAACGGGCCCTGGTTCATCACCGAATTTACGCGTTACCAATATCGCTTGTTTAGTACGCCGGATGCGGGGCACGGTGGATTTCCAGGTTATCACTTCGTGGTTTTATTGGTCGGTTGTTTTCCTGCTTCCATTTTTGCCATTCGGGCCTTTTTCAAATTGCCTGAAGCCGAGCGGGAAGTGCAGGTGGATTTTCGCCGCTGGATGAAATTTTTGTTTTGGGTGGTGCTCATTCTGTTCACCATCGTTAAATCAAAAATTGTCCATTACTCTTCGTTGGCTTATTTCCCATTGACCTATCTCGCGGCGCTGAGTGTGGAGAATATCATTGCGGGCAAAATCCCTTTCAATCGTGGGCTTAAAATTGGTTTGTGGAGCATTGCTGGTCTGTACATCCTCATCATAGTGGCCTTGCCTTGGTTGGGCCAACGCCCGGAACTCTTGCAAACCTTCATGGACAAAGACCCTTTTGCCTACGCCAACATGGAAGCGCAGGTGCGTTGGATGGGCTGGGAATTTTGGCCGGGTTTATTTTTACTCTTGGCTTTGATTACCTTTTTCATTTTGCTCCGTCGCAAGGGGGCGCATGTGGCTTTCCCCACGCTGTTTCTTTGCACGGGCTGCTTCGTCTTTTTTACCCTGATCACTTTTATCAAACGAGTGGAAGGCTATTCCCAACGGGCCGCCATTGAGTTTTATCAAAGTAAAATAGGGGAAGATTGTTACGTGTGGACCTATGGCTACAAGTCTTACGCACACTTGTTTTATTCTCGCAAACAACCTGTTCAAAACCCGAAGAGTTATGAACAGGATTGGTTGTTGCAGGGCGAGGTAGATAAACCCACTTATATTGTTTGTAAAATCAACAAGGTAGAGGAGTTGCAGGCTTTGGGTACTTTGAAGGAAGTGGGGCGGAAGAACGGATTTGTGTTTTTTGAACGAATTAAATAATCATTTTTTTGCTAATCCCTCCAGTACAAACCCACAAACCCTCATCCCGGCTTTTTCCAAACAAGCTCTCGAAGCCTTGTTTCCCAAATTACACCGCGCTGCAGGCACCCTACCCGCCAGATAGCAAGCCTTTTTCACTTCCTGCAATAGATAACTGCCGTAACCTTTGCCGCGATGCTCAAGCTGAACTTCCATGTACAAATCGGCAAATGGACGATTGTAGTGTAGCAAAAAGCCACCAGTTGCTACCACCCTGTTGTTCCAAACCAGCACATAATCACCTGGTGGCTCAGATTGGTGTTCGAAAACCTTATCATCATCATTGTAAGGCCGAAAGGTGACATCCGGTATTTTTAAATCGGTGACTTGCTGGTCCTCGAATAATATGACCTCAGTCCGAATCTGCTCAGCGAATTCATACAACAAAGGGGTAATAAACCCATCATTGCTTTGGCATTCGATGTAGGTAGCCTGAGAGACCTTGACCAATTCCTGAAATGCCAAACTGGCCAATTTGCGTTGTGCGGGCAGTAGGAAAAATTCAAAAATACAATCCCGATCACTTAGTTCATTTTTCCCCTTGATGGCAGCATAACCAATCGGTAACCCATCCAGCATGAACATGTAGAGCGTTGACCATCCGCGCTCATGACAAGCGTTGAAGCGGATTTGGCGGTTCATGGCTTGCAGATACAGGTCGCGGTAAGGCAGGATTTTGGATAATTCGGACTGAATGAGCTGAAGGTTCATTTTTAGGCTTTTTACGCTTGTCAATATCGTGAAAAAAATCACTTGTTTTCGACAATAACCTTATTTTCGTTGAACTTTCGATTCATCGTTTAACCTAAACACCTAAGCCATGTTTTTTACGCACAGAACACGGAATACCACCCTGGCAATCCTGCTTTTGATCGCATTGAGTGCCTGTAGCATCAAATACCGTTACACCAAGGCACTCAATGATGCGGCTCAACCCAGTGCCAGCAAAATCAGCAATACCCTGACCAAAATCAGTCCCGACGCCTCGAGCCTGAAATGGAAAACCATCAATGGCGAAAAATACCTGTTGGTTTCTTCCTGGAAAGCGGATGCGAAGTATTACAAAAATGACCCGAATACCGGATTTTACAATACGGGCAAATACCCGATCTGGGTAACCGTGGCACCTGATTTACAAAACTGGTTGGCAGCCCAAAAAAAGTTAGGCGATCCGGAGATGCGATTGAAGCAGTTGTTGGGACTGCCGCCCAATGCGGATAAAAAGGTTTTTGTGGAATTTTGGGTGCGCCCCCAAGACCTGATTCGACCATGTATCGATACCGAAGTCAATGACTCAGCTTGTGATTTGTACCTGAAAAACCCCGCTGATGCCAGTGCTGAGAACTTGCTGTGGCTTTTGGAGCAGGTCCATCAATCCTTTGCTGATTCCACCTTGTACAACCGTTATCCCTTCACCCAACTGGGTTATACTTACGACTGGAACCCACGAAACAAAAGCCACGTGGGGCTGAGTGAATTTGTGATTGGTAAAAACAAAAACATCGTGGTGGGCGAGGTCTTCGCTACCCTTGATTATCTAGTACAGAAATAATTACAACCAAGCGTGCCTTAGTAGGTTTATAAGCGTTTCAGATATTCCAACAAAGCCTTACGTTCCTCCACATCCAACAAATCCCCATAAGTGTGTCCCCCATTGCCGTACCCTTGCAGAGTGGTATTGTATGTTTCCTTGTCGTTTGCCTTGTTCTCCATGCTGTATTTCCAGCCTAATTTGTTCAGGTCATAATCCTGATCATCAAAGCTCCGTTTCCAGAATTTTGGCCGAAGTTTACTGTCCAGCAAGGTCTCCAAATCTGGCACCGAACCATTGTGCAAGTAAGGCGCCGTAGCCCAAACCCCATCCAAAGGTGGTGCCACATAACCCCGCGAAGGTTTGGCTTCTGAACGGGGACTGGATTGGGCATACCAGCTTTGATTGTACCAATTGCTAAAAGCAATGTTTTCCATGAAATAATTGGCATAAGCTGAATCAGTCCCCACCTTTTTTAGTTCAACCAACAAATTGGGATAACTAGGCTCTTCGCCATAACGCCCATGACAGGCCTGACAATTTTGCGCATAAACCCTCCGCCCCTTGGCCGCCAGAGGAGCATCGATTGCACCAGGAAATTTGGGCGCTTCCAGGTTTTGCAACCAGGCCATCACATCCTTAAAATTGCCGTTCATCTGGCGGGCGGTGGAGGTATCCTCTACTGCCACAACCGACACCTGCATCAACAATTTGGTGAAATCACCCCGCCCCATTCCGTTGTAGTACAATGCATATTTTTTTTTGGCCAACCACAGTGGTGGAACATCCGAACCAATGGCCGTTTGGGGAATGTCAAAGGTAGTTTCGCCATTGTTCCAGCTCAAGTTGGCCGCCTGACGATGGGCTACACTCGCCTGTTCTAGTGCAAAGGCGGGATTGATGCCCCGGAATGGCATAACAATGTATGGGGCTGTAGCTTTGCCGCCCCGCATAAATGGCTCAAAAGCTTTCCATTCTTCAGATTTTTTACCATACTTATTGCGGATTCCCATTGCCACCAGATTGAATAAGGCACTGCTGTTTTTTGTAAAATCCAGGGTGTTATTGCCCAGACCCGGGATGTATTGCCCCTTAACTTTTCCGGAATGGCAGGCAAAGCAGGTTAGCCCACTGGCTATTTGTACTCCCGCTTCATTGGTATAGGCATTAAAACCGGGAGGAAGTTGCGCGCTGGGGCCTTCTCTTTGCAACAAATTTTCATCACTCAAATTCCTCTTAAAGGACGAGTAAATGGACAAAGGAATTCCTCCCCCAATAAAATTGCCATATCGCAAAAAATCCCAACCTTTGGCGGGGTCACCTTCAGTGTTTTGAATGTTTGTCGGTAAAACCGAAGTACCAACCGGAATTTCTGGGTCATTTGGCTCCGCCCATTCATCTTTGTCAAAGCTGTAGAGCAAAAGGGCCAAAATGGGTAAAAGGTAAAAGTAGCGTTTGGTGAACATCGGACATCGGTTTAAACTTGTTTCACAACGCAGCAATAATCCTGAATGTTTTTACTTTCTTTAGAGGCGGTGAAAAATAAGTGCTCATTTGCCGCTGTACTTAGACGTGTTGTGGAAAATTGTCCAACATTCCCAAAATAAAGCTCTTTAGCATGAAACAAATGTACGGCGTCACCATTTTTTTGTTGATCATCAGTACCTTTGCTTGCAAACAGGAAAATAAGCCTAGTCTTACTATGAAAGATGTGAAAAAACTGCCTCTGCGCGGCGAAAAAGGATTCAATGCTGTAATAGAAGTACCAGCAGGCACTAACCGCAAGTTGGAAATTCAGCCCGATGGGCAGTATGTCGCCGAACTGGTAGACGGCAAAGCCAGGGTGGTCAATTTTTTACCTTACCCGGGCAATTACGGGTTTATCCCCTCCACCCACATGGATGAAGCCCGTGGAGGAGATGGGGATGCCTTAGATGTCATCATCATCGCAGAAACCGTAGCTGTAGGCACTGTACAGGAATTTATCCCCATCGCAGTTTTGAAGATGATCGATGAGGGGGAAAACGACACCAAAATCATTGGGGTACCAGCCGATCCAGCTTTAAGAGTTATCCATGCAACCAATTTTGAGCAATTTATGTTAGAATACGACGCAGCCAAACGGATCATCGAAACCTGGTTTGTACATTACCAAGGTTATGGAACGGTGGAAGTTTTGGGCTGGGAAGATGAAAAGGCGGCCCTAGCTGAAATTGAAAAGTGGGCGCTATAACCGGTTCAACAACAGGCCTTAATCTGGCAAACTACCACAGTTTCAATTATGCTCAATAATTCAAATTACCCGAATTCTTCGCCCATGAACAGCTCTGACACTTTGGAGTCTCCTTCTCGTTGCACCATCCATTCTTTTTTTTACCCTTCCAAGGCAAAACCTTTTCCGCTTGGCCAAAAAATCGCAGCAGAAGGTTTTGAATGGATTTATACAGATCGTATTCAACAAGTGGAAGCGCTATGGTTGGCCTCTGACAATTTATATGTACAAACCCATTATTTACAAGCATTGGAAAGTGCGAAAACACATGGTCTGGATTTTAGGTATTTGTTGATGTTCAAAGACGGCCAACCGATTGGCGGCATTACCTTGCAGCTGCTTACTGTTAGTGCCGCACATAGCATTCGTTCTTTGCGCCATGGTGAGATCAAAGACTTTTGGGATCGACTCAAGTTATTGCTGGCCAGCTGGGGCAAGTACCGTTTTATGATTTGGGGGAATATGTTTTTGACGGGGCAATTCAACCAATGGTGGAAGGCTGAAGAGCACGAAGTTCCTGCCCTGCAAAGCGCTACCCTTAAGGTGTTGAACTGCCTCGCCCGGCAGGAAAAAATTCAAATCCTGATGGCCAGGGATTGTTTTGAGCACGATCACCCCTTAGAAACGGCCGGTTACCACGCAGTAGACTTTCAGCCCAGCATGTGTATGGACTTACCGCGCGCCTGGAAATCCTTTGAAGACTACCTCAACGCGATGAGTTCCAAATACCGTGTAAGGGCCCGACGAGCCTTCAAAAAAACAGAAGGCATCATCTTCAAAGAACTGGATTTGCGGCAAATCGAACTCTTTGCCGATGACCTGAATGCATTGCACCATTCCGTGGTTGAACAAGCAGATTTCAACATGTTGTGGGCTGGTAAAAACTACTTTGCTCAGCTCAAAGAACAACTGGGTGCCGATTTTTGTCTGACGGCTTGTTTTGAAAAAGAGCGTTTGTTGGGCTTTTATACCACCATTCGCAATGGAAAGGAGCTGGATGCCAATTTTTTAGGTTTTGACCCCCAAGCCAATCGGGAGTATCAGTTGTACCTCAGTATGTTGTACAAAATGATAGAACAGGGCATCGTTTTGCGTTGTGAAAAAATCTGTTTTGCACGTACAGCGCTGGAAATCAAAAGTTCAGTAGGCGCACTGGCGCAAAAAACCTACATTTACCTCAAACATACCAATCCACTGCTCAATTTTATCCTGCCTGCTGCCGTTCGTTTCGGTGAGCCCAAAGAAGAATGGGTGCCACGACATCCTTTCCGGGAGGATTAATCCCCTATTTGAACGTGGATTGTATCGCCTGCCACCCCTGAAGGTAAAGCCAAAAAGCGGCGCATTTCCGGCAATGTATCTTCTTGAGATAAAACCTGCAAAATTACTGGTGGGTTGCGTAGCTCAGCACGTCTTTGCTCTTCAAGGGATACACCAATCAACACGGGCCCAACAATGGCAAGCAACAATAAAAAGAATAGCACGACCTGCGTAGAAATGCGCAGGGCTACTTTATTCCAGCGTTCATGAGCATCCAAGCGGCGTGATAAACGTCGCCATACACTAGGCCCTGGGCGCTCTTGCACCTTGGAGGCCTGTTGTCTAAACAACTCGCTGAGATCTCTATTTGGTGTCATGGCTTGGTAGTTATTTTTTCTGGGGCTTCCACAACTTCTTCCTCTTCTTCTTCAATGTCGAATAGTTCGATACCGGGGTAGCGAATTTGCTCGAGTAAATTTTTGAGCCGTTTTTTGGCCAAAATCAATTGTGACTTGGAGGTATTGATGCTAATGCCCATGATTTGGGCAATTTCGCGGTGTTTGTAGCCTTCCAAGACATACAAATTGAAAACGGTCCGGTAACCAATGGGGAGGATGTCGATGAGATTCAAAATGTCCCTGGCGACTAAGTCCTGCAAAGCAGAGGTGGTAACGGGAATGTCAACATCAGTAAGTTCCAACACCTGGCTGAAATTGACCCTTTTGCGCAGCGCCATCAAAGATTCATTGACTACAATGCGGCGGATCCATCCTTCAAAACTGCCTTCTCCTTTGTATTGCTCGATGTTGGTGAGTACTTTGAAAAACGCTTCGATCAGTACATCTTCGGCATCTTCCTGGGTTTTGACATAACGCTTACACACCCCAAACATGTTGGGTGCAAAGCGGTCGTACAAGGCTTGCTGAGCCCTCCGATCACGCTGACGACAGGCATTTATGAGATCTTTTTCGCTCACAAAAAGCAATTTAGCCAAGGAAGAAGAATGCGAATATATACTAGATGCAATTTACACTGATTTTTGGCGTGAACAATGAAAAAAAATATTTGCAATTTATTTTTTGTTTTTATATTTTTACAAACAAATTGATTTTTAATTCAAGCCCAAGCAAGGGTTTGTTTTTCTGGTCGGAAAATTTTAAATTTGAGGAAAATGCAGACCATGCAATTACCCGCGACTAAACAAAAGAAAGTTTTCTACCCGGAATCAGATGGTCAACCGATGGCAGAAAACACCTTACAGTACGAATGGATCGTTCTCATTAAACAGGGACTTGAATCTATATTCCTGAATCGCGATGATGTGTTTATTGCAGCTGACTTGTTTTGGTACCCGGTGGAAGGGGATAATACGATTCGTCTAGCCCCCGATGTAATGGTTGCATTAGGGCGCCCCAAAGGGAAACGTGGTTCTTACAAACAGTGGCAAGAAGGAAATATTGCGCCACAAGTGGTGTTTGAAATCCTCTCACCGAGCAATCGCCCACTTGAAATGAGCCGAAAGTTGTTGTTTTATGAACAATACGGCGTTCTGGAATACTATGTGTACGATCCTGAGCATTTTACTTTTAACGGCTGTGTTCGAAAAGATACTCAAGGTGCTTTGCTTGATTTAAGCGAATCAGAATTGGGAAATTGGACCAGTCCACTTTTAGGCATCAGCTTCCACTGGGACGGTGAGTCGGAACTGGAGATTAGAGATCCTCAGGGGAAACCTTTTTTGGCTTATCAGGATTGGCTTGAATTGCAATCAAAAGCGAAGACCATGGAGGCGGAGCTTGAAGCGGAAAAACAAAGGGCTGAGTCTGAAAAACACCGTGCTGAAATGCTAGCCCAAAAACTCCGGGAATTAGGCATCAACCCCGATGATTTAAACCAGTAATAATTTTCAAAAACACACAAATTATCCTTGTTTTTGCCGATATTTGCCCTCCAAAATTGGCAAAAATAAACCAATGGACTACAAAAACGGCCATTTCCTGCTCGGCGGGGCCATCAATCCACTAAAGCTGGTTGAAAAATATGGTTCTCCACTTTATGTTTATGAAGCAGACATCATTGAGCGTCAGTACAATCGCCTCAAAGCTGCCTTTCAGGTAGAAAAACTCAAAATCAGCTACGCCTGTAAAGCGCTGACCAATATCTCCGTCCTGAAATTTATCAAACAATTGGGCAGCACTGTCGATTGTGTGTCCATTCAGGAGGTGCAAATCGCCATCCGGGCAGGGTTTGAACCAGTAAATATCCTTTACACGCCCAGCGGAGTAAACTTTAGCGAAATAGAAGAGGCCGTAGGCTTGGGTGTACGCATCAATCTGGACAACATTCCAGCCATCGAACGCTTTGGTGAAACTTATCCACACATCCCCATCTGTGTGCGCATCAATCCGCACATTATGGCGGGAGGCAACCTCAAAACTTCCGTTGGTCATATCGACTCCAAATTTGGGATTTCCTATACCCAAATGCCTTTAGTGCAGGGCGTATTGGAAAGTACTGGGATGAAATTGGAGGGCTTGCACATGCACACCGGCTCGGATATCCTGAACCCGGAAGCCTTCCTGGCCGGTGCAGATGTTTTGCTCAACCTGGCCAAGGAATTCCCCGATCTTGACTACATTGACTTTGGTAGTGGGTTTAAAGTGCCTTATAAGCCCAATGATCTGGAAACCAACATCGAAGAATTGGGTGAAAAACTGTCCGCCAAGTTCAATACTTTTTGCGCAGAATATGGCCGCCCATTGACCATGGTTTTTGAACCAGGTAAGTTTTTGGTGAGCGAAGCGGGATCGTTTTTGGTTACCGTAAACGTGGTTAAACACGGTGCTACCACTGTATTTGCCGGGGTTGACTCGGGACTCAACCACCTGATCCGGCCGATGTTTTACGACTCCTACCACCGCATCAGCAATATTTCCAACCCGGAGGGCAAAAAGCAAACCTACAATGTAGTGGGTTACATCTGCGAAACGGATACCTTTGCCAGCAATCGGGAAATCCCGGAAATTGCCATTGGCGACGTGTTGTGCCTGCACAATGCCGGAGCCTACTGTTACTCCATGTCTTCCAATTACAATTCCCGCCTTCGCCCTGCCGAAGTGTTGATTTATCAGGGAAAAGATTACCTGATTCGGGAACGCGAAACCATCGAAGACTTGTTGAAGCATCAAATTGACGTATTTTAATCTCATACTTATGTCCTTGTCCACACGTTACACCCCTCAAGACATCGAAAGCAAGTGGTATCAACACTG